>JBBSEI010000012.1:0-68551 GCA_038239865.1 Chthoniobacterales bacterium
ATTAGCCGCGCAAAACAGACCTCCGCAAACGGTCGGGGCGCGAGGACATCCGCGCCAGACTCCCGCTCGGATCCAGCTTTTTCCACCCGCCGCACCACACCCCCCCTCGTCGGCCATCAAGTCCGACAGGCTGCTAGACACATGACAAATTGGTCGGAGAGGGAAGTGTGATTTTTCCTGCGCAGACCGCAGCGGGAGGGAATGTCCACACATTCCTTGTCACGCAGCGACGACAGAAAGATCCGGAGCTCGGTAAAATTATTCTTGCGCGAGGGGCTCGGAGGTTGCTACTTTGAAATTAACTTTATGCGCTTCGCTCCCCGACACCCCCTCCTCACGACGATTGCCGTCGCCGTTTTCTCCCTTTCCACTGCGCTGCTGTCGCCTATGGCCAAGGCAAATCTGGTCACGAACGGCGGATTTGAGGACGGTGCGACTCCGCGCAATCCAGGGCTAGTCGGAGGCGGAACGGCGAGTGGAGGAGGAGACACCACGTTGATAGACGGCAACCTCAATGGCTGGCAAGTCGGCCCTTCGTCGGTGAATGTCCCCAACCCGAACGTCCTCGCGACCAATCAGAATTCATACTATGCGACGGCTACCAACGGAGACACGACCACGCCCGTCAGTGGACCGCACGGCGGCGATCTCGCGGCGGTGTTCCCGAAATTTCCGCAATACGACGGCTACATTTCGCAGGCTTTAAACACGGGCGATGGCGGCAACGGCCACGTCGGGGTCTTCGCTGGATACATTTATAAAATCAGCTTCTGGCTTGCCAATCAGGTCGGCGACAACGCGAACAACTACATGAACGTTAACTTCGGCGGGGACATCGCGACGCCGGGCGGGCCGATCACCGGCGGAAACACGCTCACGGGGGGAACTCCCGCACTGCCCGGCGCGATTCCGGTGCCGACGGACTGGACGTATTACGAGTTCCTCGCCGGTGCTCCGACGGACAACGCGCGTCTCTCTTTCATCGGCGGAAATGACGCCGCGGGCAATCTGATCGACGACGTGAACGTGGTATTTTCCTCGGTGCCGGAAGTCAATTCTTTCGGAATGGCAATGGGATTGGGTTTGCTTGCCCTGGGCACCATCGGAAGAGTGCGGCGGAGGGTCAGCGCAATCGCCTGAATCGGAGTTAGGTTCCAGGCAGGGCGGGCGAAATTCGGAGGCCGCAGGCTTCTTCCAAGGAAGATTGCTTCCTTGCAGCTTTGCTGCTTAAATCTTCTCTCCCCATGTCCGATCCGTTCCACATCGCCGCCCGAGCATTACGATCAGGGCGGCGCATTTGCGTGGACTGCGGGGCGCGTTATCAACTGACGCAGGATGCCGCCGGAGAAATCGAATGTTGTGATTCTTGCCGTGCTCGGCGGGCTCGTCTCATCGAGCGGTTGTCGGACAAATTTCATTTGGTGCCGAAGGAAATTGTTCCGAAAGCCCGGCAGGAAGTTGGCGCTCTGCAAAAGTGCTCGGATTGCGGGAAGGAATTTCAACCGAATGTCCGCGGATTGCCGTTGGATGCGTGCTGCGAGGAATGCCATGGTCGCCGGGTAAACATGGTGGATCATCTCGCCGAGCAATCGTTCCGGGGCTGGCATCCGAAAGCACGAGTGAACCGCTGGTTCCATTCAGGTCGGTTTTGGTTTTTTGCAATGCTGGCCGTCGCCCTGGCCGGGAGCGTGTGGCTGGGATTCCGCCCCGCGACGAAGTATTACCATGAATGGCGCGAGAAACGTAACTTTGCGCGATCTGCCAACTTTTTTGCCGCAGGCGACTATAAGCACGCGATCATTGATGCGCGCAACGCGCTGGCGTTCAATTCGGAGAATGTGGAGGCACTCCGGATCATCGCAAAGTCACACGAGGCCCTGCACTCCACGCTGGCTCTGGAATGGCGGGCCAGGCTCGGGCAAATCGTGCCCAACGATCTGGAAAATTCCCTCGGCTGGGCCGGAGCGGCCATTCACACGGGCGACTATGCCACCGCGGATCGCATCCTCCGCGGCATCCCATACACGGACCACGACACCGCGATGTTTCACCACCTCTCCGCGATGGTCGCGTTGCAAAAGCGCGACGCCATCAAGGCCGAGTTCCATTGGTCGGAAGCCTCGAAGCTTAATGCTCAGGACGACAGCTTCAAGCTCAACATGGCCACCATGCGGCTGAAACTCGGCTCATCCATCGAGCGGACCACTGCCCTCGATTTGCTCAATCAGCTTCGCGTGAAATCCACCGAGCGCGTCCCCGCCATGCGCGCCCTCCTCTCCGACGCTCTCCGGCATGGTGAAAATGCCCACGCGCGCGAACTCGCGCTCGCCCTTGCCGAGGAACCGAAGGCGCCGTTTTCCGACAAGCTCCTGCGCCTCTCCACCCTCCGCGCCCTGCACGATCCCGACTTTGGGATTTGGCGCGCACGGCTCGAAGCCGAAGCGCCCGACCGGCCGGACTACGCCTACGAGCTTCTCATCTGGATGAATCGCAATGGCTACGCAAAGGAAGTTCCCGCGCTGATTCCGAAAATCCGCGCCGATCTCGTCTCCCGCCCTCCGGTCTCGATTGCGGTCGCCGATTCCTACGCCGTGTCGCAGAATTGGGCTGAGCTTCAGAAGGTCCTGAAGGGTTCAAAATGGTTTCACATGGACTACGTTCGCCTCGCCACTCTCGCGTGGGCGATGGATCGCTCCGACGATCGCGCCGGTGCCGCGACTGTTTGGAAAACCGCGATGACTGCCGCGGAGGGCCGCCTCGATCGGCTCGAAACCCTCGCGCGGGCGGCCATCTCCTGGGGATGGGATTCGCGGGCCGAGGAAGCACTCTGGAGCATCACCACCCTCAGTGTCCAAAGTCCCACTTGGGTCCTGCAGACGCTGTGGACGCGCTCGCTGAAACGCGGCGACACCGACCGGCTGCGCCACGTCGCCCGCCTCATGCTCCAGGCAAATCCGAAGAGCGTTTCCGCCCGCAACAACTACATTTTCCTCTCGCTGCTCAAGCGCACCGAGGAAGGATCGCCGCACCAGGCCGCTGAAACGCTCTACAAGGAAAACCCCGTCAATCCGTCGGTGATCTCCACTTACGCGCTGTCCCTTTTTCTCCTCGGTCGCCCCCGCGCGGCCACTGAAATCATGGAGCTGCTCCCCGCCGCGCACCTTCGTGAACCCTCCATCGCGATCTATTACGGCATGTTTCTCGCGGCGGCAAAACGGACCGGAAAAGCCGAGGAATACTTGCAACTGGGCGAGCGCTGGCCGCTCCTCCCGGAGGAAGAGGCGATCCTCGATCGCGTGATGCAAAAATCGCCTGCGGTGCAACCCGGCAGCACTCCCGCTTCTCCGCTGCAACGCCCTCCGCCCGCACTCCAGCCGAGCGCTCCCGGCAATCCCAAAAATCCGTAGGCACCATCCGGCGAGATTCGCCTCGCTCCGCCTCCCGCGCTACTCGCGCGGCTCGGTCACCACCACGTCCGCCTTGTAGCTGCCGACGACCGTCATCACGAGAACCCCCGCGTTCCCGCCCTCCTTGTGCCCATCGAGCGCGATCGGTGCGGCGCTCGACGCAGCATCCGTTTTCACCAGCGGCACTTTGATCAGCGGCACCTTGTCCTTCGCGTACAGCCCGAGTTCCAGCCCGCCCGATTTCGCCTTGCTGATGCCGAGAAAATCCACCTCCACGTTTGCTTCCTGATCGCCATCGCGGACTTTCACCGTGCGCAGCCGCGACGGATCCGCAGCCGCATTGTTCACCGCGGGCACCACGTTGCGCATCCACAATTGCCCGATCGCCGTCACGTCCCCGCCGGTTTCATGGGAGTCATGGTTCACGTTTCAGACTTCGGAGAATGCCCGATCGTTACGAAAACCTTCCGCCTTTTCCAGCGAACGCGTATCCTTCCCCGCATGGAAAACACACTCGAGGCAGGACTGAAAAAAGCCGCGATCGCCATCGCGGAGCGCCACGCATTTCTTTGCATGGGGCCGGACTGCTGCGCGCCTGCCGATGCGGAAGTCGTCTGGGAATGCATCAAGCGCCGCGTGCGCGAGACCGGAGTGCGCGCCATGCGGACAAAGGCGCAATGCTTCCGCATCTGCACCGGCGGACCGTGGCTCGTCGTCTATCCCGAGGGCAGTTGGTACGGCGGCATCACCATCGAGCGCTTCGAGCGCATCCTGCAGGAGCACCTCATCGGCGGCACTCCCGTGGCGGAGTGGATCACCGCGAGCAATTGCCTCGGAGTGCACGGCGCGGAGAAATAATCATGCCTGCGAAAATGCGGCGCGCTCGTGGCTTCGGTCGCGAAACAGCCCCGCGCGCAGCTCCGCCATGCGGCGATCCAATTCGCGGCGCGGCATCCAGCTTGTCCTCACTGCCCACCACAGTCGCGGGATTCCCCGCGGCACGTGCAGCCGATCCGCGAGCAGCGCGATGATCTCCCCTCGCCCGTAGCCCTCGAGAAATCCTCGCGCCAGCGGCAGCCACGCCTCGCGCGCGCAGCGGCCGCAGACATCCTGCAGCATCACGAGCAAATCATCCGCGTGCCGTCGCGCCTCTGGCAGATCGCGGTGATGCCGCATTTCAAAATCCACCAGCCGCGCGAGTCCCGTCGCCGGGTCGAACAAGAAATTTCCCGTGTGCGGATCGCCGTGGCTCCAGCCTCCCTCGTGATGCCGCGAATGCAATTCGTGGGCCCGCCGCAACTCCGCGCCCGCCGCCTCGAGATGGTGCGGACGCAGCGCGCCGGCCCCGAAAAGGCGCGACAAATCCGCGCCCGGCAGCACCGCAACAAGCGGCGTCCCGCCCGCGCCGACGCCCGCGCTGAACTCCGGCCCGTGCAACAGCCGAAAGCAATCCACCTCCCAACTCCGCCATTCCGTGTCACTCACGATCGCTTCCACCGGGTTGCGCGCGATCCGGAAAAACGCATTCGCCACACGCATCACGAGCCACGCCGCGCGACGCCGCCGCTTCGGCATGGCCGGATGCGCGCCGACCGTGCCGGGCGCGATCGCGTCGTCGAAGCGGCGATCCGTCGGCGCGCAGGTCGGTGTGAAAAATGATTCCATGTCCGGAATTTACGAATCGTCCGCGCCCTCGCGCAAACGTGGAAAACGCGATCGAGTTGGAAAGCGAACCCCGCGTGCGTTTCCCCAGCGCGCCGTCTCCTCGCTATTTCACGGCAGCCGGAAGCTGCACCGCCCGCACTTCGGATCCCTCCACGAGTGAATCCGGCGGATTGATGACCACGTGATCCGCCGCGCTGATTCCCGAGAGCACTTCCACGGTCTGTCCGAAGTCGCGCCCGAGCGTCACCTTCCGCAGCGCGACGCGATGGTCCGCGCCGACCACGCCGACCATCGCGCCTTCGATGCGAAAAAGCAGCGCGTTCGCCGGAATCGTGAGCACCGCGTCGGGTTTCACGTCGCGGAACCGCACTTGCGCGTAGCTGCCCGCAAGCAGTTTGCCCTTCGCATTGTCCACCTCGAGTTCCGTGAGCAGCGTCCGCGACGATGCATCGAGACTGCCCGCGGTGCGCACAATTTTTCCCTCGAAAGTCTGCCCGGGAAGTTCGGTGAACGCCACGTCCGCCGCCTGCCCCACGACGACCGAGCGCGCATAATTTTGCGGCACGCGCACGAAGACCCGCAGCCTGTCCGCCTGCGCGATTCGGAAAAGTTCGCGCCCCGCGCCCGCGGCCACGAGCTGGCCGACATCGAGGGTGCGCATCGTCACCGTGCCGGAAAAGGGCGCGGTGATTTTGCTGAACCCGACCATCTCTTCGAGCCGCTGCACGTTCGCATTCGCCGCTTCGACGGTGGCTTTTTTGAGCGACACGTCCGCGAGTTTTTCATCCGTCTCCTGCGCGCTGATCGTCTTGGCGGCGAGCATCTCCTTCCAGCGTTTCGCCGTGGTCTGCGAGAGGGCGAACGCCGCTTCGGCTTGCGCGCGTTCCGCGCGGGCGTGCGCGAGATCGCGCTCGATTTCCGGCGTCTCGAGTTCCGCGAGGAGCTGCCCCTGCTCGACGTGCGCGCCGATGTCCACGAGCCAGCGGCGGACGTAGCCATTCGCCCGCGCATAAATCGCCGCCTCGCTCAGCGCCTTCACTTCGCCCGAAAACAACAGCGGCGCCGCGGCCTTTGCCGGCTCGGGCGACATCACATCCACCGTCGGCACGGCGAGCGCGCGCGTCTCATTTCTCACGACGGCGCGCTCCCGCGCTCGTGGAAAAAATCCCAGCGCGAAAGCCCCGATGGCGAAAAGCAGCGCGATCCAGACGAGCCCTCCGAGACGCGGTCCGGAGGGTTTCGAATCACCGGCAGCAGGCTGCGGGCGCTGCGGCGTGGCGGAAATTTCCGAGGGTTCGGTCACGCCGGAACCGTGGCGTGAGTGGACGGGAGCGTCGAGGTAATCGGTGTCAGCTTTCATATTCAAAGAAGCGCGAGTTCCGCCGCGGAGACTTCATCGAGTTCCGGGGATGCGACCGCAGGTTTTGTCTTGCGGTGGAAAATGGCGAACACGACCGGGACGAAGAGCAGCGTGGCGAGGGTCGCGAGCAGCAGTCCGCCGATCACCGCGCGGCCCACTGGCGCATTTTGCTCGGCGCCTTCGCCGAGGCTCAGGCTCATCGGCAGCATCCCGATCACCATCGCGAGCGCCGTCATGAGCACGGCACGCAGGCGCGTGCTTCCGGCATCGAGCGCGGCGCTCACGGCATCCAAGCCCTCATGCAAATTCGTCCGGGCAAAGCTGACGACGAGCACGGAGTTCGCCGTGGCCACGCCGATGCTCATGATCATGCCCATCAGCGCCGGCACGCTGAGCGCTGTGTGCGTGATCCACAGCGACCACACCACGCCCGCGAGCGCGCCGGGCAGCGCGCTGATGATGATCAGCGGATCGATCCAGCTTTGAAAATTCACCACGAGCAGCAGGTAGATCAGCGCGATGGCCACGATGAGCCCGATGCCGAGTCCGATGTAGCTGCTCCGCATCGTCTCCGCCTGCCCTCGCACGACGATGAAACTCCCGCGAGGGAGATCCTTTTTCGCCTCCTCGATCAGCGGCTCGATGTCGCGCACCACGCCGCCAAGATCGCGCCCGCTCACGCCGCCGAAAATATCGATGACCGGCATCACATCGTAGTGCGAGACGACGGGCGAATCCTGGCTGCGCTCGATGCTCGCGAGATTCGTGAGGATCTGCCCGTCGCCCTCCCCCGCCCGTCCGCCGCTGATCGGGATGGTCTCGAGCGCGCCGAGCGAATCCATCACATGCTCGGGCGCACGGATGTTGATCGTGTACTGGATGCCGAGCTTGGGATTCAGCCAGTACGTCGGCTGCACCTGGCCGCTGCCGCTGAGCGCGAGGAGCACCGCGCTCGCGACGTCGCGCTCGCTCAGGCCGATCTCGCTGGCTTTGTCGCGATCGACATTCACGGTCAGTTTTGGCTGATCGGCGGGCTGCTGCACGCGGACATCCACCGCGCCATGCACGCGCCGGATTTTCTCCGCGAGGCGCGAAGCGATGGCGCGATTTTCCGTCTGATCGCGGCCGTAGATTTGCACGTCGAAGGGCGCGGGCAGGCCGAGGTTCAGCGTCTGACTGACGATGTCGGCGGGGAGAAAATAGAACGTCGTGCTCGGAAATTCGCGATTCAACCGGGCGCGCAGCAGGCGCACGTATTCGTCGGTCGGGCGATGGCCGGCGGCGAGCGAGACGAGGATGTCCGCGTCCGCCGTGCCGATGACGCCGCTGTTGCTGTAGCTCAGCGCGATGCCGGAAAATGGAATGCCGATGTTGTCGAGGATACCGCCGATTTCGTGCTTCGGCACGACCTCGCGCATCACCTTCTCGACGCGCTCGACGAGCCGCGTCGTCTCCTCCAGTCGCGTGCCGCTGCGGGCGCGGAGGTGCAGGCGGAACTGCCCGCCATCGACCTTCGGGAAAAAATCCTGCCCCAGAAACGGCACGAGCGCGAAGGTGCCGAGGCAGCAGGCGAGGAAGCCGATCGCGAAAATCCCGCGGCGCTCCATGACCGCGCCGAGCAGCGCGCGGTAGGCATTCCGAAAGGCGGCGAAGCCGCGCTCGAAGGCGCGCTGAATGTGGACGAACGGCGCGCTCCAGCCGCGCGGCGGTGCTTCGTCCGCGGTGTCCTCGGCCTCATGGCTGTGGTACGGCGAATTGCGATAGAACCACATCACGAGCGTGGGGATGAGCGTGCGCGAAAGCACGTAGCTCGCGAGCATCGCGAAGACCACCGCCTCCGCGAGCGGCACGAAGAGAAAACGCGCGACGCCGGTGAGGAAAAACATCGGCACGAAAACGATGCAGATGCAGAGCGTGCTCACGAAAGCCGGCAGCGCGATCTCCTGCGCGCCAGCGAGGATCGCGGTGATGAGCGGCTTCCCCATCGCCATCTGCCGGTGGACATTTTCTATCTCCACGGTCGCGTCATCGACCAGAATACCCACCGCGAGCGCGAGGCCGCCGAGCGTCATGAGATTGATCGTTTCGCCGAGCGCGCTCAGCGCGACGAGCGACGCGATCACGCTCAGCGGGATGGAGAGCGCGATGATCACCGTGCTGCGCCACGAGCCGATGAAGAGCAGAATCATGACGGCCGTGAGCGCCGCGGCGATGAGTCCTTCCTTTGCCACATCGCTGATCGCCGCGCGGACGAAGAGCGACTGGTCGGCAAATTCCTTGATGTCCAAATCGGGCGTCACCGTCTTGCGCACCTGCGGGATCTGGTTCTTCACTTTCTCCACGACATCCAGCGTGGAGGCCGAGCCGCTTTTCATGATCGTGATGAGCGCGCCGCGCTGGCCGTCCATGCGCACGATGTTGGTCTGCGGATTGAAACCGTCGCGCACCTGCGCCACGTCGCGGAGGTAGAGCGTCGCGCCGTTCACGATTTTGATCGGCATGTTGTTCAGGTCGTCGAGCACGCGCGGGCTGCTGTTCGTCTCGATGGTGTATTCCGTGTCGCCGATTTTTGCGGTGCCCGCGGGGAGGATTAAATTCTGCGCGCTCACCGCGTCCACGATGTCCTGCGGGCGCAAATTTTTTGCCTTCAGCGCGCTGAGATCGAGGTCCACCACGACGGTGCGCAGCCGTCCGCCGTACGGCCACGGGATTTGCGCGCCGGGGATGTTCACGAGGCCGATGCGCACCTGGTTCAACGCGAGGTCCGCGACTTCCTGCTCGCTCAATTTTTTGCTCGAGAGGCTGTATTGGAGAATGGGGACGGTGGCGGCGTTGTACCGGATGATGAGCGGCGGCTGCTGCCCCGGCGGCATGAGGCGCAGGACGGTCTGCGCGACCGCGGTGATCTGCGCCACGCCGCCATCCACATTCGCGCCGGGCTGCAGGAAGACCTTGATGATGCCGACGCCGTTGTAGCTGTTCGACTCGATGTGCTCGATGTCGTTCACCGTCGCGGAGAGCGAGCGCTCGTGGACGTAGAGGATGCGCTGCTCGATCTCGCGCGCATTCAGCCCCGCGTACTGCCAGATGACTGAGATGACCGGGATATTGATCGAGGGAAAAATATCCGTCGGCGTGCGGAGGAGCACGTAGGGGAGCATCATGAGCAGCACGAGCGCCGCGACGACGAACGTGTATGGCCTGCGCAATGCGAGACGGACGATCCACATTGCAATAAATTCGCACACCGGGCGCGCCCGGCCTTGGACGCCCTTGCTCCGAGTGGAGGACGCCCTTGCTCGGCGGAAAACTCAGTCCGCGGCCACTCTCGCATCGGCAAACTGCCGCGGGGTGACGCCGAGCACGCGTTTGAAATGCCGCGCCATGTGACTTTGATCGGAGAAGCCGGCATCCTGCGCGACTGCGGCCATCGTCCATCCGCGCTCGCGGCGCATGAGTTCCTGCGCGCGATCCACGCGCAGTCGGATGAGGTAGTCGTGCGGCGGATGGCCGGTCGCGGTTTTGAATTGCCGCGCAAAATGAAACGGGCTGAGGCCGGCGGCGTGCGCGAGTTCGTCGAGCGACAGCGGCTCGGCGAGGCGGCGGCGCATGAGTTCCACGGCGCGCAGCACGGCGATGGGCGGCGCGACATCCGCGGGCTTGCGCGCGGGGAGTTGCTGATATTCGCGGAGCAGGAGGACGGCGATGGCCTGCGCGATCCCCCCGGCGACGATCGAAGCGCCGGGCGGGGCGTCGAGTTCCGGCACGAGTTCGCGCATGAGCGCGCAGGCGGGGTGCGTTGCCGCGAGCTTGCGCACATTCGCCGCGCCGTGCAGCGCGGAGCTGCCGCCGAGTTCCGCGGCGATGCGCTCGAAAAACCACGGCTCGAAACCGAGCATGAGGATCTGCACTTCGCCGGTCCACCGGAACTCCACCGGCCGGCCCGCCGGAGTCACGCGTCCCTCGCCCGCGCGGTACGCGACTTTCCGCACCTCGCCATCCACGACGACATCGCTGCGCAGCGGCTTGAGAAAATAATAGAAGACGTGCTGGCGGATGCCGGGCGAGTAATCGACCGCGCCCGAGCCGCCGCGCCGCTCTTGCAGGAAAAGTCCCGGCCATCCGCGGGAGCGCCGCACGACGGTGATCGCCGCGGGCACGTAGGTCTCGACATCCACAAGCGGGAGAGATGCGCGATTTTTCATGAACGCGGCGACGGTATGCAGCACGGCGGACGAATGCGAGCGGCGGGTGCGATGGAGGAACGCGCGCTCCGCCGCGCGTTTCCAGTGGATCGAACCCCGCTGGATTCCTTCGAGATCGTCGCCTCCGAAACGCGCGCGGGGCGTCCGTTCCACCGGGCTTCCGCATGTCCCGCCTTGCCGAAGCCCGGCGGCGACTCTAGCTTCGCGCCATCGTGAAATTCCGACTCCTCGCCTTCCTGCTTCTCGCCGCCACTTCATTTGCCCAGCAGGAGCCGCCTGATTTGAAAGTCCTCGAAAAGAAGGCCGCGGAGGGCGACGCGGAGGCGCAAATCGCACTCGGCCTCGCGTACGACCAGGGCCGCGGCGTCGCGCACGATGCGAAGAAAGCGGCCGAGTGGTTTGGCAAAGCGGCCGCTCAGGGCGTGGCTGAGGCGCAGTTTAACCTGGGCATCATGTGCGCCTCCGGCATCGGCGTGGAGAAGGACGAGGCGAAGGCGATCGCGTGGCTCGAACAGGCGGCGACGCAGGGGCTCGTGGATGCGCAGTTCAATCTCGCGAACATGTATGCGACCGGTCGCGGGACGGAGAAAAATTTCGAGAAGGCGATCGAGTGGTACGGGAAAGCCGCGATGAAGGGGATGACGCGCGCGCAATTCAATCTCGGGCTCATGAATGCGCTCGGCCAGGGCGTGGCAAAGAATCCGATGAAGGCCTACGCGTGGTTTGCCATCGCCGCTGCCGATGGCGATCCGGCGGCGAAGCAGAACCGCGACTACATCGAGAAAGAACTCAGCGCGAAGCAGAAGGCGGAATATCAAAAAGCCGCCAAGGCCCTGGCGGAAAAAATCAAGCCGTAGTCGAGACGCACGAAGCCTCAGACGGGACGCGGCGGGGGGCCGGTGCGGGAGAGGCAGCCGAGAATAGCGCCCTATGCCACAGAGCCAGCGGCGGTGCGCCGCCGAACCCTCCGTGCGGAAGCGCGCGGCGACGCGGTGAATGCAATTTCATATCGCAGTCATTTGCGCCGGAGGCCAATCGAAGCGATAGAGCGCGCCCGAAAAAATAATGCCCAGCGAACACCTGGTTCTCCCGCCACCCCCAAAACTACGCAGCCGCCGGGAAAAACCCGCCGCGATTCGCCGCTTGGTGCGTCCTTTTTTACTCCTGCTCCTCGGGATCGCCATCGGCGCGCTCGCCGCGCACTTCGTCCCGACCAGCGACCGCCGCGCGCAGATCGCGGCGGAACTCGGCACGCCCGTGAAGTCCGGCCCGTGGGGCGAACTTTACATGGTGCCATTCGTCATCGCCGCGCCGGATGAACTGATTCCCGTCCGCTCCATCGAATCCGGCGGCACGCACTGGGTGTTTAAGAATTCCATGCCGGGCGAAGTCGCGCATTTCCTCGAAGCCGCCGGCGTGCCCGAAGACCAGCGCACCGCCCTGCTGGCCGCGCCGATCGGCGAGGCTCGCGGGATCGATTTTGAACTCACGCCGACTCCCGACATGGTCTTCGCGCTGCCGGAAAATGCGCGCCAGACAATCTACCGGAAGCTCGCGCAATTTCCCGAAAACCGGTCCGCCTTCTACTTCATCCACAAGGACACGATGCGCGATCGTTTCGACGACAGCGGAGTCGCGAAGGAGACGCTCGATCGCTTCCGCACGCTGTGCTGCGAGCACGGCGAGTATCTCGTCCTGGGCGGACTCCCGGCGCTGCTCGCGAAGCTCCCGGACTACGACGAAAAGTTGCGCTTCACCAAGGCGCTCACGCGGCAAAAGACGATGCTGGTCCGGTTGCGCGCGGGGAAAAATTTCAACTCAAAGGGTGCCTCCGACTACTGGGCGAAAAGCTCGTGGGCTCCGGACATCCGCGCCATTCTCGATGGCGTCGAACGCATCCCCGGCGGCACGTTCATGAGCATCGTTCCGCTCCTGCCGCCGCTGCCGGCCTCGGAAGTTTACTTCTATCCTGTCGTGCAAAGCCTGCGGCCCGACGCCGCTCCTGTCATCCGCGACTGCCACTGGACATCGCTCAATTTTTTCCGCGATCCCGCCGAGACGAAGCCTGCGGACCCCGCGAGTTTCACCCGGGATCTCGCCGCGGATTACTTTCCCATCGCCGGTGATCCGCGCTACGGCGACATCGTCATCCTCGCAACTCCCGCGGGGGAAATCCTCCACTCCGCCGTCTTCATCGCCGACGAGATCGTCTTCACGAAAAATGGATCCACCGCGATCTTCCCGTGGATGTTTTCGACCGTCACCGATTTGCTGAAGCAATACTCCTTTCACGCGCCGGAGGGCCAGCAGCTCACGGTCCGGTATTTCCGCAGCAAGGGCGCGTAGAGCGCGACCGGAGGCGAATGCCCGTCCTTTCTCCGCGGAAAAAAAGCGCCGGCACCCGACTCTCCCGCGGCATCCTGTCCCGAAGCGAAGCCGCGCCGCTGTTCCCTTTTCGCATGAAAAACTCCATCGTCCTCCTCCTCGCCGCCGCCGCTTCCACCGCCTTCGCCGCCGATCCCGAGCAGCCGCAGACGCGCCTCGCGCAGATCGACAAGCTCGCCTTTGCGGATTCCTTCGCCGGGCCCTCGCTCGATCCGCAGTGGAAAGCCGCGAAAGGAAGATGGGAGATCGCCAGCGGCACGCTGCGCGGCGCGGAGGTCGCCTCCGACAAGCACGGCGCGGTGGTGCGCACGCCCTTCAAACTGCAAAATCTCGTGATCGCGTACGACGTGAAATTTGACGGCGCGAAGACCACCACCCTCTCCATCAATGGCCCGAAGGATCACCTTGCCCGAATCATCGTCGCGCCGAATCGTTTCGCCGTGCAGCGCGACGACCAGGATCACGACGGCCCGGACAAGGCGGTCGTCTTTCTCAGCAAGGAAGTGAAACTCGAGCCCGGCACCTGGCACACCGTCGTCCTCGAGATGGTCGGCGACACGATGGTCGGCACGCTCGATGGAAAAATCGAGGGCCACGGCAGCGACCCGACTTTCGCCGCGAAGGAAAAAATGTTCCCCGGCTTCACCGTCGCCGGGGAGAGCGCCAGCTTCCGCAACGTGCGCATCTACACCGCCAAGCCGGAGCCGAAGGCGGACTGGAAAAAGTAGGCGCTGTGCTTCTGCGCCGGGCGCGGCATTCCATCGCCCACGCTCACGGCTTGTTCACGGCTTCGCTGTGAAAAGTTCCCGGAACCGCGCGGCGGATTTCGGAAACTGCGTGCCTTCCTTTTTTCCCGTGCCGCTCACGCCGGGCGAAAGCTGGTGGCCGTGGTCGCTCTCGTTGATGTCGAAGTAGCAGTGGAACGCGACGTTGTTTTTTGCGTCGTGGATGAAGGCGTGCATCTCCTCGATGAAATGCGGGTCGTCCAATCCGCCGTGATGGTGCGCCGCCCAGACGAGCCCCCACTCGGGAATCGCGAGCGGCTTGCCGTGGTCCTTCGCAAACTTCACCCAGAACGCGAGCCCGCGCGGGCTGGCCATGATCCATTCGTCCCACGCCTTTTTCTGCCGGCGCTCGATCTCCGCCACGGTCGCATCCGCGGGAAAAGGATACGTGTCGGCGTGCCACGTCTCGTCGTACACATCCACGCCGACGAAATCCACGAATGCATCGCCGGGCCACGCCTCGTCGGCGGGGAACTGCTGATCGCCGAGCGTGGGGTTCCAGCAAAACTTCAGCGTCTCCGTGCCCGGCACCGCGCGCATCGTCTTCACGATCTGCCGCCAATATTCCGCGAAGGCCGCCGTCTTTCCCTTCGCCCGCCACGCATACCAGTCACCATTGAATTCCCACGCCGGGCGCAGCACCGAATCTGCGAGGCCATGCTTCACGAGATTCTCCGCGAGCTGCTGGAAGTGGATGTTGTAGTCGCCCGCCGCGCCGCGTTCCAGCGACACGGGAACATTCGCGCCGACGTCGCCCTGCTTCGGCCCGCTGCCGTCCACCGGCCCGGCGAGGATCGGGATGGAAAGGACGAGCTTGCGACCGGGCTTCGCCTTCACCCACTTCGACCAGTGCTCCAGCCAGAAGATCGGCCAGCCGACATTCGACCACGACTCGCCGCCGACAAAGTCCAGCCCCCACACCGCATCGCGCCCGAGCCATGCGGCAAACGAATCCACGCCCGCGGTGCCATTCGGCCAGTGATACGTGCCGAGAGCGGGCTCTGTTTGGCCCGGTGCCGGGTCCGCATGCGCGGGTGTGAAAAGCAAAACGAAGCACGCGAGCGAAAGCCTCAGTGTGAATCGCTGAAAGGAATCTCTCGTCTTCCCGATGTCGGATGTCATCCCCGCGCATTACTCGGATTGCGGAGATTTGACGAGCCCCTTCACTTTCGGAACGCAGCCATCCTCCGGGAAATATCCTCGCTTTCGCTGCGGACGATTCTATCCTCGCGACATGCCTAAACCCTCCGCCGCCAAGAAGAGCAAAGCCGACGAAAAGCCTGCCAAGAACGCAAATCCGGAGGGTCAGAAGATCACGAAGAAAAGCGTCCGGGCGACAAAGCACAAAGCGCCCGAACGGCGGAATGAAAACAAAGTGCGCGGGCGCTAAGACCTCGCACTTTCGAGGGAAAAACTAGGCTGGCCGGCTGCCGGTGCGCCGCCATACATCGCTGTGGAGCAGACCCCAGTCGGTCTCACGGCGGTGCTCGAGTCGGAATCCGTTTTCGCGGAGCGCGTCATCCGGTGCGACGAGTCGCTTCGCCGGGAGCCGCGTCGTGAGGCGAAAGAACGTGTAGGCGAGCGCAAGGACGATGCGCGCACGGAAGCGCGCCGCGCCGCGCGCCGGAATCTGAAAATCTGAGAGGAGCCAGCGCGCATCCGCCTTCAAAGACGCCGCTGCCGCGAGGCGGGCGACGACTCGCGAGAGCGTCGGTTCGGAAAAGCAATCAAGGAAGAAGTGGGTGACGATGAGATCGAAATCCGCACGCTCCGGCTCCCACTCCGGCAGCGCCGCGTGGATGAAATGCACGCGCGCACATTCTCCCGTACGGAGCATCGCCGCCCGCGCGCGCTCCAGCATGGCACTGCTCGCATCCACGCAGACAAATTCCGCGCCGCGCATCTCGCGCACTGCGCATTCGAGAAATCGCCCGGGCCCCTCGCCGAGCACGAGGACGCGCCGGCAGTCGCGCACTGCATCGAGCCAGGCCACCCGGCAGCGCTGCATTTTCCCGCCCGCGAGCACCGCCTCCATCCAGCGATAGTGCGGCGCGATGCGGTCGAAGCTCATTGAGCGCAAACTCGTGCCGGCGGTTCGCGAATGGAAGTCCGATGTCCGCGAGCGCCGAGGCCGACGCATCAAATTTTGGGGAGCATTTCACCGCCCCAACGCCCAACCCCGAACGCGCAATGGCAGAATCTGCGCGCGAAGCGTTGCTCGCTTGCTTTGGAAGTTGAGCGTTGGGCGCTCGATTTTGGGTGTTGCGCCCGCCGCAGGCGTCTTCCTCTCGCATCGGTATTCCCTCCTCGGTGCGACGCGTCCTCTTGCTTTGTCAGCCCTGGCGATGGCGTCGCCCCACGCGGCGCGCCATGTTTTGTTTTGCAGTGTCTCCTTCGGTCCTCCATGCCCTCAGTGAACCTCGTTATTTATGGCAAACCAAATACTTCAATCCACGAACTTCACCCTCAATTTCGACCCGGCACTTTTGCCAAAGTCACCGAAACGGGCCACTGCGCTTTTCGCCATCGTCGAATCCGAGTTCACTGCGCTGGCGGATTGGTTCGGCGTCACGGGCGGCTTCGGCACCGGGAATCGGATCATCGTCAATTTCGTCGGCAGCCTGACTTCGGGCGGCGCAAATAATTCTGGCTACAAGGGCGACGGGACGACGACGATGAATTTGATTTCGCGTGAAGCCGATTCCAGCGACACCAATGCCGCTTCCATCGTGCAGATGTCATTCGTCGCCGAGCTGGTCGAGATCTTCATGGGCTATCGCAACACCCAGGGACCGGAAACTTGGAATGCGGGCTACAGCCACGGCGAGGGTCTGTCGCTGATGTGTGCGCAACTCCGGTTCAAGGCAGGTTATCAGGCGGCCTACGGCACCTGGGTGAATCCCTGGTTGCAACTGCCCGATCGCGATGCGGCTTCCCACGATTGGATCACCAATCCCAAGACGACCGACTCTGACTCCGAGAGCTTCGGCTGTTCGCTGCTGTTTCTCTTCTATCTGCGCAGCCAGCTTGGATACTCCATGCAGGACATCATCCAGAAAGGAGGAAGCACGCTCGAGACCACTTACAAGAACCTGACCGGCAACAGCGGCGCGATCACGGCGTTCCGCAATTTGATCAATCCGTTTTTTCCGATCGGCAACACGCCGCAACTTAAGACCGACAATCCGTTTCCTTTGCTCAAAGGCAACCAGCGACAAGTGGACATAGACACCCAGACTGCGCCGCTGAGTGCGCCTTATACTGTCCGATCTGGGACTGCGGAGGCAAATCTCGGCATCTTCTGCAAAAAGCAGAGCTATCATTTCGACATCCTGAGCACGCCACAGAAGGTTACTTGCGTGGCGAGCGCCAAAGGCTTTGGCCAGCCCGTCTATAAGTGGCGCGTGAATGGCGTGGATGTCCCCTCTTCCAGCACCATCTCGCCCGTGGCTGATGTAACTCTCGACGATCCTGCCTTGCCCAAACAAAGCGTGACTAAGTCCATCCCCGTCCCCATCCAATGCGCCATAACGTCCGATGCATTTACTTCGACCTTGGTCATGACCTTCAATTCAACCGTGGAGCACATCGCGTTGGTCATTGAGGCTCTGGCCAATGAGAAATTTGCCTCCACCGATGTCACCAGCCTGACCGAATGGGTGACGGTGGATAACGAGGCGCTCCAGTGGGAGGCGCAGTATTACAAGGATCGCGCGGCTTGCGACGCCAAGTGGCGCGACTTTGTCAATACTCATGTCCGCTTCGATCCGTTCTTTAATATCCTGCATACCTTGCCCGACCCGCCGCGAGACTATGCGCGCGTCTTCCGGCAATTGGAACAAATGAGTGCGGCCGTCGCTCGCCTGCATGAGCGCTCGCCCGAAGACGCCCGCACGATGGAAAAAGCGATCGAGCAAGCCGTGGGAATCAATGCCAGCATCCTCCACGACATCGGAAAGCTTGGCCGCACCAACGCCAATCGGGCGCAGGGAACCGGAGCGCCGGAGTAAGTCGATCCCTGCGTTGGATCGCCACCCGTCCCCGGTGGTCACGGCCACATCACGCGCAGCGTCACTCTTCTCCGATCCGCAAACGTCGGGAAAATTGGGCTTGCGGCAGGTGCCTTGCGGCCACCGGGACGGGTGGCGCTGCATGCTACGCCCGGCGCTCTTTGATCGCCGCGAGGATGTCCGCGACGACTTCCCCGCGCGGCTTCGCGCCGAGGTGGCCTTTGCCGTGGACTCGCACGCTCACGTTGCCCGCTTCGAGGTCGCGCGGGCCGATGACGAGCATGTGATGAACCTTCATCTGCTCGGCGTTCGCAACCTTTGCCTTGATGGGGTCGGACGTGATGTCGAGCGCGGCGCGCACGCCCTCGGCGCGGAGTTCGGCGACCAGCGACTTGGCGGCGACGACGAGCGGTTCCTCCGTGCCGAAGGTGAGCACGCGCACCTGCTCGGGCGCGAGCCACAGTGGGAAATTCCCGGCGTAGTGCTCGATGAGGAAGCCGATGAAACGCTCGTGCGTGCCGAGCGGCGCACGGTGGATGCAGAGCGGCGTCGCGTCGGTGTTGTCGCGCGTGCGGTATTTGAGGCCGAAGCGCGCGGGCACGGCGAAGTCCACCTGGTTCGTGGCGAGCGTGAATTCCTTGCCGATGATGTTCCAGATTTGGATGTCAATCTTCGGGCCGTAAAAGGCGGCTTCATTCGCCACTTCCACAAAGGGCGCGCCGGAGGCGACGAGGACATCGCGCACCATCTTCTCGGTCTTGAGCCAGAGGTCGGACTGGTCCACGAATTTCTTGCCGAGTTCCTTCGGGTCGTGGGTGCTGAAGCGGAACTGGTAGCGCTCGATTCCGAAGATGCTGAAGTATTTCAGATACATCTCGTTCACGGCCTGAAACTCGGACGCGAACTGCTCCTCGGTGCAGTAGATGTGCGCGTCATTCATCTGCATGGCCCTCACGCGCATGAGGCCGAAAAGTTCGCCGCTCTGCTCGTAGCGGTAGCAGGTGCCGTATTCCGCGAGGCGCAGCGGAAGGTCGCGGTAGCTGCGCGGCACCGCCCCGAAGAGCTTGTGGTGGTGCGGGCAGTTCATGGCCTTGAGGTAGTAGCGATCGCCCGTTTGTGCTGCGGGTAAAATGGACGCGTCATTCGCGGACGCGCGTGCGTTCTCCGCACCGCCGAGTTCATTCCGCGACGGAGCTTCGTCGTGCGAACGGCGTGTCTCGGGTAGCGCGGGCGTCCCGCCTGCCGTGTCACGCGGCTCGCGGGTCACCACGGACCTCGTTGTCGCGTCGCCTGCAAAATTGCGTGCCGCGATCCCCGCCTGCGCATCCGGCGTCCAAACCCAGGGATAATTTTCCTCCGGTCCGACCAGATTCTCCCCACGAGGGTTGTTGCAAATGTAGAGAAACTTCTCCTCCAAATCCAAATCCCCGCGCACATAGCGATCGTATCGTTCCAGTTCCCACACCTCCCCCGTCGTCCCCTCGGCCTTGTTGATTTCCTTCGCGGTGAAACTCTTGATCGAATGCATCAACTCACCCAATGCCCAAAACACGTTCTCACCATTTTCGTTCTTTTCCTTCACCCACGGCTGAAACAAAAAATGGACGTGGTCTGGCATCACCACGGCAGCGAACAATTCGTAGCGCACGCCGTGGAAATGGCGGAGGGCATTGAGGACGATGGTGCGCGCTTCCGGCGAGAGAACGCGGCGGTTGCGCGTGGACACGGTGATGAAATAGATCGTCCACGGCTTTTCGAAATGCGGGAGGTTGCGGCGTGCATACGCGGTGCCCTGCGTGGGGTGGATGTCTTGCGCGCCTTGACGCGCGTCCCTTGCGGCGGCTCGGGCGTCAGCGGGAGAGACACGCCTCTCGACGTTCGATGATTCACGCGGGACGCGCGAATCGGCAGGCGGGACGCCCGCGCTACCCGAGGCACCGCCTTTCGCCACGGGTGCGACATTTTTTGTCGCACGCTCACTTTCCAAAACCATCGGCGGGAACATGCTCTCCGCGTAATACGGCAGATGCCCGCTCGTGAGATACAGGTTCTCCCGCGCGAGATGCGGCGTGCGGACGCGATCATAACCGCCGGCGAATTCCGTTTCCTTCGCGAGCTTTTCCAACTCCTCGATGAGCACCGTGCCGCGCGGCAGCCAGAGCGGGAGACCGGGCCCCACGTCGTCGTCGAACGTGAAAAGCTCCAGCTCCTTGCCGAGCCTGCGATGGTCGCGCTTCTTCGCCTCCTCGAGCATCGTGAAATACTCGTCCATCTGCGTCTTGTTCTTGAACGCCGTGCCGTAGATGCGCTGGAGCTGCGGGTTCTTCTCGTCGCCCTTGTAGTAGGCGCTCGCGACGTGCGTGAGCCTAAAAGCGTTGGCGCCGATGTTCCCCGTGCGCATGACGTGCGGCCCCGCGCACAGGTCGAGGAAGTCGCCGTTGCGGAAGAGCGAAATCTCCGCGCCCTCCGGGATGTCCGCGAGATTGCCGACCTTGAATTTGCTCGCATTCCCCGCCCTCTCGCCCAGCCCGCCCAGCCGCCCGCTCTCCGCCAACGCCAGCGCCTCCGCGCGCGACACCGCCGTGCGCTCGAAAACATTGTTCGCCTTGATCTCCTTTTTCATCTCCTCCTCGATGCGCGCAAAATCCTCCGGCGAAATGCGGTGCGGCAAATCCACATCGTAATAAAACCCATTCTCCACCGGCGGCCCCGCGGCAAACTGCGCCTCCGGCCAGATGCGGAGGATGGCCGTGGCGAGCACATGCGCCGCCGAGTGGCGGAGCCGTTCGATGTCGGTCATCGTGTTGCGTTGATCGAGAGTCTTGCGTTCATCAGCCATAAAGAAAGGGCGGGGAAGCTAGGGGGACGCGCGCATCTTCGCAAGACGCGGATGCAGGAATGAACCGCGAAGAAGCGAAGGAGCGAAGAGGAAGGCAGCGGACTGATTTGGAAACCAGGAAACCAGGAATTCAGGTAGCCACGAATGGAAGGAGCGCAGCGTGGGGCGCGCACCTGCATCCGAACACTCAGTTTCCTGGATTCATGGCTTCCAAATTCAAAATGGGACTCAGTCAAAAAGAACAGGATGTTTCCCCGCGCCGGTTCCTTCCCTCTTCGCTCCTTCGCTTCTTCGCGGTGCAAATTCCCATCACTGCGCGTCGAGCGCGCGGATGGGGAAGAGGTCGGACTTCACATGCTGCTCGCGCATGAGCTTGCTGAGTTTTTTCACGACATCGGGATGCTGCTCGGCGACATCGTCGCTCTCGCCGATGTCATTCGCGAGATCGAAAAGCTGCACGTCGCGCGGCTTCAGCTTCGCCTTCGGGCCGGGGTTCAGCTTCTCGCGGATCAGCTTCCAGTCGCCGACTCGGATGCACGCCTGCCCGCCGTAGCCGGGCGACTCGCGGTAGAGAAATGGCCGCGCTTCCTGCGGCTTGCCGAGCAGCGTGGGCGCCATGCTGATGCCATCAATGCCCGCGGGCGTCGCCGCCTTTTCGCCTGCGAGGTCGAGCAGCGTCGGCATCCAGTCTTCGAATCCGCTCACGCGATCACTCGTCGCGCCCGCGGCGATGTGGCCCTTCCAGCGCACGATGGTCGGCATGCGGATGCCGCCCTCGAACATCGATCCCTTGCGCCCGTTGAGCGGACCGGCGCTCTCGAAAAATTCCGTGTCCGTGCCGCCAAGCTTGTCGTAGAGCGGGCCGTTGTCGCTGGTGAAAACGAAGATCGTGTTGTCGTCGAGACCGAGTTCCTTCACGAGGTCCGCGATGCGACCGATCTCGCGATCCATCCTCGTGACCATCGCGGCGTAGGCAGCCCTCGGGGCACGATGCGGCAGGTAGCCGCGCGAGCCGTCGTACGGCTCCTCGGGAAATTTCCCCGCGTACTCCGCCAGCGAATCCTCCGGCACCTGCAGCGCGAGGTGCGGCACGGTCGTCGGATAGTACAGGAAAAACGGACGGTCCTTGTTTTCCTGGATGAACTCGCGCGCCTCGGCGCTGATCAAATCCGGTGCGTATTCGTTGCCGGAAAACTTCGCGTACACCTCGGGCGAATTCACATCCGCGCCCTCCGCGAGTTTTTGGTGCGCGGAAAATTTCGGGTTGTCGAGCGCGTGCGGCTGGTCGTTGTCCCACAGATGCGTCGGGTAGGAGTTGTGCGCGACGCCCTGGCAGTTGTAGCCGAAGAAACGATCGAAGCCCTGCTTCAGCGGATCGCCGGTCGAGCCGACCGGACCGAGGCCCCACTTTCCAAATCCGCCGAGCTTGTAGCCGAGTTTTTTCAGCGTGAGCGGGAAGGTGAGTTCGCCCTCCGGCACGGGCGTCTGGCCCTCGTCCCATTTCGGATCGAAGGCCTTCGCGTTCCGATTGTCGCGGATGAAGGCGTGGCCGGGATGCCTTCCCGTCATGAGCACGCAGCGCGACGGCGCGCACACGTTGTTCCCCGCGTAATGCTGCGTGAGTTTCATGCCCTCGGCGGCGAGGCGGTCGATGTTCGGCGTGCGGATTTTTTTCTGCCCGAAAGCGCCGACATCGCCGTAGCCGAGATCGTCGGCGAGGAGGAAAATGATGTTCGGCTTGCGCTCGGCAGCGCGCGCGAGGCCGGCGCGCGCGGCGGTGGCGAGACAGAGGACGAGGAAAATGCGGAGGAATTTCATGGAGGTCCGCGGAGACAAGACGACGGGTGGCGGGATGTCGAATCCTTCCCAACGAGTCCGCGCGTTCCACCCGGCACGGGCGCACTCCGGCGTTGCGCGGCGCATTTTCATCGGCAAGCTCCCGCGGAAATCCTCCCAACCATGCGCCTCGAAAATCCCGTGAAAACATTCCGCA
This sequence comes from Chthoniobacterales bacterium, assembly GCA_038239865.1. Lineage (GTDB taxonomy): Bacteria > Verrucomicrobiota > Verrucomicrobiia > Chthoniobacterales > Chthoniobacteraceae > SXWH01. The sequence continues at coordinate 22,650 of JBBSEI010000012.1, forward strand.
CGCTCACCATTCTCGCCACCCTGCTCACCGCGACACCGCTGCTGCATGCGCAGAAAACCAGCGCCGTATCCGTCGCGCCGCAGGTGATGCTCGACGCGCTGATCGCGGGCGACAATCCGTGGGAGACGACGGCGGAGCAGTTTGAGACGACGTTCAAATCGTCGCGCCCGCAGTGGCTCTCGGCGCAGAAGGATCAGGCGCGGCTCTTCGGCAACTACGGTCTGTGGGGCGGCGCGATCCCGGTGAAGGAGGCGGTGGTCGAGTTTCAAGCAGGCAAGCTGTTCCGCGTGAACCTCTCGATTTTCAACCGCGGCGACAGCGACAGCGGCAGCGGATTTTCAAGCCGCGCGGAATTTGAAAAACAGCTCGAAGCGTGGAAGACGGCGATCACCGCGAAGGTCGGCGCGCAGCCCGTGGACCTCGGCCGGCAAAATGCGAGTGCGGTGAAGGCGACGGGATTTTCGTGGTCGAAGGCACCGTCCATTTACCTCCTCGAATACAGCGCGCAGAAGGACGCGAAGGCGACGGGCGTGCAGTTTCGCCCGGAGTTCGTGAGGCTGCGCGTGAGTCCGCTGCCGAAGCAACTCGGTCTCGGCGCGGCCGCCGCGACCACGCCGTCCGCGGGGCAGCGCGTGAGCAAGACTTCGCTGCTCGCGAATCTCACGCGCGATCCCAGCGGCGATGTGTTCATCAAAAATGTGCCGATGGTGGATCAGGGGCCGAAGGGCTACTGCGCGGTCGCGACGGCGGAGCGCGTCTTCCGCTACTACGGGATGCCGGTGGACCAGCACGAGATGGCGCAAGTGGCGAACACCGGCGCGGGCGGCGGCACGAGTCCCGATGCGATGCTGAAGGCGCTCACCGCGCTGCAAGGGCGGCTGCACGTCCACGTGCGCGCGATTTCGAAATGGGAATACGCGGAGTTCAGCCGGATGATCACGGACTACAATCGCGAAGCGAAGCGGAACAAGAAGAAGGAGATCAATCTCGCAGGGATGCGCGTGATCGACATCGGCGAGATCTACGGCTCGATGGATCCCGCTTCGCTGAAGGAATCCAAGACGGTGAAGAAGAAGGGCGACTTCGAGAAATTCAAACGCGAGGTGGCGGAGAAGATCGACAAGGGAATCCCGGTGATGTGGGGCGTGGAACTCGGACTTTATCCCGAAGCCGAAATCCCGCAGGCGCACGGCGGGCACATGCGGCTGATCATCGGCTACAACAACAAGACGAGCGAACTGATCTACTCCGACTCGTGGGGCGCGCAGCACGCGATGAAACGCATGCCGATGGACAATGCATTTCCGATGACGACCGGGCTCTATTTCATGGAGCCGTCCGAGTAGGGCGCACGCGCGGATCAGATCGCTGCGCCGAGAATTTCCAGGCCGCGGACGAGATCGGCTTCCGATGCCTTCGCGCAGTTCAGCCGCATGAATTTTCCCGGCGCTTCCGCCGGAAAAAATACGCCGCCGGCGCAGAAGACGACGCCCTTTTCACGGGCGCGCACTTTCACCTGCGCGAGATCCGCGGAGTCGGGGAGCTGCACCCACAACATATAGCCGCCGAGCGGATCAGCGATGCGCGTGCCGCGCGGAAAGCTGCGCGTGATCGCCTCGCGGGCGAGGGCGCGGCGGCGCTGATTCGTCGCGCGTACGCGGGCGAGGTGCGGCTCGACTTCGCCCATCTCGATGAAGGCGCGCAGCGTCGCTTCGCTGAGCACGGAGCCATGCATGTCCTCCTGGCATTTCAAAGTCGCCGCCGCCTCGAAGATCGTGCCCGGCACGCAGAAGCCCGCGCGCAGGCCGGGCGCGACGCTTTTGGAGAAACTTGTGACGTATGAAACCGTGCCGCCGTCGTCGAAGGCGAGCATCGGCTTCGGCGCGCCGCCGTCCACCAGCTCCGCGTAGATGTCGTCCTCGATGATGCGCACGCCGAGTCGGCGGCAGACCTCGACGAGCGCGATGCGCGCGGATTCCGGCATCGTCGAGCCGCTGGGATTCGAGAGCGATGTGCAGACGAAAAGGCACTTTGGCCGCGAGCGTTCGAGCAGTTCCGTGACCTCTGCGATGTCGAAGCCCGCGTCGCTGCGCTCGGGCAGCGGGAGGATGCGCGCGCCGCGCGCGGCGATGAGTTCGAGCAGCGCGTAGTACGCGGGCGTCTGGCACGCGACGACGTCACCGGGCTGCACGAGGACCGAGAGCATGAGTTGCAGCGCCTGCTGGCAGCCGGTCGTCGTGAGGATCTGCGGGCCGCTCACTTTCGCGCCGCGCTGCGAGAGGCGCTCGGCGAGGAGCGCGCGCAGCCGGTGATCGCCTTCCGGATGATGATACGCGAAGAGCCGCGCGCCATCGTCGGCATGCGCTTTCTCAAAGGCCGCGCGCAGTTCCGCCGTCGGCAGCGACTCGGTGCTCGGGACGCCCGCGGCGAGGTTGATGAGGCCCGGCTCGTCGGCCTGCCGCATGAAATCCACAAGGCGGCCGGAGGCTTGAAAATGAAAAGGTTCAGTCACGGCGCGGAGCGTATCGGGCGTGCGCGGAAATTCCACTCCGCAGAAATCGCAGGCCGCGCGCGACCTTCCCCCGCCGCTATTTTTTCACCAGCTTGTCCTTCGCCGGATCGGAAAGTGATCCGTCGTCATTCATCGTCAGTGTCACGTTCCCGCCGGGGCCTTTGAGCGTCACGGTCTTGCCTTCGACGGTGTACGGCCACCCTTCTCCGATCTTCTTCCCCATGACCGAGCCGTCGGCCGTGTCGCCGTGGAAAGTGTAGCTCTGCACCGACGACGAATAGGTGCCATCAAGTTTGCCCTTGTGCTCGCAGCCGGCGAGCAGCAGTCCCGAAAGTACCAGCAGGGAGGCACGGCAGGCGACGGTGGCGACGCGGGACAGCGGGTTGATTTTCATGCGTGGCATTTGGAGTCGGTGCGGAAATGGGTCAACCATTTTCAGCCCCGGCGACACCTACTGCGCGCTCCACTCGTGCGCACCCCCGGCGACACCGAGATGGGCGAGGACTTCACCCGCGAGGAAGAGCGAGCCGGCCACGAGGATGGGAGCCGAGTCTGCGCGCGCTTCGGTGAGCGCAGTCGCGGGATTTTCCGCAATGCTCACGGGAATGGAAGGCGACTGCGCGCGGATGAGCGCGGCGAGTTCCGCTGGTGGCAGCGCACGCGGGCTGCGCACGGGGACGCAGATGATGCGCGCGGCGATGGGCAGCAGCGCGGCGACGACTCCCGATGCGTCCTTGTCCGCGAGGATGCCGAGGATGAGCGTCGCCGTTTCGACGCCGAATTCCTCGCGCCACGTCGCGGCGAGTTGCGCGGCGGCGGGCGGATTGTGCGCGCCGTCGATCACGAGACGATCGTCCGCGCGCTGAAAACGCCCGGGCCATTCCACACCCGCAAACGCGTCGCGCACGATGCCCGGTTCGGGACGCAGGCCGGCCTCGATCAGCGCGGCGAAGGCGAGCGCGGCATTCCACCGCTGGTGACTGCCGGCAAGCGCGAGCGGCCATTCAGGGCCGATCGGCTGGCGGATGAAATGGATCGACGTGCCCGCGGCTGCCGCTGCGGCGCGGAAGACGGTCTCGACCTCCGGCACCTGCGGCGACGAGACGACGGGGACGCCGGGTTTGATGATGCCCGCCTTTTCCCCGGCGATCGCGGCGAGCGTGCCGCCGAGATGCTGCATGTGATCGAAGCCGATCGGCGTGAGGACGGAGACGGCGGGCGTGACGATGTTCGTCGCGTCGAGCCGTCCGCCAAGGCCGGTTTCGAGGACTACGATCTCGGCGTTCTGCCGCTGGAACCACGCGAGCGCGAGCGCGGTCGTCACTTCAAAAAAAGTCGGCGTGTGCTCCCATCCCGCGATGATGTCGCGGATTTTTCCGAGGACTTCGGCGACGTGGTCTTCGGGAATTTGATTTCGACCGAGCCGGATGCGCTCGCGGAAAGTGACGAGGTGGGGCGAAACGTAGAGGCCCGTGCGGCGCTGCGATGCCGCGCACACGGCGGCGATCAGGGCGCAGACGGAGCCTTTGCCATTCGTGCCGGCGACGTGGATGAAGCGCCGCTGCGCGGTGCTGGCCGTGTCCACGCCGAGCGCGGCGCAGAGTCGGCGGATGCTTTCCAAGCCCAGCATGATGCCGTGGACCTGGAGGCCGTAGAGCCAGTCGAGCGCGGCGCGGTAGTTCACGCTGCCGTCGCAGCCGATGGCGCGAGGTACGCGAGCAGGCCAGCCAGCGTTTCCTTCATTTTCTTGCGATGCACAATCATGTCCACGAGGCCGTGATCCACGCAAAATTCCGCGGTCTGAAAATCGGGCGGCAACTCCTGATGCGTCGTCTCGCGGATGACGCGCGGGCCGGCAAAGCCGATCATGCAGCGCGGCTCGGCGATGATGATGTCGCCGACGCTCGCGTAGCTGGCCATCACGCCCGCGGTGGTCGGATCGGTGAGCACGGAAATGTACGGCAGCCGCGCATCGGAATGCCGCGCGAGTGCGCCGCAGGTTTTCGCCATCTGCATGAGCGAGAGCATGCCCTCGTACATGCGCGCGCCGCCGCTGGCGCTGACGATGATCATGGGAAGTTCCTGCGCGGTCGCACGCTCGATGGCGCGGGTGATTTTTTCGCCGACGACGCTGCCCATCGTCGCGGCGAGAAAAGCGAAATCCATCACCGCGATGCTCACCATTTTTCCCTCGATACAGCCCGTGCCGGTGATCACGGCGTCGAGCAGGCCCGTCGCTTTTTGATATTTTTTCAGGCGATCGGTGTAGCTCGCCTGGCCGGTGAATTTCAGCGTGTCCACGGAGGTGAGCGTCGCGTCGTGCTCCGTGAAAGTGGAGGCATCGAGCAGCAGGTCGATGCGGTCATGCGCGTTGAGCGCGAAGTGGTGCTCGCACTTCGGACAGATGCGGACGTTGCGCTCGATTTCGAGGTTGTGAATGATCTCCGCGCAGTTCGGACATTTCGTCCAGAGGCCGGCGGGCAGTTCGCGTTTTTTGCCGGACGTGAAGACCGGTTTGGAGAAGATTCCCATGGAATTTGAAGGCTCGGATTTTTGCTCGGGCAGCGGCGGCTTTGCGGTGGGTGGCCGGTTTTTTGAAATGGCGGGCGATGATGTTTTGCGGCGGCAGCATCGGCCCGCGGGTTTAGCCGCGGGCGACGGTGATGACTCTCACCGAGGCGGCACCCGCGCGCAACAGCACGCGCGAGCATTCCTCGACGGTGGAGCCCGTCGTGAAGACGTCGTCAACGAGAACGAGGTGTCGGTCTTTCACGCGCGCAGTGTGGCGCACGCGGAATGCGCCGCGCAAGTTTTCCATGCGCTCGGCGCGGTCGAGTTTCGTCTGCGTGGAAGTGTAGCGCGTGCGCTGCAGTGCGTGGGAAACGGGAATGCCGCTGCGCTGCGAGACGAGCGCGGCGAGTTCGGCGGCCTGGTTGAATTCGCGTTCGCGAAAGCGGATGTGATGGAGCGGCACGGGGATGAAGGCATCGAACGGACGCGAGGCGATACGCGGATCGTCGAGCGTGTGCGCGAGCCATTCGGCGAGCGGGCGGCGGAGGTGGAACTCGTGGTTGTATTTGAAGGCATGGATGAAATCGCGGACGACTCCGCGGCTGAGGTACGCGGCGACGGCGCACTCGAAATGGATCTCGCGGTCGGCGCAATTTGCGCAGGTGAAGTGCTGCGTGATCGCGCCCTCGAAGGGCTGCGAGCAGCGCTCGCAAAATGGGCGCTCAATGGGCTGCGCACCTTTCGCGCAATCCGCGCAAAGATGCATGCCGGGCTCCGTCGCGGCGCGGCACGCGGCGCAGTGCGGCGGGAAGCAGAGCGTGCCGAGCGCGGTGAAAATCCTACGTGCGGAGGTGGCGATTCCCATGCGCGAGCCAGAGGCGGCAGACGAGGCCGGTGATGATGACGGTGACGAGCGGCGCGAGACCGATGCGGATATCCGCGCCGATCCACGGGAGCATGCCTCCGGCGAAAAATGCGAATTTTCCAAAGCCCTGCACGCAAAACACCCAGCCCGCGTGCAGGCCGATGCCGAGCCAGAGTGAGCGCGTGCGCTGCATCGCCCAGCCGAGCACACCGCCGACGGCGAGGAGCGTGGTGAACGACGCGCCGATCATCGCAGGATCACTCCATTGGCTGAACACTTTTGGGATCAGTGCGAAGCCGGAGGACCAGGTGACTTCCTCCGCCGTGACACTGCTGGCGAGCGGCTGGATGAAGTGAAGCACGGCGAAAAAGAGGGCACTCGCGAGGAGCGCGGCGCGCGGCGGCATCGAGCGCTGGAGCAGGCCGAGGAAGGCGCCGCGGAAAATGCATTCCTCGATGAAGCCGACGCATGCGGCGGTGAAAATCACCTTCGGCAATTCGCCGAAGAGCCGCTGCTCCGGCGGACGGAAAACGATGCCGCCGGCCGCGAACACGATGAGCGACATCACGGCCATGAGCGCGACGGCGGCGATGAAGCCGAAGGCCAGCCGCCTCCCCCACTGCGGGTCCCAGCGCAGGCCGAGTTCGGCGATCGAGCGCACGCGCAGGGATCGCGCGAGCGGCCAGAGCAGGAGGATGGCGGCGATTTCGACGGAGCGGCTGAAGTAGCGATGGAAGCCCTGCGTGCCGAGGCTCGGGAAAATGCCGTGGCCTGCGAGCGCGTGGCCGCCCTTGAAAAAAACCGGGGCCAGCAGCGCACCGATCACGAGCGAGCCGGCGAGGTAGAGCAAGAGCTTGCGAAGATCGTTCAAAGCGGCGTGTATCTCTCAGAAATCGAAACCCGGCTCCATTGAAAATCCGCTCCCGCAACGTTCACGCTTGGAAACACACTACCGAGGAAGGTGCGAAGCGCGAGGTGCGCGCGGAGAAATTTGGCGGCAGGTGGCGCATCCAGGCAAAGCTGCGCGACGACGCGTCGTGGACGTACTATGATGCGCCGCTGATGGACGATCTGCTCGAGCTGCGGCGCGTGCTCTGGAACAAATACCAGCGAAAACATCTCGCCTTCGAGGACGTAGCGGCGGTGGACCAGATCATCCGCGACGCGGGCGGGACGGTGCCGGAGATGTGAGGCATCACTCGAAGATGCGCTTGTACACCGTCGGATTTGCGCCAAGGTAAAACCAGGCGGCGAGGACGAGGAGGGCGAGGACGTTCAGCCAAAATCCCCATGTCGCGCGGCGGCGTCCGTGAGGCCATCGCCCGATCGTGCGATGCTCAAAAAATGCGCTCAGGGCGAGGGCGGCGCTGATGACGTGCAGCGCAGCGGCGATGATGTTGATCCAGAAGGCTCCGCGCTCCGTGCCTCCGCCGAATGCGCGGACGGTCCACGCGGCGGCTTCCAAAATGAAGGCGAGGAAAAGCAGAGTGACCGCGTGGCCGGACTTGCGGTTCATGTCCTTCGTGTGGAGCGAGGCGACGTTGATGATGAGGGCGGCCGTCATCATCGCCGTGACGACCATGCCGATCGTGGCGTAGCTCTGATCGACGATGGCGAGAGGGATGCTCACGCGGCGAAGGCCTCCATGAATGCGACTTCGACGGCGAGCTGCTCCTGCACGTTGCGGCCGAAATTTTCGCGCAGCCCGCCGACCGCCGCGGCGCGGTCGATCGCCGAGGGGATGCTGAGCCGCTGCGCGAGCGCGGCGGTGTCGGCGGAAAAATCCGGGAGGTCGAGGTGCGCGGCATTTTGCTGCTGCCGGAGGACATCGGCCCACCAGGATTCGAGCGTGTCCACGAGCACGCCGCGCTCGTTGCGATAGCGGGCCTCGGCGAGCGCCTTGTGGAAATCCACGCGGTCCTCGAGCCAGTTCGCACCCACGCCGCTCGCCTCGCGGTAGTGCTTCGCCTCGGTCTTGCAGGCGGCGTCGGTTTCCTCGGTGGCGCACTGCCTGGCCTCGGCCATGAGCGCCTGCACTTCGCGGACGAGGCCGAAAATCTGCGGCAGTTCGGGTCGCGGCATGGTGAAATATTTGCGCAGCAATTCCGCAAGCCGCCGCTGGCGATCGCTGAGTCCGCGCCGCACGCCGGGCACGAGCGGGATCTCGATGCAGCGCGAGAGGATGGTCTCGAGCAGGAGTTCCGGAAAATTGCTGACGAGGATGATGTGCGAATTCGCCGGCGGTTCCTCGAGGGTTTTCAAAAACGCGTTGGCGGCATTTTCCACAAGGCGATCCGCATCGAAAATGATCACCACTTTCCGTCCGCCACGGAGCGAACGCATCTGCAGCGAGCGTTCGAGTTCGCGCGTCTGTTCGGTGGTGATGCGGCGCGATTTGGACTCGGGCTCCGCGATGTGGACATCCGGATGGCGGAGCGGAGCGGCGGCATCGCCGACGAGGATGCCGGTGAGGCCGGCGGCGACTTCGCGCGTGCCGCTGCCGACGGGGCCCGTGATGAGGTAGGCGTGCGCGAGGCGATCGTTTGCCTGCGCTTTGCGGAGGAGAGTCAGAGCTTGTTCGGCGGAGAAGGCCATCGCGCGAAGTAGATGCGGAATCGCCACGCTCCGCGCCAAGAGAAAAACGCGGGCGCGATTTTCGCCGCGCGCGCCGCGGCAACTTTTTCGGCGCCTGCGCCGACTACTGCGTGACGACCGTCGGCAGCGGGAGGTCCTGGTCGCGGACGGGCCGTCCGGATTTCTGCGCCTGCGCGAGGCGGGTCTGCTTGCGGCGGATGTCGATGACGAACGTGTTGTTCTCGCCGTAGCGTGACCACGGGCCGGGCGGGATTTCGGAGTATTCCACGAATTTCCAATCCACGACATCCATGCTCCCCATGCCGAGGTGATCGCGCACGGCGGGCGAGACATCCAGGCCGGCGCCGCGGTTCAGGTTCCACTGCGGGCGTTCATTTCCAAAAACGTAGCCCCAGTGATCCGTGCGGAACGGACCGCAATCCGACCACTGCGCGTAGCAGGCGCGGTTGCCTTTTCGAATCATGATCCAGCGGTCGCGGCAGACGGACTTGCCCTCCTGCTCGAAGAGGGCGTTGAACCACGGGATGACTTTGCGCGCCTCGGGCTTGTGGCGTCCTTGGGTGACATCGTTGTATGGCAGGGCGACGTAAAAGGGATTTTGCTGCGGGACGAACGCGGCGGGGATCGTGCCGCCATCCGGCAGGCGGCGGCGGCCGCCGGCATTGGGATCGTCGAAGCCACCGTACGTGCGCCACCAGTTCAGATCCCATGAGCTGGAAAAATTATGCACCGGGTTGTTTTGCCCCGCCTGCTCGCCGACCCAAAAGACCGTCGAGACGATGCCCAATTTCCACGGATAAAGTCCGCGCACGCCGTCCTTGTTCGACTCCGTCGGCACGATCACTTGCGGCTCCAGTCGGAGGATGGATTCCTCACGCAGCTTCATCGCATAACGGGCAAAATCCGTGCTGCTCTGATAGGTGGGCTGTGGAGTTTGGGCGTTCGCCACGAAGGCCGTGAGGAGTCCGGCGAGTGCAGCGAAACCCTGGGCGAGTTTCATGTGAGGAATGCTTTTCACTCTAGGAATGGGGCGCTTCGGCGCAAGCCGGAATTTCCCGGCGGGATGGAGAAAGGCGTTGCATGGAGGGGTGCTGAAGGCAAACAGAGCATCGGGGATGCCTGATGGACGTGCCGCGCTCGCATTTGCTTCAAACGCAGCTCGCCGGGCACCGTTTTTTTCGGGGTCGGCCGCCCCCGCGCTTGCTCTTTTTTCCGCGAAGCGCCAACACCGCCGGGCCAAACATGCGCATGAAACCCGCGAGAAAAACACTCTCCCCGCACGCGCGCGTCACCCGAATGGACTTCTAATTTTCGCGACGAGTCGCGGCTTGAACATCCGCCGCCTCGCCGAGTCGAAACCGAACATCATGCTCCACCGCACCGCCTCCGGCCTGCCGCCCGCACCTTTTGACTGGCTCCCGCGCACGCGGCTCGTTTTTGGACCGGGGTCGCTGGGCAAAGTTGGCGCGCTCGCGGCGGAAATTGGCGCGCGGCGGGCGCTGCTTGTCACGGACCGTGGCATCGTCGCGGCCGGGCATGTCGAGCGCGCGCGCGTCGCGCTCGAAGCGGCGGGAGTCGGCGTGAGCATCTTTGACAGCGTCCGCGAAAATCCCGACACCGACGATGTGCGGCGCTGCGTGGAAGCCGCGGTCGCGGCAAAGGCGGACCTTTTCATCGGCCTCGGCGGCGGGAGCAGCATGGACACGGCGAAGGGCAGCAATCTGCTGCTGACGAACGGCGGCGCGATGAAGGACTACTGGGGCGTCGGCAAAGCCACGAAGCCGCTGCTGCCGCTCATCGCGATCCCAACGACTTCCGGCACCGGCAGCGAATGCCAGTCCGCCGCCCTCATCGCGGACGAGGTGACGCATCAAAAGATGGCGTGCCTCGATCCGAAGATCTCTGCACGCATCGCGATCCTCGACCCGGAGCTGACCATCAGCCAGCCCGCGCGCGTGACGACCTGCACCGGCATGGACGCGCTCGCACACGCCGTCGAGACGGCCGTGACCACCAAGCGCACGACGCTGAGCGCGATGTTTTCCCACGAGTCGTTCCGGCTGTGCTTCGACGCCCTGCCCCGCGTACTCGCGAATCCCGCCGACCTCGACGCGCGCGGGCGGATGCAACTCGGCGCGGCGTTTGCCGGCGCAGCCATCGAGGCCTCGATGCTCGGCGCGGCGCACAGCGCGGCGAACCCGCTCACCGCGCATCACGGCATCGTCCACGGCCAGGCCGTCGGCCTCGTGCTGCCGGCCGTCGTGCGCTGGAACGCCGGCGAACCCACCGCCGAGGCGCGCTACGGCGAGCTTTGCCGCGCCGCCGGGCTGCCGGACGCCGAGGCGCTCGCACTGGCGCTGGAGGAAATTTTGCGCCTCACCGGCCTCGCGGCGCCGCTGCGGAGTTTCGGAGTGAATGAAGCGTCCCTCCCCGCGCTCGCCGAGGAGGCCTCGCAGCAGTGGACCGCCACTTTCAATCCGCGCAAAATCACGCCCGCGGATTTCGCGCGCATCTACGAGTCGCTGCTGGATGCATAGCCGGTGGAACCGTGATCCTCGATGCTGCGAGCAGTCCTCGATACGAATGCGCTCCTTTCCGCCCTGCGCTCCCGGCACGGGGCAGCCCACGAGTTGTTGCGCCTGTTGCGTGCCCGCAGATGGAAGCTGGTGCTCAGCAATATCATGCTCACTGAATACGAGGAGGTGCTCAAGCGCGAGGCTTCCTCGCTCGGGCTGACACTGCCGGAGATTGACCGCTTCCTCGATGCGCTCTGCCTGCTCGCCGAGCAGTGCCAGCCCTCCGGCGGGTGGGGGCCGTTGCTGGCCGACCCGGATGATGAGGCATTCGCCCATCTCGCCGCCGAGGTGCGCGCTGATGCGCTCACGACTTTCAATGTCCGCCATTTCATCCCCGCCCGCGACCGTGGCATCCCGGTGATGACACCGGCGGCATTCCTCGCTATGCTGCGCGCAACGCCATGACCACCATCGAAGCCCAAGTCCCCGACTACCTCGCCCGTCTCGCCCGCGAAGCGGCGGAGAAGGAAAATGTCACCGTGGATCAAATTGTGGCGCTCGCGCTGGCCTCGCAGGTTTCCGCATGGCGCGTGCGCGACGACATGGCCACGCGAGCCGCACGCGGCAAGCTCGTGGATTTCGATCTCATCATGTCCAAAGTGCCCGACGTTCCACCGCAACCCGGCGACGAACTTCCCCCCGGCTACGTTTCGCCGCTTCCCCGCCAGTAGGCGGGAGAAAAACTCCGCGTGCTGCGCTATGTTGACAGGGAACCTCATCGGATCAGCGGTTGCGATGGCGCGTAGCGCCAAAACAACCATAGCCGTGGGTGACGAGTCTTCGAGGAACCCACGGATCCCCGCAAACGCGAATGCGTCGCGTAGCTGCGCCACAAATCGCGCGACTTCCGGCATGGTGGCGCCGCTACGCGGCTCATCGCGCGTGGGACGCGATCCGTGGGTTCCTCGAAGACTCGTCACCCACGGCTACTATTGTTGCCGACGCTACGCGTCTCCGCGCAAAATCACGCCCGCGGATTTCGCATGCATCAGCGAGTCGCTGCTCGGCGCTGCCTGAGTGCCATGAGTCTTCGTTGCCTTCTTCTCGCTTTCGTGTTTGCGCTGAAATTCGGCGCGCGTGCTGACGAAGCGCCCCCAACTTTCCCCGAGCCAGATCACCTCGTGCCTGTAGATCCATATCCAGGGGATTTCCACGTTCGCTATACTGACCAACTTCGGTCACGCTTAAAGCTAGATCCCTTCTTCTTTGCCCGGATGGTCGTAAGGCCGTCTTTCTCCTTTGAGTATGCCGTGCGACTCCATGGTGCCAAAGGCGACAATGAGATTGACAGAGCCGCTAAGTTTTTCCTGACCTACTCTGCCGCTGACAAAACCATTTGGTATTCGATGCCGGAGAACCGCCTGGGTCAAAAGGATAAGAGACAACAGAAGGTCAAAATCACCGAAAAGACTGGCGAGTTTCCGAAGCCACTTGCCACGCGAGTCATGCAACTTTTTCAACGAATGATTCAGCAGACAAGTTACGGAGTGGGCGAAGAGGGGGCCGACGGCACGACTTATGAGTTCGGAATAGGGCGCGCTTATGGCGAGACGTGGTCGCCACGTGAGCGCAAGAGTCCCCTGCTCTTCGTTGAGCTTGGGGAGAGCCTCAAGCTCATACTGTAAAGCTGCTCCTGCTGACTGGCCCGCTGCCGAGAAAGAAATTGTGAACAAGACCGTCCTACTCGAAAAATACTTGAACGAACACCCAGCAAAATGACTGCGAACCACTTTCTCCGACTCAGCATCGCGATCACTTTCCTCACCGCACTCTCACTTTCAAAAAGCCTCGCGGGCGACTGGCCGATGCATCGCGGGGGGCCGGCGCTCAACGGGCGGGCGGATGAGGCGGCTCCGGCGCAGGTCGCGCTGCGGTGGACTTTCAAGGCCGGCGCTCCGGTCAAGGGCGGCGCGGCCATCGCGGGCGGGCACGTGTTTTTCGGCGACGACGGCGGCACGGTGCATTGCGTCGCGCTCGGCGACGGGAAGGAGGCGTGGAAGTTCAAGACCGACGGAAGCTTCGAGGCGACGCCGCTCGTGCTCGACGGGCTGTGCTACATCGGCGGGTCGGACGGGTTCCTCTACGCGCTCGACGCGGCGACCGGCGCGCTGAAGTGGAAGCACGAGACGGGCGACAAAATCATGGGCGGGGCGAATTGGACGAAGGCGCCGGACTCGGATGGAAGCGGCGCGGCTGGCGCGAAATGGGTGCTCGTCGGCAGCTACGATTTTTCGATGTATTGCCTCGAGGCGGTGAGCGGGAAGGTCGTGTGGAAACTGGAGACGGAGAATTTCATCAACGGCACCCCCGCCATCACCGGCAAGGGCGCGACGGTCTTCGGCGGGTGCGATGAGATCCTGCATGTCGTGACGGTGAAGGACGGCAAGGAGGTGCGCAAAATCGAGGCGGAGGCCTACATCCCCGGCAGCGCGGCGGCGGATGGCTCGATGGTTTATTTTGGCAACCACAGCAATCAGGTCTTCGCCTTTGACACCGCGACGGGGAAAAATCTGTGGAAGTACCGCTACCGCAATTTTCCGTACTTCTCCTCGCCCGCGATCGACGCGGAGGTGGTGCTGATCGGCGGGCGCGATAAGCGACTGCACTGCATTGACCGCAAGACCGGCGACGGTCGCTGGGTCTTCGCCACACGCGGCGAGGTGGACAGCTCGCCGGTGCTGTGCAAGGACGGCGGCGTGATTTTCGGCAGCGGCGACGGGCGGCTCTACTGCGTGAATGTCGCGGACGGCAAGGAGCGCTGGTCGTATGAAATTGGTTCCCCCATTCCCGGCAGCGCAGCGGTGGGCGGCGGCGCGATCGTGATCGGTGCGGAGGATGGCAACGTGTATTGCATCGGCGCAAAATAGATTACCTTGCAGCCGCGCCTTGCGCAGAGGCGATTCGATGGTTACATCCCGCCCCCCGTGCAGCCTAACATCCTCATCGTTGACGACGAAAAACACACCCGCGAAGGGCTGCGCGCGTCGTTGGAGGATTCGTTCGATGTGTACATCGCGGCGGACATCCCGGGTGCGCTGGCGGTATTGGAAAGTGAGCAGATCGATCTCATGCTCACGGACCTGCGGCTCGGCGGCGAGGACGGCATGGCGCTCATCGAAAAGGCACTCGCGCGAGCGCATCCGCCGATCGTGATCATGATGACGGCGTACGGCGGCGTGGACACGGCAGTCGAGGCGATGAAGCGCGGCGCGTATGATTTTGTCACGAAGCCGCTGAACATCGATCGCCTCGAGATCCTCATCCGCCGCGCGCTGCGTTCGCGGCACGTGGAGAAGGAAGTCGTCGAGCTGAAACAAAAGGTGGAGACAAAGTACGGCCTCGAAAAATTGATCGGCCACTCGCCGATGATGGAGGAAATTTTTGCCACCGTGAAGCAGGTCGCGCCGAGCCGTGCGAGTGTGCTCATCACGGGCGAGAGCGGCACGGGCAAGGAACTCATCGCGCAGTCCATCCACGCGCTGAGCGGGCGGGCGAAGGAAAAATTTGTGCCCGTCCACATGGCCGCATTTTCCTCGCAGCTCCTCGAGAGCGAGCTGTTCGGGCACGAGAAAGGCGCGTTCACCGGCGCGAGCGAGCGGCGCATCGGGCGCTTTGAACAGGCGAATGGCGGCACGCTTTTCCTCGATGAAATCGGCGAGATCGACAAAAATACGCAGGTGAAACTGCTGCGCGTGCTCGGCGAGGAGCGCAGCTTCGAGCGTGTCGGCGGGAATGCGTCGATCAAAGTGGATGTCCGACTCGTCGCAGCGACAAATCGCGAACTTGAGAAAATGGTGAGCCAGGGAGAATTCCGCGACGACCTCTACTTTCGTCTCAGCGTCATCCGCATCCACATGCCGCCGCTGCGCGAGCGCGCGGAGGACATCCCGCTCATCGCGCATCATTTTCTGCGCGTCGCCGCCGAGGAAAATGGGAAGCCGGTGCGCGAGATGACCGCCGACGCGATGCAGCTCCTCGAGCGCTATCCGTGGCCGGGAAACATCCGCGAACTGCGCGCCGCGATCGAGCGCGCGGTCGTCATGGCCGGCGGTGCGAAAATCACCATCCGCGATCTCCCGCAGTCCGTCCGCGACGGAGCATCCGCGATTCCGCCGAGCGTCGCAGGGCTGAAGCTGCCCTCATTTTCAAAACCCGGCGCGCACCTGAATCTCGAGGAGACCGAGCACCGCATGATCCTCCGCGCGCTCGACGAATGCGGTGGCAATGTCACCAAGGCCGCGCGCGCGCTCGGTCTGAGCCGACGCACGCTGCACCGCCGGCTGAAGGAATTCCGCGACGCGGAAACCGCGGAACACACAACCATCGCGGGCAGCGCGCCCGCACAAGGCTCACCCCATGGCGTCTGAAGTCAAAGCACAGGAACTGGTCCACACGCTGGAACAAGGAGGCGGTCGGCGATGGATCGTGCTGCTGCTCATCATCGCCTTCGCGCTCTTCCAGTCCGTCGCGCATGTGCTGATCAATCCGATGAACCGCCTCGGCGGACAGGCCGCGCTCTTCGTCGGCCTCACGCATCCAAAAGGCCAGGAGCAGGCGGTGATCGCGCGGGAGCTTTCGCGCGGGCATGGCTTTTCCACGAAGGTGATCAAGCCGGCCGCGATCGCACTCCTGGAAAAAAACAAGGGCGTGGACGGCTTCACGAAATTCCTCGATCCGAACGGCCCGACCGGCGGCAAGATCCCGGATCTCTACCACGCGCCGCTGCATCCGTGGATCAATTCGGGCGCACTTTTCACCGCCGTCCGCATCAGCGATGCGCTCGGTCTGCGCGTCGATGCGAACGGCCAGCCGGACTTCTGGCCGATGCACAAAGCCGAATACATCCATCCCGCCGACCGCATCATCGCGGGCGTGAGCGTGCTATTTTTCCTCGCGGCGGTGTGCGTGAGCTTTTTCACCGCGCGCCGGCTCTTCGATGAGCGCCTCGCGACGGTCATGGCGGTGCTCGTCCTGCTGTGCAATCAGTTCTGGCGCTTCACCTCCACCGGGCTGCCGCAGATGCTCATGCTGCTGCTTTTCAGCGCCGCGATTTATTGCTGCGTCCGCGCCCTCGGTGCGCGGGAAAATGCGGAGCCCACGTGGCGCTGGAATGCCGCGTCCGGCCTCGCATTCGGGCTGCTCGCGCTCGCGCATCCGCTCACGGCATTCATCTTCGCCGGCGCGCTCATTTACACCGCGATCGCGTTTTCACCGAGAGGCCGGGATGCCTCGATCATGCTCGCTATTTTCCTCCTCTGCCTGGGCCCGTGGCTCATTCGGAATGCGAGCATCTCCGGCTCTCCGTTTGGCATCGCCGGGCAGAGCCGCCTCACCGGTCTCCGCGGCACGGAATCGCAGATCATGCGCACGCTGACGAAGCCGGACGACTCGGTGCCCGCGCATTTTTTCCGGAGCAAAATCCAGACCGAATTGCTCAGTCAGATCGACTCGTTCATGGGCCGGTTCGGCGACGTCCTCGTCGCACCGCTCTTCTTCCTCGCGCTGCTGCATGCCTTCCGAAAAACGGAAACCCGTTCGTTTCGCTGGGCGCTCCTCCTCATGATCGTCTCTGGCGCGATCGGCATGGCGACATTCGGCTTCACGGATGCCGGGCTCCAGACGGATCTCGATGCGAACGATCTCTATCCCCTCTTCATCCCGCTCACGACCGCGTACGGCCTCGCGCTGCTGCTGATCATGTGGAGCCGCGTCCAAGTCGCGGGCCGCGAGATCGCCTCCATCCGGCAGATCAACATCGCCTTTCACGCCCTCGTGATTTTCCTCTGCTCGCTGCCGCTGCTGAATGTGTACACGGACCCGCCGAAGCTCCCCTTCGTCTGGCCGCCGTACTGCCCGCCCGCGATCAACGACATCTCCGACTGGTACGGCAAGGACGACATCATCTGCACCGACATGCCGTGGGCCATCGCCTGGTACGCGGATCGCAAGAGCCTGTGGCTCCCGCTCACCGTCGCGGACTTCAATGATCTGAATGAGTTCCGTTTTCACGGAAAAATCACGGGCCTCTTGGTCACGCCCGTCACCGGTTTCCGCGGGCTGCTCAATGACGTGGGCGTCGGCGAATTCCGCGACTGGCGCGCCTTCATCATGCGCGAGCCGCACGCCGCCGCGAATTTTCCGCTCAAGGTCGCGCACCCGATTTTCCTCATGGGCGCGTCGCACTATCTGCTCTTCGCGGATCGCGATCGGTGGACGGAGCGGAACAACTGAGCGCGCAAAAAATCCGTTGACGTCACGGGCGACGCCCCTATCGTCCCGCCCTCTCTTATCCAGAGTGGCTGAGGGTTCTGGCCCTGCGACGCCACGGCAACCGCTCCGATTCAACCCGGAGGACCAGGTGCCAAATCCAGCTCCGGGCCTCATGGCGCGGGGACAGATGTGAGAGCGAAGCTGCGACCCTCTGTCGCCCTCGCCACTCCGGGAAGAGCTGCCTTGCCATGCAAAAAAACGCTCCCATCTACTTCTCGAACCTCAAGTGCCGCGAGTGCGGCCGGCTCTATCCCAAGCAGGCCATTCACGTCTGCGAGTTCGACTTCGGCCCGCTCGAGGCCGCGTACGACTACGACGCGATCAAGGCCGTCCTTTCCCGCGAGCTGATCGAATCGCGCCCGCACAGCATGTGGCGGTATCGCGAGCTGCTGCCGATTGACGGCGAGCCCACCGTCGGCACGCAGGTCGGCTTCACCCCGCTCGTGAAGGCCGATCGCCTCGCCGCCGCGCTCGGCATCAGGGCCGTGTATGTGAAGAACGACACGGTGAACTACCCCACGCTTTCGTTTAAGGATCGCGTCGTCAGCGTCGCGCTCAGCCGTGCGAAGGAACTTGGTTTCAAAGTCGTCGCCTGCGCGAGCACGGGCAATCTCGCGAACTCCGTCGCCGCCAATGCCGCCGCCGCCGGGCTGAAAAGCTACGTCCTCATCCCCGCCGATCTCGAGCAGGGCAAGGTGCTCGGCTCGCTCGTGTACGGCACAAATGTGGTCGCGATCCACGGCGCCTACGATCAGGTGAACCGCCTCTGCTCCGAGATCGCCGGCAAGTACGGCTGGGGCTTCGTGAACGTAAACCTGCGCCCGTACTACGCCGAAGGATCGAAGACGATGGGCTTTGAGATTTGCGAACAACTCGGCTGGCGCATCCCGCGGCACACCGTCGTGCCGATGGCCTCCGGCTCGCTCCTCACGAAGATCCACAAGGCGTACGGTGAGTTCGTCAAATGCGGCCTTGTCGAGCAGGCGAAATTTTCCGTGTACGGCGCCCAAGCCACCGGTTGCGCGCCGATCTCACACGCGATGAAAAAAAACACGGACATCGTGAAGCCCGTGCCGAAGCCCGACACGATCGCCAAGTCCCTCGCCATCGGCACACCCGCCGACGGCTACTACGCCATCCACGCGATGCGCCAGACGGGCGGCCATGCCGAGGACGTGACCGACGAGGAAATCGTCGAGGGCATCAAGCTTCTCGCCGAGTACGCCGGCATCTTCGCCGAGACCGCTGGCGGCGTCACCGTCGCGTGCGCGAAGAAACTGATCGAGAGCGGCAAAATCCCGCGTGACGAGGAAGTCGTCCTCTGCATCACCGGCCACGGCCTGAAGACGCAGGAAGCCATCGCCGGAAAATGCGGCGAGCCGCGCCTGATCAAGCCGAGCCTGCGTGAGTTCGAGGAAAAAGTGTACGGACCCGATCAGGCCGCGACCGCCTCGCCGGGTGCTCAGTAGTCCGTGCTCAGCGCTCAGTTTTTTCCGCCACACCCTCACTCCCAAAAATCGCACGCACCTGATTTCTGAGCATTGAGCACTTTTCTCCGCCCCACGCCGGATCACCAACAAATCCTAAATCCCAAATCTTAAATTCCCCATGCCCAACGTCCGCATCCCCACCCCACTCCGCAAACTCACGAATGATCTCGAAGTCGTCTGCGCCGCCGGCGCGACCGTCGGCGAGCTGCTCGAAAACCTCGACAAGGCCTTCCCCGGCCTGCGCGAACGCATCTGCGACGAGGAGGGCAACGTGCGCCGCTTCGTGAACATTTTCGTCAACGACGAAGACATCCGCTTCCTCGAAGACCGCGCCACGCCGGTGAAAGACACCGACGAAGTCAGCATCGTCCCCGCCATCGCCGGCGGCTAGCCGTGACGCTGAACGGCAAATCTTAAATCCTAAATCCAAAATCTTAAATCACCTCATGGCCAACGACACCGCCCGCCTCTGGCTCATGTATCCCACCCGGCTCATCACGCGCCCGATCGTGTGGGAGCTTTGCAAGAAATTTGAAATCACCACGAACCTCCGCCAGGCGAGCGTGAACGACGAGGTCGGCCTCGTCTGTCTCGAACTCGACGGCGAGCGCGACGAGATCAAACGCGCGATCGCGTGGCTCGAGGACCTCGGCGTGAAAGTCGAGCCCGTCGAGATCAACACGATCGAAGGCTGACGTAACGCCGACGATTCGTCGGCACCGCACGCCCGGCAAAGGGCGGCGCATAAAATCCCCAGACCCGCCGTGCCGATGCCCGTGCCGTTCGGCTGCGAGCCCTTGTAGCCGCGCTTGTAAAAGCGCGGGCACGCCGAGACTCCCACCAGCATACCCGCGCTCCGACGAGCGCCGCTACATCCGCTCCCGTTGTCTTCCCGCTTGCCTCGCACCCACGCCCCCGCCACTCGTGAACGCATGACTTTGATCGACGGCAAGGCAATCGCACAACGCATCAATGAGCAGACGCGCATCGCGGTCGAGGAACTCATCGCGCGCGGCGTGAAGCCGGGGCTCGCGGTCGTCGTGGTCGGCGACGATCCGGCATCGCACGCCTACGTCCGCAGCAAGGAGAAGACCTCGCGCGATCTCGGCATGCACAGCGTGCAGCACGCGTTGCCCCACGACACCACGCAGGCGCAGCTCCTCGAAGTGGTCCGTGCTTTGAACGCCGACCCGGCCATCCACGGCATCCTCGTGCAGTCGCCGCCGCCGAAGCACATTGATGAGCGCGCCATCGTCGAGGCGCTCGACCCGCGGAAAGACGTGGACGGCTTCCATCCCATCAACGTCGCGAAGCTCGCGCTCGGCGATGCGGACGCGTTTGTCCCCTGCACGCCGCTCGGCTGCCAGCGTCTGCTCATCGAGAGCGGCATCGAGACTGCGGGCGCAAATGTCGTCGTGCTCGGCCGCAGCATGATCGTCGGAAAACCGATGGCGCTGCTCCTCATGAACAAGGGCCGCGGCGGCGACGCGACCGTGACCGTCGCGCATTCGCGCACACGCAATCTCGCCGAGGTGTGCAGCCGCGCGGACATCCTCATCGCCGCGATCGGCCAGCCGGAATTTGTGAAGGCGAACTTCGTCCGCGAGGGTGCGGTGGTCATTGATGTCGGCATCAACCGCATCAGCGATCCCGCCTCGCCGAAAGGCTCGCGCCTCGTCGGCGATGTCGCCTTCGCCGAAGTCGCGCCAAAGTGCAGCGCCATCACGCCCGTGCCCGGCGGCGTCGGCCCGATGACGATCGCGATGCTCATGCACAACACCGTCCTCGCCGCGCAGCGAATCGCGCGATGAGCGGCGTAGCACAGGCATCTTGCCTGTGTGGCAGGCGGGCATCCTGCCTGCCTTCCCCGCTGGCGCACCATTCACTCCGACCACCACGATGCAGGCAAGATGCCCGCGATCCACACAGGCTGGAAGCCTGTGTTCCATGAACGTCACCCGCACCGCCATCGTGCGCCTCACTCTCGCGACCGCCGCGTGGGGGCTGAGCTTTCCGACGGCAAAGGCCGTCATGCAGGCGCAGATGATCGCCGCACCGGGACATGCCGAGTGGTTTCACGCCGCGCTCATCCTTTTCAACCGGATGCTGCTCGCCACGCTCATCATGTTCGTGCTGCTCGGCGCGCGGCGGCGTGGCTTCACGCGGCTCGAAGTGCGACAGGGCATCGAGCTCGGGCTTTTCGGCGGACTCGGGATGCTGCTGCAAACCGACGCGCAGAACTACATCGCCGCGAGCACCTCAGCGTTCTTCACGCAGTTTACGTGCGTCTTTGTGCCGCTCACCGTCGCGCTGCGTTCGCGCCGGATGCCGTCGCCGCTCGTCATCACCGCGTGCGTGCTCGTCATGGCCGGATGCGCGGTGCTGAGCGGCGTGGAGTTTGGAAAAATCACACTCGGTCGCGGCGAATGGGAGACCATCGTGGGCGCCGCGCTTTTCACCGGGCAGATCCTCTGCCTCGAACGCGTGCGCTTCCACGGCAACGACTCGCGCCGCTCGGCCACCGTCATGTTCGCGGTGAAAGGCGCGGTGCTCTCGGCCTTCGTCATTGCCGGCGGCTCGGGTGCCGTCGTGCGCGCCGTCGCAGCGCCCGGCGTGCTCGTGCTCACGGCGCTGCTCGCGGTCGTCTGCACCGTCTATGCCTACACCACGATGACACACTGGCAGCCGCGCGTGACCTCCACGCAGGCCGGCCTCATCTACGCGACCGAACCGGTCTTCGCGTCCGCATGGGCGCTGTTCCTCCCCGGCTGGTTCTCCGGCTTCGCCGGAATCGCCTACGCCAACGAGCGTCTCACTTGGCAGCTCTTCGCCGGCGGCGGCCTCATCCTCACCGCAAACCTCCTACTCATCGCCCGCCCCGACCAGCCCGCCCACGGTGACTCCCCGGCGGTAACATAACGAATAATCTGGCACTCGTCCCTCTCGTTCACTGCCTGTCCCTCGTTCACTTTCCACTTCCGGATGAAGACGTATTCCAGCCTCGTTCAATGATATATTCAGTCCTTTCCGAGACAGTCTCAAATTTAAGGCATTTAACTAATTTAAGCCCCTCCATATCCTCGGCATCAAGCAAGGACGCCATCGCGCTTTCATCAAAAACGAGGTAAAAAATCCCAGCGTATTCTGCTGAATAGACGGCACCGCCTTCAAACCCAACGACAAGTTGTTTGGATGAAAAAGATATGCTCGCAGCGTCAATTTGTTTCATGGCGGAGTAACCTTGTCCTCCGGCAATGTTCCGTTGCACAGGCGATTTTCATAAAAATTCTCATGTGCGGGTTAAATGGTTCGCCCTCCAAAAATCTGCCACATCCGAACCATAGCTAAGGTGTCTAGCTTACAATATTCCAAAAGCTGTTGTTCGATCTTTTGCTTCCGTTCCTGAGTGACTCCGGGCGCGATTGCTTCCGTAAATGCTTCGACGGCCATTCCGCCGTCCTGAACCCCTTCAAGCTGGTCGTAGGAAAGATCCGGGCAGAGGGCGGGAAGAACGGCCTTGATGCTCCAGCTTCCCTGCTGCCTTGGATGGTAGTAGCGATTCCGGGCGATTGGCAGCAGATCAACGACTCTCTTGATGATTGAGGTCAATGCCGATGCGAGTTCCGAAAACCGTTCGGCGAGTGCGCGAATACAAGTGACTTCAAATGAGGCGTTGTATGCAAATACCGGACCTTCACTGCCGCATTCCGCAATTAAGGCTTGAGCAAGGGCTAGCGACGGATCATTGCCGCTGAGATCGAGGAAGGCGGCATGAGCGATGGTTTCTGTCTGATCGAAACGGTGGAGGCTGAATTGAAAAGGAATCTGCTGATATGGCCGCGTGCCCTTCCAGATTGGAACAGCCAAATTGACGGTTTCAAAGTCGAGGAAATACGCGGGGAATCCAAACGGAGCGAGGTCTGCAGCAGCCCCTTCGGCATCGAAGAAAGTCTCTCCGGAAATGGAACATTGTTTGACCCGGCTCTGCATCGCATTAAGGAGCGCATCTGGCACATCCCTGATGTCCCCGTATCCTGCGGATTCAAACTGCTCACGTTTTCGATGA
Source organism: Chthoniobacterales bacterium (assembly GCA_038239865.1). Lineage (GTDB taxonomy): Bacteria > Verrucomicrobiota > Verrucomicrobiia > Chthoniobacterales > Chthoniobacteraceae > SXWH01. Next base: position 45,535 of record JBBSEI010000012.1, read on the forward strand.
TGCAGTTTTGGCAGCGATTCCAAAGGATACTTCGGCAATACTTTGTTCCGATCGCAATATTCGCGGAATCCGCAGGTGAATGGGGTGGTGCAATGCGGACCGGTTGCTACATCGGGCTCTTGCGCCAGAGCTGCAACCACTTGGGCAGCGGCGATCCATTCTCTCACCTCTCCGCCGCGAGAGAGAGCTTCCTCGGTGAGTTCCACTTCATGGAACAAGCCCTGGTAGTCACCATCACCCTGATAGACAAAGCTGGTATTGATGAGGGCCAAAGACACGGATGACAGGTGAACACCGGAGGATGCGGCGATGTAGGACTGCACAGCGATGTCATCCTGATGATAGGTTTTCACGCCAGTGGAGGACTTCACCTCGACCATCCGCCAACGGAGGGCTCCATCGGAAAAATCCGGCAACATCACGTCCGCATAAGCCAAAGCACCTTCAATGCTCATGCCAGCCTCGAATACTGCTGAGCGTCCCTCAGCCAGCAGTTCGGCACTGCGTGCGAGTGCTCCGCCATGACCGAGGGCTTGGATGTCGATGGTAACTCCGGTGCCCTCGGGATCATAAACCGTTCTCGCTATGTCACCGACTTGATAGCCTATCTTGAAAACCACCTCAGAAGCCGAATCGTCGCGCAGTTCGGGCTTGTGAATTTCAAGCCACAGCCGCTTCGGGCATTGCCGGAAGGCGATGATCTTTGACTTGGAAAGGTTCCTCATCCTTGGCGGCGGTTGAGCCTGAATCTGTGAGAGAACTTATTGGTCACGCAGTAGTGACTCGATTCGCGGACGAAACGTATTGATGAACCGATTTACGACGTCGCCGAGCCATGCCTGAACCTCTGCACGGCGCTGCGTTAACATCTGATCTCCAAATTCGCGCCAAATCGCGACTCCCTGAAACTTGTCGGTCGAACTCCAGCTAACTTGTTGGCTGATTGCCTCGTTAATGGCAGCTTGGTCCGCCAACAATGAAGCGTAGATCCGGTCGCTGATGGGCTGCCTTGGGAAGGTGAGATAAACGCCGGCTTTGCCGCCTCGTTCCGCCGCAACGGCAGAAACCCAGCCCTTAGACTCCTTCGGCATGTAAAAATACTGGTTTGTGCTCTTTGCTGGACCTTTGACGGGCTGGCTCTGATCGTCGAGAGGGTATTTTTCCAGCCATTCTTTCCAGAACTCGCTAAACCTTTGGCGTTGTTCCTCAAGATCTGGGCGCGGGATGGACTCCTGTTCTACGTCATCTGATTCTGTATCGGGCTCGTCGAGTTGACCGTCACGCACGTCAACGACAATCCGGCGGATGACTTCTGAATGTGCGAGCACACGCGGCTGAACGAGATGCATGCCGTCGGGCATTCGGTAGATCGCCATCTCGATAAGGCCAAAGGTAAAGTGCAACGTGCCGTGGTCCTCAATGAAGTTTGCGATGGCTCCGACATTCTCACGAATGCCATCGCCGGCAATCACCAGCAGCATGTCCCCCCGCCGAAGGCTTCGCGAAACGGAGTCTATAAACTGAGCCTCGTCGAGTTCTGCATGCTTCTCGCGGACGACATCGAACAAGTTTTTCGCTGTGCCCTCGTCTCGATGGCGGGCGGCGCGGACTGCCTTGTTGAGATCTTCGTATGTCCAACGGCTCAACTCCTTGGCGTAATCCAAAATCTGACCGATGACCTTGCGCCGCGCCTCAGGGTTGCGCCACAGTTTGGCTTCGAGAACGGCGACGCGGCCTTCAGGTGTTGCGTAGAGAACGTCGATTGGTCCCGCCGGCGTCAGCATCTCCCGGCAGATCGGTATCAGGCCGGCGAAAGACGGGTTGATTTCGGCGGTTGGGAGGGATTGAGGGTGCTTGTAGAGGAGGTTTTGCAGCCAATCCTCATCGTAGGCGCTCGTGCCGGAAGCACCAGTGAGCGGCACCCGCTCGAGCAGGATGTTGGTGCCAGTGCTGGAGATTAAAATCGGAAGTGGGTGAGTGCCTGTCATGACTACGATAGGTTGTCGCGCTACGGGAACGAGGGACAGGCAAATAATCGTGCCGCTAAAACGGATTCAAAATCTTCACGCCCGTCTTCTCAAAGTCCGCAGTGTTTCGCGTGACCACCGTGAGCGAATGGCGGTGTGCGGTGGCGGCGATCTGGCTGTCGAGCGATGGGACGGTGATTCCTTTCATCACTGCTTGGGCGGTTCCTCGCGCAGGATGGAAGACGGGAATTCGTGCTGCGCCGGCTCGAAGGAAACAACAGGGCGGCCATCGGCTCCCTGACGGTTGCGGGCGGCTTCGAAGATGCGGTGGAGATCGTTGCCGTGCTCGGCGGCGATGCGGGCCCTTGCCCGGCGGACTTCGTCAATGATGGGATCGTTCATGTTGTTTCTCCTTCAGCGGGCGGGAGCAGTTGCTCCGGGGTGCAGATGACGGGGCAGCGCCAGCCGTGCCGCTCGCAGACCTCGCGGAGGTACGGCTCCATTTCGGCGTTGGCGATGTGGCGGCAGTTCCATGTTTTTAGAAAACACAAGGAAGTCCATCCCATGCACGGCGGCAATGGCGATGTGCGCAGGCCTTCGGACTCGATGCCGACAATATCCAAGGTTTCGATGCACTCGGTCGCGGCGTTCATGAGCTTGCCGTTGACGATGATTTTGACGGCATTGCTGAAATGGGCGGTTGCACGAGTGAGGACATCCTTGCCGTGAACGATGCGTCGAACTAACTTCGACACATGAAGACTCTGACCATTGATGAAGCGGCAAGCAATTTGCCAAACTGGCTGAGCCAAGCCCTCGCAGGGGAAGAGATCGGGATTCGCTCCGGGGATGCGGTGGTTGTGCTGCGCCCGCTCGGCGGGGTGATCCCCAAGGAAAGCGGCGAGTGCCTTTCGCCGCGGGAAGCATTGCGCCGTCTCCAACGCGACGCCCGATTGTCGCCGGGCGAGGCGGAAAACTACATGAATGAAGTCCGCGCTGAACGCCTGGCCGCCGAGGATCGCGGGGCGGCATGATCCATCTCGATACGAACTACCTCATCGGCCTCGCGGTGCCGGGATCGCACGAGGCTGAGAAGGTGGACGAATGGCTGGCAGCAAGCCAGTCACTCGCAGTGAGCGCGATCGCATGGAGCGAGTTTCTCAATGGTCCGGTGACGCCGGAGGAGATCAGCCGGGTCGAGGCTGTGGTGCAGGCGAACATCCGGCCCTTCGGACCGCATGAGGCCGCGAGGGCCGCCGACCTTTTCAACAAGACTGGACGGCGGCGTGGCTCGCGCTTCGACTGCTTCATCGCTGCGGCTGCGATGACGGAAGATGCAGAGATGGCGACGGCAAATCAGGAGGATTTCAAACTGTTCGCCGTGCATGGCCTGAAGCTGATCGAAACGAAGGAGTCCCTGCCTGACGTGAAGCGATAGCGGGACGAGGGACTGGTTCTTCGCAAGCCGGTGTTGCCCGACTCGGTGAAACGAAAAGTTGGCGCTTTTGTTCCATGAAACCCTTCGCCATTCTCCGGAAAGCTCGACTGTCCTGACGAGCATCCCCATGTCGCAATCCAGCAAAGTCCGAGGTCCGTGGTTTCATCGCTTTCTCATCGGGCTGTTCACCGTCCTCCTCACGCTGCTGATTGCGTGGCTGCTTGACTTCGTTCTGGATGACATCGGCAGCATTCGCGGGCCGCAGTTCGAGGAAATCGAGAAACGCTTCCTGAGCCAGCCATTGCTCGATGACGCGCGCGTGGTGGAGGAGCAGTTGGCCGACACCGGGCGCAATCTTCAGCAACAGCGCAGCAGGCAGTCGCTGCTCCGCGACAGCACCACGCGCCACGAGCAGACGATGAGGCAGCTTGTCGAGTTGCAGCGGCTGAACGTGGAGAAAGGCATCGCGCCCGAGGAGACATCGCAGAAGGCGCTCGCGGACAGCGTCACCTTTTTCCTCTCGAATCAAAAGGCGGACCAGGGTCTGAACGAGGAAATCACCCGCCTCTCCGAGCAGGAACGCGCCGCCGAGGATCGCAAACGGGGCATCGAAAAAAATCTCGAAACCCAGCGCGAGCCCGCGCGCAGGGAATTCCAAAAACTCGCCCGCGCCCACGATCGCAGACTCGCCGCGTGGAAGCTGCTGTTCCTCCTGCCCCTGCTCGGATGCGCGGTCGCCGCCTTTTTGAAAAGACGCACCAGCGCGTATGCCCCGATCATCTATGCCGCCGGGATCGCGGTGCTGTGGCAGACCATTTTGGTCATCCACCATCACTTCCCGACCCGCTATTTCAAATACATCGCGCTCGCCGCGGCGCTCGCGGTGGTCTGCTACACGCTCGTCTCGTTGCTCAGGATGCTGCGCTCGCCGAAGAAGCCTTGGCTGCTGAAACAATACCGCGAGGCCTACGAGACTTTCATGTGCCCGGTGTGCGAGTATCCCATCCGCCGCGGGCCGCTCCGGTTTTCGTTTTGGACTAAACGGAGCATCAAGAAACTGACGGTGGCGCTCCCGCCATCGCCGGAAAAAGCCGAGCCCTACTCATGCCCGGCCTGTGGCTCGCACTTGTTCGAGAAATGCGAAAGCTGCCACGGCATCCGCCATTCGCTGCTTCCGTTTTGCGAGCACTGCGACGCGGAGAAGCCGGCCGAGGTTTCACGCTGATCGCGGAAAAGTCCCCGCCAGCTTTTCGCCGGCGGCCGCTTCATCCTTCCGCGCTTGCTGTTCGAACCAACGAGACCGCCAACGCCGTCACTTTCCGTCGCGAATTTCCCGCAGCACGCTCCACACGTCCCGCGTCCGCCACACGGCTGAGGGCAATTGCGCGTCCCAGATCGAGACGCCCGCCCGGCCGTGGTCGCGCACCCAGCGGAGCTGATCGAGCGCCTCGCCGCCCTGCCAGCGCGCGACTTCCGACGGCATTCCGAGCAACAGCTTTGCGGCGTCCGCACCGGCGGCATTCTCCTGCGCGGCGAATGCTCTCCAGTCTTTTCCGGACGCGCCGATTTCCTGATAGCCCATCGTGTTCAGCCCGTCCACGAGCGGCAGGAGTTCCTTCCACCAGCGCTGATTCGGCGCATTCCAGATGTGGGAAAAAGTGTCCACGGTGAGCTGCCGCTTGTTCGCATGCAGGAGCGCGGAAAGCTCGCGGATGAATGCCACGAACGCCGCTTTGTCCGCATCGAATTCGCCGTTGCCCTCGAGGTCCACATCCACGCCATCGAGCCCCAGCCGCTCCACCTCGGCGGCGAGACTTGCGGCGAATTTCTTCGGCTGCCCGAACGCCGCGCGAGCGAGCGGCCAGTCCCACGACGTGTTGCCGTTGAAAACACACAGCAGCACGCGCACGCCGTGCGCGTGGCCCCAGTCGCGCAGCGCGGCGATCGTCGCATCGTCCACTCCATCGCCGTCGGACACGCGCCGCACGCCGCCGTCGCGCGTCGGCTCGAAAAACTGCAGCGCGAGGTGCGTGAGCGCGTCCTTTATTCCCACGCCGCCGAAGGATTCCTCCAGCCGTGCCCGCGACTTCGCCACCGCGTACGGCGGCACCCACGTCATCACCTTGCGTTTCGTCGCGGGAAAATCCGCACCCTCCGCACTCCGCGCGCTTTGGCCGCTGCACACGGCGGCAGCGAGGATCAGCAGCGTGAAAATCATGCGGCGCGGCGGGTTCATCGGTCGCAAATGTGCGCTGCCACCGCGCGGCAAGCCCGCTTTTTTTCCCGCGTTCGCGCTCGTTGTCAAAGTCGCCGAATCAGCTACGTTCCGCCCATTTTTCATGAGCACCACCAAGCCAATGCCAGGACAGCGATGGGTCAGCGACACCGAACCGGAACTCGGGCTCGGCATCATTTTGAAAGCCGGCTTCGGCCGTGTGGAAGTGATGTTCCCCGCGGCGGGCGAGGCGCGGCAATACGCCATCGATTCCGCCCCGCTGCGCCGCGTGCGGTTCGCCGCCGGCGACAAAATCAAGTCGCGCGCCGGCGCGGAGTTGCTCGTGGATTCAGTCGAGGAAAAAGGCGGGCTGCTCGAATACCGCCACGCGCGCGGCGATCTGCCGGAAGCGGATCTTTCCGATGCGATTAGCTTCAGCAAGCCCGAGGATCGGCTCTTCGGCGGGCACACGGATGAGCTGCGCACCTTCAATCTGCGCGTCGCGGCGCTGCGCCGCCGGTGCGAGCTGCGGAGTTCGCCCGTGCGCGGCTTCACCGGCGGGCGCGTGGATCTGCTGCCGCACCAGATGTTCATCGCGGGCGAAGTCGCCGCCCGCCTCGTGCCGCGCGTGCTGCTCGCGGATGAGGTCGGCCTCGGCAAGACGATCGAGGCCGGGCTGATCCTGCACCGGCTGCATCTCACCGGTCGCGCCGAGCGCATCCTCGTCCTCGTGCCCGAGCCGCTCGTGAACCAGTGGTTCGTCGAACTGCTGCGACGCTTCAATTTGCTCTTCAGCATTTTCGACGAGGAGCGCTGCGCCTCCATCGAGTTGCACGACGCGGAGGCGAATCCCTTCTTCGACAGCCAGCTCGTGCTTTGCAGCATCGCCATGCTTTCCGCGAATGCGAAGCGCGCGGCGCAGGTCGCCGACGCCGGATGGGATTTGCTGATCGTGGACGAGGCGCATCACATGGAATGGACGCCCGAAAGCGCGAGCCCGCAGTACGCGCTCGTCGAGACGCTCGCAAAAAAGACGCCCGGCCTGCTCCTGCTCACCGCGACACCGCAGCAGCTTGGACCCGAGGGACACTTCGCGCGCCTGCGCCTGCTCGATCCGGATCGCTATTCCGATCTCGCGAAATTTCTCGATGAGAACAGCCACTACGAAGAAGTCGCGCGCGCACTCGATCGCCTGCTCGGCGGCCAGCCGCTCACCGCCGAGGATCGCGCGCTTTTTGGCAAACAATCGCCGCGCGTCCTACGCCACTGCGACGAGCTCGCCGGCGGTGACAGTGCGGCCCGGACGCATCTTGTGAGCGAATTGCTCGACGCCTTCGGCACCGGCCGCGTGATGTTCCGGAACACGCGCGCCTCGTTGACCGGCTTCCCAAAACGCCAGGCGAAACTGCACGCGCTGGCGGGAGCGACGGACGAAATCGGTGCGAAGGTGAAGTGGCTAGTCGAATTGCTGAAGGAACTCAGCGGCGAAAAGATTCTGCTCATCTGCCGCACGCGCGCCCTCGTCGAGGACATCGCCACGCGGCTGCAGCGCGAGGTGAAAGTGAACGCGGGGATTTTCCACGAGGGCCTCACGCTGCTGCAGCGCGATCGCAATGCCGCGTTCTTCGCGAGCGACGAAGGCGCGCGCATTTTGCTCTGCTCGGAGATCGGCAGCGAGGGGCGCAACTTCCAGTTCGCGCACCACCTCGTCCTCTTCGATCTCCCACAAAATCCCGAACTGCTCGAACAGCGCATCGGCCGCCTCGATCGCATCGGCCAGAGCGCGACGATCCAAATCCACGTCCCGTATGTGCCCGGCACTGCGGGCGAAGTGCTCGCGCGCTGGTACCACGAGGGACTGAACGCCTTTGAAAAAAATCCGCACGGCGCCAATGAGATCGCGCGCGAACTGCACGACGAACTCGCCGCGTTGTGCGAGGAATTCGCCGCGAAAAAACTGACCTCCTTTCTCAAGCGCACCCGCACGCTGCACGCGAGTGTCGCGGGCAAGCTCGAGCGCGGACACGATCGCCTGCTCGAACTCAACTCCTCAAAACCCGAGCGCGCCGCCGCCCTGATTGCGCAAATCCGCGCCGCCGACACGGACGCTGGCTTCGAGGAATTTTGCGTGCGCCTGCTCGATCATTTCGGCGTGCAGGTGGATGACCTCAGCACGCGCGGCTACCTGCTGAAGCCCGGCCACCTGATCACCGATGCCCTCCCCACGCTGCCCGCCGACGGCATGTCCGTGACCTTCGATCGCACGCGCGCGCTCAGTCGCGAAGACCTCGGCCTGATGACCGGCGACCATCCGCTCATCAGCGGCGCGCTCGATCTTTTGCTCGGCTCCGAGCGCGGCAACACGGCCTTCGGCATTTGGAAAAACTCCGGCAGTGAATCCATCCTCCTCGAAGTCCACGCTGTCGTAGAATGCGTCGCGCCCGCCGCGCTGCACGCGGATCGTTTCCTCCCGCCGACGCCCCTGCGCATCGTCATCGATCACACCATGGCCGAGCGCAGCGACGATCCCTCCGTGCGATCCGCACATTTGGAAAAAGGCGACATCTTCCGCCTCCTCGATCGCGGCCCGATGCGGAAGAAACTCCTCCCCGCGATGCTCGCCGCCGCGCAGGCGCTCGCCACCACGCGCATGATCGCCGTCGTCGCCGACGCCGAGCGGGCGATGGACGCGCAGCTTCAGGATGAAATCGAGCGCCTCGAAACGCTGCGCACGATCAACGACCACATCCGCCCCGAGGAAATCGCCGCCGCGCAACAGCAAAAGGCGGAACTCCACACCGTCCTTTCCTCCGCCCACCTCCGCCTCGACTCGCTGCGACTGATCCTCGGTCTCAAGTAGCGCCCGCGCTCCCGGAAGCGCTGGCACGCATCCGGCTATCTGCCTGCCTCATCATGCTGAAGCAACAGATCACCGGCGGACCTCGGGCGACCGTGCCGACCGATCCTCCTCCGCGACCGCTGCAAAAAATCAGCGTCGTCATTCCCGCCCGCGATGAGGAGGGCTGCATCGCCTCCACGGTCGAGCACCTTCATCTGGAGCTCCAAATGCGCGCCATCCCGCACGAGATCATCGTGGTGGACGACGGCAGCACCGACGGGACTTGGGCCGTGCTCACGGCTCTCCGCGAGCACATCCCGCAGCTCGTGCCTTTGAAAAATCCTGGCGCGAATGGCTTCGGTCGCGCGATCGCGTGCGGTCTGGATGCGATGCGCGGCGACGCCGTGGTCATCATGATGGCCGATCAGTCGGACGATCCGCGCGACGTGGTGCGATACTGGAACCTGCTCAGCGAAGGCTACGATTGCGTCTTCGGCAGCCGCTTCATGCACGGCGGCGGCGTGATTGATTATCCGCGCTTCAAGCTCTTCCTCAACCGGCTGGCGAACCGTTTCGTTCGCACCCTGTTTCGCATCAAACTCAATGACACCACGAATGCCTTCAAGGCCTACCGCAAGTCGGTAATCGACGGCTGCCGCCCGCTGATCTCGCCGCATTTTAACATCACCGTGGAATTGCCCCTGAAAGCGATCGTCCGCGGCTATTCGTGGACGACGACTCCCATCACCTGGCGCAACCGGCGCGTCGGGGAATCCAAGCTCAAGATCAGGGAGATGGGGAGCCGCTACCTTTTCATCTGCCTCTATCTGCTCCTCGAGAAATATCTCAGCCGCGGTGACTATCGCAAAACCTTGGTTCACCACGAATGATCACCACACTCGCACGTCCCTCGCGCACCGCCCGCACTGCTTGGATCGCGACACTTATAAGTCTGCTGGTGGTCGTGCTCTATCGCATCATCGCGCTGGAGATAGCTGGCCCCGTCATGGACGAGGGCGTCCTGCTCCTCTACCCGGAAATGATCCTCGACGGAAAGGTGCCCTATCGCGACTTCGAGACGTTCTACGGTCCGCTGAATCTCTGGGTGCTGGCCGGCGCCTATTCAGTTTTCGGAGTACACATCGTTGTCGAGCGCGTGGTCGCTCTCCTGATGCTCCTCACGACGATGCTCGGCATCTTCCAACTCGCGCGCCGGGGCGGATTGGTGACGGCGATCAGTGCGGTCTTTCTCGCCGCAGTCTGCACGCAGATCATGGAACTGATCGCCTTTGCGTGGCTGGGCGGCGTGATGTGCCTGATCTGGTCGCTCGTCCTTTTGGCAAAGTCAGGGCGCGGCTCCATTCGCGGAGCCGGACTTCTCGCCGCAGGCGCATTACTCTATCGCCCTGATCTCGGCCCGGCGCTGCTCGCATTCCTCCCGATGCTTTGGCGTCTCCCGCGCGCGATGCGCTGGAATTTCGCACTCGGCCTCGGGCTCGGGTTAGTTCCGCTCGCGGTCTTGGCGCTGGTCGCCGGCATCCGACCGGTTTTCGAAAACCTGTTCCTCTACCCCGTCGTTTACAGCAATCCCGGGCGCAAGCTTCCCCTGTCCGCCGCGCCAGCCTGGGTGCAGGGCATCTTCTGGGCACATCTCGGTGCGTGCGTGGTGAACCTCATCGCCGGCACGAAGAGCTGGATGCGCAGGCCGAAAACGATCGAGCACGCCTTGCACTTTTCCGCGGCCATCCTGGGGTTGCTCATCTCGCACCAGGCTCTCCAGCGCGCGGACGACATTCACGTGTGCATGACCGCCTTCCTCTCGTTATCGCTACTGCCTTGGTCGCTCGTGACCCTGATGCGGCGCGCCGATGAAACTCGGCTTTGGCATGGTGCGCTCGCCAGCGCCGCCGCCATCGCACTGCTCATGACCGTCTCATTCCGCCCGTTCCGCTCGTTCTATGAACATGGCCGGCTCGCGCTTCATGCGAACGAACTGGTTTCACTCAGTGTGAAGAATGCACAGCGCGCTTATCCGGTGGCGACCCTGCTTCTTTTCCAGCCGCTGGATCGCATCGTCTCGTTCGTCGAAGCTCACGCCACCGCAGGCGAAAGACTGTTTGTGGGCCCAGCGGATTTGCGGCGGACTAACTATAGCGAAAGCTACATCTATCACCTCCTGCCGAAGCTGAAGCCTGCGACCTATTTTCTGGAGATGAATCCACTCTCCGCGAACCGCCCGAATTCGCGGCTCGCCTCCGACGTTGCCAGCGCAGACTGGCTCGTCCTGAGCAATCGCTTCGATGCTTGGACGGAAAACAATGCGTCATCCAACTTTGGCTCGGACGCGCCGAACCAAGTTATTCGATCGCAGTTTACCAAGGTGCTCGTCCGCCCCCCATTCATGGTGTTAAGGCGGACCTCAGCGCTGAAGCCGGATGCACCCGCCTTGGCCGCGCAGTAGCTTCCACCGCGCGGAATCCGGAGGCTAAGGCCGCGAGATCTCCAGCCATTCGGGATGAGCCACCGCATGTTCGGCGATTTCATCCAGGATCGCCGTGAGCGGCGTCTGCGGCTGCCAGCCCCAAGCCTGAGTAGCTAACGAGTGATCCATCACGACCCATGGCAAATCAAATGGCCTCGGCCGCGGGTCCGCGGCGACGGCACGTGACCCAAAACGCGCGGCGCACCATGCGCTCAACTGTGCAAGCGACATGCAATTTGCACGGCCGCCCCCGACATTCAGCACGCGCGGCCACTTAGTCCCACTTGCGGTCATCTGCATGTTCAGCAATGGAATCAGATCCCGAGGATGCATGCAGTCCCGCACCTGACAGCCATTGCCGGCAAAACCAATGTATTTCAACGGCGCTTCGCGCAGCCAGGAGTGAATCCAAAAGCTGAATATCCCCTGCTCCGGGTGCCCAAACTGGCCTGCTCCTGCCATGACTCCGCAGCGATTGATCCAGACTGGAAAGCCGAAGGCCGCCCCGTATTCCAGCGCCAGCACTTCCGAGGCAATCTTAGTACTCCCGTAAAGCGAGACCGGCGCTTGCGTTGAGAATAGTTCACTAATGCCGGCTGGACTAAGTCCTTGCGGATGCTCCGCACCTCGCGCCGGACCAAACGCGGCTCCGTCAGTTTCCACCGCCATCCCGGCGAGTGGAGGGATGGAATAAACGCGGCTGGTGCTCAATAGCATAAACCCGGCCTTCCGCTCCTTGCAGTACTCGAGGAGATTCACGGTGCTCCCGAGATTATGCTCAAGCAATTGCCGGGAACTGCTGCGCCCATCGACTCCCGCGAGCACGCTCGGCATGGCAGCCGCGTCGATCAGCCAATCGGCATCCGGCAGCACCGACACATCCGATGCGGCACGGGCATCAAGGTGCTGCACTTTCACACCGCAGGCTTTCAGTGCGAGCCGATTGAACTCGCTGCCTGGACGCGAAAAATTGTCAAAGCCGAAAACCTCGGTCGCCGGCATCGCCTCCCGAAAAGCGCGGGCAACGGAGGAACCGACGAATCCACAAATGCCGGAGATCAACACCTTCATAAGATCGCGCGGGAAGTCAGGGACGAGTTAGCCAACGCACGCAGCATGGATTTCCTTCAGGATGTCCCGAATGCCATAGCGATAGCTCCAGGCCGGGAAGTGCGCCTGGAACTTGCGGACATCACTAATCCACCAGATATGATCACCGATGCGATTGTCCTCCACATAGGTCCACTCGAGTTTCCGATGACTAATGTCTTCGCACATCTCGATCGCTTCGAGCATGGAGCAGTTAGAATGGCGGCTGCCGCCGATGTTATACACTTCACCCGTTCTCGGAGCCTGGAAAAACTGCCAGAATGCCTCGACGAGATCATGGCTGTGGATATTATCCCGCACCTGCTTCCCCTTGTATCCGAAGACACGGTAAGGCTTGCCGCTCACCGTGCATTTCATGAGATAGGCGAGAAAGCCATGCAACTCAGTACCCGCGTGTGCCGGACCCGTCAAACAGCCACCGCGGAAACATCCGGTCTTCATGCCGAAGTAACGTCCATATTCCTGCACCAGGATATCCGCGGCGACCTTGCTGGCTCCAAACAGTGAGTGCTTAGTCTGATCCACCGACATCCCTTCATCGATCCCCGCGGAAAATGGGTGATCCGGACTTATCTCCCATCGTTTCTCAAGTTCGACTAATGGCAGGCGATTCGGCGTGTCGCCATAGACCTTATTAGTGCTCGTGAAAATGAAGACGGCCTCCGGGCAATGCGCACGCGCCGCCTCGAGGATGTGCAGCGTGCCCTGCGCATTCACGCCAAAGTCCACCAATGGAGCGCGTGCTGCCCAGTCATGCGACGGCTGCGCCGCTGTGTGCACGATGACTTTGATGTCCTTGCCGAACTTCGCGAACACGCCATTCACCGCCGCGGCATCCCGGATATCCACGGCGAAATGCTGATAGCTTGGAATCTCCTTTTGAAGTTTTTCCCGCGTAGATGAAGTCGATGCCTCTGCGCCGAAGAACTCCGCCCGCATGTCATTGTCGATTCCGACAATGTCGAATCCCTCCCGCGAAAACCGCCTGCAAGTCTCCGAACCAATCAATCCGGCGGAACCGGTAACCAGGGCGATGCTCATTTCATGGAGGTGGCGAGAGGTGGGATCAAAGGCGGCGTTGAATACGGAGGATTCGCCGCGCGGCGCAAGCTCAATACCGGCGCGCAATCCCTCGGCACCGGCACTGGCTAAGGCCTGAGGATGCGCAGGCGGAAGTATCGCCGACTCGCCGCGGAGACCGGCTGATTGTCCCGCACGATCAACTGCGTGGAGTTGTTCGTCTCCGTCACGAGTCCCGCACTGCTCCAACTGAGCGGATCCTCGACGGTGCCGGTGGCTTCGACGATGTATTGGAGTTCCGTCGCATTCGGATTTTTCGCCACGCTCATGCGCAAATAGTCGGACGTGGCAATGTGCTCCTTGTCGGTGACGATCGGCGTTGGGTTCGCGATGTTCGGATTCATGCCGAGCGCGTACTCGGCGAGATTGCTCAGGCCATCGCGGTCGTTGTCCAACTGATCGTCCGCAACCGCCGGATTGGTCCAGTTGGCCCCGAACTGCTGCGCGGCCCACACGTCGTAGCGTTTCAGGTAGCCGTTGAAGACAAGGTCGCGGAAGGTCTCCGCCGCCGAGTCATTCGCGCGCAAACGCACGGCATACGTCCCGATGGTGCTCACGGTCGCGCTGGTCGCCGGCAGCGCAGAATTCCCGAACGTCACGGTGCCGGGTCCGGATATTTTGCTCCACGATGTCGTCAATGACGGCGGCGCGGGAAAGTTGTCGTCGCTGACGCTGCCGCTCAGTGCGACGGGCGAGAGGGCATTCGCAGCGAGCGTGCCGGTGTTCACGATCGGCGCCTTGTTCAGCGGGACGACGGTGAGGTTGTTGAAAGTCGCGGTGTTCAAAACGGAGCCGCCGCCACCGTTGTCCACCGCGACTCCCGCGAGCACGGCGGTGCTCATGATCACCGTCTGCGGCTGGCCGATCGGAATCCACACGCCGGGGCTGCCGCCGGAATCCGGCGCGTGGTATGCGGTGATGCTGTTGCCCGCACGCACGAGGCGCATCCAGCGCACGGTGCCGGTGAAGCTCGGCACGCCGCCTGTGCTGCCGCTCGCGTAATTTCGCCAGATGTAGCCATTGAAAGAACTCGTCGGAATGCGACCGAGGAAAACGTAGCCGCCGTTGTCCATACTCTCGCGAATCATGATTCCGGAAAGCGCGTTCAGCGCGCCGGAGGTGGCGGAGGCGAGTTTCGCGGTGATGACAAAGTCGCCGGAGTATTGCTGGCCGACAAAGTAGCCGCCGCCGTCGAGCGAACCCGTGGCAGAGATCGAGTACGTGCCGCTGTTCAGCGAATAGCTGCCAGCCGTGGGATTGCTCGTGCCACCATCTTCCGCGAGCAGTGCGCCGCCCGCGCCCGCCGCGGGTGTGGGCGTGACGTTGTCAAAAACCGCCGTCACCGCGTTCGTCGTGCTCGTGCCCGTGGCGGTGATGCCGATGTTCGCGATGCCACTGGCGTCTGTCGCGATGACCGTGGGCGAGCCGACTTGCGTCCAGTTACCGGGCGCGCCGGACACATCGATCGCGTAGGAAGCGGTGACCATGTTCGTCGTCGCATCGCGATCGAGCTTCAGCCACACGGGCAGCGTGATGCCTGCGAGCGTGGTCACGGAGTCCAGCACACTCGTCGCCGTGCGCGTGCGAAATTGCAGCCCGCTCCCCGGCACGTAGCCGAGCACTGCGCGCCGCGAACCGCGGAATTCCGAATCGCGCATCGTCACCCCCACAAGCGGCGCGGCTGCGGGACCGGCGACGCTCGTGAGGCGCGCGACGATGCTGCAATTCCCGCCTACCGCCCGCACCATCACATGCGCGCCATCCGTCGTGCCCGTGTAGCCCGCGCCCATGCCGGTGAGCGTGTACGCGCTGTTCAAAAACAGCGTCTGCCCGCGCTGCGTGAGCGACGGCGTGAGGTCGTGCGTGATCCAATCCGCAGGCGCGATCGCCGCACCGACGATCACCGTCACCTGATCGCTCACGGTGAACTGCCCATCGCTGACGGCCACTTTCAAAACATACACGCCATCCGCGCTGAACGTGACGGGCGAAGTCGCCGCCGTCGGCGTTTCAAATGTCGCCGTGCCCGGCCCGCTCGCCTGCGTCCACGCGTACGTGAGCGGCGATGGCAGGCCATCATCGGTCGCAGTCACCGCGACGATCAGCCCGTGGCCGCTCGCGACGAGCGTCCCTTGCACGGACGGACTCGAAATGTAGATGGACGGCGGCACGTCGTTATCCGTGATGGTCACGACCGCTGAACTGCTCGCACCGATGTCGTACGTGGCGGTGCTGCCGAGCGAAACCAGCACCGTCTCCGGCCCCTCGATGAGCGCGTCATTCACGGGCACCACGTTGAGCGTGGCGGTGGTTTGATTCGCCGCGAATGTCACGCTCGTCGGCAGCGTGGCGTAGTCCGTCGTATTGGTCGCCGTGCCGGCGATGGCGATGCTCACCGTGATCGCGGGCGCAGTCGCGCCGCTGCGCGTGATCGTGAACTGCCCCGACGCACCGCCCTCCGCGGCGTTCGGCTGGTTCGCGGTGATGTTCACGACCGGCCGGTCGTCGTCCGCGATGTTCACCGTCGCGGTGCTCGGAGAACCGACCGTGTAGCTCGCGTTGCTCGAGAGCGTGATGCTCACGGTTTCGTTCCCCTCGTTGAGCGTGTCCTGCACTGGGTTCACATTGATCACCGCGCTGCTTTGCCCAGCGGAAATATTCACGCTCGTGCCGATGCTCGCGTAATCTGTGACCGTGGTGGCTGTGCTTCCGGCGAGGGAAAAGTTCACCGTCAGGCTGGCCGCCGTCGGCCCCGTCCGCGACACGGTGAACTGCCCCGCGACACCAGCCTCGGTCGCATTCGGCTGATTCGCCACGATGCTCACGAGCGGCAGGTCGTCATCCACGATCGTGAAAGTGTGCGTGTCCTGCGAGCCGAGCAGTCCGTTCAGGGGATTGGAAAGTTTCAGCACCACCGTGCGGTTCGGCTGCACGGCTGCGTTGTTATTGATCGCGATCGCGATGGGCAGCGCGCTTTCGCCCGCGGCGAAATTCAGCGTTCCATTTGCCAGCGTGAAATCCGTCCCGCTCACCGCCGTGCCGCCGGTGACCGCGTAGTCCACGCTCACCGGCCCCGTGGCCGGCGTGCTCAGCGAAACCCAGATCGTCGCGGTCCCCGCACTTTCCGAAGCCGAACTCGCCGACGCCGCGAACGCCGCATACGGCAGCGCGGGCGCCGTGTCGTTATTCACGATGGTGTACGTGAATTGCGTGATCGTGCCGAGCGAGGCGTTGTTCGGATTTTTCAGCGTGATGACGACGTTCTCGTTCGCCTCGGTGAGCGTGTCGTTGACGACATTGAAAGTGATGTTCTGCGTCGTGTCGCCGACGTTGAACGTGAGCAGGCCGTTCGTGAGCGTGTGATCGATTCCGTCGCCGAGCGCATTCGTCACCGTGCTCGTGCGGTAGATGAATTCCGACGACGCGGTCGCGGCACAGCCGACGTAGGTCGAGCGCGCGCGGAAGTTCCCGCTCTCGCGAATCATCACGCCCGCCTGCGCATTCGTGTTGGTGCCACTTTGCGAAAGCACGCGCGCGGTGATCGTGAAGTCGCCGCTCACCGGCATCGCGACGAAATGGCATTCGTCCTCCGTGCCGCCGATCTGCGCGCCACTGCCGGTCACGGTGAAAATGCCACCGCTTACGCCGTCGCTGCCCTGCGCATTCAGGAAGCCGACGCTGCGGCCCTGCAGATTCAGCGTCGGCACCGTGGAGATCGTCACGTTATCGAAAGTCGCCGTGCTCAGCAGCCCGTCGCTGCGCGCGCTCACCGCGAGCCCCGCGAGCACCTCCGGCGGGAAGACGATCGTCTGCGGCGTGCCGAGTTGCTGGAAGCCCGTGCCGTCCGACGAAGTGAATGCCGTGAGCACATTTCCCGCGCGCGTGAGGCGCACCCAGTATGGCCTGATGATGTTCGTGGAATTGCTGCTCGCCGCGTTGCCTGCCGCGCTCGTGCGATAGACCTGATACGGTGTTCCGCTCTGCGTGCCGAACATCGAAGCGTGGCGCGCGTTGTTTGTCGTCGTCTCGCGAATCATCACGCCAGCCTTTGCCGTGGTCGCACCGCCGGTGAGCGATGTCACGCGCGCGGTCAGCGTGCAGTTGCCCGAATTTGAAATCGGGAAATTGATGTAGCGGCACGCGTCCGTCGTGCTCGTCGTACTGATGTCCGGCCCGCCGGCGGTGACGGTGTAAATGCCGCTGGTGAGTGAATCGCTCCCTGTCGGAAGCAGCGAGCCAACGACCGTGCTCGCGGATGCACCCTGCACCGCGCCTGCGTCGAGCCCGGTGATGCTCACATTGTCGATCGTTGCCGTGCAGGCCGTGCCGCTCGTTGCGGACGAAACCGCGATGCCCGCGAGGTAGCTCACCGATGACATCGCGACAGTCTGCGTGCTCCCGCGCTGGATCCAGTTCGCACCGTCCGTCGAGTAGTAGCTGGAGAACGAGCTGCCGCTCCGCACGACGCGCACCCAGTACGGCAGCGCGATCACGCCGTTGCTCGTCGTGGAAGAACGCGCGCCAGTGTCAGCCCAATATTCCACCGTGGTCGTCGCCGCTGCGGCACTTGTCAGCGCGACGGGAATGCTGACGGACGTGATGCTCTCATCGCCCGTTGCACCGCTGGTCTGGAAGCCGACCTTCTGCGCACTCACCTCATCGTCCGTGAGATACATCGTCGCACTCGGACCGACCGCATAGCCGTTCGGCGTGAGCGTCAAAGTGATCGTGCGCGTGCCGCTGAAAGTCGCGTTGTTCACCGGCGTGATGATCACATCCGCGCCGCTCGCGCCCGCGGCGATCGTCGCGATGCCGGTCACGCTCGCGTAGTCCGTGCCATTCACCGCGGTGCCGCTCATCGCGTAGTTCACCGTGAGCGCGCTCGCCGTGCTGCCGGTGCGCGAGAGGTAAAATTTGCTCGCGCTCCCGCTCTCCGAAATCGTCGGCGGCGTGCCTGTCTGGTGCGCATCGACATAGACCGTCGGCTGGTCGTCGTCGCGCAGCCACATCGTCGCCGACGCCGTGGGCGCGAAGGTCTGATAGTTCGCGCTGGCCGTGAGGTTCATCGTGATCGTGCGCAGCGGATCGGCGGTCGCGTTGTTCACCGGCACGACGCTGATGTCCTTCGTCACTTCCGTGCCATTGTTCAAAGTGATCATCGTCGAGCCGATGCCGGTGATGTTGTAATCCGTGCCGGCGACCGCACTGCCGCCCATCGTGTAATTCACCGTGATCGTGCCCGTGCCGGCGCCGCGCGCGAAGATGCGGAAGATGCCATTCGTCGCCGGCTCCGCCGCGTTCGTCATTTGAATCACGCCGACGTACGGCACGTCGGTCGCGTTGTCGTTGATCGTGATGATCGCGTTATTGCTCGGACCGAGCTGGTAATTCGTCGGCCCCGCACCGAGCTGGAACTGCACTTTCTCCGGCCCTTCGCCGAGACCGTCGAAGCGCGGGACGATCGTGACCGAAGCCGTCGTCTCGCCGGCGGGAATCACCACCATGCCCGGCAGCGCCTCGTAGTCCACGCCGTGCAGCGCGCCGACGCCGCTGCCGTTGATGCCGGAAACGGAATAGTAAATCGTGAGCGCCTGAGACGTGTCGCTCGTCGTGCGTGTGATGAGAAAAGTTGCGGTGTCCGCCTTTGCCCCCGGCTGCGTGAGATCCACTTCGGTCGCCGTCGTGTCCGTGGCGGTGACATTCACGATCTGCACGTCGTCATCAATGATGGAAACCGTCGCGGCGGTGCCGAGCGAATCAATGAGGTACGCCGCATTTGAACTGAGCGTGAGGATGACCGTTTCGGTCGGCTCCGCGATGCTGTCGTCAATCGGCTGCACATTCACGACTGCGGATGACGCCAGCGCCGGGATCGTCACGCTGCCGCTCAGCGCGGCGTAGTCCACGCCGGATGTCGCGGTGCCGCTGCCGGCGTAGTTCACCGTCAGCGGATTGGTCGTCGCGCCCGTTCGCGTGATCGTGAAAACGCCCGGCAACCCGGAATTTTCCACCGTGTGCGGCGTCGTCGCGGCGATGGAAATTTTCGGCAGCGCGGAATTGCCGTCGTTGATCGTCACGGTCGCGCTCGCATTTCCGCCGAGCACGTAGCCATCGCCGGGGCCGAGTTGCAGCGTCACCGTCTCGGGGCCTTCGATGGTCCCATCCACGATGGGCGTCACCGTGATGTCGAGGCTCGCCTGCCCCGCGGCAATCGTGAACTGGCTGAACGGCGAGCTGCTCACGTAGTCGGGGCTGAAAGTGTAGTCCGTGCCCTTCGTCGCCGATCCGCTCACGGTGTTCACATTCACTGCGAGCGCCAGCGACGTGTCGCCCGCGCGCGAGAGCGTGAATTTTCCCACGACCGGCCCCGCCTCGCTCGCGTTCGGCACGGTGGCGGCGATGCTCACGATCGAGTTCGAAGTTGCGGAAAAATTCGCGCCGTAAAAATTCGGCGCGACGGTGATGCTGTTGTTGAAAAGCTCGCTGAAATTGAAGCCGTACAGCAGCGGCGTGACAACGTAGGTGCCCGCGAGGAGATTTGGAATCGAGTAGTAGCCGTCGCTGTCCGTGATCACGCCGTTCGCGCCATTCGCAGTCATCGTGACATTTGCCAGACCGACAGCGCCGATGGTCACGCGGCCATTGATCACGTAGCGGCTGCCGCCATTGCCGACCGTGATCAGCTTCGAGCGCGTGGCGGTGCCGCCCTTCATGTCCGACACCGTGCAGCTCACCACGTAGCTGCCTGCGGTGCTGAATGTCCGCGTGATCGTCGCCGCATTCGGCGAGACGATGCGCACGCTGGTGTCGCCGAAATGCTGCCACGAATACGCGAGCGCGTCGCCGTCCGGATCGCCCGCGGTCGCGGTGAAAGTCACGGTGGTGCCGACGGGCACCGTGTCCGCGGACGACGCGAGTGAGAGCGTCGGCGGATTGTTGCCGGAGAACGCTCCGAAGTTCACCGTGAAGTCCACGTACTTCGGCGTCGTGCTGCTCACCGCGAGCGTCGTGATGTGGATGCCGCTCTCGAAATCCGAGAACGTGCGCCCGATCGAAATCGGCGAGTCGTCCTTGCCATACGGCGAGCCCGGCGTCGTGTCGATGAGCTGAATGTTGCTGCCGCTGCCGCTCGGGAAATTCCATCCGAGGATGAGCCCCTTGTCCGCCCACGGCCGGTTCGAGCTGCCCGTGTAGAGCTGGCGGAACTCGCCCCAGTACGTGCGCCCGGAGTCCTTCACGATTTTCATCGCGTAGAATTTCGACGGCTCGAGGCTCGGCTGATCGAACGCGTAGATCCGATACTGCCCGCTCTGCGCGATGCTCTGAATGTAATTTCCCGGCAGCCACTTGATCTGATTTTTCGCCTGCGCGTTGTACTGGTCCACCGGCACGCCGCCGCCGCCCATCACGTCGAAAATGTCGCCGTATTCCGCATTCGCGCCCGCGCCGATTGCGCTGCTGCCCGCGGTGTCCCAGAAGTTCGCATGTGCGAGGCCGAAGGTGTGCCCGATTTCGTGCGCGACGATCCCCACCGAATCAAAATACGTCCACACGCTCCCGCCGCCGCCCCAGCCGCCCGTCGGCCGCGCGCCGCCGTTCAGCCGCAGCACCACGCAGTCGAAGTCGTTCGAGTCGAATCCGATTTTCCGCGCCTCATCGCGCGCGTGCGTCTGCTCGAGGCCGAGGCCGTCGATGTCGCCGCCATTCGTCGTGTCCTTTTGCACATACCACGCCTCGTCGTGCGGGAGTTTGATCGGCGGCGTGACCGTCGTGAGCGTCGTGAGCCGGCCGTACGAGGACTTCGCGTAGTAGTCGCTCACATCACGCATGATTTCGTAGCACTTGCCCTCGGTCGCGGGCACGGCGTTCTGATCCTGGAAGGTGAGCGGGATGTACAAAATCTTCAGCGTGCCGAGCGAGGGAGTCGGCGCGGCGGGCAGCAAGCCGGTGAAAGTCGTCGGCCCGCCGGTGCCGCCTTCCGCCTCGATGATCGTCTGGCGGTAGATCGTCGTGTGCGAGCCGTTGCAGAGATAGACGATCTCCCCGTACACCTCGACCGCGGGCGTGGACTCCGTGATCACCTGACCCGCGACAGCGCTGGGCGCAGCGGTCTTCAATCCCGATACCGGACAGACGGTGACGGCGGGCTTCGCCGGATTCGGAATCTCGCCGACTTCGAGCACGCGCAGCGGATCGTCGCTCACCGCGAATTGCCGATCGAGCGCGACGCCGTTCAACGAGGCATCCGGCGTCCACGTCACCTTCTCCGCGCGGCGACCGAAAACGAACGCAGAGTAAGTCCCGCCATTCTGAAATTCCGCGACGCGCGCCGTGCCTGCCGGCGCCTCGCCTGTCGCCGGCGTGCTTTGATAAACGCGCAGCACCGCGCGGCCGGCGACGCGCTCCTCGAGGAAATTCACGACGCTTTGCGGCAACTGCTGCCGCGCCACCATCGGCACCGCATCCGCGAGCGCGCGCCGCGGATCACTTTGGATGAGCTGCTTGAAAATCGGCCGCCGCTGCTGCGCGAGCGCGACACCTTCTGGCAAAAGCACCGCGCGCTCCTTCGGCGACGCCTGCAAATACTCCTGCGTCCATTCCGCGAAACGCGCGATCACCTTCTCCGGCGCCCCAGCCGGAGCGGTCTTCGCAGCAGCAGCGGAAGGCGGATTTTCAATGTGCGCGGACGGCGCGATCCCCGCGGGCGCTGCCGGTTTTTCCGCGACGTTTATGCTGTCTTTTGCACCTTGCGTGGCAGCACCCGTCGGCGTGGCTTGGTCCTCCGGCGCGCGCATCATCACAAACCAAATCAGCATCGCGAGCGCCGCGATGAGAACGGTGGCGACGGCGGATTTCGCAGGACGCTTGAGACGTGGGGAAACGCGCGGGAGACGCATGGAGGGATCGGATTTCGGGGACGGAAACTGCCTGTGTTTTTTCGGGCCGCGTCCTGTAATGCATCTCCCGTGCCCTTTCAACCGTCATGCGCAGGCGCGCGTGGCAGTTTTGTTAGGCTCCGCCGCTGGCGCTGTCCACCGCAAGCGTTGCGGGTCGTCCTTTCATGGGGAAACGGAAGCGCTCAGAACTATCCGCGCCGATCGCATCGGCGGCGCCGCAGCACGATCGTCGCACCACCGGCCAGCGCGAGAAGCAGAGCGCCGGGCTCGGGGACAGGAAGAAAATTGTTGAGCACCACGTTTTGCGCGCCAGAGGGACTGCCGGCGCCGTAGTTCACCACGAATGAGCCGAAGCCATCCGTCGTCGCGAGCCGCGAGCCGCTGGCGATATTGGCGAAGGCACCGGTGAGGCCCTGGTTCGAAATGAGGATCGTGAAGGTGTCCGCGGCCGTGATGCTATTTTGAAAGCCGCTGGCGAAGGTGAGCTTCAGCGTGCCGGCGAGCGACAGCGCCACGGTGCCGCCCTCGCTGAGGAAATCGTATTGCGTCCCCTGCGCCGTGCCGCCGATCGCGAAGCGGAACTCGGCATTCGCGCCGAGGCTCAGGTCGCCGCTGATCGCGAGCCCGCCGGGACCGACGGTCGGATCGATGATGCCTGAGACCGAGACGTGCGCGACGATGCTGCCGTTGCCTTGCAGAGTGCCGGAGATGATCTGGATCGTGTCGTTCACGACGCCGGTCTGCGCCGTGAGCGTGCCACCGCTGACGCGCGTGGTGCCCGCGTTCTGCGTGTAGCCGCCTGGCCTGCTCAGCGTGCCGCCGTTGATCGCTTCGATGGTTCCTGAGTTCGTGAAGCTGGCCGAGTTGATCGTGATCGTCCGCCCGCTGACCTGGCTGGAAATCAGCCCGTTGTTGATCAGCGTCATCGCCCCGCCGTAGTTCTGGCTGTCCCCGATGGCACCGTCCCCGGCCAGCCCCGCATTGGTGCG
>JBBSEI010000013.1:0-67245 GCA_038239865.1 Chthoniobacterales bacterium
ACTGCCGCCCCGCGCGACAGCCGTTCATTTTCCCCCGGAAGAAGCCCTGCCCCTCGCCGCCGATGGCCGGCACGCCGAGGCAGGAACGCGGGACGGGCTGGTTGCCCGCAGCGAACCCACGCTTGAGCTTTTTCCGCAGGCCGTGCTACTTTCCGTGCCATGAGCACCATCGTCGAGATCGAGAACGCAATCAAAAAGCTGCCGCGAGATGAAGCACATCAGCTTTGGGACTGGTTTCTTGATTACTTCGAGGACGAACTCGATGTGACTGCGGATTTCAAAAAGGAAATCGAGGAAGGGCGGCGTGAAATCGCCGGGGGCAGTTGCCGCAGCTACAAACCCGCGGTTTGAACAGGAATGCAGGCGACCATCGTCTGCTCGCGGAAATTCGACGCGCGATTCTTCAACTTTCCGGCAAACGTCCGGGAGGCAACTGAACGCGCGCTGGACGACCTCGTAGGACGGCTCGACACTTTTCCGCATCAGAAACTGAAGGGCGTGGACGCATACAAACTGCGCGTGGGGAATTACCGGGTGATTTACGAGTTTGATCGGAATGAAGGGCACATCCATGCGCTGGCCGTCGGGGATCGAAAGGACATCTACGTGCGCGTGCTCTGAGCAGAAGCCGGGGGACGGACAAACTAACCGCCATTCCACGACAACTGCCGCCCCGCGCGAGAGCCGTTCATTTTCCCCCGGAAGAAGCCCTGCACCTCGCCGCCGATGGCCGGCACGCCGAGGCAATTCCCGCAGTGCGCGATGCCGCCCACCACTCCGGCGAAGCACGAGCGGTTCTCATGGGGCAGGCCACTCGCGCTCCCCAGAACGAGCCGCGCCGGTTTAGTTTCCATCGCATTCCACAGGGCAACTCCGCGAGCCATCGCGGGGTTGCCCTTCCTTTTGCAGCCGCGCCGCTCAAAGCGCGGGCATTCTTTTCACCGACCGACCGCAAGGGTGGCGACGCAGGCCATCCGGGATCAGCCCGCGTGCTCAAGAACACGGCCACGGCCATCTGCGATTTCAGTGAGCGACCGTTTCCGGCAGGTCTTCAAGCTGCGTGATGTGAAGAATGGAGCAGCGGGCGACGTGTTCTGCGAAACCGTCGGCGTCGAGGTTCAAGCCGACTTCGATCGTGCTCTTGGTGACCCAAGCCATGTCGGGATGCGTGATGTCCCGATGCGTGCCGTCGGACATGCAGATCCGGAAAGGCTTGAATGGCTTGGCATCGAGAAGCTCGCGGATTTGTTTCGCAGTAATCATGCGCTGAAAATATGGAACCCCTGCGCCGCATTCAACCGCGAAGTGGGCATGGCCCGCCGTCGGCGGAATGGCTGATTCTGGGGGACGAGAGACGGACTGATTATTCGTTTCACGGAAGCCGAGGGACGGACAAACTATCCGCCATTCCACGACAACTGCCGCCCCGCGCGACAGCCGTTCATTTTCCCCCGGAAGAAGCCCTGCCCCTCGCCGCCGATGGCCGGCACGCCGAGGCAGGAACGCGGGACGGGCTGGTTGCCCGCAGCGAACCCCCGCTTGAGCTTTTTCCGCAGGCCGTGCTACGTTCCCAGCCATGAGTACCTTGACGGTCGAAATTCCCGATGAACTGGCGATCCGCCTGGGGGATGCGAGCAGCCGGCTGCATGTGGTACCCTCGGAACTGGTAAGGACGCTCATCGAGAAGCATCTGCCCGGAGAGCGGCGCGCTGAGGAGAAGCGCGCCGCGCTGGATGCCTTCCTCCGGGAGTGGAGCGGGGCCGGGAAGCGTGTGATGACGGACGAGACGATCCAGTCCGGCTACCTTGCCCGCAGGCTGGCCAAGTAGCGAAATGGTGGCGCTGCTCGACACGAATGTGGTGGTGGATGTCTTCCAGCACAGGCCGGGATGGGAGGCGGCGCAGCGGATTCTCGAATGGTGCCTGCCACCGGGACGCAGCGCGATGGTGACATGGCCGACCGTCGCAATCCTCGCCTACCTGCTGGAGTCGGAGGGCCATGCGCCGCAGGACATCGGAGCGAAGATGCATGTGCTGCTGAACTGGCTTTCGATTTGCGGTTCCGGCACGGAGACGCTGCGGCGCACGATTGAACTCCGGTTCGATGACTTTGAAGATGCGCTCCAGGCCGCCTTTGCCGAAGCCTGCGGGGCCAGTGTGATCGTGACGCGCAACCTGCGCGATTTCACCGCCTCGCCAGTGCCAGCGATGACGCCGGAGGATTTCCTCCTCCGCTTTGCGCAATAGAGCAGGCGAGGGAAGGACAAACTATCCGCCATTCCACGATAACTGCCGCCCCGCACGAGAGCCGTTCATTTCCCCCCCCAAAAAAAAACTGCACCTCCCCGCCGATGGCCGGCACGCCGAGGCAATTCCCGCAGTGCGCGATGCCGCTCACCACTCCGACGAAGCGCGAGCGTTTCCACTGGTGCTGCGCCGTGTCGCTTCAGCGCGGGACGTGAGCTTTCGTCGGGAGCGGTGCTGCTTTTCCCGCCATACGTACGACATGGGGCGCATCCCGCGCGGACTTCAGGTCCAAATCCACCGCACGAGGTGGAAGAAGACGGGTGCGGCGAAGCAGATCGAATCAATGCGATCGAGCACGCCGCCGTGGCCGGGGATGAGTTCGCCGTAGTCCTTCACGCCGCGGTCGCGCTTGATCGCGCTCATCACGAGTCCGCCGAAGAATCCCATGACGACGATCACCGCCGAGAGTCCCGCGGCATGCAGCGGGGTGAAGGGCGTGCTCCACCAGAGCGCGGCACCGACGGCGACCGTGGAGAGTCCGCCGCCGACGAGACCTTCGATGGTTTTGTTCGGACTCAGTTTCGGCGCGATGGGGCGTCGGCCGCACAATTTTCCCCACACGTACTGGAGCACGTCCGAGAGCTGCGCGATGAGCACGAGGAAGAAAAGCAGGCGTGCATTTCCACCGCTCCCGCCGGGCATTCCGCGCACATCAAGGATGAGCAGCGCGGGCGCGTGGCTCACGCAATAGACGGCGATCATGAGGCCCCATTGCGTCTTCGCGGTGCGCTCGAGGAAGTGTTCGGTGTCGCCGGCGAGCGCATTCCGCATGGGGATGAAAAGGAACGCATAGACCGGGATGAGGATGACGAAGAGGCCGTACCACGCGATGGCGAGTGTCCAGTAGTGCAGCGGGAGGATGATGAAGAACGACCAGAACAGCGCGCGATGATCGGCGCGTCGCGTGGGCGTGAGGGTGATGAATTCGCGCAGCGCGAGAAATGAGAGCAGCGCAAACATGACCACGAGTGCGGTGCGCCCCATCGCGAGGGCGCTGCCGAAAAACAGGGCCATGAACCACCAGGCGCGGGTGCGGGCGTTCAGGTTGTCCACCACGCGGCGCGCGCGTTCGCTCTGCACGCGGACTTTTAGAAACGCGCCGATGATGCTGGCCACGACGAGCAGCGCGAGCACGCCGCCGAGGAGACAGAGGGTCTGACGATCGAGATTCATCGGGGGCGCAGGGCCAGCAGGGCTTCGCGGGCGCGGGTGAGGAATTGCGGCTTGGCCTCGCCCGGCGCGAGCCGCAGCGGTTCGCCGAAGGTGACGGTGCAGAGCATCGGCACGGGGAGCACTTCGCCTTTCGGGAGGACGCGGTTGAGATTTTCGATGAAGACGGGCACGAGCGCGACTTGCGGCTGCGCCTTGGCGAGGTGGAAAAGTCCGGGCTTGAACGGATTCACTTCGCCGTCGGGGTTGCGCGTGCCCTCGGGGAAAATGATCAGCGAGTCGCCGTCGCGCAGCGCATCCAGCATGGGCACGAGCGGATTATTTTCCCGCGTGACGGCGTGCCGCTCAATGAAGACCGCGTGGAAGACGCGGCGCGCAAGCCATTCGCGGATGCCGCCTTTTTCCCAATAATCGCGCGCACCGACGGGGCGCGTCCTGCGCCGAATTTCCGGAGGCATCACCGCCCACAGCAGGATGAGGTCGAGGTTGCTCGTGTGGTTGGCAAAATACACGCGCTGCTCGGCGACGGGCGCGCAGCCCTGCCAGCGTGTGCGCACGCCAGTGAGGAGACGGGTGAACGATGCGAGGAGCGAAGCCGTCATGATGAGCGCCGGTAGGTCCGCACGATGCGCCGTGCCGCTGTGAGCGCGGTGCCGGCGGCGATGAAGGCGAGCGTCCACGCGAGGATGTTGCCTGTGAAATGGCAGAGCGCGCCGGCGGCGGCGGCGAGCAGGCCGACGGTGAGGAAAAACATGCGCTGCGGCTTCGCGAGCGGGCCGCAAAAATCCTGGCCCTGGCCGAGCGAAGCGCCGAACGCGCGGAGGTACGCGGTGAACACGGCGAGCAGCGCGGCGACGAGGCCGAGCGTGAGATGGCCGCACGCGAGGCCGGCACCGGAGAGGAAAAGCGCGTCCTCGATGCGGTCCGGGATTTCGTTGAAAAGATCGCCGCCTTTCGATTTTCGTCCGCCCTCCACAGCGACGAGGCCGTCGATGATGTTGCACATGAGCCGGCCTTGCACGCAGCACGCGGCGATGATCAGACCGAGCCATGCGGCGATCCAGCCGCGGGTGACCATCCACAGGATCGTGAACGCGATCGCCGAGAGCACCACACCGAACATTGAGATGCCGTTCGGCGTGATTTTTGCCCGCACCAGCGCGGCGGAAAAGCGGCGCACCCAGGCATACGAACGCGACTTGAGCGGACGCCGGTCTGCGGCTGCGGGAGCGGTCGCAGGTTCTTCCATTGGCGATGTCCTATCGCGCGCCGCTGGCGGGCACAAGCGCGTGCGCGGCGTGCGCAAAATTTTCCACCGCGAGGAATGTGCTCGGGCAATGCTTGCGTCGTGGCGCGCGGCGGGCGTTCATCGCGGGGACGATGGACTCCGCCGAACTCGACCAGCGACATGTGTGGCATCCGTTCACGCAGATGCGCGAGTGGAATGCGGGCGCGCCGCTGGTGATCGTGGAGGCGCAGGGCGCGGTGTTGCGCGATGCGGACGGGCGCGAGTATCTCGATGGGAATTCGTCGATCTGGACGAATCTGCACGGGCATCGCCGGGCGGAGATTGACGATGCGATCCGTGAGCAGCTCGGGCGGGTGGCGCACACGTCTTTTCTCGGGCTGACGAATGATGTCGCGCCGCGGTTTGCGCGCGAGCTGCTGCGCGCGTTCACGCAGAGCGATGCGCCGGAGGGGTGGCGCGTGTTTTTTTCCGACGATGGATCCACGGCGGTGGAGGCGGGACTGAAGATGATCCACCAGGCGCGGCAGCAGCGCGGGGAAAAATCGCGGCGCACCTTTTTGTCGCTCAGCGCGGGGTATCACGGCGACACGGTCGGCGCGATGAGCGTGGGGCACAGCGCGCTTTTTCACGGGACGTATCGCGGGCTGATGTTTGCGAGTCGCGAGGTGATGTCGCCGGCGTGCTACCGATGTCCGTTCAACCGTGCGGTGCCGTCGCGTGGCGGTGATGCGAGGACGACGCGCAAGTGCGAGTGGGAGTGCGTGGGCGAAGTCGCGAAGGCGCTGGACGAACTCGGCGACACGGCGAGTGCCTTCGTGATCGAGCCACGCGTGCAGGGTGCGGCGGGGATGACGATGCATCCGCACGGCTGGCTCGCGCGCGTCGCCGCGCTGTGCCGCGAGCGCGGCGTGTGGCTGATGCTCGACGAGGTGATGACGGGCTTTGGGCGGACGGGTGCGATGTTTGCATTTCAGCACGAAGGCGTGATGCCGGATGTGGTGGCGCTGGGGAAGGGGATCACCGGCGGCTACCTGCCGCTCGCGGCGACGGTGGCGAGCGCGGAGATTTTCGCGGCGTTCGATGGCGAGCATTCGGAGGGGCGCACATTTTTCCACGGGCACAGCTATAGCGGAAATCAGCTCGGCTGCGCGGCGGCGCTCGCGAGTCTGCGGCTGCTGGAGACGGTGCATCCGATGGCGCATGTGCGGTCGCGCGGGGAAAAGCTGCGCGCGCTGACGCAGCGTTTTTGGGAGCATCCGAATGTCGGCGAAGTGCGCTGCGAGGGGATGATCTGCGCGGTGGAGGTCGTGGAGGACTTTGCGAAGCGGCGGAGTTTTCCCGCCGAGAAACGGGTGGGCTTTCGCGTGAGCGAGGCGGCGCGGAAGCACGGGCTGATCACGCGCTGCGTCGGCGATGTGCTCGTGCTGATGCCGCCATTTTGCACGACGGAGGAACAGCTTGCGCAGGCGGTGGAGGCACTGTGGCGAGGTCTCTGCGAGATGCTCCCGATCGATTCGTAGGCGAACTCGGCGGAGCGCGTTCACGGGCTTCCGGCTAGCCCTGCGATGATGCCTTCTTCGTCCGTTGCCGGTTACAGCAGCAGCTTCAAACCTGCGGTGACGAGCGCCTCCAGCGGCGCATCCGGCGTTTTCGCAGCGGCCTGTTTCACGGCTTTGTGTGCATCCACCTGTTTGTAGCCGAGTGCGATCAGGGCGAGCACGGCGTCGTTGATTTTTGTCTCCTCGGGCGAAGGTGCATGCGCTCCGCTCGCGGCTTCCCACGCGGCGGCGATGCCGACTTTGTCCTTCAGCTCCACGATGATCCGTTCAGCCGTTTTTTTGCCGATGCCTTTCGTCCTCGAAAGTGCGGCCACATCGCCGGCCACGACGCACGCTTTGAAACTGGACACCGTGGTGCCGCTCAGCACGTCGAGCGCGGTCTTCGGGCCGATGCCGCTGACGTGGTTCACGAGCAGACGGAAGAGGTCGCGCTCGGCGGCGGACATGAAGCCATAGAGCACATGCGCGTCTTCGCGGATGGCGAGGTGCGTGAGGATTTTGAGTTGCGCGCCGGGGAGCGGGAGCTTGTCGTAGCTCGAAAGAGGAATGAGCACGTGATACCCAACGCCGCCGACATCGAGGACGAGATGCGTGGGGAGCGCTTCGACGAGAGTGCCGGTGAGGTGCGTGATCATGGCGCGAGCGGTAGCAGGCTGGCGCGGAATCGGGAAGGGATTCGCTTCGTGCTGACGGCGATCCTCCTGCTGCTCGCGAGCGCGGGAAAGGCGAACGACTGGTTCTTTCTCCCGGTGCCGCGCTTCATGCGGCACGAGGTTTCGTTTCCGCTCACCGGCGCGAAGAACACCGTGCTCGCGGCCGCGCGGCTTGGCGACGGCGGTGTGGAATTTGCGACGGTCGCGGCGTGGACGGCGGCCGCATTAAACGAGGACACCGTGCGAAAAGTGACAGCGCGATTCGCCTCCGAATGGTTGCGGCACACGAAGGTGGAACTCGTGCGGAATCGCAAAAACGTGGTCGAGTACGCCGTGCTGCGGTCGGACAAGCTGCCGGTGTGCGTGACGATTTTCGCGCCGGAATTCCGGAGGCAGTTTGAAGACGTCTTCGGTCCGAAGGTCCTTGTCGTGATGCCAAACTGGCAGACGGTTCTTGTCTTTCCCGGCGTGTCGGGCGATCTGCCCGAATACTCCGCGATGATCCTCGAGGCGTGGAGGAGTGCGGCAGCGAAGGTGAGCCTCGAGGTCTTCGAACTCAGCGAAAGCGGACTGCGGGCGGTGGGCAGGATCGAGGAGCCGTAAAAGCACGCGGCCCCGGCTTTCGAAAGTCGGAGCCAAAAATGGAAGCCGCGCGAAGGGGAGACACGCGGCGCATTTCCGGCGACGTTTTCCAAATCACGGCTTCGAATCGTTGCGACGGCGTGACAGAAATATGGTGCGGATTTTGCAGCCCGGCCGAAGCCGTGCGTCGGAAGGCCTTCGGGGAAAATCCGATCGGGCGAACGGCCGAAACGCGCCCAAAAATTTCCCTCGTTTGGCAAGCGGCTTCTGCTAGGGTGACCTCCCTATGTCTATCACGAAAAAGCCTGCATTCAGCCGCCGTCTTCCTGACTTGGTGACCGAAGAACTTGCAGCGGTGTTGTCGGGAAAAACTTCCTACGAATTCAAGGACCTTTTCGAAGTCGTCCACGAGAATCTCAAGGCGCGCAACGCGGCGAGCGGCGGGGAAGAGATGCTCCGCCTTCGCTCCTACGAGAAGCTCCAGGCGCTCGTCGGCCGCGGCATGGTGAAAATCACCGTCGGCAAGGATGGCAAGAAAAGCTACAAAGGCCTCGCGAAACAATTGGCGACCTTGCAGACGAACGTCACGCCTGCGATGTAAGGTGCGATGAAGGACTTTCTGCCCATTTTGCTCCAAGTCGGGATCGTTCTCGGCTTCGGAGTGTCCGCCCTTTTGATCAGCGTGCTCCTCGGGAAAACCGGGAAGCGCACCGCGATGAAGGACTCGGCCTACGAGTGCGGCATGCTGCCGCAGGGCGCGGCGCAGCCTCGCTTCTCGGTAAAATTTTACCTCGTGGCGATGCTCTTCATCCTCTTCGATATCGAGGTGGTCTTCCTCTATCCGTGGGCGGTGAATTTCACCCACATGCTGAAGACTCACGGCACCACGATTTTCTGGAGCATGGCCGGCTTCCTCTCGCTCGTGACGGTTGGTTACGTGTATGCGATCCGGAAGGGCGTGCTCGACTGGAAGCAAGGCTGAGGCGGAAATCCCGATGCCAAGACTTCGACCCTGCGCGCCCTGCGGTAACGCCGGGTCCTTTCTTTTATGATCCATCACGTCGCGCTCTTTCAGGTGCTCCCTCATGTGGACGAGGCGAAGCTCGACCAAATGATGATCAGCGCCCGCATGAGCCTCGTGAAAATCCCCGAGGTCGCGGGCGTCCGTTCCGGGAAAAATGTGGACGCGAGTTCGGCGTGGCACTTCTTTTTCGCCATTGATGTGGACAATCTCGAGCGGCTGAAACTCGTCCGTGAGGACTCGATCTACATCAAGTTCCTCGCCGATGTGATCTCGCCAAACGTCACCGAGCAGTTCGTCGCCGATTTTGAATTGGAGCCGGGCCGGAGCATCACGCTCTCGTAGCGCGCCATTTTGAAAACCGCCTCGACGCGCGCGCCGCGTGATCCGCATGGTGCGGCCATGCAGGTTCCGCTCCTCGATCTCCGCGCACAGTACGTCCCGCTCAAGGCCCGCATCATGGCCGAAATCGAGGCGGTCTGCGACAGTCAGGCGCTCGTCCTCGGGCCGAAGACGGAGGCTTTTGAAAATGCCGTCGCCGCGTATTGCGGAGCGAAACACTGCATCGGCGTCTCCTCCGGCACGGATGCGCAACTCGTCCTCCTCATGGCGCTCGGCATCGGCCCCGGCGATGTGGTCATCACCACGCCGTACACATTTTTCGCGACGGCCGGCTGCGTGAGCCGCCTCGGCGCGCGTCCGGTGTTCGTGGATATCGAGCCCGCGACTTTCAACATTTCCCCCGCCGCGCTCGAAGAGGCGCTGCGGAAAA
The DNA here is from genome assembly GCA_038239865.1 of Chthoniobacterales bacterium. GTDB lineage: Bacteria > Verrucomicrobiota > Verrucomicrobiia > Chthoniobacterales > Chthoniobacteraceae > SXWH01. The sequence goes on from JBBSEI010000013.1 coordinate 9,313, forward strand.
ATCCCACCGCGAAAGCCATCATCCCCGTCCACCTTTTCGGCTGCTGCGCGGACATGGCGGCGATCGTCGCCCTCGGAAAAAAGTACGGCGTCCCCGTGCTGGAAGACGCCGCGCAGGCGCTCGGCGCGCGGCATCCGCTCGGCGGCGCGGGCGCGATCGGCGAGGCGGGATGGTTCTCATTTTATCCGACGAAAAACCTCGGTGCCTTCGGCGACGCCGGCATGGTCACGTGCGCGGACGACGCGCTCGCGGCGAAGATCCGCGCGCTGCGCAATCACGGCATGGAGCCGCGCTATTTCCACAAATGGATCGGCGGCAATTTCCGCATTGATGCGATTCAGAGCGCCGTGCTCTCCGTGAAACTTCCGCACCTCGACGCGTGGGGTGCCGCCAGGCGCGCGAATGCGATGCGGTACCGCGATTCGTTCGCGGCGCGCGGGCTCGACCAAGTGCTCGGTCTGCCCGTCGAACCGTGGGCCGGCACGGGCACCGAGCATCACCACATCTATAACCAGTTCATCATCCGCTCGCCGCGCCGCGACGCGTTGAAGAAGCACATCAACGATGCCGGAATCAGCTCGGAGATTTACTATCCGCTGCCGCTGCACCTGCAGGAATGCTTCCGCGATCTCGGCTGGCGCGAAGGCGATTTTCCGGAGAGCGAGCGAGCGTCGCGTGAGTCCCTCGCGCTGCCGGTTTATCCGGAACTCTCGGGCGAGCAGTTGGACTACGTCGTCGAGAAGATCGCGGAGTTTCACAGCTAGAACTGGCGCCCGGAAGTCCCAGTGCCGCGCCCTGCCTCACGCGCCGCCGGCGAAAGACAGAGAGAAGAGGGGAGCGCGCGCTTCCAGCGTGCTCTTTCCGGCATCCTGCCGGAAAGTTTTCGCCGGGATGCGGGCTCTCGCGTGCGCCGTTGCTGCAAAACCCCCGCCGCCTTCGCCCGCCGTTCGGCAGGATGCCGGACGCTGCACGCTGGAAGCGTGCGCTCCCTTTTCTCCTGAGCTGCGTGGGCCTCTCTCAAGCTCGGCAACTTGATGGGATCGGCACTCAAGCCACAATCTCGGTGCCGATTCCCTTGTTGCTGAACACCTCGACTAGCAGCGCGTGCGGTGTGCGGCCGTCGATGAAATGCACTTTCTCCACGCCCTGCCGCAGCGCACGCGCGGCACTCTCGACCTTTGGGATCATGCCGCCGGTGATCACGCCGTCGGCCACGAGCTTTTCGATCTGGGAAAGCGTCACGCTCGGGATGAGCGAATCGCGGTTGGTCGGATCGCGCATGAGGCCGGGCACGTCGCTCACGTAGATCATCTTCGCGGCCTTCAGCCGGCCTGCGACGCCGGCCGCGGCGATGTCTGCATTGATGTTGAAAACCACGCCCGCCGCGTCGCGCGCCAGCGGGCTGATCACCGGCACCACCTCGCGATGCACCGCATCCTCGATGGTTGCGGCGAGCACATCCGTGACTTCGCCGACAAAACCGAGGTCCACTTTCTCCGAGCCTTCCTCCTGCAGCGGCAGCTTTTTTCCGACGAGCACCGTCTTGCCGTGGATGCCTTCCGCGCGCCCGCCGAACTTCACGATGCGCGCGGCGATGTCCGGGTTGATCACGCCATCGAGCACGCTCTCGACGATGGAAATCGCCTCGGCATCCGTGACGCGCAGGCCGTTCACGAAGCGCGGCTTTTGCCCCGCGTCGCGCATGCGCTGCGAGATGGCCTTGCCGCCGCCGTGGATCACGACGGGATTGATGCCGACCGCCTCGAGCAGCACGATGTCGCGCAGCAGTCGGTCGATCACCGCATCGTCCTCCATCGCGCTGCCGCCGTACTTGATCACGAAAAGCTTGCCGCGAAATTTCTGAATGTAGGGCAGCGCCTCGATCAGGGCTTCGGCGCGCGAGTGGACGGAAATGGGCATCAGTCTTGCAAAGAAAAATTCGCGCCGCGTCCTAGCCGCCGGTGCCGTCGCCCATGTTCAGCTTCACGTATTCCGCCGTGAAATCCGTGGTGTACACGATGTGCTCGCCGCGCCCGAGGTTCAGGTCCACGCAGACGGTGAAGCGCTTTTGCTTCACAACTTCGCGGAGTTTTTCAAATGGCGTTTTCGCCAGCATTCCGCCTTTCACCGCGAGAATCCCGTCGTAGTAAATGTCCACGAGTTCCTCGCGCATCTTCGCGCCGGAGTAGCCGAGTGCGTCCATGATGCGGCCCCAGTTCGGGTCTTCGCCGAACCACGCGCATTTCACGAGCGTGCTGTTCGCGATCGCTTCCGCCGCGCGCCGCGCATCCGCGAGCGAGGCGGCACCGTGGACATGCACCTCGACAAATTTCGTCACGCCTTCGCCGTCCTTCACGATCATCCACGCGAGTTCGCGCGTCACGTCGTCGAGCGCGGCTTGGAACGCCTTGAATTCCTTCGAGCCGTACTTGAGCGATTTGTTGCCCGCCGCGCCGTTCGCGAGCGCGAGCACCGTGTCGTTCGTGCTCATGTCGCCGTCGATCGTGATGCGGTTGAACGACTGCTCGACGGACACACTGAGCGCCTTTTGCAGCGTCGTCCGGCTGATCGCCGCGTCCGTCGTGATGAAGCACAGCATCGTCGCCATGTTCGGATCGATCATGCCGGCGCCCTTCGCGATTCCGCCGATGCGGATCTTTTTTCCATGCGCGGAAAATTCGACCGCGAACTCCTTCGGAAAAGTGTCGCTCGTCATGATCGCCCTCGCCGCGGCCGCGCTGCCGTTCAGGCTCAGGCACTGCGGCGATTCCGCGAGAGTCGCCTCCATTTTTTCGATCGGGAGCTGCACGCCGATGCGGCCGGTGGAGCACACCATCACCTGCGATTCTCGCAGGCCGAGCGCCTTCGCCGTCGCGGCGCACATGCGCTTCGCGTTTTGCAGTCCGGGCACGCCGGTACAGGCGTTCGCGTTGCCGGCGTTCGCCACGATCGCGCGCACATCCGGCGAGCGCAGGTTTAGCCGCGAGACGCGCACCGGCGCGGCTTTCACCTTGTTCGTCGTGAAGGTTCCCGCCGCCGCGGTCTTCGTATTTGAAACGATGAGCGCGATGTCGGGAGCGCTTTTGTTGGCCGCCTTGATGCCGCAGAAAATGCTGCCGGCCTGGAAGCCTTGCGCGGCCGTGACGCCGCCCGGGATTTCTGAATGGGACATGATGCTGAAGGTGATGCGCGGCGCCGGGTCGCGGCGATCTTGCGGGCGGTTTGTATGCGGAGGATGCGGGCGGAGATCAAACGGGAAGTTCTCCCGAGCGGGGTTGCGCCCGCGTCGTGTGCGCGCGTATGTTGCGCGAGATGCCGCGCGTCCTCGTTCTCCTTTTCCTCATCGGTGCGATCCCGTGGGCCATCATCACATGGTGGGAAATGCGCCGCTCGCTCGGACCCCGCGAGCGCGCGTGGGTCGGTCGCGCGAGTGTGAGCCTGTGGTTTTCCTGTCTGATCGGCTCATTCGTGTTTTTCCAACTCGCCATGCGCGGGCAGTTTTTTTTGCTGCCGCTCTTCGTCGTCGGCGGCCTCGGTGCGCGGTACGCGATGCGGAAAGTGCGCGCGCGCATCCGGATGGAGGAAGGCGATCCGCTCAGCCGCGCGCGGCGGATTAACTGAGCGGCGGCGCTTGAATTTGACGCGGGAAAAAAATGCGCGATGATCCCGCACCATGAAGCCATTTTCCCTCTCCCTTTTCGCCGCGCTCACCTTCGCCGTGTGCGGCTGCAACGCCGAAGACAAAACCAAACCCGTGAACGACTCGACACCCCAAGACCTCACCAAGCTCAGCAAAGAGGAACTCGCCAAGCACCTCGACAAGGAGGCGTACAACGTCTGCATCATGGGCGGCACCGAGCGGCCGTTTGAGAACAAATATTGGAACAACCACGAACTCGGAATCTACGTGGATGTGATCAGCGGGAAGCCGCTTTTTGCCAGTGCGCACAAGTTTGAATCCGGCAGCGGATGGCCGAGTTTTTTCCAGCCGATCGACAAGACGGAGGTCATCGAAAAGCGCGACACGTCGCATGGCATGGTGCGCGTGGAGGTCCGTGCGAAGACGAGCAATGCGCACCTCGGCCACCTTTTCGACGACGGCCCGAAGCCGGGCGGCCAGCGGTATTGCATCAACAGCGCCGCGCTGAAATTCATCCCGAAGGACAAGCTCAAGGAGTCCGGCTACGGCGATCTCACGAAGCTTTTCGAGGGCGAAAAGTAGCCGTTCATCCGAGCTTCAGCTCGAGCTGGTTTTCCGCCGCGAGCGCCCACGCCTCGATGCCGCGGCGGCGCAGATCGGTGGCAAATTCCGCGGCGAAGCCGTGGACGGTGAGCACGCGTTTCGGCTGCACGAGTTCGACGTAGCGCAGCAGTTCGTCGTAGTCCGCGTGGTCGCTGAGCGGGAAGGCTTCGTCGCAGCGCGAGCGGTATTTCGCGCCGGGGTCGAGCGCCCAACCGGTGAGGATCGCAGTGCGACGCGGGCCGATTTTTTCCAGTTCCGCGGAGCGCGCGGCATTCGGTGGAAAGACGAGCACGTGGCCTGTCGCCGCCGCGGCGCGGAAGCGCACGGCACCCTGCGGAAAAGTGGCGGACATCTCGCTGTGGAGCGCCGTCATTTTCCACACGGCCTCGTGCAGCATCGGCGTGAGGCCCGCATCAAGGAGGAGGTGCACGATTTCCTGCGCCTTGCCGAGGGAGTAGCCGAGGAGCACGGGCACTGCGCCTGTCTCGATCGTCTCGCGGCAAAATGCGACGACGCGCGCGGCGACTTCGGCCCGCGGCGGCATGCGGTAGCGCGGCAGGCCGAAGGTGGTCTCCATCACGAGCGTGTCCGCGTGCCGCCACTCGCACCGCTCGGCGGCGAGGCCGTGCGCGAGCTTGAAGTCGCCGGTGTAGAGCAGCGAGCCGGCGTCACTTTCAAAATACAACTGCGCGGAGCCGAGGATGTGGCCCGCCGGGAGCAGCGTCGCGCGACCGCCGCCGAAGTCGCGCGCCTCGCCGAAGGCGGCGACGATCTCCGTGCGCCTGCCGGGCATGCGCTCGCGCATGAAGCGGGCGGTCGCCGCCGTCATGAGCACTTCGCGATTCCGCGCGATGTGATCGCCGTGCGCGTGCGAGACAAAGGCGCGCGGCTGGCCGCGCTGCGGGTCGAGCCACAAATCGTGCGCCGGGAGGTGCAGGCCGCGCTGATGGAGGATGGTGATCAAAGGGCGGGAAAGTAATCGATCTCTCCAGCGGCGCGAGTCCGGAGCGCACCGGCGCGGTCCGGTCCGCTGCACTTTTACCCCGTGCATGCGCTCGTGGAGGTGGCGCACCCACGCCTGCTTCCCGCGGCATTCGCCCTGCCGTCGCTCGTCGCGCTCGCCCTGCGGATCAGGGATCGATCATCCGCCGCGATCAAATCTGCCCGCAGAACTTGAAGAGGAACATCTCCGCGTGGCCGTCACGCAGATAGAAGCGCAGCGCGCCGTCGTGGCCGATCAGATCGGTTTTCACCGCGCTGCTCGCGCGGCGGCTGTGGATTTGGTGGATGCCGAGATGTTCGTGCCGGTAGATCTCGCCCCACGCTTCGATGCGCAGCGCCGTGCGCGCCCTTTCCATGAGCAGCGCGGAAAGTGCGGCATTTTCGTGGTATTCCCAGCGCGGGTGGAACTGCGCCTCGACCGTCGCGTAGTCGAGACCCATCGCTTCCTCGATGAACGGCTCCGGCATTCCCGCGTAGCTCGTCTTCACGATCGCCACGCGCACGCGCGGGTCAAAGTTCGCGTTGCGATTGAGCCGCGACGAGGTGTTCACCGAGAGGAGCACGGAGCCGCAGGGCGGGACATCGAGCGAGATCATCACGTGGTCCGCGCGGCCGGGCGGCCCTGAGATTTCCATATCCACTTTCACCAGCATCCCGACGACATGCGCGTAGAGCGGTTTGCCGCTGGCAAAAATCTGGCAGACCCAGTCCTCGCGCGAGCGGTGATGCTCAGGCATCGCGCTTCGTGCCGGTCACGCTGCGTCCGCTGCGGCCTTTCACCGGCTTCTTCTTTTTGTCGAGGTCCGTGCGGTGCTCGATCTTCGCGACGCGGCCGTGCTTGAAATACATCTCGCGCACCTTCTCCAGCATCGCGTCGCGGCGATCGTAGAGGCGCTTGAGCTTGCGCGGTTTCACCTTTGTGAGCGCGTAAGCGGTGATGATGGGCAGCGTGATCGTCGAGTCCGCGTAGCACACCACGCAGTCGGGGAGATTGTCGGGATCGATCTTGCCCCAACTCACCGCCTCGGCGGGCGTCGCGCCGCTCAGGCCGCCGGTATCCGGACGCGCGTCGGTGCATTGCAGGAAGTAATCGTGCCCGCGCTCCTCGATGCCCATGACCTCCTGGATCTGCGGCTCGGTCTGCAGCATGAAATTTTTCGGCGACCCGCCGCCGAGGATGAAGACCGACGACTTCTCGCCCGACGACTTCGCCGCGTACACGATCGCCGCCGTCTGGTTCACGTCGCGGTTCACATCCATGAGCAGCTTCGAGTCGCGCAGCGCCATCGCGGCGACATTCATGCCGATGCTCGAATCTCCGGGCGATGAAGTGAAAATCGGCACGCCATACTGGTACGCCGCGGCGAGCACGCTCGTCTCCTTGATGCCGAGTTTCTTCTCGCGTGCCGCGACATATTTTCCCAGCAGGTAGTGGAATTCATCCGTCGCCATCGTGCGCTGAAACTCCGGCCCCTGAATCACCTCGCGCACAAACGCGTCCGTATCCAGCAGCACATCGTAGTCGAACAGCACGTCGTAAATCCGGATGATGCCCTCCTTGCGCAGCGTCACGTCATCGAGGAACGGCGAGCCCGCATACATCTTCATGCCGAGCCCATAGTGCATGTCGTGATAGAGGTTCGCGCCGGTCGAAATAATCCAGTCCACAAAGCCCGCCTTCATCAGCGGAATGATCGCCGCCTTGCCCAGCCCCGCCGGCGTGAGCGCGCCCGTGAGCGACATGCCCACGGTGCCTTTGCCCGCGATCATCTTCTGCGTGAAAAGTCGGCACGCCTCGGCGAGACGCCCGCCGTTGTAGGCCTTGAAGGAGTTGTCCACGAGGTCCGTGACCTTCCAATTCTTGCCAATCGGCGAGGGGAGCAAACGCGGGAATTTTTTGTTCAGCGACATCGCCGTGCCGTGTAGGGCGCGCGCGCGCGCGGGTCAATCGCGAGCGCGTGCCGTGCCTTCGTTTGGCGTTGAACGTTGAGCGTTTGAGATTGGACGTTGAGCCCCGCGCAGCGGACCCATCGGTGTTCGCACGCCTCCACGGAAATCCACGACGCCTGCGGCGGGCTCAACGTCTAACATTTAACGTCAAACTCCTAACTTCTAACGAAGACACCGGCGCCGCGCGCTATCTCTCGTTCCAGTAGATCTTCACGTTCTTCGTCCCGCGTCCCGCCGCGACGATGTCGAGTTTCCCGTCGCCATCGAGATCCGCGACCACGAGGTCTTCGCAGGCCATCGTGTTGTCATCGATGAGGTGCTGCGTCCACTTCTCGCCCTGCTCGTCCGGCACGAACATCTTGATGCCGACCTTCGCGCCCTTTTTCTGCATCGCGCGCCAGCCGACGACGATCTGATCGCGACCGAGCCCGAGGAGGTCGCCGCATGCGAGCGCGTGGCCGTCTTCAAGCGTGGAATCGAGGACGATGCGCGGCGGTCCGGGCATTCCTTTCTCGAGGTTCGTCTTCGGGTAAATTACGAGTTCGTTCCCGTGCATGGGCTCGATCGTCGCGAGGAAAAGTTTGTTCCCCGTCAGCCAGCCCGCACGCAGTTCGCCCATGCCCTTGAGCGGCGGCGAATATTTCCGGTGATCGATCTCGTGGCGGAAGCCGCCGAGTTCCGCCTTCGCCTCGCCGACTTCGAGCCCTTCCTTTCCGCCGATTAGGATTGCCTCAAATGGCAGCTTTTTCGGATCGGGCATCACATGGAGATTGTGCGTCATGTGCATGTCGTCGCTCAGCACCTCGGACTTCCACGCATCGCGCGGATTCTTCGGCATCTGATAGGCGATCACCTTCACGCCCTCGCCTTCGCCATTCTTGTTGCCGCGCCCGTGCAGCGGGACGACGACGAGATCGTAGCGCGGCGTCGCGTGCTCGGCATTGCCGCGCCGCACCCACTTCATCCGGTGCGTCGTCGGCTCCACGCTGGGAAATTTCACCGCCTCCCACTTCTGCGTCCGGTCGGTGGGCGGGATGAGGTAAAAGATCGCGCCGCTGTTCACCGTGTCGCCCGGATTCCACTCCGCACCGACGGCGATCTCGCATTTGCCGTCGCCGTCAATGTCCCGCGCCGCGATGCACACGTTGTCCTTCTCGGTGAGATTTTCCGCGAGGATGAACTTGTCCCACGCCACGCCGCGCTTGCCGGGATTGCGATACCACACGAACTGCTTTTTGTCCGCGAGCAGGATGTCCGGCTTCCCGTCGCCATCCACATCCGCGACCGCGACGCCGTAGCCGATCTCGATTTTCGCATCGATTTCCTGCGCCGTGAATTTCGGCTCCGGCGGCGCAGCGAACACAGCGGTGGCAGTGAGTGCGAGAGCGAAGGGGAGGGTCTTCATGCGCGCATAATGCCGCGCGCCGCGCGAATGCCAAGCGTCGCGCTACTGCCCGTCGTCCTGCGTCTCAACCGCGGCCTTCGCACGGAAAAACACGGCGACATTCCCCACCTGCATCACGAGCGTGCTCGCCGTCTTCTCCGCGATCTGCGGCGCGAGGTCGTGCTTCTGATCCTTGAAGTCGGTGAACTTCATCTTCACCAGCCCGTGCAGCGAAAGTGCGGCATCCATGCTGCGCACGAACGCCTCGCTCATCCCCGCGTGCCCGAGTTTCACGACGGGCTCCAGCGATTGCGCCTTTGCTTTCAGGGCGCGTTTCTCTGCGTTGCTCAGTTCCGGCTCAGGTGTGCTCATGGATCAAATGTGCCGGATGATTTCGCTCGCGGGGAAGCGCACTTTTGCGAGCTGCGCGTGCTTGTCCTCCGCCGCGCGATAACCCGCCGCGCACGCGACGACCGTCTCAAATTCCGTCCCGTCGAGCCCGAGTATTTTGTCGTAGTTCGCAGGCTCGATGCCTTCCATCGGGCAGGTGTCCACGCCGAGCACCGCGGCGCACGTCATGAAATTTCCGAGTGCGATGTACACCTGCCGCACCGCCCACTCGCGCAGCCATCCTTCCTCCGCGGCCTTATCGGCAAAGCCCGTCATCATCTCGCCGTAGCCTTTCAGCGATTCCTTCGCACCGCCGCGCGTCGCGACGATGCTGTCGAGAAAACGGTCCACGTGGTGTTCCGTGAGCGCCTTTCGCACGGCAAAGACGGTGTGATGCGAGCAATCCGCCGGCTGCGTCTGGTTCCACGAGACGGGCACGAGCTTCTGCCGCACCGCCGCGTCCGTGATCACGATGAACTTCCACGGCTGCAATCCGAACGACGACGGCGTGAGCAGCAGCGCATGCTCCAGCGCAGCCCAGGTGCCCGCAGGGATTTTCTTCGTCGCGTCAAATTTCTTCGTGGCATAGCGCCAGTTCAGTTGGGCCAGCAGCGCATCGGGATTCAGCGTGTTCACGCCGCGAGCTACGCGCAAAGGTCGCCGCCGGACTAGAAAAATCGCGGTGTCCCGGAACTTCACTTTCACCGCGCCACCGCTCAGTGTCCGTGCGTGTCTCCCGCCGACTGCTACTCCCGAATCCGCGAATGCGCCGTCTTGCGCGAGGGTGCCGCGGCGGATGCGCGCGAGTGGTCCGAGCACGAGGTGCAGGCGTTGTGGTTTGCCGGCAGCTTCGGAAAAAATTTCACGACGACGGACGGACGCGCGGCCAGCGTGGTGCAGTTCGGAGTGTGGAACCGCGAGGCCGGGCCCGATTTTGCGGAGGCCGCGGTTTCATTCGACGGCGGTGCAGCGCAGCGCGGCAGCATCGAGCTCGACATGGAAGCTGCCGACTGGGAGCGCCACGGCCACGCGACAAATTCCGACTACGACGGCGTCGTGCTCCACGTTTTCACGCAGCGCGGGCCGCGCGAATTTTTCACCCGCACCTCGCAGCACCGCGCCGTGCCGCAGGTGTTGCTTGATCTGCGCGCCATCGAGGAGCCGCCGAACCCGCAGCCCGCCGCAAAGCCCGGCCGCTGCGTCGCACCGCTGCGCGCGCTGCCGCTGGAAAAAGTGCGCGACGTGCTGCTCGGCGCCGCGCAGTTCCGCATGACGCGGAAATCCGCCGCACTCGCGCGACTCGCCGAATTGCACGGGCCGGACGAGTCGCTCTACCAGGCGCTCGCGACGACACTCGGCTACAAGGCCAACAAGCTGCCTTTCACGCTGATTGCCCAGAGGCTGCCGCTGCGGCTGCTGCGCGCGGCGAAGGACTCCGCGACCGCGCTGCTCTTCGGCACCGCGGGCTTTCTCGATCAGCGCGAACTGGCGCCGTTCGATTCGCCCACGCGCGCATTTCTCCGCGGGCTGTGGGAGCAGTGGTGGCCGCGCCGCGCGGAGTTCGAGCGTCTCATCCTGCCGTGTTCGATTTGGAAAATGAGCGGGCAGCGCCCGATGAATCACCCGCAGCGCAGGCTCGCGGCGCTCGCGCAGATCGTCCGCCACTGGCCGCGTGTCCGCGCGCTGCGCGATGCGTGCGTGCCGGAGGCGACGGCGGAATTCTTCGACGGCCTGCGCGACGAATACTGGGAGCACCACTACACCGTGACCTCGAAGCCGTCCGCAAAACGCATGGCACTCGTCGGCGAATCGCGCGTCACCGAAATGCTCGCGAATGTCTTCTTTCCGATCGGCATCGCCGCGGACGCCGCGCGGTGGAAGGAGTTCACGCAACTGCCCGCGCCGCTCGGCAACCGCCGCACGGAGACCGCCGCGTTGCGCCTTTTCGGCGACTCGCCGCCGGATGCAAAATTCCTGCGCAACGCCGCGATCCAGCAGGGCCTGCTGCAAATCTACGAGGACTTTTGCCAGCGCGACGCGAGCGATTGCGAGCAGTGCCTTTTTCCCACGCAGCTTGCGAAGTGGTAGCGTCGCGGGATGACGCCTGCCGAATTCCAAAACTGGAAAGCCGATCGCCTGCGCACGCTCGGCCTGCGCGCGGAGGATTTCGAGGAGACCTTCAGCCGCAGCAGCGGACCCGGCGGGCAGAACGTGAACAAGGTCTCGACGCAGGTGACGCTGAACCACAAGCCGACCGGCCGCGCCGTGAGCGTGCAGGACACGCGCTCGCAGGCGGCGAACCGCCTCATCGCATGGGAGCGACTGCTCGATGCGATGGCCTCCGCGGAGCAGGAGGAGCGTGCCGCGAAAAAGCACGCGCGTGAAAAGAAGCGCCGCCAAAATGCGAAGCGCCCGTGGGGCGTGAAGCAGCGCATTCTCGACGCGAAGAAAAAGCGCGGGGCGATCAAGAAGCTGCGCTCAAGCGATTGGTGAGCAGGCGCGAGCTTCCCGCACATTGCGAAGCAACGGATGAAAAATGAGCGGCGGCTGGCTCTGCGGACACGTGCGGCCGGCTAGTACAGCGGCGGCGAGTCGTACACGAGCTTTGCGGTCGCGGTGCAGTCGGAATCGGCGCTCACGCGGATCCAGTGTGCCTGAATCTCCGCAGGCAGGACGTGGACATCTGTGGTGCCGGGTTTGACTTCGGAAGTCCCGAACTTGACCCACAGTCCCGTGCCGTCGAGGTCGAGTTCGATCGTGAATTTGACCGGATGCTTTTCGCCGTGGCTGAGCTGGAGCATGCGTCTGTCGAAGCCCCAGAGCAGATAGGGATCGCTCTTCTCGCCAGCGCGCACTTTCGTCTCCGCTCACGGGCCGCCGGTGCCGCGCGGTTTGCCAAACTGCCAGAGATCGTCAATCGCGCCGGCCCACAGCGCGGCCTTGCCATCGTCGCTCCGGATGATGTGCCCGCCCTTCGCATCGTCGGTGATGCCGCTGAGCAGCAGCATGCCGCGATAGGTCGCGTAGTCCTTGATGCGCCGGTTGTGCGTGGCGATGGGGCGGATTTTTCCAAAGCCGCCGGAGCTCTCCGCGGGCAGTTCGTAGAATGTGCCGCCGCAGTTGAACAGATCGCGCTCGGTGACGGCCTCGCGATCCACGCGCTCTTCGCCGAGCACACCAGGCGTGTCGAATGCCGCGTCGCCTTTCGGCAGGCGCCAGCGGCGGCCTTGTTCATCGGTGTAAAGGACGGAGGCCGCATCCGAGGTGAGCACGCCCTGCGGGATCGCCATGTTCGTGCGCAGGTAGTCCGCGGCCTTCGTGTCGTCCTTGCGGCGCAGGTTCAGATCGCCGTCGAGTTCGTAGTATGCGTCCGCGGTGGCAAAGGCGAGCGTGCGCAGATTGTCACCGCGCGCGCGGAGGAGACCGCCGGAGACTTTCGTGTCCGTGGGCTTCGCGATGCCGTCGAAGATTTCCGCGGCGGTGACGCTGCGTGTGTCGTCGTCGCGGTAGTGCAGCAGCGCCGTCGCGCTTGCGCAGTCGCGGCTCGCGCTCACTCGGAGCCACGCGCCGGATTCAGCCGATTCGAAAATGACGTGCGCCGGCGAATCCGCCGCGACCTTCACAACGCGGAGCTTTGTCCACTGGCCGTCGCCTTTCGCATCCACCTCCAGCGTGAAGGTGACCGGCGCCGCCTCGCCGTGCTGAAGCCACAGCGAACGGCGCGCGTAGACGCTGAAGAGAATCGGATCGCTCGGCGCGTGCGCGGTCACTTTGTCCGCCAGCCACACCGCGCCCTGGCCGATGGGCGGCCCGAGTTTGTCGAGCGTCTGCGGTGTGACGAACCACAGGTTCGACTGCGACTGGCCGGGCGAAAGGACTTTCCCTTTCGCCTTTCGCGCGTTGAGGAATTCGCTCTTCGCCGTCACGTCGCAGCCGAAGACGATGCGATCGTTCCAGCGGCAGAAGTCGCCGGTGACGCAGAGATGCGTGGAGCGCGGCGCGATGCCGGCGGAGTTGTGCGTGGAGAATGTTTTCGGAAAACGCCACAGGCCGCCGTGCATCGTCATGAGCAGATCGTTCTCGCCGATGTCGCGGATGCGCGGCCACTCGGTGTGCCAGCCGTGCGCGCCGTCGTAGGTGTGGGATGGCTTCGGCAGTCGGAACGTGTGCCACTTGCCGCCGTCGAGACACATCACGATCACGGATCGTTTGTCCCAGCCGGTGGCCCACACGGGATCGGTGTCGGGATGCTCGTTGCCGAAGATGCCGCCGGGGCCGCTCACCTCGGTGAATTGCGCGCGCCGCACGAGCGCGAAATCGCCCGATCCGGTCCACTCGCCGAGCGCGCCGCTCACGGTGTCGGGATTCGTCTCCGCGTCCTTGCCGTGCTCGCCGTTGTTGGAAAACACGACGCGGCCCTGGCCGGAGAAAAGCCCCTTGCCATGCCAGCCGGGGAGCTGCGTCTCCGCCGTCGCGGGATGCGCTTCGCTCAGCGCGCCGGCCTTCGGCTTGTTCATGCGATCCTTCAGCAGGCCCGTGACCTCGAGCGAATGCACGTCCACCTCGTAAAGTCCGGCCTCCATCGTCGCGACGTACACCTTGTTCGCCGGATCGGTAAGATGCCGTGCGACGCCGGTGAGACGGCCCGGCATTTTCTGCCACGGGATCACGCGCACGTTGCGCTCCGCATCGATCACATACGGCCCGATGATGAGCTGCTGCGACTCGCGGTGAATCATCCGATCCGCCGGCGTGCCGCCGATGCTCTCGGGCCGGATGATCTGCTGCAGCTCCGGCGTGATTTCGTAGAGCTTGTCGCTCGATCCGTACGGCAGATGCGGCCCGTAGCTCACGACCCACAGGCGGTCCGCCCAAGGCACCACCGCGCCGGTGCCGCACTCGCCCTCGTTGTTGAAAGTCGCGAGCGAGGGATAGACGCCGCTGATGCTGCGTGGTTCCGCCGCATGGGCGGCGGTTGCAAAGTGGCCCGCGAGGATCGCGGCGACGGCTGCGGAGAAGAGCGGGCGGGAAATCATCCGCGCAGCATAAGAAGCCGTGTGCGGATCGCGCCAGCGTTTACGGGGTCTTTCTCTTGCGGCGCGGCGGAGTTGCGTCGCCGGGCTGTCCGGGCACTGCAGCATTTTTGCGGGCTCCCGGCCCCCATGCGGCGTCGATGTTTCCAGCGTTCCATTGGTTCCACATCGCGGTGAGTTCGCTGAGCTTCTCGGGATTCTTCGCTGCGAGGTTTTCCTTTTCGCCGATGTCTTTCGTCACGTTGTAAAGCTCCGCGCCTTCGGTGCTCGCTTTGCCGGCGCGACCGCCTTGCATCCCGGCCATGCCCGCGCCTTTCACGAGTTTCCAGTCGCCGGCGCGCAGCGCGATCTGCTGGCCGAAGCGCCAGTAGAGCGCTTCGTGCGGCGCACCGGATTTTTCGCCGGTCACAAAAGGGAGCAAATTCACGCCGTCGAATTTCGCCTCGGCGGGGGCCGCGACGCCCGCGGCGGCGAGCGCGGTCGGGTGAATGTCGATCTGGATCACGGGGCGGTCGTCCACTTTCCCCGCGGGAATTTTCCCCTTCCACTGCATCATGAACGGCACGCGGATGCCGCCTTCCCACGTCTGCGCCTTGAAGCCGCGCAGCGGGCCGTTGCCGCTCGTGGTCTGCGGCGTGGGGCCGCCGTTGTCGCTGAAGAAAATCACGAGCGTGTTTTCCTCCTGGCCGTTCTCGCGGATTTGCGTGAGCACTTTGCCGACGGCGTCATCCATCGCGGAGAGCATCGCGCAAAAAGTTTTTCGCTTCTTGTCCTCGATGCCGGTGAAGCGCTCGAGATAGGTCGCGGTGGATTCGAGCGGGGCGTGGACGGCGTTGAACGGCAGGTAGCAGAACCACGGCTCGCTCTTGTGCTTCGCAATGAAGTCCACCGCGTGCTGGCCGAACGCCTCGGTGGTGTAGCCGATGTTGTTCACCGGCTCGGTGCCTTTCAAAATCGGATTGTGCGGATCCGCCGCCGCGTCGAGGTAGTCGTGCGCACCGCCGAGGAAGCCGAAGTATTCGTCGAAGCCGCGTTTGAGCGGGTGGAACGCGGGCTTGTAGCCGAGATGCGATTTTCCGAACCAGCCGGTCGCGTAGCCCGCGGCTTTCAGCCGGTCGCCAATCGTAACCTCCTTCAGCGAGAGGCCGAAATTTTCCACCGCCGCCTCGGCGGGGCCGGGATTGAACTCGTGCCCGAAGCGCTGCTGGTAGCGGCCCGTCATGAAGCCCGCGCGCGTCGGCGAGCAGTACGGCCCGCTCACGTAGCCGCTCGTGAAACGCACGCCGTTCTTCGCGATGGAATCTATGTTCGGCGTGGGGATCTGCTGCGTGAAACCCTGGCACGACAGCTCTCCATAGCCGAGATCGTCCGCGAGGATCACGAGGATGTTGGGCTTGGCGTGTGCGGTGCCGGAGAAAATCATCGCGAGGATGATCGCGGCGAGTGTGCGGATGCGGGAGGTTTTCATGGATGTGGAGGAGGGGTGGAAAAGTGTGCTCTGGGTAACAGCGTTGCGCATTTGAAATGAGACGTGAGCCGTCTTTGAAAAATGCAGCGGTGGATATTTGGGAGACTGTGACAGAAGGCGCGCGGGCTCGAAGTGGGGTCAGTGAAAATAGCCCGGCACTTCAGTGCTGGGCCGCCGACGAAGAGTGGCAAAAGTCCCGGAGGGACGGAAGAAATGCCATGCAGTATCGGGTTCTGCCGTTTCTTCGGGACTCGTTGCGATCTGGCATCCGTCACCCAGCGCTAAAGCGCTGGGCTATTTTCAAATACAGCTCGCGCGCACGCCGCGCAGCTCGAGTTGCGCGTCCACGCGGCCATTCCATTCGTTGCGCGAGACGGTGTACGCGATGTCCCACGGCTGCGGCGGCAGCGTCTCGTCCGCGGCGTTCCACCACACGGCGCGGCTCTGCGCGCGGCCGTGGCGGAACAGGAACGACCAGTGCTTGTCCTTCATCAGCCGCGGCTCGCCGGCGAGCGTGACGCCGCGGGTGAAGAAAACCGGCTGGTGATTCCCGGTGCCGAATGGCTGCAGCGCGTCGTGCTCGTCGAGCAGGTTGAGATTCACGTCGGCGAGCCGCAGCTCGGCGTCGAGCCGCAGCGTGCGCTGCAAATTTTCGGCAGTGAGCATCGCGCCCGCGGCCTCGGTGAACGCAGTGCGGAACGCCTCGAAATTTTCCTGCCGCATCGTGAGCCCCGCGGCCATCTCGTGACCGCCGAATTTTTCCAGCAGCGCGCCGCAATGTGTGAGCGCGGCGACGAGCGAGAGACCCTCGATGCTCCGCCCGCTGCCTTTGCCGATGCCCATCGCATCGAAGCCCACGACAAATGCCGGCCGGTGGTAGCGCCGCTGCAGCCGCGACGCGACGATGCCGACCACGCCCGGATGCCAGCCCGCGCCGCCGACGACGATCGCGGACTCGCTGCCGGGATCATACAGGCTCGTGACTTGCGCCTCCGCCATCGCGAGCACTTCGGCCTCGATCGTGCGCCGCTCGCGGTTCTGGAGATCGAGCGAACGCGCGAGCGACTGCGCGCGCGCCGCGTCGTCGGTGAGCAGCAGTTCGAGCGAAGCTGACGCGGAATCGAGCCGCCCCGCCGCATTCAGCCGCGGCCCGATGCCGAAGCCGATGTCCACCGGACGGAACGGCGGGCGCAGCCCCGCGACCTCCACGAGCGCGCGCACTCCCGGCCAGCGCGATTGCGCGATGCGCTCGAGGCCGGCGCGGACGAAAATGCGGTTCTCCTCCGCGAGCGGCACGACATCCGCGACCGTGCCGATGGCCGCGAGGTCGAGCAGTTCCTTGATGTCAAACCTCGCGAGGGGCTGCCGTTTCAGCAGCGCGTGCGCGACCTTGAACGCGATGCCCGCGCTGCACAGGTAGTGAAAATCATCGCCGAGTTTCGGATTCACGATGGCCACCGCCGCCGGCAGTTCGTCCTTCGGCTCGTGGTGATCGAGCACCACCACATCCACTCCCAGTTCGCGCAGCCGCGCAATTTCCGCGACGGAAGTCGTGCCGCAATCCACCGCTACGAGCAGCCCCGGCCGCAGTTCCTCGACGCACCGCGCCACGCCATCCGCCGAGAGCCCGTAGCCCTCGTCCACGCGATGCGGGAGGAACGTCGCCACCTCCGCGCCGTACGCGCGCAGCAGCCGCGTGAGCAGCGCGAGCGAAGTCACGCCATCCACGTCGTAGTCGCCGTAGAGCACGATGCGCTCGCGCTTTTCCACCGCCGCCAGCATGCGCGTCACCGCCGCGTCCATCCCCGGCAGGAGAAAAGGATCGCTCAGCGTGCGCAGCAGCGGCTTCAGAAATCGCCGGGCCACTTCCGGCTCCGACCTGCCCCGCCGCACGAGGCACTCCGCGACCCAGGGAGCGACGCGCGTCTCCTCGACAAGTCGCGCGACTCCCGCGGCATCCACGGTCGGTGGAAAAATCCAACGCGTGCCTGCATTCACGGATCGCGGGAGTTGAGGATTCGGCAAGTCACCCGACAACTCTGCGGCCCCGCCGCGCGCGCAGTCAACCGGGCACCCGAGGCCTTTTTCCGGAACGGTGTGAGTTCACTCCTCCAATCGGCCGACGGTGTTCAGGCACCGCGTGACGAGTGCCGTCCAGCCGGTCTGATGGCTCGCGCCGAGTCCGCGGCCCGTGTCGCCGTCGAAGTATTCGTGGAACCACACGAGGTCGCGCCAATGCGGGTCGGTGGCGAGGCGTCCGGAAAGGGCGTCGTCGCCGTGGCAGGGGCGGCGTCCGTTTTCACCGGGGAGAAAAAGTTGCGTGAGGCGGCCCGCGAGTTCGGCGGAGATTTGCGTGAGGTTCAGCATTTTTCCCGAGCCGAGCGGGAACTCCAACTGCACGGTGTCGCCGTAGAAATGGTCGTAGCGTTCGAGGGCTTCGAGCAGGAGATAGTTCAGCGGGAACCACACTGGTCCGCGCCAGTTTGAGTTGCCGCCCCACATGCCGTCGGTGCTTTCGCCGGGCGTGTATTGGATGCAAATGTGGCCGCCTTCCGCGAGGTAGCAAAACTCGGCGTCGCGGTGCGCGCGGGACAGCGAGCGGATGCCGTGCGGCGAGAGAAATTCCGCATCATCGAGCAGCCGCCGCAGCACGCGCAGGAGGCGCGGCTTGCTCGGGATCGCGAGCAGCCGCATCTCGTTCCCGTCGGTGCCAGTGCGCTCCATGTAGCTCGCGTGCTGGGCGATTTCGGGACGGTTATCGAGGAACCACCGCATGCGTTTGCGGAAGCCGGGCAGCGAGCAGATCACATTTTGATCGAGCACCGTCACGGCCAGCAGCGGCACGAGGCCCACGAGCGATCGGACTTTCAGCGGTGCCGATGCGCCGCCGGCCTGCCGGATGTGGTCGTAGTAAAATCCGTCCTCCTCGTCCCAAAGTCCGGTGCCATTGAGCGTGTTGATCGCTTCGGCGATCTCGACGAAGTGCTCAAAAAATTTGCTCGCGATGTCCTCGTAGGCGGGTCGCGTCTTCGCGAGTTCCAGCGCCATCGAGAGCATGGTCGTGCAGTAAAATGCCATCCACGCCGTGCCGTCCGCCTGCTCGAGGGTGCTGCCATTTGGCAGTGGCTTCGAGCGGTCGAAGAGCCCGATATTGTCCATGCCGAGAAAGCCGCCGCCGAAGACGTGCCGGCCCTCCGCGTCCTTGCGGTTCACCCACCAGGTGAAATTGAGCAGCAGCTTTTGAAAGCAGCGCTCGAGAAAGAACGTGTCGCGCCGTCCGCGCTCGCCGGTGATTTTGTACACGCGCCAGCAGGCCCAGGCGTGGACGGGCGGATTCACGTCGGAGAAATTCCACTCATACGCGGGCAGTGCGCCGTCGGGCCGCATGTACCATTCTCGGAGCAGCAGCAGGAGCTGGCCCTTCGCAAAATACGGATCCACGCGGCACATCGGGATCATGTGAAAGGCGAGGTCCCACGCGGCGTACCACGGGTATTCCCACTTGTCCGGCATGGAGATGAGGTCGGCGTTGTAGAGGTGCGGCCAGTCGGCGTTGCGCGTCTGCGCGTGGTGCGCGGGCGGGCGCGGCTGCGTCGGATCGCCGGCGAGCCAGCGGCGCACATCATAGTGGTAAAATTGCTTCGACCACAGCAGCCCCGCGTACGACTGGCGCAGGACATTTCGCTCCTCGTCGCCGAGGCGCGGCGCGGATTTCGTCGCGTAGAAAAGTCCCGCCTCCTCGCGCCGCGCGGCGAAGACCGCGTCGAAATCCGCGAACGCCGCCGCCGGCAAATCGAGCGCTGTGCCGAGGCGAAAGCGCAGCACTTTTCGTTCTCCTGCCGGCAGATCGACGACGCAGTGCGCGGCGCACTTCGTGCCGGTCTGCGCGGGATTCACGACAGCGGGCGTGCCGGCGATCACGTGATCATGAAAGGCGTCCTTCACAAACGGCTGCACATTCGGCGTGCCGAAAACGCGTGCCGTGTTCGTTTCATTCTCGGTGAAAATCACAGGCGCGTCTTCCTCGATCACCCAGCGGAAATTGCCGAGCGCAGCGTGCGCGGCCTCGACGCAATGCGGCCCGGTCTGCCGCAGCACGGGACGCTCGCTCCCGACGGACCAGCTCCACGTATTGCGAAACCACAGCGTCGGCAGCACGTGCAGGCGAGCCGCGTTCGGCCCGCGATTCTCGATCGTGATGCGGATCAAAATGTCCTCCGGCGCGGCCTTCGCGTACTCGGCCGTGATGTCGAAATAGCGGTCGCCGTCGAACACGCCCGTGTCCGCCAACTCGTACTCGCGTTCGGTCGGCGCGCGGCGCGCATTCACCTCGCGCAATTTCGCGTACGGGAATTCCGCCTGCGGATATTTGTAGAGCGCACGCAGGTAGGACGAGGTCGGCGTCGCGTCGAGATACCAGTAGCACTCCTTCACGTCCTCGCCGTGCGGCCCCTCGCCATTCGCGAGGCCGAAGAGGCGTTCCTTTAAAATCGGATCGCGCCCATTCCACAGCGCCAGCGCGAAGCACAGCCGCGCCTGCCGGTCGCAGATGCCCATGAGCCCATCCTCGCCCCAGCGGTACGCACGCGAGCGCGCGTGCTCGAACGGAAAATAGCGCCACGCATTTCCATCGTCCGAATAATCCTCGCGGACCGTGCCCCACTGCCGCTCGCTGAGATACGGGCCCCAGCGTTTCCAGTTCCCCTCGCGGTGCGCCTCCTCCTCGATCCGCCGGTGCTCGGGAGTCAGCGCGGACTGCGGATCGGCACCGTGATCGTCGGAAATCATGCGCGATGCTGTGCGCGAGATGCGTGTAATTTGCGAGCAACTTGTCGCGTCTGGAACGGTTCCAAGAAATCCATCGCCCATGAAACTGCGCCACCTCCTCCCGCTCTCACTCGCCGCCACCGGCGCGCTCTGGGCCGCCATCGATCAGGAAAAGAAATCCGCTGAGGTGAAGCCCGCAGAGCCCTCCAGTCAGCCCGCCGCCGAGCCGAAGCCGACGACCGAACAACTCGACTTTTTCGAGAAAAAAATCCGGCCGGTGCTCGCGGAAAAATGCTACAAGTGCCACTCGGAAAAAGCGGCGAAAGTGAAGGGCGGCCTCGTGCTCGACACGCGCGAGGGCGCGCGGCGCGGCGGCGACAGCGGCGCGGCGGTCGTGCCGGGAAATCTCGACGACAGCATCCTCATTCAGGCCGTGCGCTACACGGACAAGGACTTCGCGATGCCGCCGGAAAAGAGCGGCGGCAAGCTGCCCGACGCGGTGATCAAGGATTTCGAGACGTGGGTGAAAATGGGCGCGGCCGATCCGCGCGAGGGGTCGTCCGCGGTGGCGAAAAAATTCAGCAAGGAGGACGCAAAAAACTGGTGGGCCTTCCAGCCGCCAAAGGCGCAGCCCGTGCCGCAGCCGAAGAACGCCGCGTGGGCGCACGGCGATGCGGATCGTTTTCTCCTCGCGGCGCTGGAGGAGAAAAAGCTGAAGCCCGTCGGCGACGTGGAGCCTGCGACGCTGCTGCGGCGGATCTATTTTGATCTCACCGGCCTCCCGCCGTCGCCGATCGATGTCGGCCAGTTTTTTGCCGACTGGAAAACGGCGAGCGCGAGCCCGCAGACCGCCTCCGCGCAGCAGCAGGCGGTGCTCGGCAAGTGGGTGGACAATCTGCTCGCCTCGCCGCAATTCGGAGAGCGGTGGGGCCGGCACTGGCTCGACGTCGCGCGCTATGCGGAGAGCAGCGGCAAGGATGTGAACATCGCCTTCCCGCACGCGTGGCGGTACCGCGACTACGTCATCGCGGCGTTCAATCACGACAAGCCGTACGATCAATTTTTGCGCGAGCAACTCGCGGGCGATTTGCTCCCGGCATCGAGCGATGCGCAGAAGGCCGAGCATCTCATCGCGACCGGTTTTCTCGCGATCGGACCGAAGGGTCTGAACGAACAAAATCCGCGGCAGTTCTGCCTCGATCTCGCGGACGAGCAGGTGGACACGGTCTCGCAGGCGATGCTCGGGCTCACGATTTCCTGCGCGCGCTGCCACGACCACAAATTCGATCCGATCTCGCAGCGCGAGTACTACGGGCTGGCGGGCATTTTTCTGAGCACGGACACGCTCATCGGCACCGCGAGCGGGATCCAAAACCGGCACGCGACCGACCTCATCGATCTGCCGTCGGGGACCGCGACGACGGGCAAGACCATCCTGCCCGCCGATCTCGAGAAGATGAAAAAGCGGCTCGATGATTTGAAAAAGGAGCAGCGCGAATTTTTTGCCGCGCGCTTCAACGCCGGGAAGGGGCCGGCCACGCCGCCGGAGGGAAACCAACTGCAGCGCTTCCTGATCGTGGCCACGCAGGCCGGCGCGCTCGAGGCGCAGATCAAAAGTGTGGATGATTCCGGCCACGCGAAGGCGCTGGCGATGGGCGTGAAGGATCTGCCGAAGACGGCGCAGAGCGGCCTCGGTCGCATGGGCGAATTTATGCGCCGCGGCCCGCAGGCGCGGCTCGGCCGCCCGCAGGAATTTGCGTCCGTCCGCGACAGTGCGCTCTACGCGCGCGGCGAGGCGGACAAGCCGACGGACAAAGTGCCGCGGAGCTTCCCCGCGGTGCTCACGCCGGGGGCTGGTGTGGACATTCCCGCGACGGAAAGCGGACGCCGGGAACTCGCGGAGTGGATGACTTCGCCGGCGAATCCGCTGACGTCGCGCGTGATCGTGAATCGCATCTGGCACGCGCTTTTCGGCCGCGGGATCGTGGAGAGCGTGGATAATTTCGGCACGACCGGGAAGCAGCCGACGAATCAGGCGCTGCTCGATTTTCTTGCGGTGAAATTCCAGACGTCCGCGGACAAGGGCGGCTACGGCTGGAGCGTGAAGAAGCTCGCGCGCGACATCGTGATGAGCCACGCGTACCAGCTTTCTTCGGACTACGAGCCAGGCGCCTTTGCCGCCGATCCGGAGAACGCGCTGCACTGGCGCATGAGCAAGCGCCGGCTCGATGCGGAGTGCATCCGCGACGCGATGCTCTCGGCGAGTCAGCAGCTCCAACTTTCCCCGCCGACCGCTTCGCTGATCGCGCAGGCGGGCGAAGGCCCGATCGGCGGGCCGCGTTTCCGCCCCGGAAATGGCGTCACGGAGGATCAGCTCACGAACAGCGGCGGCACCACGATGGTGCGCAGCGTGTACCTGCCGATCGCGCGCGACGTGCCGCCGGATGCGCTCGCGGTTTTCGATTTCAGCGACGCGAGCCTCGTGACGGGCGCGCGCGACTCGACCAATGTGCCCGCCCAGGCGCTCTTCCTTTTGAACAGCGACATGGTCGCCGCCGCTTCGCGCAAGCTCGCGGATCGCGTGATGACGGCGTATCCCGCCGGCCCCACCGGTGGCGTGAGTGCGAATCTCGATCAGCGGCTGGCGATCGCATTCTGGATCACGCTCGGCCGCTCGCCGACGCCGAACGAACGCACGGCGGCGTGGAATTTTTTCCAGAAATTCCCGAGCAACTGGAGCAAGGGAGACAAGTCCTCGCCCGGAATGCGCGACGCGGAAGACGTGAAGGCCGCGTGGACAAGCTTCTGCCGCGCGCTGTTTGCGACGTCGGATTTCCGCTATCTCAACTAGCGGCGCGCGGCGGAATGGCAAAAGGCGCGCGGCTACTGAAGCTGCAGCCCGCCCGCCGCATCGCGCGACACCGTGCCGCCGTTCGCATCGCCGAGGCGCTTCGCCTTTTTGAACGCCTCGGTGGCCTTCGCGCTGTTGCCATTTTTTTGGTGAAGAATCGCCAGCTTGCCCCACGCGTCGGTGAAATCCGGATCGAGCTTCACCGTCTGCTCAAATGCCGCGATCGCCTCCGCGGTCTGCCCGGCCTGCATGGCAAACGTCCCGCGCGAATACGCCTCCGACACGCCATCGCCCGAACCGTTGCCGCTGGGGATTTTCACGTCGCCAGAAGGCAGCGGCGGCAGAAACTCAGGCGAGCCCGGACGCGATGCCGCGGTGGCCGCGGTCATGGGAACGGGCGGCGGTGGCTGGGCCGCGGCGAGGGCGGCGCGCTGGCGATCGGCGAGCAGCGCGCTCGCGGATTTGCCGGGCGCGACGTGCGTAACCTTCACGCTGGAACAAGCAGTGAGATGCAGCGCGGCGAGCGCGACGGTGAGAGCTGGAAATGTGCGGGCGGTTTTCATGGGCGTGAATGGCGTGCATCCTACCTAGCAATCCCCCTGCCAGCAAGGCGCCCTTTCAGCCCGGCTGGACAGCGCCGCCCGCCGCGTCTCTAGTGCGCGCATGGGTCGGAACCGGATCATCAAAGTGTGCAGCAGCGTCGGCTTCGTGCTGGCGGAGATTTACATGGTCTTCGCCGTGCTCGCGCCGTACCGGCCGGGGCCGCCCGGGCGCACGATCATTCCCATCGAGATGATTCCGAAAATCGAGGGCGGCGTGCCCGGCGCGCCGCCGCCGCCCGGCGCCCTCGCGATGAAGCTCGTGGTCTGCGCGTTTTTCTTCGGGCCGTTCGGCGCGTGCGTGGGCCTCGGCGCGGGCCTCCTCATCGAGGGCGCGCGGCAAAAGGTCGTCACTTGGCGATCGGCGTCTCGTCTCCCGAAGTGACTTTCCCGCCGACGCCGAGGCGCATGCGCAATGTGGCGACTTCATCGCGCAGCATGTCGCGCCGCGCCTGCAGCACACCCACGTGCTGCTTCGCGCGTTCGAGGGCCGAGGCCAGCGCGTCGCGCTCGGTCTCGAGCGCTTTTTCGCGGTCTGTCGGCCCAGCGGCGTTCGCCGGCGCAGTCGCATTTGCCGGCGTTTCCTTCGGCTGCGGCTTGCCCTGAGCCTGCGCGCCGGCAGCTTTTGCGGACGCTGCTTTCA
The DNA here is from genome assembly GCA_038239865.1 of Chthoniobacterales bacterium. Classification (GTDB taxonomy): domain Bacteria; phylum Verrucomicrobiota; class Verrucomicrobiia; order Chthoniobacterales; family Chthoniobacteraceae; genus SXWH01. The sequence continues at coordinate 33,643 of JBBSEI010000013.1, forward strand.
ATGCAACCAACTCGCCGGACTGGCGTGAAATCTCCGCGGCGAGCGCCGCTTTTTCCGATTCGATTTTGCCCGCGCGTTCCGCCGCTTCCGCTGCGGCGCGCGCGGCCTTCTGCGCGCGCTCCTGCGCCGCGAGGTTCTCGATGCGGAGCTTTTCCGCGGCAGCGAGCGCTTCGCGCAATGCAGTGTCCTTTTCCGCGACGAGCGCGGTCGCGCCCTCGCTGAGCATCGAAACGTGCTGAAACTTTGCCCCCTCGTTTTTCGCCGCCGCCTCCGCGGAGGCGAGCGACTGTTTGAGCCGGGCGATTTCCTTTTCGCGCGCGTCCGTGCTCGCCTCGAGCTGTGCGCGGCGGGCGAGTGATTCCGCGCCGTCGGCCGCGGCCTTTGCGAGCGCTGCCTCGAGCCGGCCTTTCTCCGCGGCGGCTGCATTTGCGTCCTCACGGATCCGCGCGAAAACCACTTTGCCGGATTCGATTCCACGCGTCAGTTTGTCGAGTGCCTCGGACTTTTCCGCAGCGCGAGCCGTCGCCTCATCGCGCTCTTTGCGCAGCACGCTAAGTTGCCCGGCGAGTTCGCCGCGCTCGTGCTTCAGTGCGGAAAATCCGTGCGAGACCGCGGCGTGGCGTTTTTCCGCATCGGCGAGCTTCGCCTTCAGCGCCTCCGCATGTTCGCGCATCGCCTGGTCGGATTTCATCGCCTCGGCGAATGCTTCCTCGCTCTTCTTCGCGGCCTCGCTGCGCTCCTTCGCGGTCTGCTCCGCCTGCTCGAGCGCAAGTCTCAGCCCGGCTTGCGCGCCCGCGAGATTTTCACCGCGCGCATTCGCCGCTTCCGCTTCCGCCTGCAATCGTGCGGCGCGCTTTCCCAAATCCGCGAGCCGTGCGTTCTGCTCGACGAGCTGCGCCTGCGCGGCGGTGTACTTAGGCTGCAAATCGCCCAGCGCCGTCCGCGACTCCGCCCCGGCGGAATTTGCGGTTTCGATCTGCGCCTCGTAGCCGCGCGCTTTTTCCGCGGCGGTTTCGCACATGTTGCAAAGATCAGTCTGCGCTTTCGAGAGTTCCTCGCGCAAGGGCACGAGCTGCTCCGCGAGCGCGATGACCTCCGCGTGCTCGGCTTCGAGTTCGGCAAATTTTTCCGACTGTTCCGCGAGCCGTTCCTCCGCCTGCATGTGGCGCGTTTGCACCGCCGCGAGTTCCGCGCGCACGCCGGCCTCGATGCCCTTCGCCGCGTCGAGTTGCGCGCGATGCGCCTCGATCGTGATGTCCGCGCTCGATCGCGCATTCGCGAGATCTTTCCGAACGTCCCCGAGCTGGCTGCGGAGCGCGGCCGCTTCCGCCGAAGTTTTCGCGAGCGCGTCCCGCTCATTGTGCAGCGCGGTGAGCTGCCCGGTGATTTCGGCGAACTGCTGGTGCGATTCCGCGTGCTTCGTCTGGAGCGCGGTAAAATTCTGGCGCAGCGCGGCGATGGACGCGAGTTCCGCCTGCGCGGCGGCGAGCTGATCGCTGAGCGGGCGCAGCGATTCCACTTCAGCCTGCAGTGCCGTGCGCGCCGCGAGCAGCGCTGCATTTTCCTGCTGCGCCTTTTGCGCTGCTGCCGCACTTTCCGCGCGCAGTTGGATGATGTCATCCGTCGCTTTTTCCGCCTGCGCCTCCGCCTTTTGCAGCTCGGTATAAACCGCGTCCGCCGATCCGCCGACGATCGCCAGCTTGCGCTTCACGAGCACCTCGACGGGTGCCTCCGCCGAGCGCGGGATCACCAGCCGGCTGTGGCACGTCGGGCAGTCGATTTTCACGCCCGCCGCGGATTCGGCGACGGCGATCTTTTGCGTGCATTCTGGGCAGCGGAATTTGATATCGGCCATGCGGCGTTTCGGGTGCCGTTCCGGTGCAGCGCGGCGGCGATCATCGCGACGCAAAATCCGCTCCGGGCGGGCGGCGCACGATACACGGCGGCGCGGGTGCGGAAAGGGGAAACTCGGCGCGGCGGCCGGGCGCAGGATCGTGCTGGCGCTTTGCGGAAAGCTGCGCATGGTGCGCGCCCTTGTGAGCCAAAAAACCAACACCGCACCGTTCCCCCTGGAGCTTCCGGAAGGCGATTTTGCCGCGTTCATTTTCGACTGCGATGGCACGCTCGCCGACACGATGCCCACGCACTACCGCGCCTGGCAGGCGGCCCTCGGCGCGCGCGTCGCGAATTTCCCCGAGGCGATGTTTTACGAACTCGGCGGCGTGCCGACCTCCCGCATCGTGGAAATCCTGAACGAGCGCCACGGCTACGCGATGCCCGTCGAGGAAACCGTCGCGACAAAAGAGCGGCTCTTCCTCGAATACAGCAGTGAAATCGCGGCCATCGAGCCGGTCGTCACGATCGCGCGCGAATGGCATGGGCGCAAACCGATGGCGGTCGCGAGCGGCGGCCACCGGCGCATCGTCATGAGCACGCTGCGCGCGCTCGGCATCGCGGAACTCTTCGATGCGATCGTGACGAGCGAGGATTATCTGCGCGGAAAGCCGCACCCGGATCCTTTTCTGGAAGCCGCACGCCGGCTGAACGTGGTGCCCGAGCGCTGCCTCGTCTTTGAGGACACGAGCACCGGGCTGCAGGCCGCGAAGGCCGCCGGCATGGCGTGCGTGCTCGTGCCGCCGCCGCCGCGGATCCCGCACGCGGGCTGAACGCGGGCTGAACGCGGGCTGACGCCGAATTCGGGTTGCGCATCCGTGCGCGACCGGTGGAAATTGCCGCGTGGACTCGCCGAACATCGCGCATCTTCACCTCGGCACCTGCGCCTGGGCGCACGAAGACTGGCGCGGCGTCTTTTATCCCGAGCATCTGCCGGCGGCGGAGCGGCTCGCATTTTATTCGCGCTGGTTCGACGCGGTGGAGGTGGACTCGACATTTTACCACGCGTCCGCGCCTTCCGTGGCGGCGCACTGGGCCGCGGTCACGCCGCCGGGCTTCCGCTTTTCCTGCAAGGTGCCGCGGGAAATCACGCACGATCGGAAGCTGCGCGAGTGCGACGGATTGCTCGCGGACTTCGTGCGCGGCGTCGAGCCGCTCGGGGAGAAATTGGCGTGCCTGCTCGTGCAGACGCCGCGCTGGCTGGAGCCGAAGCACGACGAACACGCGCTGCGGGATTTCATCCACGGCCTGCCGCGCGGCTTCCGCTGGGCGGTGGAATTTCGCGACGAGGCGTGGCACCTGCCGCGCATCGCGCATCTCCTCGAGCAGCATGGTGTCGCGTGGGTGTGGAATGATCTCTCGACGCTCGCCGATGCGGATGCCGCGGCGTTCGGATTTTTTCCGCAGACCGCGGACTTCGCCGTCGTGCGGCTAATGGGCGATGCGGCGACGAAGTACCGCGAGGACGGATCACGCGTGCATGAGTACGGGGGCGCGATGTGGCCGCGCGCGCAGTCGCTGGAAAATTGGGCCGTGAAAATCCGGCAGGAGCTGCCTGCGCTGCGCGAGACGCTGGTCTTTGCGAACAACCACTTCGAGGGCTGCGCGCCGCGGACCGCGTGCGAACTCGCGAAGCTGCTGGGCAAGGAAGTGAAGCTCCCGAGTGCGGAAGAGGTGCATCCGGATCCCGAACATGGGCAGATCCGGCTGCTGTAGCAAAGTGAGCGGGCCGGAATCCTCGAAGGCGCGTGGGCTCCCGCCCCGCCTGCGATTGGTCTGCGCTCCGGGCAGTCCGCGCAGTGGCGCACTCTTTTCTTTCCGCTCCCGCATCCTCCGGCGTACTCTCCGCGCATGGCCGAATTTCAACGCTCCAAGCAGACCAGCGAACTGACGGAAACTTTCCTGCAATTTGTGATGATGCACACGCAGCAGGCGCTCCTCGCGCTCGGGAAACACCCGAGCAAACCCGCGGGCGGACCGCCGCCGAATCTGCAACTCGGCAAAGTCTTCATCGATCACCTCTCGATGCTGCGCACGAAAATGGAGGGCAACCTCGCGGCGGACGAGCAGAGCGCGATCACCAATGCGATCACGCACCTGCAAAATGCATTCATAGAGGCGACGAAGGAGCGGGAGGCGGGAGCTTGAGTGCGCGGCCGAAATTTTCCGTCGGCAGCGTGACCTTCGGCGGCGCGGCACCGGTGTTCATGCTCGGGCCGTGCGTGATCGAGTCGGAGGAATTCGTGTGGAAAATGGCGCGCGCGCTGAAGGCGATCTGCACGGAGGTCGGCGCGCAGTTTATTTTCAAGGCGAGCTACGACAAGGCGAACCGCACGAGCGGAAAAAGCTACCGCGGAATCGGGCTGAAGGACGGCTGCACGATCCTCGCGAACATCGGCCGCGAACTCGGCGTGCCGGTGACGACCGACGTGCATTCGCCCGAGGACGCGCGCGCGGCGGCGGAGTGGATCGACCTTTTGCAAATCCCCGCGTTCCTCTGCCGGCAGACCGATCTCATCGTCGCCGCCGCGGAGACGGGTCGCGCGGTGAATGTGAAGAAGGGGCAGTTCCTCGCGCCGTGGGACATCAAGAACATCGCGGAAAAATTGCGCGCGTCCGGCTGCGAGCGGTTCATGTTCACGGAGCGCGGGACGACCTTTGGCTACAACAATCTCGTGGCCGACATGCGCTCGCTTTACTGGATGCGTGAACTCGGCTGCCTCGCGATTTTCGACGCGACGCACAGCGTGCAGCGGCCCGGCGGGGCGGGGGACAAGACGGGCGGCGACGGCATCCTCGCGCCGGTGCTCGCGCGCGCGGCGGTCGCGGCGGGATGCGACGGAGTTTTCATCGAGACGCACAAGGATCCCTCGCAGGCGCTGAGCGACGGGCCGAATCAGATTCCGCTGGCGCAAGTCCCGGCGCTGCTCAAAACTCTGATCCAAATCCATGGCCTTGTTTCGTAATTCCCGGCTCGTCCTGCTCGCGGCAGTGCTTGGGATGATTGCAGGCAGCGCGGCGGGGGCCGACGGCGCGCCGGCAGCCGCGGCAAAGGCACCGGCGGAAGCCGCTGCGCCAGCGGCAGCGGACCCGAAAAAGGATCGGCTCGATCTCCCGGTGCCAAAGGGGCAGCCGCAAAAAGGCCTCCGCATCCCGATCTACAGCCCGGAAGGAAAGTTGATGATGAGTTTCCAAATCGGCGTCGCCGAAGTGGTGGACGCGGACCACATCAAGATGGGCGAACTGCGGCTGGAGACGTTCAAGGAAAACGGGGAGCACGAGTTTGACATCGATCTGCCGGATTCTGTCTTCAACGCGAAGACGAAGGAGCTGACCTCGAACGCGCATGTGATCATCAAGCGGCACGATTTTGAAATTTCCGGCAACAGCATGACTTTTAACACCGACACGAAGGTGGGCACCTTCGGCAACGGCGTGAAGATGGTGATCTACGACGCGCGGACGGCGGTCGGCGAAGAGGAAAAAAAATCAGAAATCCCAGCCATCGAAATCAAGCCCGTGCAGGAGGAAAAGAAATGACGACATCCCGAATCGCCCCGATTTTTGCGGCGTTGCTCGCCCTCGGCGGCAGCGTGCGCGCGCAGAGCATCGAACCGATCGAGCGTCTCGGCCTCGGCACGATCGGCGCCGAAGCGCCGAAGCTCGGCGCGGCGGAAATTCCCGCGGCGAAACGCCCGAAAGGCCCGACGGAAATCACGGCGCGCGAGGCCATGTTCGACAACACGCGGCACCTCGCGACGTTTTCCACGGAGGTGCTCGTGCGCGATCCGGAGTTCGGCCTCTCGTGCGAGCGGCTCACGGTGAATTTGAAAAAGCCGCCGGTGCCGGGCGTGGACAAGCCGGAGGCGAAACCGAAGGCGCCCGGCGAGCAGAGCAGCGGCATCGAAAAGGCGAGCGCCGAGGGCAATGTGATCATCACGCAGGACAAGCCGGATCCCGCGACGGGAAAACTCCAGCGCTACACCGGCAAGGCGAAGCGCGCGGTCTTTGACAAGACGACGGGCACGCTCACCCTCTACGGGTGGCCGCAGATCGCGCAGACGATCGGCGGCGCGCTGAGCAAGCAGATCCTCTCCCGCGAAGAGAGCTGCGTGATCACGCTGAACCGCGCGGGAAAAATCGACGTGAAGGGATACCACACCAGCACGCTCCAGGATGCCGCGGACCTCGGCGCCGCACCCCGCTAGCCATGCCCGTCGCCGCCGCTGCCGCACCTTTGCCGGAAAAGCCCGCGCTGCCCGCGCCCGTGCTGCGCACCGAGGGGCTGGTGAAAATTTACGACGGTCGCCGCGTGGTGAACGGCGTGGACATCAATTGCCGCAAGGGCGAAATCGTCGGCCTGCTCGGCCCGAACGGCGCGGGCAAGACGACGAGCTTCTACATGATCGTCGGCCTGGTGCGGCCGGACGCGGGCACGGTGTGGTTCAACGATTGCGACGTGACGCACATGGCGATGCACAAGCGCGCGCGCATGGGCATGGGCTACCTGCCGCAGGAGGAGAGCATTTTCCGCAAGCTCACCGTGGAGCAAAATCTCCTGGCGATCCTCGAGACGACGGGCCTCGACCGCGCCGCGCGCCACGCGCGCTGCGATCAATTGCTCGAGCAGTTCGGCATTTCGCACGTCCGCAAGCAGCTCGCGCTCACGCTTTCCGGCGGGGAAAAAAGACGCCTCACGATCGCGCGTTCGCTCGTGCCGAATCCGAGCCTCATCATGCTCGATGAGCCGTTCAGCGGCGTGGATCCGATTGCGGTGCAGGACGTGCAAAAAATCGTGAGCGGCCTGCGCGAACTCGGCCTCGGAATCCTGATCACTGACCACAACGTCCGCGAGACGCTGAGCATCGTGGATCGCGCGTATCTCATCTTCGAGGGGCGCGTGCTGATGGAGGGCACGAAGGATTTCCTGATCAACAACCCCGAGGCGCGCCGCCTCTACCTCGGCGAGAATTTTTCCATGTGACCACGGCTCCCGCAAAGTCCCCTCCGCCGCCGGCAACCCGAGGCGGGTATCAGCCAAAGAACGGATGGCTTTTCCCCCAAATCCGAACGAAAGAAATAACATGCAAACTGCAAACGTAAACGTCCCCATCAAGGTCACAGGCCGCCACCTCAGCATCACGGATGCGATCCGCGATTACGCGAAGTCGAAGCTCGAAAATATCCATCTCGATTATCCGCGCATCATCGAGGCGCACGTGATCCTCGATGTCACCAAGCACCGCCAGAGTGCGGAAATCGTCCTGCATTGCGCGAACCACATCACCATTGAGGCCGATCACGAATGCGACGACATGTATGCCGCGATCGACGGAGTGACCGCGAAAATCGCGCAGCAGATGCGCAAGTACAAGACGAAAATGCTGCGCAGCCACCGCCCGCGGAAGAACGAGGCGCGTCATTTTGCGGAGCATGTGCTGCACATTGATGAGCACTTCGAACTCCACGAAGAGACCGAGGCGAAACACGTGGAGACCGAGCGGCTCGAAGTGCGCACGCTCTTTGTGGACGAGGCGATCCTCCAGCTCGAGATGGCGGCGAACCGGCCATTCGTCGTCTTCGTGAACGCGAAAACGGACATGGTGAACATCCTGCAGCGGCGCAAGGCCGGCGGCTTCGGGCTCATCGAAGTCTCGGTCCCGCACTGACGGCTTCGCGCAGCGCGCGGTCCCGCCGCAGCACGTCGGGGAAAGTCGCGAGCAGGAGCTGGCGTCCGCGGATGTCCGCGAGGAACGTCGCGGAGAGATCCGCGTCGCCGACCTGCGGCAGCACGTGGATGTCGTCCTCGGAGATCGCGAGCGGCATCTCGCCTGCGGCGAAAGGAAACATCTCCTGCGCGACGCACAGCCAGTGGCGGAAAAGCTCTGGCTGCTGTTTTGCGAGGGCGTCGAGTGTTTCGAGAGAGGCGTCCTCCTCGAAATTCAGATGTGCGCGCACACCGAGGGTTCGCGCGGCGATTTCGCGCACGCAGGATTTTCCGGCGGCGTGGCGGATGCCGACTTTCAGCGGACCGGCGAGCGTGGCGATTTCGCCCGCGAGCGCGAGCGTTGCGGTGAGTTCGCTTTGGTCGCCTTCGAAATCCGCGCCCGGCTGCCATGCCGCGCCGAGCGATGGGGAAATGCACGCCGGCGCGAGGCCCGAGCGCGCGGTTTCGAGCGCGAGAAAAAGAAACTCCTCCGCGCTCTCGTGATCGCGGCGGCCGGCGAAGTTGAGTTCGATGTCCGGCGCCGATCCGCGTCCCGTCCACAGCGTGCGGATCGCTTGCTGCCACTGCGCGGCCTCGGCGAGGGCGCGGCCATATTTCACCGCGGCACGGGCGAGCGGCTCGTCGGCGATGCGGAGCGTTCGTCCGCTGGGCAGAGTCCATGCGCGATCCGTGTAGTGCGCGTGCCAGTCGGGCGCGAGGCAGCCGGAGTCTTCGAGCGCGACGATGGCGGCATCGAGTTCAGCGAGCGACATCGAGTCCGCGCGCGGATCGAGCAGGCGGCCGGGCTCGAATGAAAACCACGTGAAGCCCGCGGTGGCGAAGGCCGCGGCGTCCGCCGTCGTCCGCACCGTGCAACCGGCGCCCCACGCCGCCGTGTGCGCCGCATTTTCCAGCGCCGCCGCCGTGGCGGCGAGCAGTTCGCGAGGCCCGGCGTCCGCCGTGCCGTCTTCGCCGGTGAGATGATGCATCAGCACCGGCGCGATGTGATTTTCACGCGCTGCACGCAAAGCATCCGCCGGGAAATGCAGGCCGGTGCAGCCGAGCGCGACAGTCGGTCTCGCGGCGAGCGGTGAGGGAGCGGGCAGTAGCATCGCGGCACCATCCACCGTGCGCGCGGTGCGGTTCAACGATCAAACACGGTGCGCGCTTGCACGGCGCGGAGTCGCGCTGTTTGCTCTGCGCCCCTTATGGAAAAAGTCATCATCCTCGGCACCGGCTGCGCAGGTCTCACCGCGGCCATTTATTCCGCCCGCGCGAATCTTTCGCCGCTCGTCTTCGAGGGCCACGAGCCTGGCGGGCAGCTTTCCACCACGACGCTCGTGGAGAATTTCCCCGGTTTCAAGGATGGCATCATGGGGCCGGAACTCGTGATGAACATGAAGGCGCAGGCGGAGCGTTTCGGCGCGCGCTTTCAATACGCGGAATGCACGGGGCTGAAGCAGGCGGACGGACATGTGAGCATCGAGATCGAGGGAAAATGGATCGAGACGCGGACGCTGATCGTCGCGAGCGGCGCGAGCGCGAAGTGGCTCGGCATCGATCGCGAACGCGAACTCATCGGCCACGGACTTACCTCGTGTGCGACCTGCGACGGCGCATTTTACCGCAACGTGCCCGTGTGCGTCGTCGGCGGCGGCGACAGCGCGTGCGAGGAGGCGACTTTCCTCACGCGCTTCGCGTCGAAAGTGTACCTCATCCACCGCCGCGATTCGCTGCGCGCCTCGAAGATCATGGCCGAGCGCACGCTGGCGAATCCGAAAATCGAGCCCGTCTGGAACAGCACGATCGCGGAATATCTCACCGATGCGGAGGGCGAGATGCGAGGCGTGAAGCTGCGCGATTTGCAGACAAATGCGGAGCGCGAGACCGAGGCGAAGTGCGTCTTCGTCGCCATCGGCCACACGCCGAACACGAAGGCATTCAAGGGCGTGCTGAACATGGATGAAAACGGCTACCTGCTCCAGCAGGGCGGCACGACGGCGACGAATGTGCCCGGCGTATTTGCGGCGGGCGATGTGTCCGATCACCGCTACCGGCAGGCGGTCACCGCCGCCGGCCAGGGCTGCGCCGCGGCACTGGATGCCGAGCGGCATCTGAGCGAGCACGGGGCAGCGTAGTGCCGCTCACTGCAAGGTTCCCATGCGAAGTGTTTATTGTGTGAGCTGCTACGGACCTGATGCAGCTGTCTTTTCCGCGCCATTGAGGACATCTTCTGTTTGGCTTCGAAAAACGCTGAACCGAAAGAATCTGCTCAATGCGGTACCGCTGACGAGAAAGCAACTTTATGCGCTTCGAGCAAAGCTGCCCTACTTAGTTGAGATCGGTTGGTGCGACCCGCTCCAGTATTTTATCGAACGGTGGAACTCACCGAAGAAAGCGCCGATCAGTGCGGCTGGCGCGCGTTGCGCTGGAGCACGAGCGAGATCATCTGGAGCAGTTCGTCGCTTGGCACGGGCTTGAAGACCACGAGGCCGTCGGCGCGCTGCAGGAAGTCATTCGTCCGCGGATCGTCCCCATTTCCCGTGACGAAAAGAAACCGCGCGCAGAGGTGCGGCTTCACTTTTTGCACCGCGAGGTAAAACATGTCGCCCGGCATCGTCGGCATCATCATGTCGCAGATGATGACGTCGAAATCCATGCCCATGGCCTCGCGCAGTCCCTCGACGCCGTTGCGCGCGGTGGTCACGATGAAATTGCGCGACTCGAGCAGGAGCTTGAGCGTGTCGGCCAGTTCCACGTCGTCGTCGAGCAGGAGGATGTTTGTGATTTCGAGATCCTGCGTGAGGTCGTCGCCGGAACCGGCGGAAGACGCGGGAGTGCCGTGCTGCGGAGGAAAACGCAGCGTGCGCTCCTGCGCCGCGCCGGGGAGCGGGATGAGTTGGGGCTTGGGCGAAGGCATGATCGCAAATGGGAAAAGCAGATGTCGTGCTTGATCGGCGCGGCCCGCCGGATAGTTTCCGCCGCCACGTCTGACCGTGCCGGCACGCCAGTATAGCTCAGTTGGTAGAGCGCTCGATTTGTAATCGAAAGGTCGCGGGTTCGAATCCCGCTGCTGGCTCCGTGCTTTTGCGGGCTTGGGCGTTTGCATGTCCGACGCATGCGCGGCACAATCACCCAACTCCATTTTCCACCGCTCATGCATCGCCTCCTCCTGCTCCTCACCGTCCTGCTCGGCCTCATGCCGGCATTCGGCGCGCAGGATTGGGCCGTGGTGAAAGTGGACGGCCGCGACTACCTCACGATGGATAACATCGCGGAATTTTACAGCCTCAGCGCCGTCCGCCGGAAGGACAAGGAAGCCTCCGCGACTTCCGGAGTGCGGAGCATCCGCGCGAATGTGGGCTCGCCGGATTTTTTCATCAACAATCTCAAATTCATCCTCAGCTATCCCGCCGTGGAGCGCGACGGCAAGGTGTGCATTTCGCGGATGGATCTCGTGAAGCTCATCGAGCCCGTCATGCGCCCGAGCCGCATCAAGACCGCCGAACCGATCGACACCGTGGTGCTCGACGCCGGGCATGGCGGGCATGACAACGGCGCGATGAGCGTCTATGGCTCGGAAAAGGCCTTCGCGCTCGATGTCGTGATGCGGGCAAAGGCGCTCCTGCAGGCGTCGGGATTGAGAGTGGTGCTCACGCGCGGCGACGACACCTTCATCTCACTGGACGAACGCGCGCGCACCGCCAGCCAGCACAAGCGCGCCATTTTCATCGCCGTGCATTTCAACGCCGGCGGCTACGGCACCGGCGTCGAGGCGTTCACCCTCGCGCCGCGCGGCGTGCCCTCGATGATGGCCGACGGCCCGCACGTCTCCGATCTCAACGAATGCCGCGGCAACGCGCGCGACGCGGAAAACATCGCGCTCGCCACCGCCACGCACGCCGCGCTCGTGGTGAAGACCAAGATGTTCGACCGCGGGCTGAAGCGCGCGCGCTTCGTCGTCATCCGCGACATCACCATCCCGGGAGTGCTCATCGAGGGCGGCTTCCAGACGAATCCATACGACGCCAAACTGATCGCCACCGCCGGTTACCGGCAGCTCCTCGCGCAGGCGATCCTGCAGGCCGTGGACAACTACCGCCGCGCCGTCGGCGCGCAGCCGCAGGGGCCGGTCGTCTCGCACACGGAGGACGCCGTGAAAACCGAGCGCGCCCCCGCCGACAAAACCGTGAAACGCGAGACGCCCAAACCTCCCAAGCCCGAACCCATCGAGCCTCCCGTGGTGAACTGAGTGGAAGTTGGGCATTGGGAGTTGGGCGTTGAAGCCGGATTTTCATTCGGCATTCGCACGCAGCGCGCCTCCCCGCACCGACCGCGCTTGCCACGCACCGTGCGCACGACTTTCATCGCGCTCCATTTTTCCCGTGAAAAAAAACACCGCACGCAAACCGACGCCCGCTGAAGCCCCGCGCCCCATCGGTGTGTTCGATTCCGGCATCGGCGGGCTCACGGTGGTCGCCGAACTGCGGAAGCTCCTGCCCGCCGAGAGCATCTTCTACATCGGTGACACCGCGCGCGTCCCGTACGGCGGCAAGAGCCAGACGACCATCGAGCGATACAGTCAGGAGATCACCGGACTCCTCCTCGCCGAGCGCGCAAAGCTCATCGTCGTCGCGTGCAACACCGCCAGCGCCCTCGCAGTCCCGCGGTTGAAGGAAACGCTGCGAGTCCCCGTCACCGGCGTGATCGAGCCCGGCGCGCAAGCCGCCGTGAAGGCGACGCGCTCGGGAAAAGTCGGCGTCATCGGCACGCGCGCGACCATCGCGAGCCGCGCCTACGAGCGCGCGATCGCGGAGCTGGACAGCGATGTGAAAGTCTTCACCGAGCCGTGTCCGCTCCTCGTCCCGCTCATCGAGGAAGGCTGGCTCGAGGACGCCGTCACCGACTCCATCATCGCGCGCTATTTGGAAAAGGTGCTGCGCGCGGGAGTGGACACGCTCGTCCTCGGCTGCACGCACTACCCGCTGCTCCGCGAAGCCATCCAGCGCATCGCCGGCCCGAAGGTCACGCTCGTGGATTCCGCGCAAAACACCGCCCTCGCCGTCCGCGCCGTGCTCCGCCAGCAAAAGCTCGCCGCCCCGCGCAATGTCACCGGCAAACTCCAGATCGCACTCACCGATCCCGGCACCGGTTTCCTCCGCGTCGCCGAGCACGCACTTGGGCTGAATGTCGGCGAAGTCCAGCTTCGCGCGGTGCAAAAGTAGCGCGCTACTCGAACCGAATCCGCGCGCTGCGGCCGTGAGCGTCGAGGCCTTCGATGCGGCTAAACTGCTCGATGGTCTCCACGCTCTTCGCGAGCGATGCGCGGTCGAGGCGGACGATGCTCGTGCGCCGCTGGAACATGTCGCTCATCAGTCCCGGAAAACTTTTCCCCGCCCCGCCCGTGGGCAGCGTGTGACTCGGCCCCGCGACAAAATCGCCCGCCGCCACCGGCGACCAACCGCCGAGAAAAATCGCGCCGCTCGTGCGGATGTCGCGTGCGAGTACATCCTCATTTTTCGCCACGATCGAAATGTGCTCGGGCGCGAAGTCGTTCGCGATGGCGACACCGTCGCGAATGGATTTCACGAGCACGAGCGCGGCATTTTGATCGAGCACCTCGGTGAGATACGCGCGCCGGCTGAGGGGCGCAGCCTGCTTGCGGATTTCCTTTTCGACCGCAGCGAGGAGTCGCGCGCTGTCGGTGACAAAAACAATGCTGCTCCCGTGTCCGTGCTCCGCCTGCGCGAGCAAGTCGGCGGCGATCCACGCGGCTTTCGCCGACGCGTCGGCGAGCACGAAAATCTCACTCGGGCCTGGCAGCAAATCGATCGCGCACTGGCCGAAGACCTGACGCTTCGCCTCGACGACCCACGGGCTGCCAGGGCCAAAGATTTTCTGCACAGGCCGGATCGTCTTCGTGCCGTATGCAAGCGCGGCGACAGCCTGCGCGCCGCCGACGCGGTAAATCTCCGTCGCGCCCGCATGCCGCAGCGCGAAGATCAGTGCGGGATTCACCGTACCGTCCTTCCCGCAAGGCGTGGCGGCGACAATCTCCGGGCAGCCGGCCGCGGCCGCGAGCGTGACGGTCATCACTGCCGTCGAGACAAGCGGTGCAGTTCCGCCGGGCACATACACGCCGACGCGCTGGAACGGATCGAACCGCTCGCCGACGCGCGCGCCCTGCGCATTGCGACCGCTCCACGACTTGCGGAGACTTTTCTTTGCAAAGGCAAAAACGTTCTTGTGCGAAGTCGTGATCGCCGTGCGCGTCGCTGCATCCACTGATGCACGTTCGTTCACTGCGAGTTGCGCCGCCTTCAGTTTCGGTCCGCCAAACTTCACTGTGTAGTCGAGCAGCGACGCATCACCGCGTTTGCGGATGTCCGCGATGATTGTGGCGACGGTCTTGCGCACATCATCCGTGGGCTCCGAGTGCCGCTTCAGAGCGGCGAGGGCCTTTGCAAAACCGGGCTGTGTGTGGCGGAGAATCTTCATGCGCGCGCAGCTTGTAGGCGTGGCAATGCTTCGCAATCAAGCGGCTGCGCTCGGTGTTTGCGGCTCATGCCATCTGGCAAAAACAGCCCGACAGAAAATCGGAAGGCGTGTCTCGGGTAGGGTGGGCGTCCCGCCCGCCGTATTCCGCGTCCCGCGGAATACTTCCAGGCACCAGCGGCGGATGAGCGCCTGCGATCATCCGCCGGGTGTCGCGTGGGACGCGCGCCACGGCGGGCGGGCCGCCCACCCTACCCGAGACACGCCGCCGTGTTTCACGGCGCATCGATCATTTTTTCTCCGCAATTCGGTAACAGCCAGTCGTCCGGCTCACTTCGCGGCGATCATCTCCGGCTGCGCGGCCTTCTTTTCCACGGGTGCGCTCACGCGCTCCACGTCCACGGCGACGACTTTGTATTCGGGGCACATCGTATCCTCGTCGCACTCGCTGCTGGTGACGACATTCACGAGGTGCTCGGGGAAATGGAACGTGGTGTAGAGGATGCCCGGCTTCACTTCGTCGGAGACCTTCGCGTGGATGCGGACTTCACCGCGCGCGGAGAAGATGCGCACGAGATCGCCGTCGATGATCTTCTTTTTAGCAGCGTCGTCGGGATGGATGGCGAGCAGATCCTCGGTGACGATTTGCGCGTTGCCGGTGCGGCGCGTCATCGTGCCGCAGTTGTAGTGTTCGAGCACGCGGCCCGTCGTGAGGATGAACGGGAATTCGCCGAGGTGCTGCACGATCTCGCGCGACTCCTGGAAGCGGAAGAAATGGAATTTGCCGAGGCCGCGTTTGAACGTCTCGGTGTGCAGGATTTCGGTGCCGACGCAGCCTTCATTGATGGGCCACTGCTTGCCGTTGTCGCCGAGTCCCTCCCACGTCGCGCCTTTGAAAAACGGCACCACGCGCGCGATCTCCGCGAGCACGCCGTCGGGCGTGTAGTCGGGCTGCGGGATGCCCATGCGGTTCATAATGTCCACGACGATCTGGCCGTCGGTCTTCGTGCCGGCGAGCGGCGGGATGACTTCGTTCACGCGCTGCACGCGACGTTCGCCGTTGGTGAAGGTGCCGCTCTTCTCAAAGAATGATGCGCCGGGCAGCACGACGTTTGCAAACTTCGCGGTCTCGCTCATGAAGATTTCCTGCACGACGAGGAACTCCAGCGAGTTCAGCGCCTTCTTCACGTGCTCGGTGTTCGGATCGGTCTGCACGAGGTCCTGGCCCATGACCCAAAGCGCCTTCAATTTTCCCGCGAGCGCGGCGTCATACATCTGCGGGATTTTGAGGCCGATTTGGTCGGACATTTTCGCGCCGTAGAACTGCTCATACATCGCGTGGTTCGCCGGATCGTTCACCTGCAAATAGCCCGCGCCCTGATGCGGCTGGCAGCCCATGTCGGCGGTGCCCTGCACGTTGTTCTGCCCGCGCAATGGATTCACGCCCACGCCGCGGCGGCCGATGTTGCCGGTCATCATCGCGATGTCGGCGATGAGCATGATCGTCTTCGAGCCGTGCGTGTGCTCGGTGACACCGAGGCCGTGGAATGCCATCGCATTTTCCGCGTTCGCGTATTCGAGCGCGGCGGCCTTCACGAGATTGCGATCCACGCCGTGGATTTTTTCCAGCTCATCGAGGTCCAGCGAGCGCAGGCCATTTTCAAACTCCGCCCAGTTCTCGCAGCGCTTCCCGATGAATTCGCGATCCACGAGACCCGCTTCCCAGATGTAAAACGCGAACATGTCGAGCAGCGCGACGTTTGTGCCGGGGCGGAGTTGGAGGTGATACTTCGCAAATTTTACGATCTCGATCTCGCGCGGGTCCACGATGATGAGCGGCACGCCCTTCATCGCGCGCTGCTTGATCTTCGCGCCCGTCACGGGATGGCCCTCAGTCGGGTTCGCGCCGATGACGAGCATGCAATTCGTGAATTCGATATCCACGACCGAGTTTGTCGCCGCGCCGGTGCCGAATGCCTTCTGCATCCCCCACGCCGTCGGCGAGTGGCAGACGCGCGCGCACGCATCAATGTTGTTCGTGCCGAACGCCACGCGGATGAATTTCTGCATGAGGTAATTTTCCTCATTCGTGCAGCGCGCCGACGAAATGCCGCCGATCGCATCACCGCCGTGCTCGGCTTTGATGCGCTTCAGATTCTCCGCGATGTGACTGTAAGCCTCGTCCCAAGTCGCCTCGACGAAGTGCCCGTTGGTGCGGATGAGCGGCTTCCGCAGACGATCCTTGTGGTTGTAAAATTTGAACGCGTAGCGGCCCTTGAGGCAGGTGTGCGCGTGGTTCACCTCGGCATCGATCGGCGCCTGGATGGACAAAATTTCGCCGCCCTTCGTGGCCACGTCCAGATTGCAGCCGACGCCGCAGTACGTGCAAATCGTGCGCGTCTTCTTGGTCGCCTCGATGGACTTCGATTTGAAGACATCCGAAATCGCCGAGGTCGGGCACGCCTGCGCGCACGCGCCGCACGAGACGCAGGTCGAGTCCGCAAAAGTGTCGTCCATCGTCTTGATGATCCGCGCATCGAAGCCGCGCCCGTGCATCGAGAGCACGAACTGCCCCTGCACTTCGTCGCACGCGCGCACGCAGCGCGAGCAGTTGATGCACTTCGAGAGGTCCGAAGTCATGTAGGGATGCGAGAGATCCTTCGTGCGGTCGAGATGGTTCTTGCCCGCCGGGTAGCGCACGCTGCGAATGCCGACTTTCGCCGCGACGGTCTGCAGCTCGCAGTTGCCGTTCACCTCGCACGTCAGGCAGTCGAGCGGATGATCGGTGAGCACGAGTTCGATGATGTTTCGGCGCAGTCCCTGGATCTTTTTTGACTCGGTAAAAATGTGCATCCCCGCTGCGAGCGGCGTGTGGCACGCGGCCACGACGCGGCGCGCCCCGTCGGCACTCTGAGCGATCTCGACGGAGCAGACGCGGCACGCGCCATACGGTTTGAGCTGCGGCGCATCGCAAAGCGTCGGCACATGCCCGCGCCCGCGGTGGCGGTCGATGAAATTGAGCAGCGTGTCGCCGGACTCGAACTGCTGCGGCTGCCCGTCAATGAAGGCGGTAATGGTTGCGAGGTCTTGGACCATGGTGATGGGAGGTTAAGTGGGATGAGTTTCTGCCGGGAGCAGCGAGAGCACGAAATCGTAGATGCGCTGTGCGGCGGCGAGGGCTTCGTCAAATTGTGCCCTCGTTGGCTCCGGAGATGCCTCCCAGTCGGTTTCATCCGGGTAACGGAACGAAGTGACAAGCGGAGTCAGCAGGTCGGCATCGTCGAGCAGTTCATCAAACCGTGCATTGATCTTCGAAGCGCCTTCCGCGAGCTGCGTAATGTTGTGCGTGCGCTGCACCGGAATTTCCTGGTGGTGGAGAAACGCTTTGACGGCCTTTTCGCCCGCCTGCTGGCAGTGGTAAATCGCGGTGTCCAGTGGCGGATTTTTGTCCGCGGAGAGAATCATGGCAGTCCGCAGATCGCTCCGCGCCTTTACCAGCCATGCCTTCGTGCGCAGGTGGAGATCAGTGCCCATAGAGCTTCATGCCCTCGCGGAAGATTTTGTAAGTCAGGGAGGGGCGCAGATTCCCGAAGCGGTTTGCAGCCTCGGATGTTGCCACGATGACGTCCTTGGCCATGCCGAGGCCGCGCAGACTGCGGTGCGCGCGCTGTGCACGCGCGAGCGAGTTTTCGCTGCTCTCGCCGACAACGACATAAAAATCCAAATCGCTGTCGCCCGTCGGCTCGCCCCAGGCATACGAGCCGAAAAGCCAGATTTGCTCCGGCTGGAATTCCGCGACGAGTCGCTCGACGGCGGTGTCAATAGCCGCCTGAACCTCCGGCTTCAAAACCGGGTGCGTCGGCGCGTTCGCGGTCGTTGGCAGCACGGCGCTCATGCTTTGCGGTCGGTTTTGAAATACGCGCTCATCTCGTCGCCGAAATATTGCAGCGCATTTTTGATCGGCAAGGGCACTCCGCCGCCGAGCGCGCAGAGCGAGGTCTGCTCCATCGTGTCGAGCAGATCGTCAATGAGCGTGCGGTCAATTTTGTAGCTGCTGTCGCTGCGCGCCTTCGCGACGAGCTCCGCGCCGCGCGTGCTGCCGAGGCGGCAGGGGAAGCATTTGCCGCAGCTTTCGTCGGCGGTGAATTGGAACAGGTGCTGGATGTATTCGATCATCGGGAACGACTCGGGGATGCTCACGATGCCGCCGTGGCCAAGGAGAAATCCGCCTTTTTTAAACGACTCAAAATCCACGGTGATCTCGCCAAATTTTGCCGCCGGCACGATGCCGCCGAGCGGCCCGCCGATGTGGATTGCCTTAATCTTCGTCTTGAAGCCACCCGCGAGCGCGACGACATCGCTCAGCGGTGTGCCCATCGCGACTTCGTAGATGCCGGGCTTTGCAAAATGGGTGTCGAGCGAGAGCAGCTTCGGCCCGGTGCTCTGCGCGGTGCCGACTGCGGCGTAGCCTTTACCGCCGAGCGTGAGGATCGCGTGGAGGTTGGAGAATGTCTCGACGTTGTTCACGATCGTCGGCTTGCGATAAAGCCCCTCGACCGTCGGGAAAGGCGGGCGCACGCGCACTTCCGGGCGCTGGCCTTCGATGCTCGCGAGCAGCGCCGTTTCTTCGCCGCAGATGTAAGCGCCCGCGCCCTTGATCGTCTTCAGGAAAAAATTGAATCCGCTGCCGAGAATGTTTTTCCCGAGCAACCCCGCGGCGTGCAGTTCCGCGATGGCCGCGTTCACGATCCGAATCGAATCCGGATACTCTGCGCGGATGTAGAGCACGCCGACTTCCGCGCCGGCGAACCACCCCGCGACCATCATGCCGAGCAGCACCGAGTGCGGGCGCTGCTCCATGAGATACTTGTCAATGTAAGCGCCGGGATCGCCCTCGTCCGCGTTGCAGACGACATACTTCACCGCGCCTTCGCTCGCGCGGCAGGAGGACCATTTGAAGTGCAGCGGAAATCCCGCGCCACCGCGCCCGCGCAGGCCGGAGTCCTTGAGTTCGCCCGCGAGCCAGTCGCGATCTTTTCCAAGGAGCGCGCGGAAGGGCTCGTAGTATTTTTCAATGCCGGGGAACGGTGCCGTGAGTTGCGCTGGCTGGAGGTGAGACACGACCGCGTAGCGATCCTCCGCATCGCCTTCGCCGGTGGTGAAAAGTTCGCCGAGTGCGGCATCGGACTGGCCGGAAAAATTTCGCCCGTCGAACTGAAACGCCCCGCCCTGATGACAGCGCCCGAGGCAGCAGATGTGCCCGATCGCATTTTCCGAAAAATGCGTGTCCAGCGAGTCGTGCAGCTTCTCCTGCGTCCCTGCGCACAGGCACGCTGAGCCATTGCAGATGAACACCTTCTTTCCTGCATTTTCCTTCTTCAAAAAATCGTAGAACGAAACCGCGCCGAGCGTGATCGCATCGCCGAAGAGCGATTTCTCGCCGAGCACTCGCACCGTCTTGGGTTGCGCTGCTGTGCCTGTTTGATCCGCAGCCTCCACCATTCGCTCGAAAAGATTCTTATCGGCGCTTTTGCGAAAGGAGAGTGCGCTGAGGTTTTCGGACATGGGAACGGGGAGTGCGTGGGGGCAGACATTCAAAGCACGTCCTCCGCGACTTTGCCAGCGTTCTAAGAAATCGCGCGGGCCATCCGTATGCCTCATAGACACCCCATGCCTCCCACGGACACGCCCGAATTCATCGCCTTGCTGGACCGTTACCAGCGGATGCTCATCGGGTATGCGCGCAGCATCACAGGCGATCTCGATTCGGCGCGCGATGTGCGGAGTTCATCTCGCTGCTGGAAAAGGCGCAGGCTCTGGCGCGCTGACATCATTGCGATCTTATACCGTCTTTCGGAAACAAGATGACAGATGCGCGGCGAAGCGGGATGGCGTGCAGCGGGTAGGGTGGGCGTCCCGCCCGCCGTATTCCGCGTCCCGCGGAATACAATTCGGACGCCGCTGGCGTAAAGAACACCTGGATTCTTCCGCCCGGTGCCGCGCGGGACGCGCGCACGGCAGGCGGGACGCCTCTCCTACCCGAGACATGCCCTCCCGCTTTCTGTCCGGTTATTTGTGAAAGATGGCATCAGGCACGCGATGGCGCGACCGCGCGGACTGTCGCCGCAATCGCACCGCGCGCGACGGGGCGACTGCCGGAAAATTTCAGAGCCGCGAGGATGGGGCATCCTCGCGGCTCTTTCTTGGGGAGGGGACTGCGATGGGGAAATCAGCGCTCGAAAATGAAGCGCAGCAGGCCTCCGAACGGAGGTGCGGGACGCAGCGGCGGCGGCGGCGGGGAATAGTACGCGGGCGGCGGTGCGAAGCGCCGCGGTTCCGGCACGATCACGACCGGTCCTCGATACCGGCGATGCTCGCCCCACGCGCCGGGGCCGTCGGGAAAATAACCGGGGCCGGGGCCGAATTCGCGTCCGTAAGGTCTGGGGCCGGGAGGCTGCTGGAAGGGGCCTTGCGCGTGGGCGGTGAGTCCGCCGGCTGCGAGTGTCAGTGCGAGGGTGGCGGCTGCGAGGAGCATTTTCATAACGGTAATTTCGACGGCCCGTGCGCGCGGGTATTCAAAATGTTCTCGGCGCAATTTGCCGCTGGAGGACCGGTTTTCCGCTGGTATGCTTTTCCACTCTCCATCATGAAAATCTCCCTCTCCTGCTCCGGAAATTTGGCAACTGCACCGGTGGCAATTCCCCTGGCGCTGCTGGCGTTCGCCGCGATGAGTTCCGCGCTCGCGCAGGAAATCACGAAGGAGCAGGGCGAGTTTTTCGAATCCAAAATCCGGCCGGTGCTCGCCGACACGTGCTACCGCTGCCACAGCGCGGACGCGGGAAAAAGCAAGGGCGGCCTCACGCTCGATTCGCGCGATGCGATGCTGAAGGGCGGCGACACGGGTGCGTCCGTCGTGCCAGGCGATCCGGCAAAATCGCTGCTCATCAAAGCGATCACGTATTCCGATCCCGACTTGCAGATGCCGCCTTCGAGCGCGGGCGGGAAGCTCAGCGATGTGCAGATCGCCGACCTCAGCATGTGGGTGAAAATGGGCGCGCCGGTGCCGGCGAATGCCACCGCGGTGAAGACAAAACTCAGCGGCATGACGGACAAGGCGCGTGGGCACTGGTCATATCAGCCGGTGAAAAATCCGAAGGTGCCGCTCAACAAAAACCAGCAGTGGTGCCGCACGCCGGCGGACTGTTTTGTCCTGCAAAAAATCGAGGCGGCAGGGATGCTGCCCTCGCCGGACGCGGACAAGGAGACGCTGCTGCGGCGCGCATTTTACGACCTCCTCGGGCTGCCGCCCTCGCCGCAGGAGATCGAGACTTTCCTCGCGGACAAATCGCAGGAGGCATGGGCGCGGGTCGTGGATCGGCTGCTCGCCTCGCCGCACTACGGCGAACGCTGGGGCCGCCACTGGCTCGACACCGCGCGCTACAGCGACACCGCGGGCGCAAATGTGAACGGCACCGAGTACCGCTACGCGCACGCGTGGACGTATCGCGACTGGGTCATCAATGCGATCAATGCGGATATGCCGTACGACAAATTCGTGACGCATCAGCTCGCGGCGGATCTGCTGCCGAAGGATCAGCAGGGCCGGAATGGCGAGAATCTCGCAGCGCTCGGCTTCATCACCGTCGGCGAGCGATTCGGAAATCCGAACGACCTCATCAACGAGCGCATCGACACCGTGAGCAAGGCGATGCTCGCGATGACCGTCTCGTGCGCGCGCTGCCATGATCACATGTTCGATCCGATTTCGCAGAAGGACTACTATGCGCTGCACGGCGTCTTCTCGAGCATCACGGAGCCGAATGTGAAGCCGCTCATCGGCACGCTGCCGCCAGCGGATCTCCTCGCCGACTACTCGAAGAAGGAGGCGGAAGTGAAAAAGGAAATCGCGAGCGCGTACTACGAGTCCATCGGTTTTTTCAACCAGGGCTTCCGCCTGAAATCGCCGCAGTATCTCGAACTCCTCACACTCTCCCGCGACCCGATCAGCATCACGGACAAGAGCTCGCCGTACACGAATTTCCGCCTCGCGAACAAACTCGACGACGACGTCGCGCGCCGCGTCGAGCCGCGCACGCGGAAAAAGGACGACACCGTTTTCGGGCCTCTCGCGATGCTGTCGGCGATCAAGCCGGAGGAGTTCGCTGCGAAGTCGCCGGCGATCATCGCGCAGGCGCAGACCGGAATGTTGCCCGGCACGAAGAAGCCGATCAACCGCCTCGTCGCGATCGCCTTCCGCGGCGCGAAGCCGCAGTCGATCAAGTCGATCAAAGATGTCTGGCAGATCTACGACAACGCCTTCGCGATGGTCGCGCCGAAGTCCGCAATTTGGCTCGACGAGATGGCCGTGAACTCCAGCGACAACGTGGTCGGCGTGGATGCCGCGATGGCGGAGTTGCTGCAAATTCCCTTCGACGTGAAGCCCGGCGGCACGCTCTCGATCGCGGATTTCCGCCAGCTCATCGACCGCCTGCCAAACAACCGCAAGCGCGACGCACAGGGCGCGCTCGTGCGGCTGAACGAACTCCAGCTCACGCATCCCGGCGCGCCCGCGTACGCGATGATCGTGACCGACAATGCGAAGCCGACCGACTCGCCCGTCTTCATCCGCGGTCAGGCGAATACGCGCGGCGAAATCGTCCCGCGGCGTTTCCTGGACGTGCTTTCACCCGAGGGAAAAGGCGTGCCTTTCAAACAGGGCAGCGGCCGCCTCGAACTCGCGAAGTGCATCGCTGACAAGGCAAACCCGCGCACCGCGCGCGTGATGGTGAACCGCGTGTGGATGCATCATTTCGGCGAGGGTCTCGTCTCCACGCCGGACGATCTCGGCACGATGGCCGAGCTGCCCACGCATCCCGAACTGCTCGACTACCTCTCGAATTACTTCACCGAAAACGGCTGGAGTCTGAAAAAATTGCACCGCCTGATCATGCTCTCGCGCGTCTATCAGGAGAGCAGCCACGTCATCGCCGAATATCAGGATAAGGACCCGTACAACCGCCTGCTCTGGCGCGCCAATGTGCGGCGGCTCGACTTCGAGTCCGTGCGCGATTCGCTGCTCTCCATGAGCGCCCAGCTCGACGGCACGCTCGGCGGCAAGCCCGTGAACATCACCGAGGAACCGTACAGCTCCCGCCGTTCCGTGTACGGCTACATCGATCGCGGGAATCTCCCCGAACTCATGGCCCATTTCGATTTTTCAAAACCGGAAATGGCGAACTCCAAGCGCACCGCGACCATCGTGCCGCAGCAGGCGCTCTTTTTGATGAACAGCCCGATGGCCGTGGACGTCGCACGACGCATCGTGAACCGCTCCGAGTTCACCAGCGCCCGCGACGACCTCGGGCGCATCTCCGCGCTGTACCGGATCATTTTCCAGCGCATGCCCGTCAGGAATTTGTCGAAGGAAAATCCGAGGGATGAGTGGAAGATGGGCCTCGAATTCGTGAAGATCGAATCGCAGGACTACGACGCAAATCACTTCGCCGCAAAGAACGTGAAGCAGGGCGGCGGCAACCGCATGGACGCCCGCGCGGCGATCAAGAACGACGGCTTCCGCATCCACCGCAGCGCGCTGAACCCATGGGAAACCTACGCGCAGGCGCTGCTGTTTTCGAACGAGGCGGCGTATGTGAACTGAAACACCGCTCCTTCCCGTGAAGCTCGCCGAATTCCGCCGCAATGATGAGCGCGCAGCTCAATGCCCTAACAGCCGTCCAAGCCATGCAGATCGCCAGCCTGCAAGCCCATCTCAACGCCGCCATCGCCGGGAGTGCGAACAACATCCCCGGTGTCGGCCCGCTGAATCTCACCATCAACAACAACCCCCCGCAGCAATGGGAAGTCCAGCCCATCGCGAACAAGGTCGACCAGCTCATCAATACACTGCTAAGGCCGTGAGCGGCACCCGGGAAAACTAGCGGAACAACCGACGGCCGATCCCGCAATCTGACGAAACCCAACATGAAAACCAAACCGTTCCTCACCCTCATAGCCCTGCTGCTCGGATGCAGTGTGCATGCGCAAAACCCGCCGCCGCCAGCCGCTCAACCACCTGCGGCTCCGGCAGCAAAGGCAGATGCGGCGGCTGAGATCGGAAAGCTGCAGGAAGGCTACAACACAGCAATGGAGGCCAATGCCGGCGAGAATGCGAAATGGATCGAGGGACTGGAGAAATGGTATTTCGATGGCCTCGACAAATTGAAGGCGGATCGCGCAAAGGCGGGTGATCTCGACGGCGCGGTGCTGGTGAAGACCGAGCGGGATCGGGTCACCATGCACACGGAGACGACCCCGGAGCAGATCAAGGCGATGCCCGCCGCCCTGCGCACGTTGCGCGGCACGTATGAAGGCTCGCTCAAGAGGATCATCGAGGAAACCGGGAAGAAGAATCTGCCCGTTAGCCGGAAATTCCTTGCGGACCTTGAGGCATTGCAGAAGCGCATCACTGTGACGGGGAACATTGAGCAGGCCCTCATCGTGAAGGAGGAGAAGGAGCGCTTTGCACATCAGTTTGCCGAAAGTGCCACCGTACCGTCGGCTATTACCGAGAATCCCGGCTCTGCGAAGACTGCAATTCTCCCAGTGCAAAAGCCCGCTGCACCTCGCACAGATTTTGTTGAGCATATCTCCGCCCTTACCAACGGGAAGACAGGCGCTCCGATCCTGCTAAAGAAAAAAGAAACCATGACGACGAAGGCGAAATTCAAACCTCCGGTGGAGATTCTTATCGAAGCCAAGACGAATTCCACCAATCTCCGGCTTGGCTATGCGGCAGATGAAGTCATCTTTAACTGGGAAAACTCCATGGACGAACTGCGCGTTGACGGAGGCCCTGCAAACAAAATGCATCAGAAGAAGGGTGGACTCATTCCGACGAACACCTACGTGACTATTCGCTGGGTGGTGACGCCGAAGATGCAGTCCATCTATGTGGACGGAGAGAGGCGATTCGAGCACCACGGAGACTATTCGGGCATTGACAAGCCTATCAGCGTATCCAGCGCGAGCGGCTCAATCGTCACGGTCAAATCTGTCAAAGTAAGGCAACTCCCTCCCGAAGTCGCGGTATCTGCCGAGAAAGCAAACCCACCCGCGACTGCTCACGCAGACATCCCCTTAAAGAACGTGAAGGCAGGACAGGAGAAAGGTTTCGACGTCAGCGGCATCCCTTCTTCCGCCGCCAGCAGCATCCCTTCAAAAGCCGCAGGGCCGCAGACCAAGGTTCAAATTACCACGGAGAAAAAGCCGGGGGCAGTCGCAAACACTGCTGTCGGTCGCGCAGGCTCGCAGACCAAAAGCGCGGAAAATATCCTGTATGTTTTGACGTTGAAAAACATCTCGCCGAACGATCTGCCGGGACTGACCGTGGATTATCTTCTCTTTGTCGAGAGACAGAGGCTCGGGGAAGTGAAAAACGAACCCTCGAAGGTGGAGCGGATTGCCGCCTCGAGAAAAGTTGAGGTGCTTACCCGGGAAAATCCTCAGGTGGTGACGACAAGCGAGGTCCCGCTGAATGTGGAGAATCTCGTCGGACATTACCACTATAGGAACGGTGGGCGCATCCGGGCGGAGGATTCAGTGATCGGCGTTTGGGTCCGTGTGACGCAAGATGGGCAGCTCATCGGCGAGTATGCCAACCCGCCGACCGTTACGAAACGTGGTTGGGGCGGCAAGTAGCCATCCGTGCGGCATGGCGCTTGAGAACCGCGTGCCGCTCGTTTTTCGGGAGAGCGCTTGAATTCCGCGCGCGCCCTGCCACCGTCCGCGACTCGCATGACGAAAGAACTCGGCCAGCACGCCGTGGATGGCGTGCTGGACACGCACGACTTGCACGCGACGATCCTCCACCTCCTCGGCCTCGATCACGAAGCGCTCACGTTCAATTACGCGGGCCGTGATTTCCGGCTGACGAATGTCTCCGGAAAAGTGGCGCGGAAAATTTTACTCTGAGCGAGTCGGCAAGCGTGGCGGAAGCGGCGCACTCACTCCGCCCGCGGCGGCTACCACGAGATGTGGATCTCGAAGTCGCTCGCGCCACCGCCTTCATCCTGGAGGTGGATGACGAGCTTCTGGCCGTTCGTGTCCGTGGGCTGCTCGAGTACTTTCACGTAGCCCTTGTTCTTCACCTTTTTCGCGAGATTCACCGAGACGTGCCTCCCCGCGAACGGCGCGAGCGGGGGAGTAAATTTCGTGAAGTCGTCGGTGATTTTGTCCTGCCAGTTCGGCACCCAGTTCACGCCGTTGATGGAAATGTTCAGTGGCTTCGACCAGTCAATGTGCTCGATGTGCAGCTTGCCGTCCTTGATGACCACATTATCCCCGGCATCCACGCTCGCGCGGAAGACGATCCGGCGCGTGCCGATCGTGGTGGCGACCGGCTTCGGCGTCGCCGCGGGCTTCGCGCCGCCGGCGACGGGCGCTGTCGGTTCCGCCTTTCCCAGCAGCGCGACGACGGACGGTGTGAGCCACTCGGCGGCGAGTTCGTCGCGCTTGGCTTTGACGAGGAGCGCGTCGTCAATGCGCTGGCGCTGGGTGAGCTGGGTCTGCGCCTGCGCGAGGACGGGATCGCACTTCGCGTGGAGCGCCTTGATGCGGAGGGCGCGTTCTTTTTCCAAGCGCGCGATCTGCGTGCGGATGGCGGCGCGCAGTTGCTTCACGGCGGCGGGATCGGCGGCCTCGTCCTGCTCGGGGAAGACGTTCGTCTCGGCGAAGCGCTTGTGCTCGTTGCGCAGCGCGACCGCGCCGTCGAGGTCGCCTGCGGTGCTCGCCTTGGTGATCGCGGCATCGAGCGAACTGAGAAACTGGAGCTTCAGTTTGCCGAGTTCGGCCTCATGCACATCGGTGACGTCGCGCTTGAATGCCGCCTGCCATTGCGCGTCCGTCGCGGCGATCCACTTCTGCATTTCCGACTGCGCAGGCTCCGCGGCGGCAGGCGTGGCGTTATCCTGCGCGTGAGTGGTCGAGCAGAGAGCCAGCAGGATGGAGACGAAAAGCAAGCGCTGTATTTTCATAAGGGGCATCCTGAGTGAAGTAGCGATCCCGCGGCCTCGACGCACGGAAATTTCCTCACGCGAGCAGCGGGCGGATGACTTCGCCATGCACGTCGGTGAGGCGGCGATCGATGCCGTTGTGGCGGAAGGTAAGCT
Organism: Chthoniobacterales bacterium; assembly: GCA_038239865.1. Taxonomy (GTDB): domain Bacteria; phylum Verrucomicrobiota; class Verrucomicrobiia; order Chthoniobacterales; family Chthoniobacteraceae; genus SXWH01. The sequence goes on from JBBSEI010000013.1 coordinate 60,904, forward strand.
TCGTGTGATCAATGCCGAGCAGGTGCAGGATCGTCGCGTGGATGTCCCACACTTGCGTGGGACTTTTCCGATCGAGCGGCTTGTAGCCCCACTGGTCGCTTTCGCCGTGCGTGATGCCGCCCTTGATGCCACCGCCTGCGAGCCAGTTGGTGAAAACGTACGGGTTGTGATCGCGCCCTTTGCCGCCTTGCGAGGAGGGCATGCGGCCGAATTCCGTCGTCCACAAAATGACGGTGTCGTCGAGCATCCCGCGTTGTTTCAAATCCTGGATGAACGCCGCGCAGCCGCGCGCCATGCCGAGGGAGAGCGGGCCATGATCGCGCGCGATGTCCTCGTGCGAATCCCAGTTGCGGCGCGGAAAGCCGTTGTCGGTGTGCAGGCTGCGCGGCGGATGAAAGTATGGCGCGCAGTTTTACTCATTGCTGACAACTCTCCGCAGCGGCTGGGACGCTTTGCTGACATCGTGCGGTCATGTTCCGTGGCATTGCCCTGCCACGATCCTTTCGCTCCATGAAAATAACCGTCTCCCTGCTCCCGCTGATCTTCACCCTCGCCGGACCGATCTGCGCACTCGCGCACGACTCCGGCGCGGCGCACGGCGATCCACGTCTTTCCGCGCGCAATTTTTCCGCACAGCTTCCGATGGAAATGCTGGAAATCCTGCGCGATGGAAAAGGCATCCCTCCGGCGGACAGCGATGCGATCAAGGCTCTGACTGCGCGCTATCTTTCGCGGCGTTCGAACCGTCCGGCTGATGCCGGCAGCAGCGCGCCGTCCGCATTCACGCGCAGGCAGGCGGAGAGTGCGACTGCCGCGGATGTCGCCGCCCCCCAGTGGCAGTTCGTGACCACGCCGTTCAACCCGCTCGATGCATTTGCGGATGTGCCGTTCACGCTGACTTCATACACGGCTCCCACGGGGAATGGCGCGCTGATGGCTGCGTCGTTCACGCCCTTCAAGCCGAAGGTGCGATTCTATTGGGATGGCACGACTTTTTACGAGGAGTCAGATAACACTCCCGATCCGGCGATGATGCCGAACCTCATGGTGGGCATCACTTCGTGGCAGCAGCAGGTGCCGGTGCCAGCCGCGTATTTTGCGGGGACGACGAATCCGGAGAACAGCACCAGCTCGCTCGGCTACGGTCAACCGAACTACTGGCGGCTGCCGCTCGTGCCGGTGCCTTCGGCGTCGCCGATTCCGATTTCGGCGGGGAATTTCCAGCGCGGCGCGGTGGCGCTCGCGGCGAATGGGATCGCGATTTTCAATCCGAAGAACAACACCGGCGCGGCCTCGTATCAAATCGGCGAGCTCGATGCGTATGGCGGGCACTGCGGTCTCGCGGATGATTACCACTACCACATCATCCCGACGCATCTGCTGAGCGCATTCGGCGGCGTGTTGAGCAATGACAAGCCCGTCGCGTGGGCGCTCGATGGCTATCCGATTTACGGCTATGTGGAGCCGGACGGCACAGCGCGGCAGGCGCTCGATGCGGACGGCGGGCACGACATCGGCAGCGGCTGGGGCTATCACTACCACGCGATCGGCACGACGACGGTGGACGCGACGCACCCGTATGGCACGCCGCAGTCGCCATACTTGATGAGTAACTTCCACGGCACCGTGGTGAATTTCGGCGGGCAGGTGGACGGGCAGCCGGAGGTCGGGCCGATCCGCGCGTCGGGCACGGGCGGCTACACGGCGCAGCCGGTGAGCGGCGCGAGCATTGTCGCGTTCAAAAATCCCGTCGCGCTCAAATTTGTCGGCAGTGATCTGGCGGAAGACACGGCAGGCACGCCGTCGCCGGATTCGTATCTCATGCGCGTGAGCATCGCAGGCACGACTTACGACGAGTGCTGGAAAATCAACCGCAGCGTGAATCCGCGCACGCTCACGGTCACATGGCGTCTCGCGGGCGCGACGACCACGACGACCTACACCCCCAACGCCACGGGCGACCGCCTCACCGCATACCCGATGGCCGCGTGGAGTGAGACAAAGCTGCCGGACACGAGCCAGACGCTCAACGTCCCAACCGCGCCCTTCGGCCAGGACTCCGACTACACCATCAATGCGCAATCTTTCACCGACAACGGCAACAGCACCATCACCGACAATGTTACCGGACTAATGTGGCAGAAAACGGACAATGGTGAGTCCACATGGGAGAACGCGGTGGCCAATGCAGCAAGCATCACCACCGGCGGCTACACCGACTGGCGGCTGCCGACTCCGGCGGAGGCGCTCAGCATCATCAATCACAACAACTCCAACCCGGCGCTGAACACGACTTACTTTCCCAGCAACGGCGCGGGTGCCGCGGACTATTGGTGGACGACCGACATCTATGGCACCAGCACGACAAACGTGTGGTGCACGAACGCCGGCGGCGGCGTGGGCGCGAAGCCAAAGACGGAAACGATCAGCGCTGGCGGAGTGCTGCGCTATAGCGCGCGCTACGTGCGCGGAAAAAAGGCACGAGCGCGCACAACTACCTCAACAACCTCGACAGCACGATCACCGACACGGACACTGGCCTGATGTGGACGCAGCTCCCCGCTGCGGCGATGAACTGGAACTCGGCGCTGACCTATGCGGAAAATCTCAACCTCGGCGGTTACACCGACTGGCGGCTGCCGAACGTGAAGGAACTCGAGACACTGACCGACCACACGCTCGCCACCGCGACGAGCACTACCGGCATCAAGCCGAGCATCAACCGCACGATGTTTGCGAAGACGCTGACGAGCTGCGCGACGACGAGCGGCAGCACGACGGTCACCTGCGCCGACACGACCGGCCTGCTCGTTGGAATGCCCATCGTGGATCAGTCGGACATCGCCGGTGCCTACCTCTCGAACACGACCGCGCCCACGGTCACGGTCATCACTAACTCGACCACCTTCACCATCAGCGCCGCCGCCACCGCCACCGGCTCGGGTCTCACGCTGAAAGCCCTCGTGCCGCCGACCGCGTACTGGAGTTCCAGCATCGTGAAGGCTGGGACGCTCACGCAGGCGTGGCTCGTTGAGTTTGGCATCAATAGCACCGTGCCCGCCGCGAGCGGCCCGACGCGCAACACGCAAGGCATCATCAGCTACGAAATCTTCGCCTCGACCTATCCCGTCTTCGCCGTGCGCAGCGCTTCGGTCACGACGCAGATTGCTGTTTCTCAAGGCGGCACAGCACTCACCGATGCCGTCAGCACCGTGGCCTATGGCAACGTCAATGTCGGCAGCACATTGTCGAAGACTTTCACGATCAGCAAAACGGGTGCCTCCGCGCTTACCATCTCCGGCGTGACCATTGATGGCACGAACGCCGCGAACTTCACCGTGACGACAGCGCCCGCCACCACCATCGCCGGCGGCGGCAGCACGACGATGGACGTGCTGTTCAGCGCGGCCAGTTCAGGCGCGAAGGTCGCAGCGATCCACATCGCGAGCAGCGACACCTCGGTGGGTGCTGCGTTTGACATCGCACTTAGCGGCACCGGCTACGTCGCGCCGCCGACGATCACCGCAGTTGCGAATCAAACGACGATGCGGAACAACGCGACGAGCACCCTCGCCTTCACCGTCGGCGATGCGCAGACCGCTGCGGCGAGCCTCACGCTCAGCGCCACGTCGTCGAACACCACGCTGGTGCCAGTTGCGAACATCGTCTTCGGTGGCAGCGGGGCCAGCCGCACTGTGACCGTGACGCCAGCGATCGGGCAGACGGGCACAGTCACGATCACCGTCACTGTGAGCAACGGGTCGAGCACGACGAGCATGACCTTCACGCTCACGGTGAGCCCGCCGAACATCCTGATTATCATCGCCGACGACTACGGCCTCGATGCGAGTTCGCTCTACTCCAGTTTGCTCGGCAACAGTGGCACCGCGACTTTTCCACCGACGCCGAATATCGCGTCGCTCGCGGCGAATGGCGTGCAATTCAATCACGCTTACACTTACACGGTCTGCTCGCCCACGCGCTCTGCCATATTAACCGGACGCTATGGCTTTCGCACGGGCACGGCTAATGTGGTGGGCGGCGGCGCATCGAACACTTCGCTGCAGGCTTCCGAGTTCACGCTGCCAAAGGCGTTCGCGGCCAATAGCTCGCTTGGCTACCAGCTCAAGCAATTCGGCAAGTGGCATCTCGGCGGCGGGAATACCGCTCCCGGTGCGATTGGCGGCTGGCCTTCGTTCGCGGGATCGCTCGCAGGAGATGTCGCGAACTACTATAGCTGGCCGAAGGTGGTGACCGATGGCACAGCGGGCGGCACCACGACCTCTACCTCCACGACTTATGCAACGACCTATGTGGTGGATGACGCGGTGTCCTTCATCAGCACGCAGACGACTGCCGCAAAGCCGTGGGTCGCGTGGGTTGCCTTCAATGCGCCGCACACCACCTCGATTGCACCGCTGTATCACCTGCCGGCAAAAAGCCTCCGCCCGAGCTCGACCTACGACTCACTCCCCAATACGGCCGCCGACATCGCCGCTAATCCGCTCAACTATTACAATGCGATGATCGAGGCGATGGACACGGAGATCGGCCGGCTCCTCGCCTCGGTTGACCTGAGCAAGACCGACGTGATTTTCATCGGCGACAATGGCACGCCGCCGCTCACGCTCCAGGCTCCGTATCCCACCAATCACGGCAAAGCCTCGCTTTACGAAGGCGGCATCCGTGTGCCGCTGATTATCCGTGGCCCCGATGTCGTCTCGCCGGGCCGCACCTCGGACGTGCTCACGCATTTTGTCGATCTTTACTCCACCATCCTCGAACTCGCAGGCATCAACGTTGCCACCACCATTCCATCAGGCACCACGCTTGATTCGCAGAGCTTGCTGCCGGTTTTGAATAATCAAGCCGTCACGCGCAGCCTCGTCTTCGGCGACTACTACGATCTCGGTTTTCCCACGTTGAGCGGCAGTGGCCGGGTCCTGCGCAATTTGCAATACAAGCTCATCCGTCTCCAAACCGGCACCGACCAATTCTACGATCTCCTGGCCGATCCCTACGAGAGCACTAACCTCTTCGCCAACGGCTATAACGGAGCTGCCATGACCACCGCGCGGCAGACCGCTTACAACAGCCTGGTCACCCAGCTCGCGAACTACAACACCCCGCCGACCATCGGCACCATCGCCAACCAAAGCATTGCGCAGGGCACAGCGACGAGCGCGCTCGCGTTGGCCGTCGGCGATGCGGAGTTGTCACCGACTATTCTGGCGGTCAGCGGCAGCTCTTCCAATACCACGCTCGTGCCCACGGCGAATGTCGTGATCGGCGGCAGCGGTGCCAGCCGCACCGTCACCGTCACACCGGCCACGGGACTGACCGGCACTTCCACGATCACCACCAGCGTGACCGACGGCACGTTCACGGCGAGCACGAGCTTCGTGCTCACGGTGAGCGCAGCAGTCGCCCCACCGACGATCACCGTGATCGCGACGAACCCCGCAGCACCGACCAACACGGACACGCCGTATGTCACCGCCACGGTCACGCCCGCGAGCGGCGCGACGATCTCGGGTGTGCAGCTTACTTACAACACTGGGGCGGCAACGTCGGGCACGGCCTATCGCGAGATCTTCTCGAATGGCTCCACCGTCAGCGGAATCACGGGCGCGATCAATGCCTGGACGGCCACCGCGAATCGCGTCGCTGGCGATGTGCGTGAACGCGGCAGCCTTGGCAATCACACCTCGGCCATCGTCCTCACGAGTTGTGCCACGACGAACGCTTCCGTCACCGTGACTTGCGCGAGCACCACGGGACTTATCCCAGGCATGAGCATCAGCGGCACGAATATCCCTGGCACGGCAACGATTAGCTCTGTCACCAACACCACCACCTTTGTCATGAGCACCGCCGCGACCGGCACCGGTTCGGCTTTGTCCCTCACCGCAGCGGGCGTCACGCTCACTGGCTGCTCGTTCACCACCAGCCCCACCATCATCTGCGCCAGCACTGCCGGCCTGGCCGTTGGCATGGGCGTCTCTGGCGTCACCTCGAATCCGCCGGGCCCTGTCGTCCTGGCGATCACGGATGCGACGCATTTCACAGTCAACTCCACCGTCACCGCAGTTGCCACCACGATTACCGCATCGGGCTGCGGGCTAGAATTTAGCAACGGCAACACAACCTATACCGACTCGATGGCGACGACGAGTAATGCCATAAGCGCCACCGCCCCCCAGCGCAGGCAATGTCGAGTTCTATGTGCGCACCGCAGACCTAGTGTCGAACAACGGCTGGACTTTCCAAATCTCACCCGATGGCGGCACGACATGGAACACGCGCCTGTTTGAGAACTACACGGCCAATACCATCGCACTC
>JBBSEI010000014.1:0-65100 GCA_038239865.1 Chthoniobacterales bacterium
CACGAGCGCAGCTTGGGCTCGCCATTCACGAGGACGTGACCTTCCTCCATGAGCGCCTGAATGCGCGAGCGGGAGAGATCGCCGATGCGCGCGGCGAGGAAATGATCCAGCCGGGTGCCCGCGTCGCCTTTTTCGGCGAGGTATTCGAAGCGTGTTTCGCTCACGTGGCGGCGCGCGGTTTGGCCTGCTTGCCGGAGACGCGCTTGAGTGCGCAGGTCTCCGCCGCGTGGATGACGAGATCCCCGACACGCCGCTTCAGCCGGATGCCGCGAATCAGCAGCCATGCGACAAAGGCCGCGGCAAAAATCCACAGCCAGCGGTCATTCGCGTGGGAGAAAAGCTGCCGGTAGAGCAGAGTGCTCAGCAGGATGACGCTCACGAGGAATGTCGTCGGCACCATCATCAGCCCGAGGTTCACCCGCGTGAGGCATTTCGGACCGCCGTGGTACTCGGTGACGGTTGCCAGCTTGATGCTCCACCACAGGTTCCCATACACGAGCACGTCCCACGATTTCCAGCCGGTGTCCGTCGAGTAGCGCCAGCCCTCGTCCTCGAGGAGCCTCGCGGTTTCCGTGATCAGGACTTCGCGTCCCTGGCCGGTTTCGTTCCAAAAATCGATCCGCCCCGCGCGACCGGAATGCGCTTCCTTCGCGATGCCCGGCTCGGGTTTGGAAATGACGGCCGCCGGCGTGCGTTTGAATTTGAGCCAGGTAAAATAGCGCGCCCATCCGCGACCGAGCGGCTGCATGAAGGCCAGAAACGCGACGAGCAGCCGTGCGCGAATCGTGTCGTATTTCGGCTCGATGCGAATATTCACCATCCAACTCAGCGCCACGCTCACCGTGCCGAGCAGCATGAGCACGGGCACGATGCGCAGCCATTCCAGCGGGATGCCGAGCACGCCGACGAAGACCGTGAGCGCGATCCATTCGATGCTACTGAGATACGCGGCGACCTGCGATTGTTGCGCGGGGTAGAGCGATTGGAAAAGGCCCTGGCCGAAGACGCCGTGGTAGATCAGCGGCCGGCTGAAAAGCCACGTGAGCCGCGGTGCTCCGTAGATTTGGCCCTTCCATTTCGCCGTGCCGGTCGGGCCGAAAAAGATGAGGTGCTTGAACCGCAGCAATGCCTCCGCTTCGCCGTAGCCTTCCTGCTGTTTGCGAAATGCCTTCAGCGTGAACCGCCGGTAGTGCCACACGATCGCGCTCGGCGAAAATGCGACCTCGCCTCCCGCTGTCTGCAAGCGCCAGCAGAAGTCCACATCGTCGCCCGCCTTGCGATATTCCGTGTCGAATCCGCCCACAAGATCGAACGCCCATCGCCAGAATGCCATGTTGCAGCCGGGCACATGCTCGGCGACGAAATCCGTGAGCAGCACGTGACTCGGCCCGCCGGGACTCGCGGACACCGCGGCCTGCACCCAGTTCACTGCGGGCGGCGAAATATTCGGCCCGCCGACGCCCGCGTAGTTGCCGCTCGTGAGCACCGCCATCAAATAGTACAGCCAGTCCGCATCCGGCATGCAGTCGCTGTCGGTGTACGCGAGCACTTCGCCGGACGAAGCGTGCGCGCCGACGTTCCGCGCATAGCTGAGGCCCATGTTTTTTTGCCGCACATTCACGAAGTGCGGCAGCTTCGTGCCAGACCTCGCGCGCTCTGTTTCCCAGCGCTTCACGATCTTTTGCGTGTCGTCCGTCGAGCCGTCGTCCACGAGGATGATTTCAAAATCGGGATACCGCACGCGGTCCAGTGCGCGCAGGCATTCGCCGAGCGTTTTTCCGCCGTTGTAGCTGCACACGATCACGCTCACTTTCGGGTACGTCTTCAGCGGAACGACCGTCGTGATCGGCGCGCCGCTGCCGAGCTTTGCCTTCAAAGTGTGGAACGCCTTCTTCGGTTTCCGATCCTCCGTCACGAGGCCGAACTTCCAGTCCGTCACCTCATTCCCGCCCGTGAACCACTCGTCCGTCCACGAAAAGAAAATCGTCCCCGCGGCACCGCCCTTCACGACCACTTCGAGATGCCAGTCGAGCACTTCGGCCTGCCGGTCCTCGCCGTTGCGCAGCGTGTCCATGCCGAATTCGCCGAGGATCAGCGGCTTTTCCTCCGCGATATTTTGCAGCCGCGCGAGGTAGCGCTCGAAGTCCGTGCGGCGCTCCAAGTACACATTCAGCGAAAGGAAATCCACGTTCGCGGGGCGTAGATATTCCGTCGGCGGGAAGCTCGCGTAGCTGTAGAGCGGCCTCGGGTCCGTCTCCCGCGCGACCTCGATCAGCCTCTCCAGAAAACTCTGCACGCGTTCCGCGCCGAGCCAGCGGATGATCGTCGTCGGCACCTCGTTTCCCACGAGGTACGCGAAGATCGCCGGGTGCCCCTTGTTCTTTCCGACGATGTCGCGCACGACTTGGGTGATCTGCTTTTTGAGCGAGCGCGAATTCAAAAACTCCACATGCTGCGTCCACGGGATGCTCACCAGCACGCGCAGCCCGAGTTCCGCCGCGAGGTCCAGCAGCCAGCGCCCGGGCACATGGTACACGCGGATGAGATTGATGCCCATCTCGCGCATCAGCGCAAAATCACGCCGCGCCTGCTCCGGCGTGCTCATGAATTCGCCGTCCGCATTTGGCCTGAACGGCCCGTAAGTCACCCCGCGCAGGAACCACGGCCGGTCGCCCTCGAAAAAAAACTTCGCGCGCACCGTGATGGGCGGGAGTTCGATTGCGGCCGTGACAGGTTCGGGCATGTGAGCGCGTCTTTTACGAGCAGCGCCGCTTCACCGCAAGCAGACGCATTGCAGTCCGCTGAAACGGGAGTGAAAATATATCAAAAAATTCCTCGTCGTGCGCAACGAACTTGGACGCAAACCTCGCATCAGGGCCGAAGTCCTGACGCAAGGCCGCTGTTCGCGTATCCCGCTTGTCATTCTGGACCGCAGCAGGCGAGTCTCCGTGTTGCAAAACCACCTCTCTCTCCACTCATGAAACACCTGCCAACCGTCGCCGGCATCCTGCTCGGCCTGCTCTTCATCATGGCGTCCGTCACCGTCCTTTTTCACCTCGTGAAAATGCCGCCGCCGCCGGACGGCACGCCCGCCGCGATGTTCATGGGCGCGTTCATTCCGACGGGTTACATGACCTTTGTGAAAGTGCTCGAACTGACCGGCGGCATCCTCGTCGCCATCCCGCGCACGCGGAATTTCGGCCTGCTCATCCTCGGCCCGATCCTCGTGAACATCCTCGCGTTTCACGTCTTCATCATGAAGGGAGACGGCCTGCTCAATCCCATGATCATCATCATCGTGATGCTCGCGCTTTACCTCCTGTGGGCCGGACGGAAAAATTTCGTTGGACTGCGAAACTAACTCAACATACCGATTCCCATGAGCAGCATCCGCGTCCTCGTCGGCACCAAGAAAGGTGCGTTCATCCTCACTGCCGACGGCAAGCGCGAGCAGTGGGAAGTCAGCGGGCCGCATTTTGCAGGCTGGGAAATGTATCACCTCAAGGACCATGAGTGCCTTTGCCATGCATGTCGCCACATGCGTTTTCCGCTCGCGGTGAGCGGTGAATTGTCCTACGATAAACCCGACCTCACACCATGAACACTCCGCGTATCCTTCTCTTCCTCCTGCTCACCGCGGGCACCACTCGCGCGCAGGCGCAGGACAATCCCGCACCGGCTCCGGCCACGGAGCCCGCGCCCACGGAAATGCAGAAGTGGATCGCCGCCACGGATGCGCAATGGCAGGCAGTGTTCAAGCGGGACGTGACCGATGTGCATGAGGCCGAACTTGCGAAGTTGAAGCTCCAATATCTGACTTCGCTCGAAACCGCTATCGCCAAGGCGAGCGGCGCAGGCGATCTGGATGGTGCGCTCGAGCTGCGTAATGAGCAGAAGCGTTTTGGCGACACGAATGTGTTCCCGGGGCAAGACGAGGAGCCCGAAGCCGCTTCCGTGAAGCAACGCCGCGCGGCGATTCGCATGGAGCTCGAACGGGTAGAAAAGGAGAGCGTCGCCCGCGCGAAGCCTCTTCACGCCAATTATGACCAGGTGCTCGCGAAGGCGCAGACGCAGCTCACCCAGCGCGGGAGGCTCGACGACGCGGTGATGGTGAAGGCCAAACGCGCGGAAATCGCCGCAGCATGGCTGGCGGGGATTCCTGCTGCTCCGGCACCGGCGGCGGTGGCTGAACAACCCAAGCCACAAGTGCCCGCTCCCGACCCGGAACTCGCCGCAATCTCTGCCGCAGCAACCGCTGGCCGCAACCTTTTTAAAAACCCAAACTTTGAGAACGGGACGCACGGCTGGGAGCTTGCTGGCTTTTCAAAGAAGGGAACGATGGCTGTTGATCCAAAGGAACTCCACAATGGCAAGCCGACCTTGAGGCTCGAGAGCACGGAGGGCGAACATATGTTCGCGAGACAACCGGTGCCGATAAAACCGAACACGTGCTACCGGCTTTCCGGCTTCATCAAGACGAAGGATGTGGAACCAGTGAAGAAGGGATCAAAGGCAGGCGCCTGCCTGATGGTCGGGTTCGAGCCGGAGAGCACTCCGGCGATAGTGAAGACGAAAGCATGGACGCGGGTCACAGTGGATATTGGTCCCAAGGTCAAACCCGAGCTAAATATCGGAGCAAGCTTGGGCGGTTATGGCGGGCCTATGACTGGCACCGCTTGGTTTTCGGAACTGTCGCTCGTCGAGCTCGGCCAGAAAGGGAAGAAATGGCGCCAGCCAGCGGGCGCGCAGTGCCGCAGCTTACGCGATGATTTCCTTCGCGACTTTTCCGTACACGTCCGTGAGGCGGAAATTGCGGCCGGCGTAGCGGTAGGTGAGCTTCTCGTGGTCGAGGCCGAGCAGCGAAAGCGCGGTGGCGTGGAGGTCGTGGATGTGCGTGATGTTTTCCACGGCCTTGCCGCCGCCCGCCTTGCTAGTGCGCGGCGGGGCGTGCTATTTTCCCCGGCATGAATACGACGCTTGAGGAAATCCACCGCGATCCGGCGATTCTCGACCGGGCGATTTCGCGCCGGGAGCGGCTGGACATTTTCGAAGGGGGCGAGGTGACCGCGACGCTGCTGCCGAAGGCCGCGGCGTCCGTGGAGGACGCGCGCCGCGTGATGCGCGAGCGGTTTGCCGCGCCGGATTGGGAGTTCACTGCCGGCACCGTGCTGACTCGCGACGAGCGCAACGCCCGTGGCTGAGTGCTTCCTCGATACGAATGTGCTGCTCTACGCCGTGAGCACGAATCCGGCGGAGGCGGACAAGACGCGCGCCGCGCGTGCATTGATGCAGGCCGAAGACTGGGCGTGGTCGGCGCAGGTGGCGGCGGAGTTCATCCGCGCGAGCACTTCGCCAAGGCAGCCGAAGCCGCTATCGCGCGCGGAGGCGCGGCGATGGGTGGAGACATGGCTGCCGTTCCCGATGGCGGTGGTGGATGGGGCTCTGGTGCTGGAGGCGGTGCAGATCGCGGAGCGCTTCCAAGTTTCCCACTTTGACGCGCAGATCCTCGCGGCGGCAAAGCGGATGGGCTGCGCGACGGTGTATTCGGAAGACTTGAACGCCGGGCAGGACTACGGCGGCGTGCGAGTGCTGAATCCGTTTCTCCCGCAGGATTAGTGTGCCGAGTTCTTCAGCGCGCGGCGGGCGGGGTTACGCGATGATTTCCTTCGCGACTTTTCCGTACACGTCGGTGAGGCGGAAATTGCGGCCGGCGTAGCGGTAGGTGAGCTTCTCGTGATCGAGGCCGAGCAGGGAGAGCGCGGTGGCGTGGAGATCGTGGATGTGCGTGATGTTTTCCACGGCCTTGCCGCCGTGGTCGTCGGTCGCGCCGAAGCTGAAGCCGCCGCGCACGCCGCCGCCGGCCATCCACATCGTGTAGCCTTTTGAATTATGGCCGCGGCCATCGGGCTTGCCGTTGCCGGGCGTGCGTCCGAATTCACCGCCCCAGATCACGAGGGTGTCCTTGAGCAGGCCGCGCTGCTTCAGATCGGCCAGCAGGCCCGCGATGGGCTTGTCCGTCTGCGCGGCACCGGCGGTGAGGCGGGACTTGAGGTTGTTGTGATGATCCCACCCGCCGTGGCCGACCTCGATGAAGCGCACGCCCGCCTCGGAAAGTCTTCGCGCCATGAGGCACTGCTTGCCGAACGCGTCGCTCGCGCCGCCGCCGATGCCGTACATTTCCAGCGTGGCCTTTGATTCGCCTTTCGTGTCGAGCACGCGCGGGAGTTCGGTCTGCATTTTGAATGCGAGTTCGTACGACTGGATCACGCCCTCGATCTCGGCGTTCGCGCCGGAGCCGCCGGCGTTCGCGCCGCGTGTGAGCAGGTCGCGGTTCATCGCCTGCACGAGGTCGATCTGCTTGCGCTGGAGGTCGGCGGGCAGGTCGGGATTGTGGATGTCGGTGACGGCGGAGGTGCTGCCTTCCTCCTTTTGCGCGCCGATGCGCGTGCCCTGGTACACGGCAGGGAGAAATGCGCTGCCGTAATTTTGCGATCCAAACTGGATCGGCGGGGCGATGGTGACGAAGCCGGGCAGGTTTTCATTTTCCGAGCCGAGTCCGTACAGCGTCCACGCGCCGAGGCTGGGGCGGACGAATTGCGCGCTGCCGGTGTGCAACTGCACGAAGGCCTGCGGGTGGTTCGGGATGTCGGTGGTCATGCCGCGCAGGAGGCAGAGATCGTCCGCATGGCTGGCGACATTTGGGAACGCCTCGGAAATCCAAAGCCCGCTCTGCCCGTGCTGCGCAAACTGAAACGGCGATGCGAAGAGCTTGCCCTTCTCGCCGGCATCGCCGGGCTTGCCGTCGTCCTGCGCGAGCGCGGGCTTGTAGTCAAACGTGTCCATGTGCGACGGCCCGCCCTGCATGCAGAGGAAGATGACGCGCTTGGCCTTCGGCAAAAAATGCGGCGGCCGCACTGCGAGCGATGCCGTGGACGCGGCGGCGGCGGCATTTCCTGCGAGCCCCTGAAATGCGAGCCAGCCGAATCCGGCGGAGACGGTCTTGAGCAGATCACGGCGCGTGAGCGGCGCGGGCATGACGTTGTTGCACTGATGGGGATGGTTGTCGTTCATGGCGGTGGCTTAGTTGAAGTGGCGGAATTTAGATTTGAAACGCAGAGACGCAGAGGCGCGGAGGAAAACAAAGAATGGGTGCGCAGATTGCCTGCTCTTTTCTCCGCGTCTCTGCGTCTCCGCGTTTAATTTTCGGACTGTCAGCGCGCGTCCGGAGCATGAAGGAAAATGGGAGCGCACGCTTCCAGCGTGCCGCGGCCGGCATCCTGCCGGGCGCAGGGCGAAGGCGGCGGGTCCGCGTGTTCTCGTGCGCCGGTGCATTTGCCGAGCAGCGCAGTTTCCGGCAGGATGCCGGAAAGAACACGCTGGAAGCGTGTGCTCCCGTTTCCTTCGGGCTGCGCGCAGCTTTCGGGACACGGATTGAGGAGCGAAATTGCAATGGGTTTTGCGGCACAGTCTCTCAGTTGAGGTAGCGGAATTCCGCGGACGCGAAGAGCGCCTGGCAAAAGGTGGACCACGCGAGCAGGGATGCCGCGTTCTTGTCTCCGTTTTTCAGCGGGATGATCGCCCTAGCTTCGTTGAGAAGATACTGGTCCGCGCGCTTCCGCTCGGCCTCGGTCGCGGGGCGGCCGAGTGCGAGATGATACGCGAGATTCAGACGGGCCGGGTAGTCGAGCGACGTGGCGAGGATGCGCGTCGCCATCGCGCCTGCCTGCGCGCGGACGAAGTCGTTGTTCATCATGTAGAGCGCCTGCGAGGGGACGTTCGTGGTGTCGCGCGAGGCGACGACGAGGCTCGGCTCCGCGAAATCAAAAACCTCGAGCGCCTCGGGGACGAAGTCGCGCACGACCGGGAGATACACGCTGCGCTTTTTCCCCTCGTAGCCGGAGAAAATCTCGGGCCGGATTCCCTTGCCGATGTAGCCGTCGCCGACGGCGGAAACGACGGAGCCCGTCGGCGGGACGGAATCCAGTTGTCCGCTCGCGGCCAGCATTGCATCGCGGATTGCCTCGGCATCCAGCCGGCGCTGCGCGGTGTGCCAGAGGAGGTGATTGTCCGGATCGGTTTCATTCGCGAAGGAATCGTGCGCGGCGGAAAGTTGGTACGTGTGGCTCAGCACGAGCGAGCGGATCATTTTTTTCACGCTCCATCCGTCGCGGGTGAACTGCACGGCGAGCGTGTCCAGCAATTCGGGATGGCTCGGCTTTTCTCCGGTCGCGCCGAAATTATCCGCGGTGCGCACGAGTCCCGCGCCGAAAAGGTGCAGCCAGATGCGGTTCACGGCGACGCGCGCGGTGAGGGGATTCGTCGGCGCGGTGAGCCAGTCGGCGAGTTGCAGCCGGCCGCTGTCCGTCGCGGGAATCGCGGGCGCATCGCCGTTCGTGAGCACATTCACAAAGCCGCGCGGCACCGTCTCGGTCGGCTGATCGAGTTCGCCGCGGACGAGGATGCGCGTGTCGCGGCGCTGGCCGTCCATCACGCCCATGCACAAATCCTGCCCCGGCCCGTCGGCCTGCGGTTCGATTGCGGCGTATCCCTTTCCCTTCTTCTTTTTCTTTCCGGCGGCCTGCGCCTCCGCGACGGCTGGCGCTGTCGCCGGGGCTGATGCTGTCTCGGGCGCCTTGCCGCTCGCCCGCAGTTTGTGAAGCGCCTTTTCCTTTTGCTCCGGCGTCATCTGCGCGAGGCGCGCGGTGATTCGCGGATTTCCGGCGGCGAGTTGTGCGAGGCGTACGCTGGTGATGGCTTCGCGTGAAGGGGGCAACGGGCTGGCCGGTGCGGGCGTCGCGGCGGGAGAGGCCGGTATCGCGGATTCCGCGGAAGTTTTTGCGGAGTTCGCGAGCGGCAGCAATGGCGCGGCGTTGCGATTTTTCCCACCGAATGAGCCGGTGCCGTAGTACGTTTCCGTGCTGCGGAAAATGCCCGCCATCGCGTAGTAGTCGCGCTGCGCGATCGGATCAAATTTGTGATCGTGGCAGCGGGCGCAGGCCACCGTCACGCCGGTGATCGCGCGCGTGGTCACGTCGATCTGCTCGTCCACGAGATCCATCTTGAACTGCTCGCGGTTCTTCTCATTTAGCCCCTTCGGCCCGATCGCG
Organism: Chthoniobacterales bacterium; assembly: GCA_038239865.1. GTDB lineage: Bacteria > Verrucomicrobiota > Verrucomicrobiia > Chthoniobacterales > Chthoniobacteraceae > SXWH01. The sequence goes on from JBBSEI010000014.1 coordinate 9,108, forward strand.
AGGAAGCCCGTGGCGATGAGTTTCCGGTTGCGCTCCGCGTCATTCGAGGAGGGCAGCAGATCGCCGGCGATCTGTTCGCGAATGAATTGATCATACGGCTGGTCCGCATTCAGCGAGGCGATGACGTAGTCGCGGTAGCGGTACGCGGCGGGGAAGGTAAAATTGCGCTCTTTCCCGGTGCTCTCCGCGTAGCGCGCGACATCGAGCCAGTGCCGGCCCCAGCGCTCGCCGAACTGCGGCGCGGCGAGCAGCCGATCCACCACTTTTGCAAAGGCGTCCGGCGACTTGTCTTTCACGAACGCGGCCACTTCATCCGGTCGCGGCGGCAGGCCGATGAGATCGAAATAGACGCGGCGGATCAGCGTCGTCCGATCCGCATCCGGGGCGGGCTTCAGCTTCGCAGCCTCCTGCGCCGCGAGGATGAAACGATCCACGTCGGTGCGCGCCCATGCGGTGTCCTTCACCGCGGGCGGTTGGTGCGCCCTTGGAAGCTGGAATGCCCAGAATTCCTTCGCCGTCTTCATGTCCAAAATCTTCTTCGGCGCAGACTGCAGCGCCTGCGCGAGCGAGCCGCCGCCGCGCGGATCCGGAGCGCCCATGCGGATCCACTGATCGAATTTTGCGATCGTTTCCTCCGGCAATTTCCCGCCCTCCTTTTTCGGCGGCATCTCCATTTCCTTGTCCTCGTACCGGATCGCCTTCAGCAGCAGACTCTCACTCGGATCGCCGGGCACCACCGCATGTCCCGAATCGCCGCCCATGCGGATGCCTTCGCGCGTGTCGAGCAGCAGTCCGCCCTTTTGCTTCCCGGATTCCTTCGAGTGGCAGCCGTAGCATTTCTGCGCGAGCACCGGACGGATGAAGCGCTCAAAATAATCCACGCCCGCGGCATCCGGCTTCTCGCCGACGACGGTCACGGCGGGATTCAGCGCCGCGAACGTGAGCGACGCGGTGGCAAAAAAGAGGGACGGTGCGAACAGTTTCATGGGTGGCGATGCGATTGTCTGACTGTGAAACAGCGCGGCCGCCCTCAGTTGAGACGACAGACTGGCGGAAAGAATTCCGCGCCGCGCGGCTCGTCGCTTTCACGGAGTTGGACGTGGTGCGTTGCAAAGGTTTCCCGTCCCAAGACGTGCGGCTCGTGTTATTGATTGCACGAAGGGAGTGCATCCCTTGCCGAACCACGAACACTTTTTGCATGACCGAACAACCCGCCGACCGGACGAAGGAACTCGTGCTACTGATGACGCAGCATCAGCGGCGGATTTTCTCGTACATCTACACGCTCGTGCCGGACCGGCATTCGGCGGAGGACATCCTGCAGGAGACGAGCCTCGTGATTTGCGAAAAGTTTTCCGACTTCCGCACGGGCACCGATTTCGCCGCGTGGGGGTGCCAGATCGCGTGGTGGCAGGTGCGCGCCGCGCGGACGAAATTTGCGCGATCGAAAGTGATCTTCGACGAGAAGGTGCTGGAGGCGGTGGCGGCGACCGCGGCGGAAATCGCACCCGAGCAGAGCGCGCGCCACGAGGCGCTCTCGCGGTGCCTGCAGAAGCTGAATCCGCGCGACCGTGACTTGCTGATGACGCGCTACGAGTCCGGAGTGGAGGAAGCCGCGCGCCGCACGAACCGCTCGCTCGTCGCCGCGTACAAGGCGCTCACGCGGCTGCGCAAACTTTTGCACGACTGCGTGACGAACGCACTCACTTCGGAGGCCACGGCATGAACACAATGACTGACAACGAACGGGTGGAACTCAACGAACTGATCAGCGCGCTCACGGACGGGCGCGTGACGGCGGCGGAACATGCGCGGCTGGAGGAAATGCTCGCGGCTTCGGACGAGGCGCGCCGTTTTTACGTCCGCGCGATGGCGCTGTCCGCGAGCCTCTACGAGTACGCGGGCGAGATGCAGAGCGAGCTTCCCGAGCCCTCGAACGTGGTGCCGTTTTCCAGTTGGTCGCGCTGGGCTGCACCGCTGGCGGCAGCAGCGGCGGTGCTGCTCGGGATTTTTCTCGCGCGCACTTTTTTCGCTGCGGGTCCGCAGGGCAATGGCGACGAACAACCCGAGTCCGTCGCGCGCCTTTCCGGCTCGAAGGATTGCAAATGGATCGGCGTTTCCCCCGCGCCGGGCGACGAGCTTGCGCGCGGACGCCACCTCGATCTCGAGTCCGGTTTTGCGGAGGTCACCTTCGATTCCGGGGCGCAACTCACGCTCGTCGGCCCGGCCACGCTTGATCTGCGTTCCGCGTGGGAGGCCGAGCTTCAGCGCGGCACACTGAAGGCGAACGTCCCGCCCGAGGCGATCGGCTTTCGCGTAATCAACGCGGCGGTCGAGGTCGTGGATCTCGGCACGGAATTCAGCATGACCGCCGAGGAGGGCGGCGCGGCGGAGGTGTTCGTTTTGAAAGGCGCGGTCGAAGTGCAGCCGCGCAGCCAGAGCGGCGGCGGCGAGCTGCCGCGCTCCGTGCTTCGCGAAAAGCAGGCACGCCGCTTTGCCAAGGCCGGCGCTTCCGAGGTGCGCGATGGCGACAAAAAATTCCAGCGCTTCGCCGCGAAGTTTGCCGTCGAGCGAACCGCGCATCCGCTGAGTTTCGTGCGCTGGTCCTTCGACGAAGGGGCGGGGGACATCGCGGGCGCGGTGGCGAGTTCCGCGAATGCTCCGGAGATCCAACTCGGAAAATCCGGCGGGCCTAATTCGCACTGGACGCCGGGACGCTGGGGCAGCGCGCTGCGGCTCGACGGGCAGCCCGCCGTGCAGGCGAAACTTTCCGCCGCCGTGAGTCGCGCCACACGTAGCGTCGCGTGCTGGGTCCGGCTGCCCGCGGAGACTTCGATCTCCGGTGCGGAGACTTTCCTCGCGCTGCCGCTGAATCATCCGCCGCAAATGTGGGCGGAATTTTCCCGCAACAGCCTGCCCGGCGAAGGCGTGCTCGGGGCGCTGCGGATGCAGACTCGGCAGGGCGCAGCGGTCGGCACCACGTCGCTGCGCGACGGAAAATGGCATCACATCGCCGCGAATTTCGGCCAGCCCGCGAAGAAGTCGAACAAGGCGCACACGAAGCTCTACGTGGACGGACGCCTCGAATCATTCTCCGTGAAGCCGGGCTCGCGCCGCGGTTCCGAGGAGATGCCCGCCGGGCTGGATGGCTCGCTGTGGCTGGGCGGTCTGCCCGGCAGCAGCGCGGGCGCGACGATGGCGGTGGATGAATTGCTCCTCGTGGATCGTCCGCTTTCGCCGCCGGAAATCCGCCACCTCATGCAGACCAATCAGCTCATCTCCGCGGAAATCCTCGCGGCAAACTGAGCGGTGCCGCGAGCTGCGCGCGCCGCGCGATTTTGATCGTGCTCCGCCAAGCCTCCGCGGCGTTCGTCGCGGGACGGCATCCGCGGGGCGTGCCGATCAAATCTGCAGACGCCGGCTTCCCGCGACGCGAAGTTGAGCGCAGCGCGTGAGACCGGTGGCTTCAGTGCGGGCAGCGCCACGCGACTCCCGATCGAGAACGATCACGCGCGTCGCCAATTTTCACCCGCCGCTCTGTCGGAAAATCTTCGCTTCCGCTGCACACCCGAAGCGTGCATGACACACGCGATTTATCCTGAACCAACCCCGAACCTTTTTCCCTCATCCATGAAACTCCACACCCTCGTCTCCCTCCTCGCCATCACCACCGCACACGCTGGCGATTGGTCGCAGTGGCGCGGCCCGGCATTTAACGGCACCTCGCCGGAGAAAAATCTGCCGAGCAAGTGGAGCCAGACTGAGGGCGTGAAATGGTCACTCGATCTCCCCGGCATCAGCGGCGCGACGCCGATCGTCTCGGGTGGGCTCGTCTTCGTGATGAGCCCCGATGCGGAAAACAAACAGTGGCTCATCGCCGTGGATCGCAAGACGGGCAAGGTCGCGTGGAAGCAGAATCTCGCCGATGGCGCACTCGCAAAAGGCCGCGGCAACAGCACCTCGCCCTCGCCCGTCACCGACGGCAAGATCGTGTGGGCGCTCGTCGGTACCGGGCAACTCGCGGCGTTTGATTTTGCCGGCAAGGAAGTCTGGAAGCGCGATCTCGCGAAGGACTACGGGAAGTTCAACATCAACTGGGTCTATGGCAGCAGCCCGCTGCTCTTCGGCGGAAAACTTTACGTCCTCGTGCTCCAGCGCACGCCCGCGGATGGCGGCTATCCCGGCATTGAGGACAAGGACAAGGGCGACCGCGAGAGCTACCTCCTCGCGCTCGATCCCGCGACCGGCAAGACGCTTTGGAAACACATCCGCCCTACCGACGCCGAGCAGGAGACGCAGGAGACGTACGCCACACCGATCCCGCACACCGTCGGCGGCAAGACACAGCTCCTCATCGCCGGCGGCGACTACCTGACCGGCCACGACCCCGAGACCGGCGCGGAGCTGTGGCGCGGCGGCGGCATCAACAACAAGAAGGGCTTGAGCGGCGGCGGCTTCATGCGCCTCGTCCCGAGCGCCGTCGCGTGGGAAAATATCGCGCTCGTCTGCGGCCCGAAGCAAAGCCCCGCCATCGCCTACCGCATGGATGGCAAGGGCGACATCACCGAAAAAGGCCGCGCGTGGGTCTTCGACGAAAAGAACACGCCCGACACCTGCACTCCCGCCGCGTTCGCCGGGAAGTTCTACGCCTTCAACGGCGACAAGCAGACCATGACCTGCCTCGACGCCAAGACCGGCGCGAAAGTGTGGCAGGAATCCTTCAGCCTCGACCGCAGCAAGGGCGCCGAAATTTTCCGCTCCTCGCCGACGATCGCCGACGGAAAAATCTACACCATCGGCGAGCGCGGCACCGCAGTCGTCGAAAACCTCGCCGACGGCAAGGTGCTCGAACGCATCCCCATGGGCGGGGCCGGCGACGCCACCCGCAGCAGCATCGCCGTGAGCGACGGCCACCTCTTCATCCGCACGAGCGAGAAGCTGTGGTGCATCGGGAAGTGAGAGCGATTGAGGTCACGCTCGGATGAGGTCGGCGTCTCAATTGCCCGCCTGCGCAGGGTGGCCGGGAGTGAGCAGGGGATTCCGAACGCACTGGGTGCGGATCCGATCAATCGCTCCGGATTCATCGCGGACGATCTGCAGGACCCAGCGGAATTCAGCATCGGGCCACTTTGTCGGCCAGTGCGCTGATGCTGGCAGCTTGCCGGGGTCCACACCGAGCGCTTCCGCCAAGGCGAGGATTTCCCCGTGCTTCCAGCAGACGGCGACAGTCTTGCCCTTGTATTCGCCGCCCCGCAATCGGGCGGCGAGGGCAGCGAAATCTTTCCCCTCAAACGCGGTGTCCAGCGGCAGCTTCAGCGCGCTGGAAAGCGGAGTGAGAGTGAGACGCGACCTCATGCTGTGCTCGGAATCCTTTGCCGCGAACAATGCATCCACCTTGAGCGGCTGGCCGCCCAGCCGGTAGTGCGTGAAGAAATCCACGTATGCCACGGCGCGCCGTTGTCCTTCCGGCGTGAGGCCCGCGCCCTGTTCGGGCTTCTCCGCATGGCGAACCAGCAGGACTGTGGATTCGCTGGCGAAGGTTCTTCTTTCTCCGGTTTGTGCCTGTTTCGTTGCATTCTGCCCGAGAGCGGAATGGATGGTGATGAAGCAAAGCACGAGGGAACAATGAATGGGCTGGTTCATCACTGGGAGAACGTGATTCGTGAACCGGAGGCAGTCAATGTGGCGAGCGGGCACCGACTGCGAAGTCAGGCGGCATTTCGTATTGAATTTCGAATCCAGAAAACTGCAGCGCACTTTCACACTGCGCACCTTTCATTCCCTTTCGCCTCCATTCCTAATTTCCGAATCTGAACACTCCCGAAAGTTGCCACCCCGCGCATTCGCGCTTAAAGGAACGCGCGATGACACACGCTGCGGAAATCCTGAATCCTGCACGGCCCTCCGCCGTGCTGCGGAAATTTGCCGCGCTGCTGGAGCCGAAGTCCGCTGTGGAACTCGAGGCGATGGCCCGCGAGTCCGCGCTGCTCACGCGGCGGAACTTCGGGAAGGCCATCCGTCTTTTCGCGCCGCTCTACCTTTCCAACGAGTGCATCAACAACTGCGCCTACTGCGGCTTTTCGCGCGACAACGCGATCCTGCGCGTGACGCTGGAAATCGAGAGCGTGGTGCGCGAGGCGCGGCATCTCGCGGCGGAGGGATTCCGCAACATCCTGCTCGTCGCGGGCGAGCATCCGAAGTTCGTCTCGAACGGCTACCTCGAGGCGTGCATCCGCGCGCTCGCACCGGAGATTCCCACGCTCGCGCTCGAAGTCGCGCCGATGGAGACCGCCGACTACATCCCGCTCGTGCGCGCGGGCGCGGAGGGGCTCGTCGTCTATCAGGAAACCTACGACCGCGCGACCTACGCGGAGCTGCACACCGCGGGACCGAAGCGCGATTTCGACTGGCGGCTCGCGTGCCCCGAGCGCGCCTACGACGCGGGCTTTCGGCGCATCGGCATAGGCGCGCTATTCGGATTGTGCGACTGGAAAAGCGAGGCGCTCGCGCTCGCCGCGCACCTCGATCACCTGCTGCGCCGCTGCTGGAAGGCGCAGTTCACCGTGAGCTTGCCGCGCTTGCGCCCGTGCGCTGGCGAGTTCACGCCGAAGCACTCGCTGCCGGATCGCGAATTCGTCCAGCTCGTCACTGCGCTGCGCATCTGCTTTGCGCATGTGGGCATCGTGCTCAGCACGCGCGAGCCCGCCGCATTGCGCGATGCGCTGCTGCCGCTCGGCATCACGATGATGAGCGCCGGCAGCCACACCGAGCCCGGCGGCTACACGGGCGAGGGGCGAGATGACTTGCACCTCACGGTTCGCGGACGCCGCGAAGAAATCGCGCCGCAGCCCGCGACCGCCGGTGGTTGCACGCACGAGCAAAGCGCGACGCAGCAATTTGAAATCGCCGACACGCGCAGCGCCGCCGAGATCGCGGGACTGCTGCACGCGCGCGGATTCGAGGCCGTGTGGAAGGATTGGGATCAGGCGATCACGGCTTCGTGAGAAAGATAACCGTCAACGGCCAATCGCGCGACACCGCTGCTCCGGACATCGCCGCGCTCATCGCGGAACTTGGCTTTGCGAACGGCACCGTGCTCGTCGAGCACAACGGCACCGCGCTGCGCCCTACGGAATGGAAAGAGCATGCTTTGCAAAATGGTGATCGCATCGAGCTGATGCGCCTCGCCGCCGGCGGGTGAAATGAACGGAGGCGAGTCGCGATGAAGGCGCGGGTCGCGGCAGGAATGTGGGGCCGATGATTCGTCGGTCAAAAGGCGGGGGAACGGGAGAGTTGTCCAAAGTCACGCTGCGCGTGTGCCCGCGCCACGCTCTCCCGAGCGCGCCCACCGGAGCGCCGCGCGCACGGAGCGCCGTCCGTCCCGGCGGCTAGGAAGCAATGCGCGCAGCGCTACATTTTCGCCACAACGAATTCTGCGCGCACTCGGGAAAAGAAGCGCCGCGGGGCCGTGGCAGCCGCGCTCCGGAACACAGCCAAGATGGCCGTGATCCCCGTGTTCAGGCTCACGGCGCTTCGCTCGTCACCCGCCGATCACAAACTCCGCCCGGTAAAGCCCCGCCGCATTTTCCTCGAACCGCTCGACTGAAACGTCGAGCAGCTTGCGAAACATTTCCACCTCCAGCCGCGCAACGACGGGATACGCGTGCAGCACGTCGAGGAAAGGGCAGTGATGCTCGACGATCCGCGATCGGCCATCGCTTCCCTTTTCCAGTTCGGCCATGTGCCCCGCGGCATCGCGCGCGCGGGTGAGCGCGTCGGCACGCGTCTCCACATCCGGGCCTTTTACTTTCTCCGCGAATGCCTCCGCCTTTTGCAGCCACACGAGCATGAGCAATTTTTCCGCGGACGCAGGGCCGAAGAGTTTTTTCGCGGCGTCGAGCAGGTCGAGCGTGAGCGGATTGCTTGCGACGGGGAACAGCTCGTGCGCGCGATCGGTGAGCCGGTAGATGAGGCGCGGGCGGCCGGTGCTGCCCTCGGGGCGCGGCTCGCGGCGCGTGTCGAGGAGGCCGCGTTTGTGGAGGTCGAGGCACAGATCCTTGATTCCCATGTACGACATGCCGAGTTCGTCGGCCAGTTCCTGCACGCTCAGGCCCTGCGTGCGCTTGAGGAGGTTCAGCACGCGGAGGCGCGCGGAACGGGCGACGGCGGCGATGAGCTTTTGCGACATCGGGGTGCAGCGTCGCGGTTTGAAAGGCGAACGTCCAACTTCTATTCGCGACGCCGGAACGGGACGTGCGGTTTTCAGTGCTCAGTAGGCAGTGCTCAGAAAAACACCTTCCGCGAAATGGAGCATTCAGTCCGAATACTGAGCACTGAGGACTGCGCACTGAGCATCCTACTTCTTCCCATCCGTCCCGCGATGATGCCGGTACGCGGTGACGATGCGCTGCACGAGCTCGTGGCGGATCACATCGTTGTCGGAAAAATTCGCAAACGCGATCCCCTCGATGTCGCGCAGCGCGGCGAGCGCCTCGACCATGCCGCTCTTTTTGTTGTGCGGGAGATCGATTTGCGTCGGGTCGCCGGTGATGACGGCCTTGCTCTCCGCGCCGAGGCGCGTGAGGAACATGAACATCTGCTCGCTCGTCGTATTTTGCGCCTCGTCGAGGACGACGAAAGCGCGGTTCAGCGTGCGCCCGCGCATGTAGGCGAGGGGGGCGACCTCGATCACGCCGCGCTCGAAGTAGCGCTGGATCTCGTCCGGATCGAGCATGTCGTGCAGCGCGTCGTAGAGCGGGCGCAGGTACGGCATGATCTTTTCGTTCAGGTCGCCGGGCAGGAAGCCGAGCGCCTCGCCGGCCTCGACTGCGGGACGCGTGAGGATGATGCGATGCACTTCCTCTTTCTTCAAAGCGGACACCGCCATCGCCATCGCGAGGTAAGTCTTGCCCGTGCCCGCGGGGCCGATGCCGAAGGTCATGTCGTGCTGCTGGATCGCCTGGATGTACGCGCGCTGCGTCGGATTTTTCGGGATGATGGGCGCGCGCCGCGGCGAGCAGTGGATGCGCGTGACGACGAGACTGTCGAGCCCCACCGCGTCCGGCTCGCGGGCGCAGCGCAGGGCGTAATTGAATTCGTAGCGGCGCAGCGTGAGCCCGGCGCGCTGTGCGTCATCGAGCTGGCGGAACATGCGGCCCGCCGCGGCGACGTCCGCACTTTCTCCCTCCACGCGCAGCCAGCCCTCGCGCGTGGTGATTTTCACGCCGAGCGCCTGCTCGACGGCGCGGAGATTTCCGAGATCGTTCAGGAAAAGCTGCCCGAGCACCCGTGCGTTCTCGAACTCAAACGTCTGGACCTCGCTCATCCCTCGCCGCGCCTAGCGGAATCCGTAGGCCATGCCCCAGTGCGTCCGTTCGCGCGACGACTTCTCGACTTCGACGATCACGTAGAACGCGCCCGAGCGCTTCGGCACCACGCGGGCTGCCGCGATTTGCCCCTTCTGCCACGACTCCACTTCGCAGAGGTTCCCCTCGCTGTCGTAAATATGCACCGAGATGCGCGCACCCTTCACGTCGGTGCCCATCCAGAACCAGTATTCGTTGCCTTTGAAAAGCTGCTGCGTGATCGCCTTTGGCTGTGCCGCGCCCATGTCGCCGCCCCAGTAGTCCTCGCGCACGGTGAAGCCCTCCTTCACGTATGGCTGCGCGGCCTCGAGCGTGTAGGACAGCGCATCATCCACCGTCGCCAGCGCCGGCAGCACCGCGATGGCGAGGAGGAGGAGAGTTTTGAAAAATCGAGTCACAGGAGTGCCTTCAGGCTATCGGCTTTGGATCGTTTTGACCAGTCCCGCGGTGATGCCGCCGACTTCGCGGACGGATTTCGCCGAAATCTCCGCACCATCCGCGAGCCCGATGAGCGGGCGGATGTCTTTCAGGCCGGTTTGGATTTTCCCGATGAGCGGCCCTTTTTTGTAGCGCGTTTTCAGAGCGTCGAGCTGGCTGGCGAAGTAGTCGAGCATCACCGGCTGGTGGAGCAAATCCGCGCCGTCGCGGGAGTACGAGCTGTTCACCACTTCGCAGAGCGCCTCCGTGCCGCGCAGCCAGCCGCCGAGGCTCACGAGCTGCGAGAGCTGCTCGCTGCCGAGTTCCGCCATCGCCTCGCGCACCTCGCTCAGCGCGCGATCGAGTTCCTTGCGCACGAGCTTCCAATCCTTGTTGTCTCCGGCGTCGATGATGGCCTTCGCGCGTTTTTCCACGGCCTTCTGCACGCCGAGGGATTGGCTGAGATTCAGCACGCTGCGGCCGATTTTCTGCACCTGATCCGAGTCCTCCGCCTCCACCGCCACGAAGCCCTCGGCGATCACTGTGCCGAGGTAAAGTGCGACCTGCGCCTGCTCGCCGGAGGCCTTCGCGACGCCCTTCATCGGGCGCAGGACTTCTGCCCAGCGCGGCTTCGTGAGCTTGTCGAGAATGCCGAAAATTTCACTCGGCACCGGCACGATCACATCGCCGATAGCGCGCGTCTGCTGGGGCAGTTTGCTCACGTCGATTTTCGACGGCGGAGCGGCCTGCAGCGGCAGTGCGGCGAAGAGAAGGGCGGGCAAAAGTGCGTGTTTCATCATTTCAGGGATTCAGCCGCAGGTGCGGCCTGCCACCTGAACGCAGACGCGCATCGCGCGGCAAGCCATCTTTTCCGTTGCGGATGGCGCAGGCATCGCGGCTATGTTCCCGCATGGCCAACACCGCTGCATCGAGACTCGTCCTCGCTCCCTACTCCGAATCCGCGGTGGCCGAAGCCGCGCGTTCGGCCCTCGCGGAAGTGGGCGGACAAGTGAGCTGCGCGTTCGTTTTCTGCTCGTCCGACTACCGCGCGCAGCTCGGTGAATTTCTCGAGGTTTTGCAGGTTCACGGTCACATCCCACTCATCGTGGGATGCAGCGGTGCCGGCCTTGTCGGAACGGCGAAGGAGGCCGAAGCGACGAGCGGATTCTCGCTGCTCGCGATGCATCTGCCGGACACGCAGCTCGTGCCGTTTTCCTTTTCCTCGGCAAATGCGCCCGACTGGGACGATAAGGACGCCTGGCGCGCAGCCGCGGGCGGCGCGGATGTGGATGCGTGGATGCTGCTCGCCGACCCGACCGCTGTCCCCGCGGAGCAATGGCTCGCGACTTGGGACCGCGCGTTCCCCGGCACGCCGTGTTTCGGCGGCCTCGCGAGCGGCGGACGCGAAGCCGAGGACATGTTCGTCTTCCGCGATCACGCACTCCTCGACGGCGGCGGCGTGGCGCTCGGCTTCCGCGGCGGCGTGACGATTCAGACGCTCGTGAGCCAGGGCTGCCGCCCGATCGGCGAGGCGCTCCCCGTCACCGCGGCGGAGGAAAATATCATCCACGCGCTCGGGTCGCGTCCCGCGTGGCGCATCCTCGATGATGCCTTTCAGTCGCTCTCGGATTCGGAAAAAGCGGTGGCCAAGGGCAATCTCTTCGCCGGCCTCGCGATGACGGAATACCGCGAGGAATTCCACCGCGGCGACTTTCTCATCCGCAACATCCTCGGCGCCGATCAGCACACCGGCTCGGTCGCCGTCGCCGCCTTCCCGCGCGTCGGCCAGACCGTGCAATACCAGCTCCGCGACGCCGATGCCGCCGACGAAGACATCACGCATCTCGCGCAGGCCATCCGCTCCGACGGCGTGAAGCCCTTCGCCTCTCTGCTCTTCTCCTGCGGCGGCCGCGGTCGCGGGCTTTTCGGAAAACCGGATCACGACGCGACCGTGCTCGCGGAGCACTTCGGCACGCACCCGAGCGCGGGCTTCTTTTGCAACGGCGAGATCGGCCCCGTCGGCGGGAAAAATTTCATCCACGGCTACACGGCGAGCGCGGCGCTTTTTGTGTGAGGTCGATGCGCGACGGCACCCGTGAGGACCGGAAATCTTTTTTGTGAAACGCGGAGACGCCGAGACGCAGAGAGTGCCGCGGCGAGTTTGCACGAATTCCGCCGCTTGACCTCTGCGTCTCGGCGCCTCTGCGTTTCCCCTCCTTCTCCCGGCACTGACTCCGACACGCACCATGGGCACCGATTCTCCTGCTGATAACCCCGCGATTTTCCAAATCCGCACGCACGCCGCCGGCCCGCAGGGCGCGCTGCCGCTCACGCCGGAAATGCTCGGCACCGCACCGAGCGGCGACCTTTTCGGCCTCACGCAAAATGTCGGCATGGGCTGGGATGCCGCGCTTGCGAATGGCCCGCAATTTCTCGTGCTCAGCACGCAGGGCGGCCTGCGCTCGCCGGATGGAAAACCGATCGCGCTCGGCTATCACACGGGGCATTGGGAAATCGCGCTGCAAGTCGAGGCCGCCGCGCGCGAACTTCGCAGGCTCGGCTGCGTGCCGTTCGCCGGCGCGGTGAGCGACCCGTGCGACGGGCGCACGCAGGGCACGCACGGCATGTTCGACTCGCTGCCGTATCGCAATGACGCCGCGATCGTCATGCGCCGCCTCATCCGCTCGCTCCCGCTGCGCCGCGGCGTGATCGGGGTGGCGACGTGCGACAAGGGGCTTCCCGCGATGATGATGGCGCTCGCCGGAATGCGCGATCTCCCCGGCGTGATCGTCCCCGGCGGTGTCACGCTGCCGCCCACGCGCGGCGAGGACGCGGGAAAAATCCAGACCATCGGTGCACGCTTCTCGCACGGCCTCCTCTCGCTGCAGGAAGCCTCCGAACTCGGCTGCCGCGCGTGCGCATCGCCCGGAGGCGGCTGCCAGTTCCTCGGCACCGCCGCGACATCGCAAGTGATCGCCGAGGCGCTCGGCCTCGCGCTCCCGCACTCTGCGCTCGCGCCGAGCGGACAGCCCGTGTGGCTCGACATCGCCACGCGCTCCGCGCAAGCCGTCGTGGATCTGGATGCACGCGGACTCCGCGGTCGCGACATCCTCACCGACGGCTCGATCCGCAACGCGCTCGTCGTCCACGCCGCGATCGGCGGCTCGACAAATCTCCTGCTCCACATCCCCGCCATCGCGCACGCCGCCGGTCTCGCGATTCCAAAAGTGGGCGACTGGATCGCAGCGAACCGCGCCACGCCCCGCCTCGTGGACGCGCTGCCAAACGGCCCCGTCGGCCACCCGACCGTGCGCGTCTTTCTCGCCGGCGGCACGCCCGAGGTGATGCTCCACCTCCGCGCGCTCGGCCTGCTCGACTGCTCCGTGCTCACCGCGACCGGCCGCACGCTCGGCGAAAATCTCGACGCATGGGAAGCCAGCGAACGTCGCAAAAGATTTCGCGAACTGCTGCGCGAACTCGACGGCGTGGACCCCGACGACGTGATCCTCCCACCCGCCCGCGCGAAGGAGCGGGGCCTCACCGGCACCATGATTTTCCCCGTCGGCAACCTCGCGCCCGAAGGCAGCGTCGTGAAGGCGACCTCGATCGATCCGTCCGTCGTCGGCGCGGATTCCGTGTACCGGCACGAGGGCGGCGCGCGCGTTTTTCCGAGCGAAGCATCAGCCATCGCGGCGATCCGTGGCGGCGTGATTCAGTCCGGCGATGTGGTCGTGATCGCGGGTATCGGCCCGATGGGAACGGGCATGGAGGAGACGTATCAAGTCACGAGCGCGCTCAAGCATCTGCCCTGCGGCAAGTACGTCGCGCTGCTCACCGATGCGCGTTTCAGCGGCGTGAGCACCGGCGCGTGCATCGGCCACATCGGCCCCGAAGCACTCGCCGGTGGACCGATCGGAAAACTCCGCGACGGCGACCGCATCCGCATCGTGATCGATCGCAACGCGATGACCGGCAGCGTGAATTTCATCGGCGAAAATGATCGCACATTTGATCCCGACGAAGGCGCGCGCATCCTCGCCGCACGTCCGCGCCGCGACGATCTCGCGCCGCACGCTGCGCTGCCCGACGACACGCGCCTGTGGGCGGAACTCCAGTCGCTCAGCGGCGGCGCGTGGGCCGGCTGCGTGTACGACACCGAGAAGATCCTCGCGCGCCTCCGCGGCGAACGCTGACTACCGCAGCACGAGCCGTGACAACTCCGACAGTGCCTCCGCGAGGCCTTCGCCCGTCGCCGCCACCGTCGCAAAACGCGGTGCGCCCAGCCGGTTCAGGACCTGATCCATATACTCGACCGGCGCGGCATTTGGCAGGTCGCGCTTGTTGTAGAGGAACACCATCGGCACCTGCGCGAGACTCGGGATTGCGGCGATTTTTCGGAGTGCCTCGACGTTTTCCTCCATCCGCTCGGATTGCGAATCGGCGACAAAAAACACGCCGTCGAGTTCACTCATCACGCGGCCCACGATCGTCGCGTCCGCGATTTTTCCGGGCACGGTGATCGCCTTGCATTTCGCGCGGTAGTCGGAGATCGGCACGAGGTCCGGCGGCGTGAAATCAAAGCTCACGATCTGGTCTTCGCCGATGGGACGCATCACGAGTTCCGCGCGCATTTCGAGCGGCAGCCCGGCGTGCAGTCGCCAGAGCATCTGCGTTTTTCCCGCGCCCGGCGCCCCGGCGACGCCGAAGCGCAGCAGCACTTCCTTCGCGTTGTAATCGATCGTCGGCATGGAAAAAAAACGGCTAACGCGCGGTGGGGGCACCGGCGAGGAGTTCGGTCACGCGCGCGAGGCGTTCGTGCACGCCGGGGACGAATCCGCCGCCCGTGAGAATGGCGGCGACGCACACATCATCGTGGAGAAAAAGCGCGAGGTCCGATTCGCCGCGGTGCAGCATTTCCATCGCGGCACCGCCGATGCGCGGGAGATCTGCGGAGGCCGCGCGCACTTCCTCCGCGCTCACGCCGTGCGAAAAATCGCCGGCCGTCGCGCTGCCCGCCGAACCGGAAATCACGCACGCGCGCACGCCGGGAAGTTGCGTCGCGAGCGCCGCAACTCCGGCCAGATCGAGTGAGGTGCCCGACATGAAGAGACTCTGCAATCCCGCGAAGTTCGGAGCGGTCCGGCGCGCGGGCGAAGGTCCACGGGCTTCCGTCGAGGGGAGCACCGAGGGGCTCAAAATGATCGGCGTCGTCTCCACGGGTGCCGCGGATGCGACGCGCGGAGCGAGGATCTGGCCCGACGAGCCCGCGGCATTTGCCGATGTCGCGGGAGAAATTCCGCCGAGCACCACGGCGCGCAATGTGGTGGAAATCGCGATGTCCTTCGACGGTCGCAATTCCACCCGGCGATCCGGCGCATCCGTCGCGGTGATCGAAATGGTGGGCTTTGCCTCCGGCACGATGGGCGGCGGATTCTCGACGGCCGCGAACATTTTCCGATCCCGATGGCCATCCTCCGCCGAGGCGCGATCCCTTTCCGCGGGTGCCGCATTTTCCCGGAAAGCATGGGCGGGCAAAGCGGGCTGCGTGGCCGGCACATCGCGCCGCTCGAAACCGATCGGTGAAAGCGATTCCGCGGCGAGTGGCGGCGCGACTCCCGCGCAGGCTTGCATCGCGCTCGGAATCACGAGCGATGGGGAAGGGCGGATTTCCTCCGGCCGGATCTGCTGGAGCAGTTTTTGGATCGGCAGTCGCACTTGCGGCGCGTCCGCTTCGCCGCGCTCCCAGCGAAAGACATCCGGCACGAGAGGGACGAGGCGCGCGAGGGACAGTTCCGCCTTTCCGCGGGCGAGGCCGGGCGCGAATTCAGCCGCGGGAATCCACACGACGCGGCTCGCATCGTGCCGGCCCGGCCACACGCAGTGCTGCGGCACGCGCGCCATGAGTTCGCCGAGCAAAAGTGAAAACTCGGCTGGCATCCCGTGCTCCGTTTTCACGCCCGCCGCCGCGGCGATCGCGCCCACTCCGCGCACGTCGCCGACCGCCCCTGGCGCGCTCGATCGCGGCTCGCCGGTGGTGTCGGAGGGAGACGCACTTTTGTGCCGGAAAAGTTGAGCAAGCAGACCCATCGCGCTGACTTCTGCCTGCAAATCACCCCGCATGTAAAGACGCCCCGCGCGGCTGCGGGATGCGGGGAAAATGGAATCGGTCGGCCAGAGTTTTACCTTCAGCCGCACGGGCGCGGCGATGCTTGCCAACCAGCGACCGTCCCGTTTCTGTTTCGCGCGAATGCTCGCGCAGACAATTTACCACTGGCTCATCGTCGGCGCTCTGCTGCTGATTCTCGGAAATGTGCTCGCGAATCTCCGCGCATTCGACGGACTGCGCCCCGCGGAGCCGCCGGAAAATCCGCCGCTGGTTTCCATCCTGATCCCGGCGCGGAATGAGGAGCGGAGCATTGGCGCGTGCGCGGGTTCGCTCCTGCGGCAGGATTATCCAAACTGCGAAGTGATCGTCCTGGATGATCATTCGGAGGACGACACCGGCGCGATCGTGCGGCGACTGATCGCGGAGACGGCCGGGCGCAGAGGCGAGTCCGCGCGCCTGCTCCCGGGCGAACCGTTGCCGGACGGATGGACGGGGAAAAACTGGGCGTGCCATCAACTCGCGCAGGCGGCACGCGGCGAGTTTCTATTTTTCACCGACGCCGATACCGAGCACGCGCCGGGCACGGTGTCCGCCGCAGTCGCGTACGCGCGGAAAAATCGCGCGAGCCTCGTCTCCGCATGGCCGCGGCTGGTGACGGTGACGCTCGGGGAAAAGCTGATCGTGCCGGTGATCCTGCTCGTGGGCTTCGCATTTTGCCCACTGTGGCTGCAGCGCTGGATCCAGCAAAAGCCCGAGCGGGCGAGGGGACACGATGTGCGCGGCATGGGCGTCGCAAACGGGCAGTTCATGTTTTTTTCGCGGCCGGCGTATGATCGCATCGGCGGGCATGCGGGGGTGCGCGCGCACGTCGTCGAGGATGTCACGCTCGGCCGGCAAATCGCCGAACGCATTCCCGAGGGCGAACGGCTTTTCAACGGCCATGCGCTGCAATTTTCCACGGTGCGGATGTATCGTTCGTTCGCGGAAACGTGGGAGGGCTTCACCAAAAATATCCGCGCGGCATTCGACGATCGCGGGATGACGTTTTGGTTGTTCGGTGCCGTGCAGGGGGCGTGTTTTTTCGGGCCGTTCGTCGCGATCTTCCTCGTACCCGCGTCGCTGCGCTGGGTGGTGGGATTCCAAATCGCGATCATTTTTCTGATCCGCTTCCTGCTCGCGGCGAGGTTCCGCACGAGCCGGATCGGCGCGCTGCTGCATCCGTTCGGTGTGCTGCTGCTGATGCTCATCGGCCTCAATAGTTGGCGGCTCTCACGCGGTCGCGGCGTGGTCTGGAAAGGGCGCACGTACAGGCCCGAAATCTGAGCGGCCACTTCCCGCCACGACGGTGCCCTTGCATTTTCCGCGGAATCCGCGAATGCTCCGTCACGATGCAGTTGACCTTGCTGAAATCAAAACTCCACCGCGCGACCGTCACCGGCGCGAGCGTGGACTACCAGGGGAGCATGACGATCTCCGAAGACATCGCCGAATGCGTCGGCCTGCTGCGATACGAACGCATCCTCGTGAGCAACATGGCGAACGGCGCGCGCTTTGAGACCTACGTGATCTACGGGCCGCGCGGCACGGGCGTGATCGAATTGAACGGCGCGACCGCGCATCTCGGTAGCATCGGCGATCGGCTGACAATCATGAATTTCGCGCAGATGACGCCCGAGGAAGCCGCGCACCACCGGCCGCGCGTGGCGATCCTCGATGAGTCGAACAACATCGTGCGCGCCGAGGCGGGAGTGCTCTCGCGCTTCGAGGAAATGTTTGCCTGAACTGCGGCTGTCCCTCCTGCTGCGCGCGATTTTTTGAACATGAAAGACTTCCTGCTTCATCCCGCCACGCTCGGCGCCGGGTGCGTTTTGCTCACGGTGCTGCTGCTGATGGCGCTCTATCATCTCCTCCGCGTGAAGGGCGAATATTCGCGCTACCGCCGGATGCTCAGCGACAAAATGGAGATCGATGCCGCGGCTGTCTCGAAGCAAAAGGGCGAACTCGAGGCGCTGCGCAAGGAGAACGAGCACATGCGCGTGAAAGTGCAGGCGCTCACTTTGCAGCCTGAGCAGAAGCTGGCGCGCGAAGTAGAAATTTTTGCCCGCGCGGAGAAAAAGATGACCGTCGCTGCGCCGGGATTTGCCGCGCCGTGGGAGCAGGCAAAGCAGGCGGCGTGGCAGGAACTCACCGAGGAGGAAACCGGCAAGTCCGCCTCGCGGACGCTGTTCCAGCGCTTCTTCGGCGGCTCTTCCGAACCGGTGCATTCGCTCCCGCAGGCGGCGGAAGCGACGAAGCAGCCCGCGACGCCGGGGAGCTAGCTTGGAGGGACACGCGCGTGTCGTGGAAACGACGCGGGAGATAGTGGCGCTGCGCGCGGATCGGGGTGGCCGGCGGGACGCGTGGCGCTCCTCAGCGCTACGCGATCGGTCGCACCGGCCGGCCCTCGTCCGCATCGATGTAGTCGAAGAACGTCTGGATTTCGTCGCGGCTGGAAAATCCGGCGGCTTCCTTGCGCTGCCGCAGGCGCTCGCTCATCACGTCGTTCCAGCCGCGTTTGCGCAAAAATTCACCCCACGCGAAAGCCTCGTCGTCGGTGAACTTTTTGCCGCGCGCGCGGCACCACGCGAGCACCTCGTCGTCCGCTGCGCCGCCTTTCGCCTGCCCGGCGATTTCCTCGTACGGCACGCCGAGAAACTGCGCGCAGAGCTTGTCGAAACCGTCGCCGAGATTGGAGAGATAATCCACCGGCAGCGTGCCCTGCTGGTGCAGGCGGATTTTGTCGAGCATCCGGCCGAAGTGGACGAGGCCGCTGACTTTGTCGTGAGGACTGCGGAGACCGGGGATGTTCATGCGCGCATTTCTACGGGGCTGCGCGGATTCCGCACGCGGAAAAAATACGGACCCCCGGCTCAGCGGCGCGGCTGCGCGAGGCGGTTGATCTGCGCCGCCGAGTAGGCTGCGCCGAAGCCGTTGTCGATGTTCACGACCGTCACTCCACTGCCGCAGGAATTCAGCATCCCGAGGAGCGCGGCGATGCCTCCGAAGCTCGCGCCGTAGCCGACGCTCGTGGGCACGGCGATGACGGGCTTGCTCACGAGACCGGCGACCGCACTCGGTAGCGCGCCTTCCATCCCGGCGACCACGATCACCACATTCGCGGCTTCGAGATGCTCGCGCACGGCGAGCAGTCGGTGAATGCCCGCGACGCCGACATCCGTGAATCGCTCCACGCGATTGCCGAAAATTTCCAGCGTCACCGCCGCCTCATCCGCCACCGGAAGGTCGCTCGTGCCCGCGCAGATCACCGCGACGCATCCTTCGAGCATCGGGATTTTCGCGCGCTCGACGGTGATGCACCGCGCGGCCCCGTGCCATCGCGCCTCGGGAAAAAGCGCGGCCACGGCGCGCCACTGCTCCTCGGTCGCGCGGCTCACGAGGACGACCGGTTCGGTTTCCAGGATTACTTTTGCGATCGCCGCGACCTGATCCGGAGTCTTGCCGGGACCAAAAATCACCTCGGGAAATCCGCACCGCCGGTGCCGATCCGTGTCCACCCGCGCGAACCCGAGATCCGTGAATCCGCCGGGCGTCACGATTTCGGGAGGGTCGCGGAATCCTGCGTGAGCGCGAGCCGCAGCGGGATCATCTGGCTCTTAAAGAAGCCGAGTTTTTCAAAAAACGCCTGGCCTTCCGCATTCATGCGATCGGTGAGCAGCGTGATGCGGAGAAATTCCTTTTTCTTCGCATACTCGATCGCGTGCCTGAGCAGTTGCGAACCGACGCCGCGACCGCGGTAATCCACGCGCACGATCACGTCTTCGAGCAGCACGACGAAGCCGCCTTCCGCGGTGCTGATCGTGAAGAGGAGGTTCACCATGCCGACGATGGTTTCATTCCAGCGATAGACAAAAATGCGCCCTCGGCTCGGCTGCTCGAGGATGAGTCGCAGCCCGCGCTCCTGCTTCATGCGGTCGGGGACGAAGTCACCTTCCTGTCCAAAAAGTTCGTACAGAAGATCCACCATTTGCGGCAGATCTTCCATGGTGGCCTGTTCGATGATCGCTTCGTTCAACCCGGACATGGCTGGCTCTTGGCAGAGCGCACCGTGCCGCGCAAGGCGGGAATGAGTGCGGCGCGTGAGAATCAAATGAGCATTTTGTCTTCAGCGCCAAGGCCCGCTCCGCGACGCTGCGCCATGAACAATTTCCCGCGCTCCCGCCGTGATTTTCTGAAACTGTCCGGCCTCGCCGGAGCCGCGCTCGTCGCAGGCCGCCTGCCGGTTCGCGCGGCGACCGGCGAGGCGAAGCCGCCGAAGATTCGCATCGGGCAAATCGGGACGGCGCACGCGCATGCTTCGGGGAAAATGGAAACCATGCGGGCGTCCGAACACTTCGAGGTGGTCGGCATCGTGGAGCCCGATCCTCAGCGACGCGCGGCGCTCGCGGGCAGCAAAATTTACGGAAGAGTTTCGCTGATGACCGAGGAGGAATTGCTGAACGCACCGGGCCTGCAGGCGGTCGCGGTCGAGACGGAGGTGAAAGACCTCGTGCCCACCGCGGCGCGCTGCATCGCCGCGGGCAAACACATTCACCTCGACAAACCCGCCGGCGAATCGCTCCCCGCGCTGCGCCGTCTGCTCGACGACGCGACCGCGCGCAAGCTCACCGTGCAGATGGGCTACATGCTGCGTTACAATCCTGCCTTCGCGATCGCGCGCCGTCTCGTGCGCGAGGGCGCGCTCGGCGAAGTCTTCTCGATCGAGGCGGCGATGGGCAAACTGCAGGGCGACGCGGAACGTCACGCGCTCGCGGCGTACCGCGGCGGCGCGATGTTTGAGCTCGGCTGCCACGTGATTGATTCCGTCGTCGCGATCCTTGGTCGTCCGGAAAAAGTCACGCCGCACAGCCGCAGTTCGTCGCCGCTGAAGGACGGCTTCCCGGACAACCAGACGGCGGTGCTCGAATACCCGTCGGCCATCGTCACCGTGCGTAGCGTGCTCGTGGAATGGGACGGTGGCGCGCGGCGGCAGTTCGCGGTCTGCGGCACGAAAGGGACGATGGACATCCGTCCCATCGAGCATCCCGAAGCGCGCCTCACGCTCGACAAACCGCACGGCGAATACAAGGCGGGCCGGCAGACGCTCCTATTTTCAGGAGGCCGCGGGCGCTACGACGGAGACTTCGCGGATCTCGCAAAAGTGATCCGCGGCGAGAAGGCGCACGACTTTCCACCCGCGCATGATCTCGCGGTGCACGAGACCATCCTGCTCGCGAGCGGGCTGCCCCTCGACTAGAGATTCGTCTCCGGCTCGGACGCGGCGATCAGGAGTTAAACAGACAAGCCAAATGCGAGGAGCAGGGCGGGGAATCTCATGCGCAAGGCATCGCTCGACACTGCGCGTCTTTGTGAGAATCGGCTCACGGATTTTCCTTCGACAGAAAATCGGAAAGTATGTTCTGTGTCCTGCTATCCTTGTAACCGAAGCCGGGCATGGATGGATGAAAAGTTTTGAGCACGTGCATTCGATGCCCTTTCTCGTTCTCATTTAGCCTATATGCAAAGCCACGCTTGTTGAGGCATTCATCATCGCGCACGTTAAAACCCAATGACGTGGTGACGTATTCGAAGACGGGTTTGCCCCAGCAAATGCAATGCGTGATCCCGAGTATCTCGATAATTTGATGATTGATCGCCTTGCTAAGAGCGATGGAGTCTGAATCAGCCATTGTTAGTGCATTGTCGCTCTTGACGAGGCCCTGAATAAAATTGGCGTATGCGATGCGTCTGACGAAAGTATCAACCTTATCAGTGATTGCTGTGTTAGAGTTCTTGCCAAAATCCGCAGTAAGTCCAGTGGCCGCTTTTATGAAATAGCGGAATGTTTTTGTATACGATTCGTGCTCGTAGGTGAATTCGTCCAGAGCGCCAGTCCACGTTGTTTTCGCTGTCCGTGCATTTCTCTCGGATTCGTACCTTTCTATGGGCATTGGGATGTTGTGCGCAAAGACCATAATCCTTTGTCTGTTGTGCTCGAAATCCTGCCCGACATAGGGAAACCAAACGAGGTTTGGAATCTGGTCGAACTGTGCGTTGTATTTTTCGTTGTGTGGGAACTTCATGGTCTTCGTTGGCTCTCCGTTTTTTCTATCTCGCTCCACTTCTGGCAGCTTCTCGGATTTTCGCTTCAAGCGGCGCGGCTTTTTCCTCGGCGTCGGCGATGGGCAATCCTTTCGCAATGCCGGGGCGCAGGTGGCCGGCGGTGGTGAGATACGAGTCGCAGAGCAGACGGTTGCGCTTGTGGACGGCGTCGAAAAAGGCGCGGCCTTGCGCGCCCTTCGCCCATTCGCTGTCGAGCAGTTTGGAAAAAGCGGCGGCTTTTTCCGGCGCGAGCGCGTGCAGGATCGCTTCGGCGAGCACGCGGTGGCCGTCGTTGTCTGCATGCACGCCGTCCTTGGCGAAAAAGAATCCCGGATCGGTTTTGCGTCTTTCCACGAGTGCGGCGGCCATCGCGCTGTGCGTGTCGATCACGCGCCAGCCTTCCTTTTTTCCCTGCTCGACGAGCCATGCGGAGTAGCGATCGAGCACGCCATTGTAGCCTTCAAAAAATTCGCCGTCCTTCACCGTGCCGGCGGGTTTCACGCGATCCTTCAGCGGGAGTGCATCGAAGACGGGCGGCGTGAGGTGGATGATTTTTGCGCCGGATTTTTCCACCTTCTCGCGCAGCTTGCGGATACCCGCCTGGTACGCGGCGAAACGCTGTTCATCGAGCGGGAGATAGATGCCGCAGTTCATCCCGTAGCACGCGAAGACGAGGTCCGGCTTCACCGTCGCGAGCACGCGGTCGAGGCGCTCATGCACGTCGGGGCGCGGGAATTTCCCGCCCGCATGACCGGCTTCGCTGAGGCCGCTCACGGTCTCGCTCGGCAGGCCGCAATCGATCACTTCGATGTGCCGATCGGGAAATTGCGTGAAGAGGAACGCATCGAAAAGCTCCGTGTAGTGGCCCGCGTAGGTGATGCTGTCGCCGAGGAAAAGGACGCGCTTCACGCCGGGCAGGAAGTCCTCCGCGGGCGAGGGGACGACGATGGCGGCGAGGGTGGCGATGAGGAGCGCGAGAGTGCGGAGGGCTTTCATGGGGCGCGCATTCTGTGATGCGCGATGCGATGCGCAAGGGAGAAGCGGTGCGGGTGGACGAGATGCATTTTGCCGCGGACAAAAAGCGCGCGGCCCGCTGCTTGGCGGTTGCTTAGTCCGGCTGCATTGGCAATTTGGCGGCCGCTTTCAACTCATGATCCAGTTCATCCACGATATCCACGAATCCTGCCGCGCCGCCGGCCGGCCCGCCGTGTCCTTTGAATTTTTCCCGCCGAAGACGCCCGAGGGTGAACGCAATCTCCTCGAGAGAACGATCCCTGCGCTGATGCCGCTGAAACCGGACTACTGCTCGGTGACGTATGGCGCTGGCGGCACGACGCGCGACAAGACGATCGGCATCGTCGATCGCATTCAGCGCGAGCACGACCTCACGACGATGATGCACCTCACGTGCGTGAATTCGACGAAGGACGAACTCGCCTCCGTCCTCGCGGAGGCCAAGGCGTGCGGCATCAAAAACATCCTCGCGCTGCGCGGCGATCCGCCGGCGGGCGCGGAGGAGTGGACGGCGACGGAAGGCGGCTACACCTACTCATCGCAGCTTGTGGCGTTCCTCACAGAACTTGGCGGATTTTGCATTGGCACCGCGGGATTCCCGGAAGGGCACATCGCGCAAAAGGCGGGGAAGATCGCGGACTGGGGATTCCTCCGCGAGAAAATCGCGGCGGGCGCGGACTTCGTGGTGACGCAGCTTTTTTTCGACAACGAGGACTACTTTCGGTTCTGCGACTACCTCGCGAAGCAGGGCGTGACGGTGCCGATCATTCCCGGCGTGCTGCCCGTCTCGTCGGCGAAGCAGACGAGAAAATTCACCGAGATGTGCGGCGCGCGCCTGCCGGATTCATTCCTGCAGCGCCTCGATGAAATCGGCGACGACGATGAGGCGGCGACGAAATTCGGAATCGAATACGCGACCGAGCAGTGCCGCGCGCTGCTGAAATTCGGCGCGCCGGGCGTGCATTTTTACACGCTGAACAAAGCGCCCTCGACGACCGCCATCGTGCGGAATCTCGGGCTGGCGTGAGGAGAATGGAGGATCGGCAACTTGCCTGTCCGGGGAGCGTGCGGTGACGGGCGAGTTTTGCACCAGCCCCGCGCAGTGTGGAGAATCCGCTCGCGGCCTCCAGGGGCGCGCGTTACCGAGACGTTGATGCAACCGCACTTCGTCCAAATCGAAATCACGTACGACGGCCAGATCCGCACCACCGCGACGCACGGACCGAGCGGGAATTCGCTCATCACCGATGCGCCGGTGGATAACCACGGACGCGGCGAATCATTTTCCCCAACGGATCTCGTCGCGACTGCGCTCGGCACCTGCATGGCGACGGTCATGGGGATTTTTGCCGAGCGTCACGGGATCGATCTGAAGGGCATGCGCGTGAGTGTGAAAAAGGAAATGGTGCAGACGCCCGTGCGGCGCATCGGCAAGCTGACGACGGAGATCCACATGCCGCTGCCGGGCACGCACGAGCATCGCGATTCGCTCGTCCGCGCGGCGCACACCTGCCCCGTCCACGCGAGCCTGCATCCGGATGTGGAGATGCCGGTGACGTTTCACTGGCGCGAATAGAACGCGCGGCCGTGCCCGCATTTTGCTGTTGGCCAAGCGGCGTGAACGCCTCTATCTGCGTGCCATGTTTCTCCGCGCGATCGTTTCCATTGTTGCCGTCGTGATGCTGGCCGGCTGTCCGACGCCGGAGAAAAATTCCAAAAAGGCGAAAGGGAAAAAGGAGCAGATCAAAGATCAGAGCAGCGATGCGTCGTTTCAGGCCTTCGTCGGGCGGCTGCGCAAGGCGGTGGAAAATCGCGACAAGGCCGTGCTCGCTTCCATGATGGCGCCGGATTTCGGCTATCGCTGGGACAAGGGGCCGGACAACGAAACGCCTTTCTCGTTTTGGGACAAAAAGAAGCTCTGGGGCGACCTCGCCGCGGTCACCCGGGAGCGCTGGACGCCGCACGATGCGTTCATGGTCGCGCCGCCGCAGTTTGCGCAGAGTGAATCGTATCCCGGCTTCCGCGCGGGTCTCACGATGGTGAATGGGAGTTGGCGGTTCGCGTATTTCGTGCCCGCTCCGCCCGCGGGTGAGGCGGTGCCGGAAGTGCAAAATTCGGCGGAGGAAAAGCGGTTGCCGGAATTGCCGCAGTGACCGGCGAGGATCCGATCGCGCTCGGGCTGCCGCATCGCGCGCCGTTCGTTTTTGTGGATGCGGTGGTGGCGCGCGTCGCCGGCGAATCCGCGGAGTGCGTGAAGACATTTCCGGCGACGACGCCGTTTTTTGCGGGGCACTTTCCCGGCGTGCCGCTGGTGCCCGGCGTGATCCTCGCGGAGGCGCTGGCGCAGACGGCGGGGCTGGCGGCGGGTCAGCCGGGACGCAGCTTCCGGCTGACGGCGATCAAGGCGATGAAATTTCCCGCGGCGGCCGGGCCGGACGAAGAGCTCCGACTTTACGCGAAGCGCGTCGCAGTGGTCGGCGGGCTGTGGCAGTTCGACGTGCGCGCCGTCACTGCGGGGCGGACGGTAGCTGAAGGCGTGGTGGTGCTAAACGAGGCGTAGGATTTTCGTCTTCGCCGATCGGCAGCGGCGGCGTCCAGAGATCGAAAAGTTCGCCCCATTCTCCGGAGGCGATCACGGTCGCACTCATGCGCCAGGACTCGTACGAGGCAGGCCACGTTTCGCGTTCGCGCGGTCCGAAGAAAAGATAGCGCACGCCGAGTCGCGCGGCGCGGAGCCGCCAGTCGGGGAAGCCGCGCATGAGGGCGTCGAGTTCGTCATCCACCGGCGCGTAGTCGATGCCGTGGCTCGCGAGGTGGCCGTCGTAGCCCATCACGACCTTGCGCCCGCAGAGGAGGAGCGGGTGATTGTAGTTCGGCTGCGCGGCGAAAGGCTCGGTGATCGGGATGTCGCGCACCGCGCGCGCGACGGCATCGAGCGTGGAGAGTCGCGCGATCGAGTAGCCGTGGAATTCCGCGCCGATGCCGCCAAACACCGAGAGGAAACCTGAGAAAAAGAGCAGCGTGCAAACGGCCGCGCGCTGCCACGCAGGCCGGTGGCTGAGGACCGTTTCCCACAGCACGGGCAGCACGATGAGGAACGGCCAGAGCATGACTTTCGTATTGTCCCAATCCCAGTGTGCGAAGCGGATGTTGCAGCACACGAAGAAGAGGAAAAACGCCGGGACGCCCATCAGCGTGGGCCAGTCCGCGGCGGGCTGCCGGGCGATGCGCACAAGGAAAATGCCGAAGGCGATCGTGGCGAGCAGGAGCGGGACGGCGTTGGCGCGCAGCAGGGGAATGTGCGGATTCCACGCATGCAGGACGGTGAGCAGGGAGTCGAGCAGGAGCATGCCGGCGCACACGAAGAGTGCGCGGGGCAGAACGATCGCACGCGAGTCCCAGCGGTGGAGGTGAAACCCGGCGATCGCCGCGAGAATCCCGAGCAGCGGCACGACGGCGGTGCTGAGGCCGAGTTCCGACCCGCCACCGGTGAGGAGTGCGCCGAGGGATTTTTCCTGATACGCAGCAGACAACCCGAGCAGTGGCGCGACGAGAACGACGCCGGTAAAAAATCCCCAAGCCGCGAATTGCGTGGGGCCGCGCGGGAGGACTGGGCGCAGCAGGACGCGCAGCAGCGGCACGAGCAGGAGCGGCAGCACGCCGAAATTGCCGAACCAGAAAATGAGGAACTTTCCGTGCGGTGCTAAAAAAACAGCAGCAGGGGCGGTGTCCGCGAATTGCTGCCATATTTCGGCCGTCGTCGCGTCGTTCACCATCCAGCCGGGCTGCCAGCCGAGCGCGTCGAGCGGCGGGCGCGACGGCGGATTTTCAAACTGGCTCATGTCCGTCCACCTCGGCTCCGCGTTTGTCTTGAACATGCCGATCGTGAGGTAGCACAGCGCCGTCGCCGGGAGAAAAGCCGCGGCGGTGAGTCGCGTGATGTGCGCGCGTGCCGCGGGGCGCGCGATGAGGAGCGCGCCGAGCACGAACGAGAGCGCGAGAAAAGTGTGGAGGTGGAAAATCGGCATCGCCGCGTAGAGCAGCAGCTCGCCGGGGAGCGGCATTTTCCAGCCGCCGCCATCGCGGAAAAAGCGCGTGCGCCACGAGGTGAGCAGCAGCAGTCCGGCGGGGAGCGCGAAGAGAAATCCGCGCTGGGTGACGAGGATGGCGAGGGGCAGGCTTTTCCACGCCCACCCGGCCTGGTGGTCGTGGAAGAACGGCGCGTCCGTGCTGAAAATCGCGAGCGCGGCGAGGCCGCCGTTGAACAGAAAACCCGCGACCGTGAAGCCGCCGCCCCAGCGCAGGAGCGCGAGCGCGGTGGCGAACGCCCCGAGGAGGCCGGTCCAGATCAGGCCGCGCAGCGTGTCCACGCCGAGGAGCGTGAGCAGCGCGTTGAAGAAATCCATGCCGATGGAATACGTGAGTTTCCCGGCGGAAAAAATCGGGCTGTCCGGCCAGAATGGAGCACCGTTCGCGAGGTAGCGGATGAAGGTGAGGTGCAGCGACATGTCGCCGAGATTGTTCGGCGAGAGCACGCGGAGTTCGTCGCCCTCGCGGAAGATCAGCCACAGGAATGCGCGCAGACTGAAGAGTGCAAAGAGCACAAGCGCGGCGATCGCCCATGGGCCGGGGCGGGGGAACTTGTGCGGGCTGCGACCCCGCCACGCGCTGAGCGCACCGGTGAGGACTCCGCCGCCGATCGCGAGCAGCGCGGCGGAGCGCGTGAGTGCGCCATTTTGAAAACCGAGCAAAATCCCGATGAGCACGGAACTGGCGACGGCGTAGAGCGAGGCGGCGAGGGAATTCATTTGCGCGAAGGCTCGGGCAGCGCGGGATTTCTCTGCGGCACGCGCGGGTGGATCTCGGGAGTGCGGCCGGGAAAGAGCGGCGCGAAGCGATCCGCCGCGAGGTAGAGCCAGCCGCGCGCGATGCCGTTGCGCAGGCGGCAGCTTTCCTTGAAATAAATCCCGAACACGCGGTCCTCGAATTCCAGTTCACGCTGCGCGGGGAGGAGGACGAAATCCGCGTCGTAGTCCTCCACGGTCGCGCCTTCGTCGAGGTAGGTGATGTTTGGAAAATCGTTCAGCTCCCATGTGAGCGGAAATGCGTCGGTGAGGACGAGGCCGTGCATCTGGCGCTGCAGCGGATCTTCGCGCACGAGCGTGCGCACGGCGGTGAGGAGTTTGTTGATGTCGGGCGTCGTGTGGACGTACGCGTAGCGTTCGCCGTCGAAGGTCGGGCGGACAAAATTCAGCACCCAGCAATCGTGCAACGGCGTCCACGCGAGCAGGAGCCCGACGGCATAGACGACGCGGCGGTCGGTGGATTGCGCGAGATTTTCCGCGACCTGGCCGAGGACGAAAAAGAGCGGCCACAGCAAATTGATGATGCACCACGGAGTCTTGTACGGGATGAGCGAATACGCGGTGAAGGACGCGAGACCGTAGAGGCACAGCCAGCGCATCTCACGGCTTTGCGAAGGTGCCGCCGCGAAGAATCCCACGCTGCAGGCGAGCAGCCACAGCCCGAACGATGACATGAGGCCGAGGTGCAATTTCGGATCGAGAAAATCCTTCGCTTCGGGATCCGGCAGCCCGATCGCCGTGCTGAAAAATCCCGATGCCGCGAGCAGCGCACCGGCGACGACGAGCCCGGCAGCGGGCAGTGGCGAGCGGCGCAGCGCGAGCAGCGGCGCGGCGGCGAGGCCGAGCAGCGCGGGCCATTCGTACCACGCCATGAGTTTCAGCCAGTAGAAGAACTCCTTGTTGTGCCCGATCTCAGCCGTGGTGCCTTTTGCGGTCATCTGGCGGAACGTCTCAAACATTCCCGGCAAGCCGGGCAAGTGCATGCCGAAGCCTGATTGAAAGAGGAGCACCGCGATCGTGCAGGTGGAGATCACCGTCAGGATTTGGCGGTTGGAAAAATACGCGTCGCGCGAGACTGCGGCCACGTTCGCATCGGGCGTTCGCCCGGAGAAAAGGTCCGCCGGTCGCGGACGGTGTGCGCGCTGCGTGAGCGGCGCGAGGAAATCCAACAGGCGGATCGCGATGACTGCGAGCAGCGCGGCGACCCAGTGGACGAGGTAGGTTTCCTTTGTGAGGATCATCCCGGCGATGCCAATCCCGAGCGACCACAGATCGCCGATTTTCCCCTCCCGCCGGACGATGCCGAAGCCGCCGTACACGGCGAGGATCGTGAAAAAGGGGAGCCACGTTTCGTGAATCGCGTAGCGCGAGTAGAAGACCATCGC
Source organism: Chthoniobacterales bacterium (assembly GCA_038239865.1). Lineage (GTDB taxonomy): Bacteria > Verrucomicrobiota > Verrucomicrobiia > Chthoniobacterales > Chthoniobacteraceae > SXWH01. The sequence goes on from JBBSEI010000014.1 coordinate 38,398, forward strand.
CGGTGAAATGGCGGCGGCGAGCGCGGCGATCCACACCACGCGCCACACGAAGAAACGGCGGAAGGCGAGCATGAGCGCGACGAGTGCCGTGCCGATCAGCACGGTGGGCATGCGCATCACCCACAGGCTGCGCCCGAAAAGCTGCTGCGCGGCGAAGAGCACGTAGAAATGCAGCGGGCCGTGGTAATTTGCCGGGTCGTACCGGAAGCAGCCCTCGGTGCGCATGCCGTCGATGAACGCGCCATTTACCCCCTCGTCGAAATGCGCCGGACGGAGATCGAGCGCCGCGACCCGCAACGCGAAGGCGAGTGCGACGATGAAGATCGAAAACCAGCGTTCGCGGGAGGACATCGGGCGGAGTCGGGCGGTGTCGCTCAGTGCGCGCGGGAGCGAGGGAGAAAAATTACTGTCATGGCTTTTGACCGTGCGGGCTTCCAACTGCTACGCACTTGCACAACCGAAATGTCCGACCGCGGCGAGCCATTTGTCTCAATCATCATCCCCGCCTATAACGAGGCGCAGCGCCTGGAGGCGAGCATAACGGCGTTGTGCAATTATCTGGCATCCGTGCCGTGGAGCCACGAGGTCCTCCTCATGGTCGAGAAGAGCACGGACGGGACGCTCGCACTGGCGCGGAAGCTCGCCGCAGGACGCGGCATCGAGGTCGTCGGCAGCGAGGTGCAGCGGGGAAAAGGCCACGCCGTCCGCGCCGGGATGCTGCGAGCGCGCGGCGAGATCGCCTTTTTCATGGATGCGGATCTCTCGACGCCGCTGGACGAGATGGCGCGATTCATCGCCCGCTTTTCCGCAGGGCCGCCGGTGGATGTGCTCGTCGGAAACCGCCAGCACGCGCAAAGCGAAATCCTGACCCGGCAGCACCTGCTGCGGCGAAAAATGGGACAGACGTTCAATGCAATCCTCCGGATCATCGCCGGCATCCGGCTGGCTGATACGCAGTGCGGCTTCAAGGCGTTCCGACGGGCCGCGCGCACGGCGATTTTTCCGCTTCAGAAAATCGACGGGTTCGCCTTTGACGTGGAAGTTCTGCTCCTCGCCGAACGGCTCGGGTTTGTCGTGGAAGACATGCCGGTGCAGTGGCGCAATGCCGCAGGCAGCAAAGTGAGCATCGTGCGCGATTCACTTCGGATGCTCTGCGATGCTATCCGGGTCCGCAGGCTGGTTGCTCAGACGCTCGCCAGGAGGAAGTCGAAGTCTCTGGGGAAAGCTCCAGACTAACTGTGGATCGGCAAGCGGCGTGCGGGCGAGGGACGCACCGCCGCGTTCTACCAAGGCGAGAATCGCTTGTTGTAAACCACGCGGAATCGGTAGGCGGTTTCGAGGGAATCCTTCTCAGGATTGATCGTAGTCCCGAATCGGCTGTCCCGAGGATCGAGATAACGCTCGATCGTCGTGTGCCCGCGGTATTCGGAAAGCACCTGATCGCGGCTTTCATCCCAAGTGCTGTAATAGGCCGTGGCGCCTGAGGCACTGCCCGTGTAAGGTCGCTGGCGCACCGACTGCACCCGGTAATGCACCGTGTAAGTGTTGGATTTCGTCGTCACCCGCGAATAGAGATCCGAGTAGGGCTTCTCGCGCACATTATCCCCGGTCACTGAGCAGGAATTCCACCAAGTCTTAATATTCGAATCGCCGGGCGTGAAGGTCACTTTCCCGTTGTAGTTAATGGGTGTGCCCTTGGGATAAAGGAACATCTCACAGATTTGCGATGCGGATTTGAAAAAACCAGACCCCGTGCGGCCAGAGCTGTACTGTTTAAAGAAATCGTTGAAGCTCTTGATGGTTTCATCCCGATCCACCAGATAGCGCAGGTTTTCCTCATTCGCCACGCCCTTGTATTTCAGTTCAGTCGCCCCGTTGTTGGAGCGGGTGAATTTATTCGGAATCGCCGTGATTCTCAGCGGATGGAGCGCCGCACGGAGCGCAGTGCTGCGTTCGATGTAACCAAAGGGCATCATTTGGTAATTGAGATTCACCTTTCCATCCGTGGAGAACGGCTCGCTAATGGCGTAAGGTTCGACCACCGGCATATTGAACAGATCGAGCAGAAGGTGATCGGGAGGATTGGCGAATCCCTGGTGCTCGCTCTGCGAGTAACCTGCCGCGGGATTCGGGCAGAAAAGCAGGGTCTTCCATCCGGCCTTGTCCATCGTGGTCGTGGGTGCCAGCAGTGAACCAAACATCACCGGGCTTGGAATCTGGCGATTGGGCGAAAAGTAGGTATCACCGGGACTGTCATAAGTCCAAGTGCTGAAGTAAGGCTCCACATAGTGCCACACTCCCCACTCGTCCTTCCAATTCCGCGAGAGGTTGCCTTCGTCCGCCTTGTTGCAGAATCCACCGTCCGGAAAATTCCCGATCCCCGTGTCGAAATCCGCAGCCCCGCCGTTCTTTTGCTTCGCAACGACGGTCTTTGCCAAATCTGGGGATGAATTGACTATATACCGCGTTTTCCCAGACAGCTGCGCGAGCAGCCCCGATGCTTGGTCGCCCGCTTCATTGGGGAACCAAACCGTGTTCGTGGGATTAAAATAGAATTGCCCGTCTGCGCACCGGAGCGTCTGAGCTCGACGCTTCGAGGAGACATAGTCGGGATGGCCTTTGAAATTGCTGACGAGCGATTGGAGATGGACGGTCCGCGGATCCGTGCTTTCGCTGACCGTGCCCCCTGGCACCAAGCTTCGGATCGTATCACCTGGCTGCAGAATTTGCAGGAAGCGATTCGCGTAATTCTTGCCGTTGCCTGCTTGCGCCCCTTGAGCGTTGAGCTTCGTCCAGGGACTATAGCTATGCTGCTGAGCCCAGTTGATGCGCAACGGCAGGTAAAAGGGCATCCGGTAGCCACCATCATTGGTCCACGTCGTTGAATGCCCGGTCCACACAGAGTCTGAATCATTGGAGTTGAAACCACCGACCGTGGGATCGAATCCTCCCGAATCCTGACGGAAGCCTTCGCCTTTCAAAACGGCATCTTTCTCCGTAATCGGCACCGGCCAATGGTCACCGTTTGGCCAGGTAAACTGAAACTCTTGGATCGTTTCGTTATGCGCATTGAATATATCGTGCGCTTTGTCCACATAGCTCAATTTCATCCGCATGGTGCCACCCTGAAAGCTGAGGAATTTGTCTCCGTAGGGGATCCGCACCCCATCAAACTTATTCGCGCAAGGACTTTGGAAAGGGTAATAACGATTGCCCCCGCTCACGCTTATCGCGCCGACACTTCCCGCAGCCGCATAGCTCACCGTGGCATTGCCCCAGGGAAAAGAATTGAGCGCGGAGTTCGTTGCCACCTTGCCTTGCATCGTGTGAAAAAAACCTTCCGTTCCGCCAAAGTTTCGCCCCGCCCACGTACTTCCTGATGTCAAATACACGTCATTTTTTCCGCTACCGATGGCCAATGACGAATACTGACTCATGGTATCCGTTTTAATTTTAAAGTCCGGCATCGTCGTGACTTCATAAACCAAACGCTCAGATGCGCCCGTGTCGAAGTTGGTCACGGGCCCGTAGCCCTGCATCGGATCAAATGTCTCCACGATGACGAACGCCCGGATCAATTCTTCGGTCACTTCGTTCGATTTTTTCCATGTCTCATCCTTCAGTTTTGCGGGGTTGTATTCCACATCCTCTTTGCCGGCCTTTGGCTTATAAATATAACCGCCATGGTAAAGCACCAGGCTCACCTCGGAAATTGTCGGAGAGCGGCCGAATCCGGACACTTTGTTTCCGCCAACCGTTACTCGCGTGGGGACGACGAACCCCTGCCGCGCATAACGGGCAAGCAGCTTATATTTTTGCGCAGTCGGATTCTGCGGCGGCGGCTTCGACGGGTTCTCGATGACCCGGCCTTGCGACTTATCGATGCGCTGATCGCGGGACGTGTCCTTCAAATTGACCGTCCGGATATAGTCGAAGATCTCGGTCAAAATCTGATCGCGACCTCCGGAAGCGGAATACTTGCTTTCAAAACTTTGTCCCCAGCCTGGAATCTTGCCTTTGCTGTTGGAGGTGACTTCTTGGAGGTAGGTGAAGATCTGCCTGTTTCGGGTCCTGCTGAAATCGGCAGTGGAGCTATACGGATCCTCCCGGTCAAAAATAAACTGTCCTTTTCGAGTCAATCCCTGTGGGTCGCTCTTGTCGTTCGGATTCGCTCCGACCGTCGAACAAAATTGGATCAAGTCGTCGCTCGGGTTTCGGATGCCCACTTTGGACGAGGAGGAATCTTCCTTGATATTCAAAAGAGCTCCTTCGCTCTTCCGCGTCGGGATAGGCCAGACGGTCACGCGTGGTCGGCCGATTAGGTTCAACTCGGGAGATCTGCTGTGGGCCGTGAGGAAGAAACGCGCCTTGTCGATCACCTCAGGAGTGATCGTTGGTTTCGCCAGCTTCAATTCCTTATCCGTCGTCGTGCGATCGCCGTTTGCGGCGACACTGGGGTTGTTTAACGTCGGATACTTCACCTCCGGCGTGTTCAGCGTGGTGTAATACATGTCATCCACCGAACTCCAGAGGTGAAAGAAGGGAACCGTTTGGCCTTTTGAATCTGTCTGATTTTTCGGATCCGGGTCGTAAGTCCGTTTAATCGTCGCCGGCGGATCCGGTTCAGTGGGATCCGCGAGTTGCATGTCGTAGGCCACGAGTTGCTTCGATCCTCCCTGCGATGCCCCAGGCGTCAGACGCGGCGTCATGGTGTAAAGCAGTTCGGACGTAAATGCGCTCATCGTCGTCGCGGGAATCAGCCCGCGCATGACCAATCCGAACGACGTGGTGGACGGATGCCCGGGATAGCGCTGAAATTCGTTCCGGACCGGCTGGGCGCTTGCCAGACCGCCGCGGAAATTCGTCGGTGTCCCACTGACACCTCGGTCGAAATAGGTCTGCACGCGAGGCGTGTCCCAGAAAGAGCCTGCAATAAAGGCCGGATTGGTTTCCGGATTGGTCTTCGAGGCGCGCTTGTAGTCCGGCGTTCCAGACTCATCCGCGACGTAGCCGCCAGCCGTGTTAATATTGACCTTACACGTGTCGTCGTCCGTCCAAAATGCGATCCGTCCGACGATTGGATTGTCCTTGCTTGGCACGCCGGTGGAGGGAGTGAGCGGGTTTCCGATGTTATTCCAAACGGCCTTCAGCCCCGTGTTGCCAGCGGCCGGGCTGCTTAATGGAGTGGGAGTAGTCAGTGTCCCATCCCGGAGCACGTAGATCCAACGGACCGGCATGGGTGCCTTCGCCAGCTTTCCACTGGCATCGGTTAGTTCAGAAGTAGGGAGAATTTTGGTATCGATCTCGCATCCCTCGACTCCACCGCCCGTGTTGGGGTTTAAATTTTGACCCAATGCCTGAATGCGAGCAACCGAGGGGTCGAAGATGGGATAGCGCTTCTCCGTTTTCGTAGGGTCGCTCGCTTTGGGAACATCCGCGGGCTGATTCAGGTCGGTGAAAAATGCCGGCTGTTCGGACCAACCGCCACTGCCAATCGGAACCTCGACATTCGCTCCTCCGGAGGGCGATGTGTTGTTTGGATTAAAGCTGGAGAAGCTGGTGACGACGAGGTTGTGCGACGAATAGAGCTTATAAAATGCGTAAGCTTGCGATCCCGCGAGCAGTTTCGGCGTGCCATCGGGATTTGTCCCATTCGATGTGCCATAGACGCGAATCATGCCGGGCTGCGATGCCCAGCAACCATTCGTGATCGTCGTCGCGGCACGGATCTGACCCATGACCACACTCACTGCGGATTCAGCGAGTTGCCGGGCGCTGATGCCTTCGGCATAGGAACGCGCACCGGTGAGATCGGTGGTCACGCGGCTGAAGAAGCCGACGACGAGTGCGCTGAGCAGAACGATAAACGAAACCACCAGAATGAGCGCAACGCCCTTTCGCTGGCTGATGCGCTTTGCGCCGGGTTTGAGAGGTTGATTTGAGTGAGCGGGGAAGTTGGGAGAGCTCATGGCAGGGTAGGGTCGGGGTTGGGGAAAATCTTACTGGCCGGTATGCATGCTCCATTTCGCGCCTTTGATGGTCACGTTGCTGGAGAAGACACGATAGGAAGCGCGGATGTTTGGATTCGTTTGCGATGACAATAGTTCCTGGAATCGGGTGATATCTCCTTTTCCCGTAGCGGAATCGTTCAGCGCTTTCGGATCGGTAAACAGGTTTTGTTTCGACTTAGGATCCGGATTCGTACTGATCCCAAGATAAGGATTGGAACCCTGGAGATCCTCCAAGCGACGCGCGGACGGCTCATCAATTGCGACCATCACGACTTGGACCACCGGCGGAAGCTGACTGATCGGATTGAGCAAGGCTTTCTCCACATCGGTAAGTCCACTCCAGACGGCGTCGGTGGATAAGTCCTTCATTGAATCAAAGCTATAGCTTGCCTTCGTGCTGGGAGGCAGCACCACCTGAGTGCTAAGGCTGACGTGCTTGGAATCATTGATGTGCCTTTCGTCCGCCAACGACAACCGGGGCATGATCACCAAGGCTACGATATTCTCCGCGAGAACCCGCACCGGGCGGTTCGTCTTGGCAAGGGATTGGATGAACCAGTTGCGGTTCAGCGTGTCGTTCTGATATCGGTAAACGCTGAGTCGCTCGGAGGGCTCCATGAATTCCATCAGGCGGTAACGTTTCCTCGGATTGACGACGGTCTTGAGGAAAGAGGGGAACTTATCCGCGTCCGATCCGACTTCGAGGAAGTAGCCCCAGGAGTTCATGAGATGGTCCATCGCGCCGAGATTGGTGGTATCATCCACCATGCCGATGGGCGCTTGGAAAAACACCGCGTGCCCGGGTTGAACGCTCCCCGCAGGGCCACCACTTGGATTCATGTCTTTCATGGTTCCGCTGCGGAAGCGCAACTCAGCCGTCCGCTGATAACCTGAGGGCTGTCCCGATGAGTTATACTGGTAATCCCAGAAGGTGTTCAGCGTCGCCTGCGAAAGGCGCCGCGTCATCGACTCGAAGGCCACGCGAGCTTCCTGAAATTGCTCGACCTTCGACGAAGTGGCGCGCACCAGTCGCTGCGTCTGATCCGTCATGCCGAGCAACACTCCCATGATGATCACGATGATGCCGGCGGCCACGAGAACCTCGATCAGAGTAAAACCGCCGGTGTGCTGTTTGTTTTTCATTAGCCTTCGTTCTTTCCGATCAATGCGCTGTACGTGAAAACTTGGACGCCCTTTTGCTTAAAGACAGCGTCAGTGGGGTCAAAGAGATTGCGATACGAAACTGTCTCGTCGGATGCGTTGGTGCGATAGACCGGAAGGGTGCGATTCGACGGATTGCGCGCGACTTGCACGGTCGCCAATGCCACCGCGCCGCTCACCTTGGAACTCGCCGGTTGCGAAGCTTTCGGCATGACGCGCACATTCACCTGATAGACGAGGGCCGCAGCCTGCGCAGCCGTCAGCTTATTTCCGGTCACGACGAGTTCGCTTCCTTGCTCGTCAAAGTATCGAAAATCCTGCGCACCGGCCACGCGCTGTCGTGTGGGCGCGGTGAAGGTGAACCCCGGTTGATTCCCTCCCGTGTCGTGCGCCGCATCAATGACCTGATCGAAGTCCGCCTGCTGCATGTCGAGCAGGATGCGCTGGGCGATTTGCGCCGTGGTGGAGGTGTCCATCGCCTTGCGGAAATTCGTCATCCCTGCCGGCATGAGGCCGAGGAGCGCCACGAGCGCCACCGCGAGGATTCCCACGGCAATCGCCACCTCAATCAACGAGAATCCGGCGGCCTGACCCTTGCGGGAACTGGAGGGGGCGTGTGTCATGGGTGGAGTTACAATGTGTTTACATCAGTAGGCGGTCATTCAGGCAGTGCAAGCGTTTTTTCGCCCTGCTGACTCATCTTTTAAAATGCTGGGAAGCAGAGGCTGGCGGCGGCAGTTTCGCGGAATGCACGCCGGCGCGGTGCCGGTTGTCGTCATACGCGAAGTGCAGCCATTGCCCGCCCTTGCTCACAAAGCCATCCGCGTTCAAGCGTCGCCATCGGTGCGAGTGCGAATGCCGCGCGATGATTCATGCGGGAAAAACCTACTCCCCGAGCCGCCAGAGCGCGCTGTCCGCGCGGATGAACACATGCTTTCCGCTCAGCGCCGGGGTGCTCAGGATCATTTCCTTCGAGCCGTCCTTCAGCGGGAGCTGCAGCTTCCCCGCGAGCGCGCCTTCCGGTGCGGTGATGTCCACGATCTGCACGAGGCCTTTTTCATTCACGGCGATCAGCCGGCCATTCGCGCCGACGGGCGATCCGCTGAACGGCCCCGTCAGCCTCAGTTTCCACTTGCCATCGCCGGTCTCGATGTCCGCCGTCGAGAGCACGCCCGCGCTGTTGAAGGCGAACAATTTTCCATCGAGCACGACGGGGCTGATCGTCGCGGGATTCAACTGCTTCGAGCGCCACACCTGGCCGGGCGCGCTGCCATCCGCGTGCGGCGCGAGTGCCGTGATGCCGTTCGACGGGGAAAAAATCACGCCCTGCGCGACGACGCTGGAACTCGAAGTCGAAGCTCCCTCCGTGTAATCCCACAGCACGCTCCCGCTCACCGGATCCACGCCCGTGAGTCCTTTCGACGATTGCAGCACGACGATCGCCGGCGACTTTGCATCCGCCCGCCACGGCACCGGGCTCGACCAGTTGGCGGCCTTCGGGCGATCGAGTTTCCAGAGGTTGCGCCCCGTCTTCACATCGATGCCGACGGTGTAGCTTTCGCTGTCATTTTCGATCACCGTCACGAGCGTCTCGCCGACGACGATCGGCGACGAAGCCATGCCGAGGCTGTTGCTCACATTCGGATAATCCACCGTCAGCGCGCGCAGCCAAAGCAGGTTTCCCTCGAGGTCGAAAGCCGCGAGATCGTTGCTGCTGAAAAGTGCGAACACGCGCTTGCCGTCGCTGCACGGCGTGCAGGCCGCGATGGAAGTTTTCGGATGCGACATCGTGCGCCCCGTCGCCTTGAGTTGCCGTTCCCAGAGCTTCGCGCCGTCTTCGAAATTGAAGCAAAACACATGCAGCCGCTCCTGCTTCGGCCCGCTGGAGCACGTCACGAAAACGCGTTTCCCGATGATGATCGGACTCGCCAACCCGCGCCCCGGCAGCGGTGCGGTCCACTCGATTTTCGGCGTCGCCGGAATGCTCGCATCGGCTGCGGTGCCCGTGCTGTCCGGTCCGCGAAACTGCGGCCAGTCCGAGGCGGGCGCGGGGAAGGGGAGCGAGGCGAGTGCGAGTGCGAGGAGACGTTTCATGTCGGAGAAAAGTGCGCGCTATTTCGCGGCGATCGCCGTGCCCGTGCGGTCGCACACGCGGAGTTGAAATTCCCACTCCACCGTCCACTCCTCCTTCTGCTCGTTTTGGCAGCATTTCACGAGGATCGTGTTCGCGCCTTTTTTCAAATGGCACTTCATCGTGTACTGATCCATCTGCGCGCCGCGATGGTACTCGTCGCGGCCGAAAAGCAGTTCGCCGTTCAGCCAGACCTTCCACCCATTTTTGCACCCGAGGCGCAGTTCCGCGTCGCGCTCCGCGGGCGAGTCAAACGTCGTCGCCGCGTACGCCGTGACCTCCTTCATCATCCCGAGCGGCTTGTTGAAATCGATCTTCCCGCGCTCGTCTTTGCTCTCAAACGGCTTCCACTTCACCCGGCCCGTCTTGCCGTCGTATTCCGCGTCGGGCTTCACCTCGCGCTCCGGCGGAAACACCATGTCGAAGCCCTTCCGCTCAGTGTTGTCGAATGGCCCGATGACATTCCACTTCATCAAAAACCCAAAGTGCTTCGGCAGGTCCACCGTCACCCCGAGCTTCTTCAATTCGGCGGCGATCTCATTCGTCTGATCCTCATCGCGCACCGCATCGAGCGCTCGGAGAAAAGTGGTCTTGCACGTCATGCCACTGAGATTCCGGGCCTGCTGCTTCCCGTGGTCGATCAGCCGCTGCACCGCGCCGCGGCGGAGTTCCTGCACGGGATCATCGATCAGCCCGGGCCCGATTTTTTCCGCGAGTGCAGCGTCCGCTTTTCCGATGAGATCAAACGCAAGCTGGCGCGCGGGCGCGGCGTTCTCCTTGTCCGCGAGGAATGTCTCCATCTCCGCCAGCGGCAGCGGCTGGCGCGCACGCAGCGCCGCATCCGTGATCGCATCGCCCGCGAGACGCAGCCAGTTGTCCGCCACTGGCCCGCCTTTGCCCGTCGCGGCGATCAGCGCAGGCAGCGCCTGCGGCCCCTCCCGCACGAGATTTTTCCAAGCCGCGGACGCCGCCTCGTTCCCCGCGCCTTCGCGCCCCGTCGCAGCCAGCGCCCTCACCGAATCTTCGACTCCCGCATGCAGCGGCGCGCTGAGCGCAATGGCGATGGCGGCGAGAAATGTGAGGCGAGGAGACATGGCGGGATAATCCCGCTGCGCGCGGCAGAATTGGCAAGCATGAAGGCGAACCGCGGATCACGCCTCACTTCGCGGTCTTCTTTTTCTTCAGCGATGTCGCGCTCGCGTCGGTCTTCCCTTCGAGCCACGCGACGTTCGAACGGTCGTCCGCAAAGCGCGTGATGCCGACTTTTCTGATCCTGCTGTCGGCGACTTTTTCGAGCGGCGTGTAGCGCGGATGATGCGCCTCTTTGTACGGATCGTTCCTCCGCGCATTGTAGCAGCAGATCATCGACCAGCGCGGCTTGTCGGAATCATTTCGCGCCGAGGCGTGCAGGAGATTCGCGTGAAAGAAAAGCGCGTCGCCCGGCTTCATCACGCAATTCACGAGATCGTAGCGCTTCATCGCTTCATTCACGCGCTCCATGTCCGCGCCCGCCTGATCGCCGGAGAGCACGTGGTCCACGCGCCCCATGTGGTGCGATCCGCGCAGCACCTGCATGCAGCCATTTTCCTTCGTCGCCGCGTCCACGGCGATGGAGACGCTGCACAAGTCCGGCGTGAGCACGCCATTTTGATACCAGTAGCCGTAATCCTGATGCCACGCCCACGCGCCGCCGACGCGCGCGTCCTTCATGATCATCTTCGAGTGGTAGTGATACGCCTCGTCATCGAGCAACTGCTCGACGGCATCCACCAGTCTCCGGCAGCGCGCAAACATGCCGTAGATTCCGTCGCCGGGATGGTTCCAAAGTGAGAGCCGCACCTTCGCCCCGCTGCCGTCGTCGCGGCTGAACGAATGCTGATCCAGCACGCGATCCTCATGCGCCGCGCGGCTGAGAAGATCGATCTCCTCCCGGTCAAAAAATTTGCGCGCGATGATGTAGCCATCGCGATGATAGGCTGCGATTTGCTTTGGGGTGAGCGATCCTTTTTTCATGGCGGGCGTGGTTGGGGTGGGGCGCGGGACTGCACGCATTTCGTGTCACGGATTTCATCTCCATGAAAGTGGAATGCATCCGCATCGCGATCCGCGATCAGAGTGCCGCGCGGCTTTGGGCCGCAGCGCAGACTATTTCCGCTCTTCGCCGAAAAGCCGCACGGGCGCGACTTCGATCGAGTGCGTGCCGTCGCCGATCCAGATCGCGCCGTCCTGCATCGTCACCTGCAGTTCCATGTTGCGCTGCGCGAGCGCGGCGAGCGCGCGGCTTTGCTCCGAGGGGATTTGCCAGACGGTGAGATTCCGCGCGCGTGTGAGCTTGGATTCGAGCGCCTTCCACCACACGGGCGTGCTCGAGGCGAAACTGTACACGCTCACCCTTCCCACGCGCGAGGTCGTCCGCAGCAGCCGCTTTTCATCCGGCTGCCCGACTTCGATCCAGTGCTCGATGATCTGGCCCGTGAGATCCTTGAGCCAGAGCGCAGGCTCGTCCACGTCCCACATGTCCTTCGCAAATTCCAGCCTGCCGTGCTCGTCGTCCTCCGGCACATTCAGTGCAAAGGCGAGCAGGCGGATGAGCATGCGTTCGTCCGTCTCGGAAGGGTGCCGCGCGATCGTCAGCGGATGATCGCCGTACACTCCGCGATCGATGTCGGAGAGTTGGATGTTCGCCTTATAAATGATCGCCTTCAGTGCCATGTCGCCGTGGGAATGGTGCAGCGTCGCGCGGAAAGCCAGCGTTCACTTCGCCGCGATCCAAACCGGATCACCTCTGCGCGACTTCGCCGCGATCCGGTTCGAACTTGTTGCCGTTGCCGCGCGTGTATTGATTCGCGCGGCGTCCTCCAAATTCCCCGAAACATATGAAACTCCTCCTAGCCCGACTGTTCGCTCTTTTCGCCCTGCTGACTTGCGCCCGCGCCGCCGAGAAGACGCTCGACTTTTACTGGATTGATTCCGAGGGCGGCGGCTCGACGCTCATCGTCACGCCGGAGGGAGAATCCGTGCTCATCGACACCGGCAACCCCGGCGGGCGGGACGCGGCGCGCATCCAGAAGGTCGCTGCGCAAATCGCGGGCTTGAAGCAGATCGATCACGTGATCATCACGCATTTTCACGTGGATCATTTCGGTGGCGCCGCCGAGATCGCGGAACTCATGCCCGTCGGCGCGCTGTATGACAAAGGGATCACCGACACGAATCCGGACGCTGGCGGAAACGAAAAGCTCTGGTCCGTTTTGAGCGCCCCGTATCGGGAGGCGAAAGTGGGGAGGCGTGTCGTCATCGCCGCTGGCGACGCGATTCCGCTCAGGCAATCCGCTGCGCCAGGTGCTCCGAAGCTCGCGCTGCGCTGCCTCGGGGCGAATCAGAAGTTCATCACTCCGCAGCCGGACCAAATGCGCGCGAACCCGCTTTGCGGCACCGTGCCGCCGCAGCCGAAAGACGTGTCGGACAACGCGAACAGCGTGGTGCTGCGGCTGGAGTTTGGCGCGTTCCGCTTCTTCGACGGCGGCGATCTCACTTGGAATATGGAGGAGAAACTCGTCTGCCCCAGCAACGTCATCGGCACCGTGGACATCTATCAGGTGGATCATCACGGCCTCGACGTGAGCAACAATCCGATCCTGATCAAAACGATCGCGCCCACCGTTTCCGTGATGAACAACGGCCCGCGCAAGGGCACGAGCCGGACGGCGATGGACTCGCTCAAGGCGACGCCGACGGTGAGCGCGATGTACCAGGTGCATGAAAACGTGCGCGCCGACAGCGGGGACAATACGGCGAAGGAATGCATCGCGAACCACGGCGACCTCGGAGAAAAGTGCGAGGCCAACTACATCAAGTGTTCCGTCGCCCCGTCAGGCGAAACTTACACGATGTCCGTCCCCGCCCGCGGTCATGCGCGCACTTTCACGACGCGGGCAAAATAGCGCGAAGAGTCAGCGCGGTGGCTGCTCGCCCACGACCTTCATGGCGAACGGAATGACCTCGTCATTCATGAAACGCACGCCGACCTCCGGATGATAATGCACGGGATCGCGCACGTAAAATCCCGCAGCCGCATTGTACGGACTCGTGGTGAGATTCACGACGTTTGGGAAAATCGCGCGCACTTCCTCCTCCCACGCTTTGCCTTCGCCGTGCAAATTTTGCGACTCGATGTAGCGGACGACTTCCTCGTGCATCGGCGGCATCACCACGACGCACGGGATTTTCCTCTCGCGCAGCAGGTCCGCGATTTTGCGGTAGAAGGTGAGTGAGCGCGGCGGCTTCACGACGCGCTCCGCCATCGCGCCTTTCAGACTCTGCATGAAAACTTTTCCGGCGAGCACGTCGTTCGGCTTGTCCGGAGTGTGCTGGAGCGCGCTCGGCGGGACGGAGCCATCCGCGAGGTAGTGGCTCGGCTTGCCGACCCAGTGGGAGAAGAGCGTTTTGAACGAGTACTCCACGGTCTGCAGATTCACGAGATTGTCCGCGGCGAGCGCCCAGTCGTCGCGCCGGAAAATGTCGCCCTGCAGCACGGCGGGATCCTTCGTTCCGAGATCGATGCCGAGCACGACGAGCCGCTGATTTTTCGCATGGTGGAAAAGGAACCAGTAGATCTCCTCGACACTCGCGGCGGCGAATCCGGCGTTGAAAAAGTGGAAGCCCTCCAACTCCGCCGCCGGGATGCTCGCGATGCGGCTGTTGCCGATGAGCAGCGCGTCGTGCGGGCGGCGATCCACCTCGGTGCTTTTCATCTCGCGCTCGCACATGATGTAAACGCCGAGCCGATTGTTGCCGAAGCGATCGTACGGATCGACGAGGTAATTTAGCAGCACCGGCCCGCCGACGAAGAAGGCGGACATCGCGAGCATGACCACGGTGAAACGGCGCGCCGGGGACTTCATCAGAAATTGTAGTACAGGAATTCGCCGGACTTCGAGAGCGCGAGGATCGCGATGCCGAGGAGGAAGGCGCACGAGATGGCGCGTCCGATGCCCATGTTCCAGTGGTACCATCGGGGCTCGGCGGAAATCTCCGGCTTCACCACCTCCGGGTACGGCTGATGGCGGCTGAAAATTTCCGCCGTATTCGGCAGCAACCAGACAAAGGCGAGCAGGCCGCCGAGCCACGGCCAGAGGCCTCCTTTCAGCAGCGACTGCGCGCCGGGACCGGGCGCGATGCCCAATCCGAACATCGCCTCCAGCACATGCCGCGCAGCGTGGAGATCCGGCGCGCGGAAAAGCACCCAGCCGGCGACGATGAGCACGAAGGTGAACAGCCGCGCGATGCCGCCCGTGATCCACCGCGGCGCGAGTGCGGGACGCGCGCGCATTTTCCAAAAGCCATGCCAGAGGTGATTCGCCGCGAGGCAGAGGCCGTGGAAAAGTCCCCACAGCGCGAAGGTCCACGCCGCGCCGTGCCAGAAGCCGCCGATGAGCATCGTGAGCACGAGATTCAAGTAGCGGCGCGGCTCTCCATGGCGGTTTCCGCCGAGCGGGATGTAGAGGTAGTCGCGCAGAAAGCGCGAGAGCGTCATGTGCCAGCGGTGCCAGAATTCGGTGATGTTCGCCGCTCGGTACGGGGAGAAAAAATTCAGCGGCAGCACGATGCCAAACATCCGTGCGAGGCCGATCGCCATGTCCGAGTAGCCCGAGAAATCGAAGTAAAGCTGGAACGTGTACGCGAGTGCGCCGGCCCACGCATCGTGCGCGTAGAGCGGGGCCGCGATCGCGTTGGACTCGAAGATTTTTCCGGCGGCGACGCTCAGCCGATCGGCGAAGACGGACTTTTTGAAAAGCCCGACGGAAAAAATCGCCAGACCGACGGCGAGATTGTTCCAGTCGAAACGATACGTCTTCGGCTCGCGGAATTGCGGCATCATCTCCCGGTGGTGGATGATCGGTCCGGCGATGAGGTGCGGGAAGAACGTGATGAAGAGCAGGAAATCGCCGAGGTCGTACTCGCAGACCACGCCGCGGCGGACATCCACGAGATACGCGATTTGCGTGAAGGTGAAAAACGAGATGCCGAGCGGCAGGAGGATCTGCCCGACATTCCAATGCGTGCCGAAGACGGCGTTCACATTGTTCACGAAAAAATTCGCGTATTTGAAATAGCCGAGCAGGAGCAGATTCGCGGTGACGCCGAAGACGACCCACGCATGCGCCGCCCGCGATCGCCCCGCCTTCACCTCCGTGCCGATGCGCCGGCCGAGGGTGAAATTCGCGAGCATCGAGGCGACGATCAGCAGCGTGTAAAACGACACCGGAATCCACGCGAGCCACGTCGGGATCGGGACGTTCGGAAAGTGATCCTGAAAAAATCGGCCGAGCGGCGTCGCATCCCACCAGCCGTAGAAGGCGAGCGACGCGAGCGTGAGCGAGAGTTTCGCGGGCTTCGGTCCGAAGAAATGCGCGAGCAGGCAAAATCCGCCGAGCGTCAGCGGCAGAAAGACGAAGAGAAAAATGTGCGAACTGAACAGCATGAGCAGGACGGCGAACGCGCGGCCTCAGAGCCGGCGGGCCCGCCGCAGCGCGGCGTGAATGGGAGAAATGCACGAATGCTGCGAGTCAAAAGTTTCCCCGCACGCCCAACCCGCGAGCAGCCGCCCGCTCACTCGGCGGCACGACATCCGTCACGCCTCACGCGATTCATCGCCGGGCCGACATTTGCCGTACGCGCGCGCGGCGCACCGAATGATCCGCGCGCTTACTTGAGCGCCCTATTCCACGTGTCGAGGTTCGCCTTTTGCGCGGCGAAAAGCTCATCGGTGGTGTCGAGCATTTCGATGCTCGTGATCGCATCACCCTGCGCGATTTTGTCCACGATATCCTGGCCCTTCGTCACTTCGCCGAAGACCGCGTGCTTGCCATCGAGCCATGCGCACGGGACGTGCGTGATGAAAAACTGGCTGCCATTCGTGCCGGGGCCCGCATTGGCCATGGAGAAAATGCCGGGCTTCGTGTGCTTGAGCGATTTGTCGATCTCGTCCGCAAACTTGTAGCCGGGTCCGCCCGAGCCAGTGCCCGTCGGATCGCCGCCCTGGACCATGAAGTCCTTGATCACGCGATGAAACTTGATGCCGTCGTAGTAGCCGCGCTTGGCGAGGTTGAGGAAATTCGCGGCGGTCATGGGCACTTTGCTGGCGAAGAGTGTCGCCTCGATGTTGCCCTTGGTGGTATTGAGAATGATGCGGATGTCTTGCATGAGGGCGCGGAAGCTGGACGGTGCGGCGAGTGCGCGCAAGCGATTTGCGAAGTTCCAGTCCGTCGGCCCGCCCCGATTCGTGGCGCAGCAAGGGGAGACGAGAGAAATCGGGATGAAACGCGGAGGTAAATAAAAATCCGCTCACATCTGCGCCGATTTTTTTCTGCGGCGCTGGAACTCCGCTTTGGAGAACCACACTTCGAAACCGATGTGCGTTCATTCCCGATCCGTTCTCACGGCACGATTCGGAGCACGCGATTATTGTAGCTGTCGGTGATGTAGAGTTCTCCATTCGGCGCGATCGTCATGCCGTGCGGGCGCGCGAGTTCGCACGCGAGCGGATCGCCGCCGAGGCCGGCGGTTCCTTTTTTCCCGGTGCCGGCGACGCGGGTGATCTTGCCGGTCTTCGGATCGTAGCGGCGCACGACTTGGTTCTCCGCATCCGCGATGATCACGCTGCCGTCGCGATCGAGGCAGAGGTGTTTCGGTCCGCTCATCGTGGCTTCGAGCGCGGGACCGTCGTCGCCGGCGAGTCCTCCTTTTCCGCTGCCTGCGACGGTCTTGATTTTTCCCGCCGCATCCACAAAGCGCAGCGCATTTCCGCCGCGCTCGAGGATGTAAAATGATCCATCCGCCGCGGCCACCACGGCGCGCGGATCGCTGAGCGGCGCGTCTTTTGCCGCGGCCCCGTCCTTGGGTTTGCCGCCCTTGCCGTTGCCCGCGACGGTCTCGACGATCCCGGTGCCGAGCGCGATGCGGCGGATGCGTTTGTTGTCGATGTCGGCGACGTAGAGATGCTTCCCCGCGGGGTCGAGCGCGACTTGGATCACGGTGCCAAACTCCGCCTTGTCCGCCGGTCCGCCATCGCCGCTGAATCCCTTTTTCCCCGTGCCCGCGAATGTCTTGATGACGCCGTTCGTCGCGTTGATTTTCCGCACCCGGAAATTCCACGCATCCGACAGAAAAATGTCGCCCGCGGGAGTCACCGCGAGATTGTGGACGCCGTTGAACTGCGCCTTCCGCACGTCGCCCCCGTCGCCGGAAAATCCTTTCACGCCCGTGCCGCCGATCACTTTCATCACGCCCGCCTTGTCCACGCGCAGCAGGCGGTTGCCGGAGACCATCTCGATGATCGCGAGCGTGCCATCCGGCAGAAATTCCGCGCCGAACGGCTCGCGCAGCACGCATTCCTTCGCCGGTGCGCCGGACTCGCGCGTGCCGCCGCCCGCGACGAGTTCGATCTTCGCCGCGTACGCGAAGACGCTGAGCAAAATCGCGGCGGTGAGGGCGGGGAGGAGTCGTATGCGCATGGCCCGAGCAAAGCAGGGGACGCGCAGGCGAGTCAGCCGGAAAAATTGCCTTTGCACCCGAAACTCCGCACTGCGAAAAGTCGCACGCCCTCGCGGGAAGGAGGACGGCGCGACGGCTACTTCGCCGCGGTGATGATGAATTTCACCGTCGTCTCGAGGTCGTCGCCGTCGTAGATTTCCACGCGATATTTCCCGACCGGCCAGCCATGGTCGGGCTTCGAGAGCGAGAATGCGCCGTGAAAATTGTCCTCTTCGCCGGTGACGGTGGCTTCGTCGATTTTCGTGTTGGCGGGAGCGGCGTCGCCGACGTCTTCGGCGATCCACACGCCGCGGAGTTTATCGTCTTTCTCAGTGCCCTTCGTCCGGAAGAATGCGTAGAGCTTCGGGACGTCCGAGGTGAAAGTGGTCGCAGGCTTCGTGTTGCCATCCACTGCGATGGCGGACTCCACCTTCACATCCCCGGCTTGGGCGGAGGTGGAAACAATGAGGGCGGCGAAAAGGGCGAGGAATTTTTTCATGAGTCGCGGACATGAGCACAGAAGTCCGCGACTTCAACTGCTGGCGGGAAAAAAACGAAAGTCCGCGCGCCGGCGGACTCTTTTTTTCAACGGATCAGTACGTCTTGATATGCTTCGAGACCACGGTGCCCGCCGCTTTGGAAACGCCGGAGACTGCACTTTTTAAAATGCCGATCGGCAGGCCGAGAATGCTCCGGCTGACCTGGCTGGACGAACTCGAACTCGTGCTGGAACTGCTGCTGCTCGAACTGAAGAGCGACTTCAGCAGACTCGATTTCGTGCTGGTCGTCGAAGAGTCGGAACTCGTCGTGAGCGCATCGCCTGCGGAGGCATTCTGCAGCGCCGCACCGAGCGAGAGCACGGTCGCGATGAGGAGAATCGCGATGCGGCGCGAGAGGGACGACCGGGAAGAAGTGGAGGGGAGTTGCATGGAATGGCGGGCGTTGGTTCGCGTGATGTAGCCGTCGCCGCCGGGGATGGCAAGCGGGATGAAAATGCCCGCTCGCGCTGCGCGGAGTCCGTGCAGTCAGTGCTTCGGCGCGCGCACGGTATTTTCCTCCACGTCGCGCTGGCGGCGGGAGAGGATGCGATCCGCCGTTTCGCTGACCATCTGCTCGATCAGCAGGCGAAGGTGGCTGCCGGGGCGGTAGTCCGCGGCGGCGATGTGCCGCACGCGGTCGGCGGCGCCGACGAGCTGATAGCATTTGCGAAAGCTCGTGCGCGAAGCGTCGTCGGGATTGTACACCGCGATCGCGTGGCCGCCGTGCTGGCGCACCACGGTGAAGCACGGCACATCCGTCGGGCCGTCGCCGATGTAGATCATGTGGTCGAACGGAATCGGCCGCAGGTCGGGCGGCATGTGGTCGTTCACATCCTGCGAGTGGTCGAGCATGCCCTTGTTGATGCGGAAGAGAAATTGCGTCTTCTGCGTGTGGCTGATCACGCGCTTGGGAAACGAGATGCGGCCCGCGCTGTCCTCGGCAAATTCGCACGCAAAAATCGCGCGCACATGCGGCGCGAGACGCGAGCCTTCGAGCAGGGATTTGATGCCGCTGCTGATGATGTAGTGCTCGACCTTGATCCCGAAAGTCGTGTGCTCGGGCCGCAGGAGTGCCGTCTTGAACTGTTCGAACATCTCGGGAAGGCCGGGGTAAAATTTCAGGCCTGCGCCGAGGTCGCGGAGGTGCTGGTTCGTCGGCCGATCCATGCCGAGGTAGTCGAGCAGCGCCTTCAGGTACGCGAGTTCGTTGTCGTAGCCTTCGTCGCGGACGAGCGCGTGGCAGCGCTGCCAAAATTTCGCCGGATCGATCCCGAAGGACGGGAAGAGCACCTCATCCTGCATGTAGTTCGGCGAAAGGGTCTGATCGTAGTCGAAGACAATCGCGATCGTAGTTTGGGGGACGGCCATGCGCGGAGAATCTGCGGAACGATCGGCTGGAACAAAGCATTTTCTCGGGGAGCCTTGAACTGTGCGGCGAGGGAAGGCGGGCGATTAAACGCAGAGGCGCAGAGATGCGGAGAAAAGCAGGGTGCGCAATATCTCATGCGTTTGTTTCTTCTCTCTGCGTCTCTGCGCCTCTGCGTTTCAAATTCTCCGGCGCACTGCTTCACGCGACGATGTCGGCGAGCGCCGGCGCGAGTTGCGGGAAGCGAAAGCCAAAATCCTGCGCGGTCGCGACGGCGGGGAGCACGCGTTTGCTGTCGAGCAATTCGCGGGAAAATCCGCGGAGCAGCAGCCGGAGCGCGAAGGCGGGCACCGCGAAAAATGCGGGGCGGTGCAGACTGCGCGCGAGCGTGGCGGTGAATTCCGCATTGCGCACGGGCCACGGTGCGGTGGCGTTCAGCGCGCCGCGCACCGCGAGATTTTCCACCGCGAAAAAGAGCAGGCTCGCGAGATCCTCGGCATGAATCCACGACATCCACTGGCTTCCGCTGCCGAGTCGTCCGCCGAGTCCGAGGCGAAAAAGCGGGAGCAGGGGACGCAGGGCGCCGCCGCGTCTTCCGAGCACGAGTCCGAAGCGCGCGCGGACGGTGCGGCAGATCGGCTCCGCGGCGCGCGCCTCGGCTTCCCATGCGCGGCACGTGTCGGCGAGGAAGCCTTCGCCCGATGGATGATCCTCCGTGATTTCCTCCTCGCCGCAGTCGCCGTAAAATCCGATCGCGCTCGCGGACACGAAGACCTCCGGCGGCTGCGACGCGGCGCGAATCGCCTCGGTGATCCGCCGCGTGCCGAGGACGCGGCTGTCGCGGATGCGCTGCACTTTTCCGCGAGTCCAGAGGCCCGCGACATTTTCTCCGGCGAGATGGATCACCGCGCGGCAGCCGGAAAGATCCGGCGGCGCGTCGGTCGGGAAAGGGCGCGTCTCGATGCAATCGTGGACGGCGTGCGAGGGATCGCGCGTGAAGGCGACGACCTCGTAGCCGCGGCGCACCGCGAGGCGGATGACGTGCCGGCCGACAAATCCGGTGGCACCGGTGAGCGCGAGTTGCATCGGCGGATCAGCGCGCGGCTAGTATTTCCGATGCAGCCACGCGTACGGGAAATCGTTGCCGGGGCAGTCGGTCGGCCACTGCGGCGGATTGATTTCGCGATGCGCGCGGACGACGGCGGGCTGACCCTGGATTTTGCCGACCTTGCGGCGAAGGTAGTCGATGAGTTCCGCCGTCGCATCGAGCTGCGCCTGGCGCGGCGTGCTCACGTTGAAATCGCCGACGAGACAAATGCCGATCGCGATGTTGTTCAAGTAGTCGCTGTGGACGTGCCCGCCCTGAATCTGCCGATGCCAGCGGTTGCCGATCTCGATCGCGCCTTCCTTCGTGGAGGTGCCGTTGCCGATCACAAAGTGATACGCGAGGCCGTTCGGCATTTTCCGCACGGTGCGGTGGTAGTGCTCAAAGGCGGCCGCATTTCCCTGCCGCGTGCCGCTGTTGTGGACGACGATGTAGCGCCAGCGTCCGCGCGAGATCGGGGCGCGGTCGATCGCGTTGCGGACGGCGGGCGTGAGGTAGTGGTAATTTCCGCCGCCTCCGCCTCCGCCGAAAAGTCGCGCCCACATGCTCTCGTGTTTTTGCGGCGGCTCGTGCTCCTCGTCCGGCACCGCGATGGCGCTCTCGCGCACGACGATGTTGGGCTGCGTCGAGGCGGGCGGAGCCGTCGGCACTGGTCTCGGCGTGGCGCGCGGCGTGGGCTCCGGCGTCGGCCGCACGACGGGCGCGGGCGTCGCGCGCACGGGCGACTTTTCTCCGATGGGAGTCGTGTGCGGCTTGGGCTTCGGCCCCGGCGTGGTCGGCGGCGGAGGCGTGTATGGGATCGTCGTCATTTCCTCGCGGGCGCGAAGAAAGGCGCGGCGCTTTTCCTCATCCGATCCCGGCTGCTGCGCGGGCAGCCGGAAGACGATGATGCAGAGCAAAGTGAGAAACAGGACGAGACGGTGGCGCACGGGGCGGGACGCTATGAACTCCGCGCAGGCGCGGCAAGCGCGGCGACGCACGGAAACGTGAGGCGAGGGAAGTTTTGCCGCGCACTGCGCAACGCCGTATGCTCGCCGCGTGAAACTCGAACTCCCAGCCGATCGGATCGCGGTGAAAATCTGCGGCATCACCAATCGCGACGACGCGCTCGCCGCCGTGGAGGCCGGCGCGGATCTGCTCGGCTTCAACACGTGGCAGGGCACGAAGCGTTTTGTGGACCTCGAAAAAAATGCGGACTGGATCGCGGCGCTGCCGGTCCGGCGGGTCGCGCTGCTGGTGAATGCGACGGCGGCAGAGATCGAGCGCGTCGCGGCGTTTCCGTTTGTCGATGCGCTGCAATTTCACGGCGACGAAGACGCGGATTTCTGCCGCTGGGCCGCGACGCTCGGAAAGCCGATCATCAAGGCGCTGCGGGCGCGCGACCGCGGCGCATTCGCGCACGCGCGGGATTTTTCCACGCCGCACCTCCTGCTCGATGCGCACGTGCCGGGCGAATTTGGCGGCACCGGCGCGCGCGTGGATCTCGCGCTGGCGTGCGAGTTCAAACGCGCGCAGCCGTCGCTCACGCTGTGGCTCGCCGGCGGGCTCACGCCGGCGAACGTGAGCGAGGCCGTGCGCACGGTGTGGCCGGCGGTGGTGGACGTTTCGAGCGGGGTGGAATTTGAGCCGGGCCGGAAGGACGCTGCGAAGATGCGCGCTTTCGTGATCGCAGCGCAGCGGGCCTGACAACTTTCCGTTATTTTGAGAGGGCGGAGGGCCGCGGCCAGGAGATTGGCCCGCGTTCTGCTTTTCGGGGAGTTACGATTTATGAAAATCTCAGCCCTCGCACTCACACGACTCCACCGCACGCTCAGCGCGCTCATCCTCTCCGTGAGCGCCTCGGTGGCGCAAAACACGGCACCCGTCGCACCGCCCGCCGCACCGGCCACGGTCGCGCCGCTCGAACCGCCCACCGCTTTGCCCGCGCCGAATGTCGCGCCGATCGCGCCGATGGTGCGTCCCGGTCCCGGATCGCTCGCGCCCGCCCCGATCGAACCTCCGATCCAGAGCCCCGGCGTGCTCCCCGCGCCCGGCGATCCCGCGGCCGTGCCCGCCGCGCCCGGCACGCTTCCCGGCACGCTCGATCTTTCCAATTCGCACGTGAGCGAATTTCAGGGCGATGATGTTTCGCTCGTGCTCCGCACGCTGGCGCGGCAGGCGAAAATGAACGTCGTCGTGAGCCCCGCGGTGACGGGCCCGATCACGCTCCGCGTGGAAAACAAAACGCCCGCCGAAGTGATGCGCATCATCTGCCAGGCGAACGGCCTCATCATTGATGAATTGGAAGGCGTGCTCTACGTGAAGACGCAGGCGGAAAAGCAGAAGGAGCCGACCGAATCGCGCCAGTACACTTTTGCCTACGCGAAGGCGGCCGACATTTCACCGCTGCTCCTGTCGCAACTCAGCAGCGCCGTTGCGCCGCAAGTGGACGTCCGCACGAACACGATTTTTTTCCGCGAGGGAAAATCGAATGTGGAAAAAGTGATGAAGTTTCTCGAGGGCGTGGATTCGCCGACCAAGCAGGTGATGATCGAGGCGCGCCTCGTGGAGGTGACCGCGAATCCGAAGCAGAGCTACGGCATCAATTGGGGCGGCGTCGTCGGCAGTTCCTCGACGCCGATGACGGTGAAGTACGGTGGTTCGACGGCGGTGAAGGACGGGGATCCGCTGACCGGGATCAAAGTGGATTCCAAGAGCGGAAGCGTCGGACTTGCGGACTTCGTGAAGAGTGGCGCCGCGGGCAGTTTTGGCAATACCATCGCCGGGCAGTTTTCGATTTTGAGCGTGCCGCAAATGTCGCTCACGATGCGGATGCTGAATGAAGACAGCGACGCGGAATTCCTCGCGAACCCGCGCATCGTCGCGGCGAACAACCAGAAGGCCACGATCAAAATCACGCGCAACCAGCCCGTGCCGCAGCTCAACTTTAACGAGCAGACCGCGCAGGCCGTCTTCGGCGGATTCCAGGACAAGGAATTTGGCAACACGCTCACGGTCACGCCTTCGATCAACAAGGATCAGTTCGTGTCCATGATGGTGCAGCCGGAGATCAGCAACAAGGTCGGCGACGCCACGTTCACTTTCAGCGGAGCAACGGTCGCGAGCCCGATTATCGACAAGCGCACGTTCGACTCGAACGTGCTGATCAAGAGCGGCGACACGCTCGCGATCGGTGGCCTGCTGCAGGACGAAATGACGAAGAGCAGCAACAAGGTGCCAATCATGGGCGACATCCCGCTTTTCGGAAAACTCTTCCAGGAAAAGTCCAACACCCGGACGAAGCGCAACCTGCTCGTCTTCGTGACGCCGAACATCATCCGCCAAGGCTATGGCACCGGGCTCGAATCGCAGATCAGCGGACTCAAGAACACGGGCAATGAATTCGCCGACCCGAACGGCTGGAGGAACAACGCGAAAGGCGCGATCCGGCTGAAGAAAACCACGGACGTGCCGCTCGCCGCGCAGTATCCCGCGCCCGCCAATTCCAAGACGCGCCCGAGCAAATACAAAGTGAGCGCCGCCGCTCTCGAGTAGAACATTTTCCATGGTTGCAGTTCGTTGGGGGACGCCGGCCGCGCATGGCCGGCGTCCTTTTTTTCGTCGCGCGGCCCGCGATCCGTCTTGGCAAAACGAGCGCGCCTCCTACTTTCGCCCGCCCTATGCCGAACTACAAAATCGCCGTCCTCGCCGGAGACGGAATTGGTCCCGAAGTGATGATCGAGGCGCGCCGCGTCATGGCCGTCATCGAGAAAAAATTCAGCCTCACCTTTTCCTGCACCGAGGCACGCGTCGGCGGCATCGCGATTGATGTGGACGGCCGCGCCCTGCCCGATGCGACCGTGCAGATCTGTCGCGACAGCGATGCGATCCTCTTCGGCAGCGTCGGCGGCCCGAAGTGGGAAACGCTCCCGCCGAACGAGCAGCCCGAGCGCGGTGCGCTGCTCCCGCTGCGCAAGCACTTCGGCCTCTTCGCCAATCTCCGCCCCGGCATCTGTTACCCGCAGCTCACGCACGCCTCGCCTGTGCGGCCCGACCTCGTCGCGGGCGGCTTCAACATGCTCTGCATCCGCGAACTCACCGGCGGCCTCTACTTCGGCCAGCCGAAATTCACGCGCGAAGAAAATGGCGAACCTATCGCGGTGGACACGATGGTTTACAAACGCAGCGAGATCGAGCGCATCGCCCACGTCGCCTTCCGCGCCGCGCAGGGGCGGCGGAAAAAGGTCACCTCGATTGACAAGGCGAACGTCCTCGAAAATTCCGTGCTCTGGCGCAATACCGTGATCGATATCGCGAAGCAGTATCCCGACATCGCGCTGAACCACCTCTACGTGGACAACGCCGCGATGCAGCTCATCAAGGCCCCGAAGGACTTCGACGTGATGCTCGCGGAGAATCTCTTCGGCGACATCCTCAGTGACGAAATGGGCGCCATCGCCGGCAGCATCGGCATGTTGCCCAGCGCCAGCCTCGGCGCTGCGAAAGTCGGAGCGCAAAGTGAGAACGCGTTCGATGGCACGGAGGCGCAACCGCATCCGCAGCCCGCACTCCACTTCGGCCTCTTCGAGCCCGGCGGCGGCTCCGCACCCGACATCGCCGGCAAAGGCATCGCCAACCCGCTCGCGCAAATCCTGAGCGTCGCCATGATGCTCCGCTACGCGCTCGGCCAGCCCGCCGCTGCGGAAGCCATCGAGGCCGCCGTGCAAAAGGTCATCGAATCAGGCCTGCGCACCGGCGACATCTGGAGCGAAGGCACCACCAAGCTCGGGACCGAAGCCATGGGCACCGCCGTCGCCGCGGCGATTTAGCGCACGTCATTTTTGCACAGCAAAAGGACGGAGCATTGCTGCCCCGCCCTTGAATGCGCCGCAATGGGCGCAAGACTGCGACCGATGCGAGCCTCTACTTCTTGAACTCGTATTTGCTGACCTTGAGCGTCTTGGTGCCGTCGGTTTTCGCCCCGGCTTCGCCCCATGCGGTGATGGCCTTGGTTTCCTTGCAGACTTCCGTGTGGATGGCCTTGTCCTGATCCTTGTCGGAATCGGCGAGCCAATAGACGAGTTCCTTGCCGTCCGCGTCCTTCGTGACGATGACGGTGTGGCATTTTTCGCTCTTGCCGAGGGCGCACTTGCCGCATTTGGCATCGCCCTCGATTTTAACGTCTTCGCCGAAGGCGGCTGTGGCGAGACCGAGCGCGAGGATGCTGGTGATGAGTTTCATAGATGTGTGTGCTGTTGGTTTTGTTTTGGTTGAGACGCCACCGACGCCCGTCGTGCAGGAATCCGGAGGCAATAACTGAATCGCGCGGCCGGGCAGACTGGCCGTATCGCCCTTCGCGCGCCTTTCCCCGGCCTCTCGCCGGATGCAATGGAGCAGGCGTGGACGCAGCCGGTGGAGAGGGGGTGAGGCAGGGCGTTGCTCTACGGCGCAAAAGCACCGTGAAGCTCGTTGTCGCTGAGCATAATCTCTCGAAAAACGTTCTGTTTTGACAATCGGTTCGGGGGTGACAGGCTTTCAAATATGGCTCCGTGGTTCCGTGACTCATCCCGTCGTTCCAATCTAATCACCGCTGCCGTTGTCGTGCTTGTAGTGTGCGCAGGCTTCGCTTGGATGGGATTCAGATCGAATCGAAAAGCTCCTGCAGCTACCATCCCGCGCGCTCCGCTGCCCCCTCAGTTTCAGCCCATGCTCACAGAGTTTTTTCGCGAGGGGAGCCTGGCCTGCTCCCCGAAAGTTGGTCCAGGCGCTATGAGAGATGGCGGCGCGCGAGCGCCGCCGGACTCTCAACATGAAACGCAAACGACACACACCCGAAGAGATCATCAAGAAGCTGCGCGAGGCGGCCACGCTTTTGG
>JBBSEI010000015.1:0-63798 GCA_038239865.1 Chthoniobacterales bacterium
AGACGTAGCGGCCGTCGGTCACGCTGCGCACGAGGTCGAGGCGCTCGTCCATGCGCCCGCGGAAGCCGTGCAGGAAGGGCTGCCGCTCGGTGGTGAATTTCCCGAGGAACGCGTGGCCCTGCATCCACTCCGGCGGCTTCATGCCGATGAGGCTGAGCATCGTCGGCGCGAAGTCCACGAAGCTCACGAGCCGCTCGGACTTTCCGCCCGCCTTGTATTCCGGCGGACGCAGCTCCTTGAACTTCTCCGGGATGAAGACCACGAGCGGGACTTGCAGGCCGGAGTTGTAGGGCCAGCGTTTGCTGCGCGGCATGCCGGAGCCGTGGTCGGCCCAGTAAAAGACGATCGTGTCCTCGGTGAGCCCGTCCTTTTCCAACTCCGCGAGCCGCACGCCCGCATCCGCGTCCGCCTCGGTCACGATGTCGTAGTATTGCGCCCAGTCGTGCCGCACCTCCGGCGTGTCGGGATGGTAGGCGGGCACATGCACTTTCGCAGGATCGTGGATCAGCGTGTGCGGCCGTGCGCGGATCTGGCTCTCGTGGCTCTTGAGCGAATTGAACACCGCAAAGAACGGCTGTGATTCTTGTCCTTGCGGGCCAGTTTTGCGATTGCGCCAGTGCGCGGTCTTCGAGGAATCATCCCACACCTGCCCCGGCTTCTCGATGTTGTAGTCCTCCTTCGCGTTGTTCGAGCAGTAGTAGCCCGCCTCGCGGAGGAACTGCGGGAACATCTTTTTCCCCGCGGGGAAGGGGACCATGCTGCGCATGTGTTCCGCGCCGAGGCTCGTGGGATACATGCCCGTGATGATCGTCGTCCGAGCGGGCGCGCAGACGGGTGCGTTCGACCAGCAGTGCGCGTAGATCACCCCGCGTTTCGCGAGTGCATCCACATTCGGCGTCGTGGCAAATGTATCGCCGTAGCAGCCCATGTGCGGGCCGTGATCTTCGCTCGAGATCCACAGGATGTTTGGCCGCGCCTCCGCCGCCGATGCGCCCGCCGGGTCGGCGATGGCGATTGCAAAAAGGCACGCAAAGCGGAGAAAAATGCTGACGGCGAACGAAGCGGGAAGATTCATCGATCCCCGCATACACGGCGGCGTCCGCCGCGGCAATGCGGGTGTCACGAAACCGCGGTGGAGCGGGCGCTCCGCACACGCTTCGATCCCGCCTCCCGATGGACCCGCCGGAAGAGCGCGGGGACCGAGCGTTCTGCGCGAAATCGCACTCGCTTCCGTCGTGTCGCGATGCGAAAGTCCGCGCTGTCCCCGATAGATCGTTCAGCTTTCATTTGTCTTGCGCTCGCGTTGTCGAACTGAGGAAAAGGACGACCGATTACCAAGCCCCGCGAATGGATTCCAGACCCATGAAAAAGTCCGTTCGGTCTGTCCACCTGAGCCGTGCGCCAGAGCCGGTTTCGGACGGTTTCGCAGTCGGGAAATTGGACGGCGCCCGGCCTCCTTCATGTCAGCGGGCGTGATCGCTGCGGGAGCAAATTCGGGCGGAAAATCGAGCCGATGAGCACGGTGCAAAAGGGAGATTTTCCCACCACCCACTGGACCCTCGTCGCGCGCCTGCGGAGCGGCGATTCCGCGGTCGCACGCCGCGCGCTGGAGGATCTCGTCACGCAATACCGCTACACGCTCTACGCCTACATCCGCCGCCGCGGCCTCGCGCATTGCGATGCGGAGGACGCCTTGCACGAGTTTCTCGTGAAGCTGCTGAACGCGCACGCGCTCCAAGCCGCGGAGGAAACGCGCGGGCGGCTGCGGGGATACCTCGGCACGGCGCTCGGCCGATTCCTGTCGAACTGGCGCCGCGACGAGGCGCGGCGGACCGCGATCGTGAAGGACTTCCCCGACGACCCGCACGCCTGCGAGGAGACGCGGTACGCGCGCGAGCGGTTTGTGGAAAGTGACACGCCCGAGAGGATTTTTGATCGCAAGTGGGGGCAGGCGCTCATGGAGCGCGTGATGAACCGCCTCCAGATCAAGTGCAAAGAGCAGGGGAAGGCCGCGCTTTTCGTCGCGCTCCGCCCCGTGCTCGTCGGCGGCGGCAGCCTGCGCGGGCACGATGCCGCGGCGATCGCCGCGAGCCTCGTCATCAGCGAAGGCGCGCTGCGCGTCGCCCTCACCCGCCACCTGCGGGACTACCGCCGCATGCTCGAGGAAGAGGTGCAGCAGACCGTGGAAAATCCGGAGGAAGTCGCGAGCGAAATCGCTTACCTGCGCGCGATCTTCAGTGCACCCGCGGGCGATGGCGATGCGCCGCGCGGGCGGACGGGGCAGGAGTCCGCCTGAGGTGCGCAGCGGGTCGCCCGGGCACCTAGGTTTTGACGCGACCGCGGATTCCCTCTCCACTCCGCGCCCCTGCCCCGCCATGAAATTTCGCATCCTCATTTTCTCCTGCACCGCCCTCCTCCTCACCACCGCGTGCGAGAGAAAAATCGCGCCTCCAGCGCCGCCGCAGCTTTACGCACTTTCCGAAGATCGCGGCAGGGCCGGGCATGTCGTCGTGATGGTCTGGGACGGCATGAGGCCCGATCTCGTGAGCGCGGAAAACACGCCGAACCTCTGGGCGCTCGCGCAGCGCGGCGTGTTTTTTGCGAACCACCATCCCGCCTTCCCCTCGACGACCGAAGTGAACGGCACCGCCCTCGCGAGCGGACTGCAGCCGGCGCACAGCGGCATCATCGGGAACAGGGAATTCCGCCCCGCGATCGATCCGCGCAAAGGCGTGAGCACGGAGGAACTCGATGTCGTGCGCAAAGGCGACGAACTCACGCACGGCCGGCACATCGCCGGGCCGACCGTCGCCGAGATCGTGCAGCAGGCGGGCTTCCGCACCGCGGTCGCCGGCACGAAGCCCGTCGCGCTTTTGCAGGACCGCGCGGAAGTCCGCACCTCGGCCGCCGCGCGGGCTTCCGTGGATGTCTTCGCGGGCAAAAGCGCACCTGCCGCTGCCATCGTGGGCCTGCGCGCCGCGCGCGGCAAATTTCCATCCGCCGTAAATTTTCCGAACACCGCGCCGGATCGCTGGACGACGGAGACGCTCACTGCGGAACTGTGGAAATCGGACGTGCCGAAATATTCCGTGCTGTGGATGAGCGATCCGGATTATTCGCAGCACGCGTATTCGCCCGGCGCGCCCGCCGCGATCGCCGCGCTGCACAGCGTGGACGACATGCTCGGCATCCTGCTCGCGACGCTGAAGGAGAAAGGCGTGCTTGAAAGCACGGACATTTTCGTCGTGTCCGACCACGGTTTTTCCACCGTCTCCGCGGGCTCGGATCTCGCGAAGCTCCTCACCGATGCCGGACTGAGCGCGCGCCGCACTTTCACCGCACCGCCGGAAAAGGGCGACATCCTCATCGTGACGACCGGTGCGACCGCGCTGCTCTACGTGACCGGTCACGACGCGGAGACCACCGCGAAGCTCGTGCGCGTGCTGCAAGGTGCGCCCTCGAGCGGCGTCATTTTCACGCGCGAAACGATGGAGGGAACTTTCCCGCTCAGCGCCGTGGGAGTGGATTCGCCGGATGCGCCGGATGTCGTCGTCGCGCCGCGGTGGAGTGCGGAGAAAAATGCGTTCGGCGTGCCGGGCACACTCATCCACGACGGCTCGAAAAAAACCGGCGCCGGCATGCACGGCTCGCTCAGCCCCTTTGATCAGACGAACACGCTCATCGCCGCCGGACCGGATCTGCTCGTCGGCGCGCGAGACGAACTGCCCTCCGGCAACATCGATGTCGCGCCCACCGTCCTGTGGCTCATGGGCATCCGCCCGCCCGCGCCGCTCGATGGCCGCGTGCTCTTCGAGGCCATCCGCGAGCGCAAGCCGGACGCGGAAACTCCGGCCGAAAAACGCCTCGAAGCCACGCGCGATCTCGGCACCGCCCGCTGGTCGCAATACCTCCGCACGGTGACCTTTCACGGCGCGACGTACTTTCTCGAAGGCAACGGCGAGCAGGTGGTGAAGTAGCGGAATGCGATCGGACAGACCGGCATCCTGTCAGTCCTCGCAGGTTGGAACTCGTGATCCGAAGGCGAGCGGCGTGCATTGGGTAGGGTTGGCGGTCCCGCCCGCCGTATTCCGCGTCCCGCAGAATACATCCGCACACCGTTGGCGAACTGAACGCAAGCGGGCGTCCGCCGGGTGCTGCGCAGGATGCGCAGCACGGCAGGCGGGACGCCCACCCTACCCGATGCACGCCATTCTGCCTCTCCCGCCATCGGTCATTCGGAGCGCGTCTGGTAACGGACCGCTCAATCGGCGAGCACGCGCAGCATCGCCCACGCGTGCGGACCGAGGACGAGAATGCCGATGACAGCGGCAGCGATGGCTGCGAGCAACACCGCACCGGCGCCGATGTCCTTCGCCTTGCGAATTTGCTCGTCGTGCTCGCGCGTGATCCGATCTGCAAGAAATTCGATCGCGGTATTCGCCGCCTCGGCGATCCAGACGATGCCTGTTGCGATCACGAGCAGCAACCACTCGCCGCGCGCGATGTGAAATGCGAATCCCGCGGCGATGACGGCGACGGTCGCGAACAGGTGGATGCGCGCATTCACCTGTGTGCGCAGGAGCAGGATCACGCCGCGTCCCGCGCAGACAAAACTTTTCCAACGGGCGCGCCAGAAGCCCGGCGGTGGTTCCGGCTTCATTGCATTTTGTGAGTCAGCGCGAACCGCGCGCTAGCCCTTGTGTTCCGCGGCGGGCGCCTTTTCTTTTTCGCCATGCGCGGGCGCGGCGTCATGTTCCGACGCGGGCTCATGACGGGCTTTGTGCAAATAGTGCGCGGGGAGATCGGCGGATGAGCGTTGCTCACACGCGCCGAATCCGAGGGCAGCGGCGGCGATGGAGATGGAAAGGGCGAGGCGTTTCATCGGGCGGGAAAGTAGCGGGCAAGCCGCCGATGCCAAGCGTTTCGTGGCAGAGGCATTTTTCGGAAAACGCAGAGACGCAGAGGCGCAGAGAAGCACTGTTCGTGCGGAGTCGGACGGCGCAACGGCTCCGCATTTCCTAGTGCAATGTAACTTTGAGTTCGGCCACGGGCATCGCACCAAAGGCACTCGGTATTGTATCTTCAATGTGTAGCCGATTCATCCGTTACGATGGACTAGGATCGCTTTTCTCTGCGTCTCTGCATCTCTGCGTTTGGAAAAATCACGCTCACTCCCCGCGATACGAGCAGCGTGCCGTCGGCGTTTCATGCACGACGATCTCCGCGAGACCGGGGAGCTGCGGCGCGAGCTTTTGCCAAAACCACGCGCACATGATTTCGATCGTGGGGTTTTCCAAGCCGGGGATTTCGTTCAGGTAGCCGTGATCGAGGGCCGCGAGGAGTGGCTTCATTGCGCGGGAAATTTCCGCGTGATCGTAAAACCAGCCGGTCTCCGGGTCGGTCTCACCCTCCACGGAAATCTCCAGCTTGAAACTGTGTCCATGCATCTTCCGGCACTTGTGCCCCTCGGGCGCGTGCGGGAGCGTCTGCGCGGCTTCAAATTGGAAATCTTTGGTGAGTCGGACCTTCATTGGATTTTGGATTCTTGATTGCGGGGTTTTCGATTTGCGGCGCGCATCTCAATCGAGAATCAGGCAATCGAGAATCGAAAACTCACACGCCCTTCTGCTTCGGATCCCAGATGAACTTGTGCATCTGAAGCTGAAACCGCGCGGGCACTTTGTCCGCGAGCATCCAGTCCACAATCTGCCGCGGCTCGATGCGGCTGAAGATCGGCGAGAACAGCACGCACCCGCAGCGCTCCGCGAGCCCGTGCTCGGTCACGCGATCGCGCGACCACTCGTAGTCCTCGCGCGAGCCGATCACGAATTTCACCTCATCGCGTTTTTCGAGATGCGCGATGTTGCTCCACAGATTGCGCGCGCACTCGCCGCTGCCGGGCGTCTTCAGATCCATGATCCGATGCACGCGCGGATCGATTTTCGAAATGTCGTGCGCGCCGCTCGTTTCGATGAGCACGGTCTTGCCCGCATCGCAGAGCGCGGTCATGAGCGGATGCACGTTCCTTTGCAGCAGCGGCTCGCCTCCCGTGATCTCGATCAGCGTGCAGTCAAAGGCGATCACCTCGGCGAGGATGTCGTCGAGCGTGCGCTTTTTCCCCTCGTAAAAGGCGTACTCCGTGTCGCAGTACGTGCAGCGCAGGTCGCACGCCGTGAGCCGCACAAAGACGCACCGCCAGCCCGCCCAGGTGCTCTCGCCCTGGATGGATTCGTAGATTTCGTGGATCTTCAGCGTCGGCGCGGCGGGCATTTGGATTTTTGGATTCTCGATTGCGGGATTTTCGATCCGCCCGCGCATCTCAATCGAGAATCCCGCAATCGAGAATCGAAAATTCCTGTCAATCGCGCTGCTCATCGCCATCCTGCGCGCCCATTTCCATGTCCGAAAATCGCATTGATTCCACCTTCGCCCGCCTGCGCTCCGAGGGGCGCGCGGCCTTCATCGCCTACATCTGCGCCGGAGATCCTACGCTCGCCGCGACGTGCGCACTCGTCCCGGCGCTCGAACGCGCGGGCGTGGACATCGTCGAGATCGGCATCCCTTTCAGCGACCCGCTCGCCGACGGCGTGGTGAATCAGCTCGCCAGTGCGCGTGCGCTCGCCAGCGGCGCGACGCTGAACGGCGTGCTGGAATGTGTGCGCGCGATCCGCACCGAGAGCCAGATCCCGATCGTCTTCTACACGTACATGAATCCCGTGTACCGCCACGGCTTCGATGCCTTCCTCGCCGACGCCGAGGCGGCGGGCGCGGATGGCGTGCTCTTCCTCGATCTCCCGCCGGATGAAGATGAAGCCTCGCCCGAACTCCGCATGCACGGTCCGCTGAAACGCATCCGCCTCATCGCGCCGACGACGCCCGCGGAGCGCATCGCGCTGCTCACGCGCGATGCCGGCGGCTTCATCTACTACGTCTCGCGCGAAGGCGTGACCGGCGAGCGCAGCGACGTCGCCGCGGGTCTCGCGGAAAGTGTGGCCGCGATCAAAAAAACGACGCCGCTCCCGATCGCTGTCGGCTTCGGCATCGGCACGCCGGAGCAGGTGCGCGCCGTCGCCGCCGTGGCGGATGCCGTCGTGGTCGGCAGCGCGATCGTGAAGCGCATCGCGGAATTCGGACGTGACCCGCAGCTCGTGGAAAAGGTCGCCGCCTTCGTGAAGCCGCTCGCCGACGCGGTGCGCGAGAAGCGCTGAGTTTTCCTGATCCGGCGGTGCGCCTCGCGCGCCTTGATTTCGCCCTCGTGAAAGTCCCTCATGGCGAACTCCACGATCTCACTCCAATTTTCATCCATGACCGCGCTCTCGCACATCGCACCTGAAGGCACGAACCTCACGCCGCAACAAGCCCGCGAGTTCATCGCGAAAGCATGTCCGGCGGACGAATTTCGCGGAAAAAAAGTGCTGCTCATCGTGCCCGACAGCACGCGCACCTGTCCTCTCGATCTGATGTTCGCCGGAGTCTTCGATCAGATCGGCGGCGTGACCGCGGCGCTCGATGTGATGATCGCGCTCGGCACGCATCAGCCGATGAGCGACGAGGCGATCTGCGAGCGGCTCGGCATCAGCGTCGAGCAGCGGCGTGCGAAATACGCGCGCGTGCAACTTTTCAACCACGCGTGGGACGACGAAACCGCGCTGCGCAATATCGGTAAAATCACCGTGGAAGAAAGCCGCGAGCTGACCGGCGGACTGCTCGCCGAGGAAGTGCCGGTCGAGATCAATGCGCGCATTTTCGACTACGATCTCCTGCTCATCATCGGCCCGGTTTTTCCGCACGAGGTCGTCGGCTTCAGCGGCGGCAACAAGTACCTCTTCCCCGGAGTGAGCGGGCCGACGGTACTGAATTATTTCCACTGGCTCGGCGCGCTCGTGACGAACCCGATGATCATCGGCAACAAGTGGACGCCTGTCCGCAAGGTCGTGGATCACGCCGCGTCGCTCGTGCCGGTGGCGAAGCGCTGCTTCTGCATGGTCGTCACGCCCGGCGATCCCGCGCACGGCGGCGGCGGACTCGCGGCGCTCTCGTACGGCGATCCGGCGAGCGCGTGGGATGCCGCGAGCGACGTCTCGCGGCGCGTCCACATCACCTACAAGGAGCGCCCCTTTCACACCGTGCTCTCCTGCTCGCCGAAGATGTACGACGAGATGTGGGTCGGCGGAAAATGCATGTACAAGCTTGAGCCCGTCGTCGCCGACGGCGGCGAACTCATCATCTACGCGCCGCACATCCACGAACTCTCGATCACGCACGGCCGCCACATCGCGGAAATCGGCTACCACTGCCGCGACTGGTTCACCTCGCAGATGGATCGTTTTGCGAGCACGCCGCGCGGCGTCATCGCGCACAGCACGCACGTCCGGGGCATCGGGAAAATGGAGGGCGGCGTGGAAAAATGCCGCGTGCTCGTGACCTTCGCGACCGGCATTGCCGAGGAGGTATGCAAGGCGATCAATGTCGGCTACCGCGACCCGAAGAGCATCCGCCCCGAAGACTTTGCGAACCGCGAAGACGAGGGCGTGCTGCTCGTGCCCAAGGCCGGCGAGATGCTCTACCATCTCACGCAGCGCCCGTCGTGGGCGCGGGAGATGTAGCGGGGGCGTTGCGCACATTGATTTGCCGAATCGCCCACTGCGCGTGCTCCGCGACGAGCGGGTCGGGATCGGCGCCGGCGATTTTCAGCGCGGGGAGGTCCTCGCTCGTGCCTACATTTCCGAGCGCTACGCACACGTTGCGGAGGAAGCGTGCGCGCTTGATGCGCTTGATCGGGGAACCGCGAAAGAGCGTGCGGAAACCGGCGTCGTCGAGGGCGAGGAAGTCCCGCAGCGGCATCGTGACGAACTCGCGCGCGGCGAACCGCGACTCGCGCGACTCCTGCGCGAAGCGGTTCCACGGGCACGCGTCGAGGCAGTCGTCGCAGCCGTAAATGCGGTCGCCGATTTTCGCGCGCAGCGCCTCCGGGATCGCGCCTTTGTTTTCGATCGTGAGGTAGGAAATGCACAGGCGCGCATCGAGTTTTTGCGGCGCGGTGATCGCGCCGGTCGGGCATGCGGTGATGCAGCGCGTGCATTTGCCGCAGTGGTCGGGCATCGGGTCATCGGGCGGCAGATCGAGCGTGGTCAAAATGCTCGCGAGGAAAAGCCACGTGCCGAGCTTTGGATGAATGAGCATCGTGCTTTTGCCCTGCCAGCCCGCGCCGGAGATCGCGGCAAAATCGCGCTCAAGAACCGGCCCCGTATCCACGTATTGCCGCTGCGCGCCGCCGTGTTTTTGCAGCCACGCATCGAGCTGCCACAGGCGTGGCTCGATGATGTCGTGGTAGTCGTCGCCCCATGCGTAGCGCGCAATCCGTCCGATTGGAGATGTTGAATTTTGAATGTTGAATTCTGGATGCGGCGCGGGGTCGCGGTTCCAATAATTCATCCCGAGCACGACGATGCTGCGCGCGCCGGGCAGCACGAGATTCGGATCGGTGCGGCGATCGGCATTGCGTGCGAGCCACGCCATGTCGCCATGCTTTTCCTCGCCGAGCCACGCGCGAAATTCCTCCGCGTGCGGCGGCTTTTCCGCGGAGGCGATGCGGCACACGTCGAAGCCGAGCGTGCGCGCCTCCGCGAGGAGTGCGGTTTTCAGTTCCGCCGCATTCATCATCGCTCAGGCGCGCGCAGGCTTCGGCCAGTGGAAAAAGTGGTGCGCCTCGTCCATGATTTTCGCGGTCACGTCCTCGTGGCGCAGGCGTGTGCTGTCCACCTGGAAATGCGCGGCGCTCTCGTAGAGCGGCTGCCGCGCCGCCATCATTTCGAGCACGCGCTTTCGCGGATCCTCGACCTGCAGCAGCGGGCGCTCGGCATTCCGCGACACGCGCCGGTAGATTTCGTCCGGGTCCGCCTTCAGCAGCACGACGAAGCCGAGCGAGCGCAGGAGCGCGACATTTCCCGGCACCGTGACGATGCCGCCGCCCGTCGCGACGATGTGCTGCCGCAGATCGCACAGCGAGGCGAGCGCCGCGGTTTCGCATTCGCGAAAGTGCGCCTCACCGTGCTTCGCAAAAATCTCCGGGATGGTCATGCCCGCGCGTTCCTCGATGAGCTTGTCGGTATCGAGAAAGCGAAACCGCAACTGTCGCGCGAGCATCCGCCCGACGGTGGATTTTCCGCTGCCCATGAAGCCGACGAGAACGATGTTCTCCGGCAGTTCGTGGGTTGGCGCAGCGTCGTGCATGCGTGGAAGATTCCGCGCGGAGCGGATGGTGACGAGGTGAAAAGTGGCGGGGCGTTGGGCGTTGAAGGTCCGATTTTCTCCCCGCCCGCACTCGTCACTCGACACCCGCCGCACGCCGCCTTTACTCACGCCGAATGAAATCAGGTCCGCTCGTCGCTGTCATCATGGGCAGCAAATCCGATTGGGAAACGATGAGGCACGCGGTGGAAATGCTCGAGCGATTCGGCATTCCGCTCGAGGCCCGCGTCGTCTCCGCGCATCGCACGCCCGCGCTCATGGCGGAATACGCGGCCGGTGCGGCGGAGCGGGGGATCCAGGTGATCATCGCAGGCGCGGGCGGCGCGGCGCATCTGCCGGGGATGGTCGCTGCATTCACCCACTTGCCCGTGCTCGGAGTGCCGGTGCAGAGCCGCGCGCTGAAGGGCCTCGATTCCCTGCTGAGCATCGCGCAGATGCCCGCAGGGGTTCCCGTCGGCACGCTGGCGATCGGCGAGGCGGGGGCGAAAAATGCGGGGCTGCTCGCGGCGGGGATCATCGCGCTGCACGACGAACGCGTGCGGAAAAAACTGATCGCGTTTCGCCGGAAGCAGACCGCCGAGGTGAAGGCCCAGAAGCTTCCATGAGCGAGCGCGGGACGAATTTTGCGGAAGCGATTTTGCCGGGCGCGACGCTGGGCGTGATGGGCAGCGGGCAGCTCGGTCGCATGTTCGCCATCGCGGCGCGGCGCATGGGCTATCGCGTGCATACATTTTCACCGGACAGCGACACGCCGACGGGGCAGGTCGCCGATCTCGAGACGGCGGCCGACTACGGCGATGAGGCAAAGGTGCGCGAGTTCGCGAAGTCCGTCGCCGTGATCACATTTGAATTTGAAAACGTGCCGTCGCAGACAATCGAGTGGGCCGCGGCGCACTGCCGCGTGCGCCCGGCGGGGAAGGTGCTGCACATCTGCCAGCACCGTCTTCGTGAAAAGGAATTCCTCGCCGCCGCCGGAATTCCCGTCGCGCCATTTCGGAAAATCGAGACTGCGGTGGAACTCGCGGCCGCCGTTGCGGAAATCGGATTGCCCGGCGTGCTGAAGACCGCCGCCTTCGGCTACGACGGCAAAGGGCAGCGCAAGCTCCGGGCCGGCGACGATCTCGCGGAGGCGTGGCGACCCTTCGAGGGACAGCCCGCGGTGCTGGAAAAATTCATCACTTTCGAGCGCGAGATTTCCGTGATCGTCGCGCGCGGGATCGATGGCTCGATGACGACCTGGCCCGTGTGCGAGAACGAGCATGCGCATCACATTCTCGATGTGACGCTCTGTCCCGCGCGGCTGCCGGGGCGCGTCGCGGATCGTGCGGTGGAACTCGCGCGCTCCATCGCGCTCGCGCTGGATCTCACCGGCGTGCTCGCGGTGGAAATGTTTTTGCTGAGCGACGGCGGCATCGTCGTGAACGAACTCGCGCCGCGCCCGCACAACAGCGGGCACTTCAGCTTCGATGCGAGCGTGACGAGTCAATTCGAGCAGCAAGTGCGCGCGGTGTGCGGCCTGCCGCTCGGCAGCACCGAGTCGCTGCGCCCCGCGGCGATGGCCAATTTGCTCGGCGACGCATGGGCGGATGGCGAACCGAATTGGGCCGGCGCGGCTGCATTTCCCGCGGTGAAAATCCATCTCTACGGCAAGACCTCGCCGAAGCCGGGACGGAAAATGGGGCACCTCACGGCGTTCGGAAATTCCGTCGAGGAAGCCGCCGCCACCGTCCGCGCCGCGCGCGCGGCACTCACGCGCAGGCCATGATCACCCATCGCGTCCCTGCCCATACGCCGCGCCAGATCGAGGATGCCGTCGAGTCCGCGGTCTATCTTCTCAGCGAAGGCTTCCCCGTCGCGCTGCCGACGGAGACGGTGTACGGACTGGCCGCGTGGG
This sequence comes from Chthoniobacterales bacterium, assembly GCA_038239865.1. Classification (GTDB taxonomy): domain Bacteria; phylum Verrucomicrobiota; class Verrucomicrobiia; order Chthoniobacterales; family Chthoniobacteraceae; genus SXWH01. The sequence goes on from JBBSEI010000015.1 coordinate 12,146, forward strand.
CGACGAATCCCGACGCCGTGCTGCGCGTCTTCGCGGTGAAGGAGCGCCCGAAGTTCGATCCGCTGATCGTGCATTTGCCCGACACGGGCTGGCTCGATGGCGTCGCCGCAATTCCAAAATCGGAACGCGCCCTCGTCGATAAGCTGGTGGAAAAATTTTGGCCCGGCCCACTCACACTCGTCCTTCCGAAAAAGGATCTGATCCCCGATTTGGTCACGGGCGGCTTGGGCACGGTCGCCGTGCGCATCAGCTCGCATCCGCTTTTTCAGGCCGTCGTGCAGGCCTTTGGCCAGCCCCTCGCCGCGCCGAGCGCAAACCGCTTCGGCCGCATCAGTCCGACGACGGCGCAGCACGTGGTGGAGGAACTCGGCGGCAAAATCCACCTTGTCGTGGACGGCGGCGCGACGACGCACGGCGTGGAATCCACCGTGATCACCCTGCGCGGGGAGAGCATCTGGATCCTGCGCAGCGGACCGGTCACCGCGGAAGATTTGCAGCCCTTTGCGGAAAATGTGGCGGTGGCGAATCGCACCACACTGCCGAATGCGCCGGGCCAGTTGAAAAGCCACTACGCACCGAAGACGCCGATGAAACTACTGCGCCCCGACGAGCGGCCGGTCGGCGATCCGAAGCGCGCGGAGGGCCTGCTCGCGTGGTGCAGTGATGATGATGCGCGTGGCTTCCAAACCGTCGAGGTCCTCAGCCGCAGTGGCGATCTGAAGGCCGCGGCCGCGTCGCTTTTTGCCAAGCTCCGGCTGCTCGACAGTGCTGGTCTTGATCTCATTTTGGCGGAGCAAGTGCCGGCGGAAGGCCTCGGCATCGCCATCAACGACCGACTCCGCAAGGCCTCCGGGAATGGCTGAAAAACTTCCCCGCACCGGCAGGGCGACTGCGGTGGTCGGCGCGGCCGTGCTGTGCTCGCGGCTGCTCGGGCTCGCGCGCGAAATTCTTTTTAACGCGCTCTTCGGCACGAGGACGCTGCAGTATTTCATCACCGCGTTCCGCGTGCCGAATCTGCTGCGCGATCTTTTTGCGGAAGGCGCGCTGTCCACGGCGTTCATCACCGTCTTTTCAAAAAAGATCGCCACCGAGGGCGAGCCCACCGCGTGGAAGCTCGCGAATCGCATCGGCACGATGACGCTGTGCGTGATGGGCGTGATCACGGTGCTCGGGATGATTTTTGCACCGCAGCTCATCGGCATGCTCGCGGGCGGATTCACCGGCGACGATGCGAAGCTCACCGCGCAACTCACGAGCGTGATGTTCCCCTTCATCCTCATGGTGTCGCTCGCGGCGCAGGTCATGGGCATGCTGAATGCGAAGCACGTCTTCGGCTGGCCCGCGATGGCGTCGTCGTTTTTCAACATCGGCAGCATCGCCGGCGGTCTCGGGCTGGCGTGGTGGATGGATCGCGGCTTCGGACGGCACGCGCTTTTCGGCCTCGCGTGGGGCACGCTGATCGGCGGCTTCCTGCAACTCGTGATCCAATTTCCCTCGCTGCGCCGCATCGGATACCGCCCGCGGCTGGATTTTCACTGGCGCGATTCCGGCGTGATGGAAGTGCTGCGCACGATGGCTCCCGCCGTCGTCGCCGCGAGCGCGGTGCAGGTGAATGTGATGGTGAACACGAGCTTCGCGACGCACTGCGAAGATGGCGCGGTCGCCTGGCTGAACAACGCGTTCCGCCTCATGCAGCTTCCGCTCGGCATGTTCGGCGTGGCCATCGGCACGGTCGCGCTGCCCTTCCTCTCGCGCAGCGCGGCGCTGGGGAATCGCGATGAATTCCGAACCGCGCTCGCGCGCGGAATGCGGCTCGTTTTTTTCCTCACCGTGCCCGCGAGCGTGGGGCTGTGGATGCTGTCCGAGCCGATCCTCAGCGTCATCTACCAGCACAACAAAGTGACGTGGTACGACATCCAGCAGAGCGCCGCCGCGCTGCGCTACTACTCGATCGGCCTCGCCGCGTACGCCGGGATGAAAGTGCTCGCGCCGGCCTTCTACGCGATCGGGCGGCGCAAGACGCCGATGCTCGTGAGCTTCTTCGCCATCGGCGTGAACTTCGGGCTGAACTCGCTTTTCACGAGGCTCGGCTACGGCCACCGCGGCCTCGCGCTGAGCACGGGCTGCGTCGCGCTGAGCAATTTTGTGCTGCTGTACTGGTTCATGCGGCAGGAAGTCGCGCGATTGGAGACACGGAAGCTGCTCGTGGCACTCGCGAAAATTTTCCTCGCGAGTGATGCGCTCGCCCTCGTGTGCTGGGGCGCAAAATGGCTGCTGCTCGAGCGCTGGCAGACCATGGGGCTCGTGATGCGGATGAGCGCGCTCGGCCTCACCATCGGAGTGTCGCTCGCCGCATTTTGCGCGGTCGCATCGCTGCTCGGGCTGCGCGAAATGCGCGACCTGCTCGATGCATTGCGCGGAAAACTTTCACGCAGGTCAGGGCGTGCCGCAGGATCTGGCGGAGAAGCGATGTAGGCGCGGGCGGGAGCCCGCGTGCGCGCTCTTCCGAGCGCGCCTACGAGATGAAACGTCCCAAAATCGGCCGCAGCTTTTCCGCGGTTTCGGCGGGCCAGAGCCTGCGATCTGTCACGAGCGCGCAGTCGAGCGCGCGGTGCTCGGACCACTTTGCCTCGGCGGGGATGTGCGGGATGGCGCGCGCGATGATGTTTTTCGCGGCAGCGGCATTTGCCACGAGGTGCGCGATCACGGCGTCCGCGGTCACGGGTTCCTCCTCGATTTTCCAGCAGTCGTAGTCGGTGATCATCGCCAGCGTCGCCATCGCGATCTCCGCTTCGCGGCAGAGTTTGGCCTCGGCGAGATTCGTCATGCCGATCACGTCGAAGCCCAGCTTGCGGTTCGTCTCGCTCTCGGCGCGCGTGGAAAACTGCGGGCCGTCCATGTTCACATACGTGCCGCCCTGGTGAACGTTCCGCCCGGCGGCGGTCGCCGCGTTGCCGAGAATTTCGCGCAACTCCGCGCAGAGCGGCTCGGCAAAGGCGACATGCGCGACAATTCCTCCGCCGAAGAACGTGTGGATCTGGCTCGTGCGATCGAAAAATTGCGATGGCAGCACGATGTCCTCCGGCGCATATTTTTCCTGCAGGGAGCCGACCGCTGTGACGCAGATCACGAAGCGCACGCCGAGCGAACGCAGCGCCCAGATATTCGCACGATGCGGCAATTCATGCGGCTGGATGCGGTGCCCGCGCGCGTGCCGAGGGAGGAAAAAAACCTGCCGCCCCGCGAGCTTGCCGCCGATGATCACGTCCGACGGCGCGCCGAACGGCGTCTCGACGGAATGCTCGGTGATGCCGGTGAGCCCGTCGATCTGGTAGAGTCCGCTGCCGCCGATGATCCCGATGTGTGCTGGTTCTGACATGCGAGGAGCAAAGCAGAGGCGGGCAATGCGGGGGAAGTGCGGAGTTGCTTCGGTGGGGCGTCGTGGGTTTGGACGTTGAACGTTTGATGTTGAGCGCCGCGCAGCGGATCGATCGACTTCTGAACCCGTTTCCTTAGCCGGAATGCGCCTTCGGCGGGATCAACGTCAAACGCTCAACGTTCAACGCTCAACTTCAACCCGGAGCCACTGCGTCACTTCGCCTCGCCGCCTTTCAGCAGCGCGATGAATTCCTTCATCCCCGGCGGGCGCGGGCGATTGCGGCTCACGATGGTGGCGAGCGGACGCGTCATGCGCGGTGACTCGATTTCGATCGCGACGAGCTGCCGGCTCGCGATCTCCGCGGCGACGGTGCGCGCGGGCACGATGGAGATGCCGCTGCCGATTTCCACCGCGCGTTTCACGGTCTCGATGTTGTCAAATTCCGTGACCGGCGTGACTCGCACTCCGGCCTTGCGCAAGTACCGGTCGGTCATTTTCCGCGTCGGCGTGTCCGGCTCGAATCCGATGAACGGTTCGTCGGCGATCGCGGTGAGCGCGATGCATTTTTTCGCGGCCAGCGGATGCTGCGGTGAGCAGATGATCACGAGCATGTCCTCATCGAAAATCTCGAACATGATGCCCGCGCGTTTCGTGGGAAAAGCAACGAGGCCGATGTGCGCCTCGCCGGTTTCAATCTGCTCGTACACCTGCGCGGAGCGGCGGTAATCGACATGCACCGTGATGTCCGGATACCGCGCGCGAAAGGCTTCGAGCCGCGCGGGGAGTTCGTGCAGGCCGATGCTGAAAATGGACGCGATGCGCAGTTCGCCGGAGACCTCATTTTTCATCACGCTCAGCCGGCTCTCGAAGGCATTCCACGAGGCCAGCATCGCACGGCAAGTGTCGTAAAAGGCGTGCCCTTCCGGCGTGGCGGCGACCCCGCTGCGGCTGCGCTCGAGCAGCGCGCAGCCGAAGCGGACTTCGAGACAGCGCACTTGCTGGCTCACGGCGCTCTGCGTGATGCCGTGCGCGGCGGCGGCCTTGGAAAAACTGGCCGTTTCCACGAGGTCGCAAAAGACCTTGAGCGAATCTACGTGCATTTTGAAAATCGGTTGGGCAACAAGCGGCGACCATGAATGCGAGCGATGAAACCGGCGAACAAATTCCCGGCGAGCCATCCATCGAGAGCCGGCTGGCTGCGGTGAAAGGTCAGATCGCGGAGGCTGCTGCGCGCGCGGGCCGCGATGCTTCGGAGGTCACGCTGGTGGCAGTTTCCAAGACGCATCCGCCGGAATCCGTGAGCGCGATGCTGGCGGCGGGGCATGGCGTTTTCGGCGAGAGCCGCGTGCAGGAGGCACGGGCAAAAATTCCGCTCGTGCCGGGCCGCGCACGGTGGCATTTCATCGGGCATCTCCAGCGGAATAAGATCCGCCACGCGCTGCCGCTGTTTGAACTTTTTCATGGCGTGGACTCGATCGAGATCGCGCGCGACATCGAGCGCATCGCATCGGAAGACGGCGCGCTGCCGCATGTGCTGATCGAGGTGAACGTCGCGGGAGAGGGGACGAAATTTGGCTTTTCTCCGGAGCGCATCCGCTCGCAAATCGAGGAACTGCTCGGGCTGAAACGGCTGACGATCGAGGGCCTGATGTGCATCCCGCCGCCGCAGCCGCGCGCAGAGATGGCGCGCCGGTTTTTCACCGCGCTGCGCGAACTGCGCGACAAGCTGGAGAGTGAATTTCGCATTTCGCTGCCGCAGCTCTCGATGGGGATGAGCGGGGATTTCGCCGTGGCGATCGAGGAAGGCGCGACGCTCGTGCGGGTGGGGACAGCGATCTTCGGAGCACGCAGCGGGAAGACGTGGAAGCCCGAGCGCGGTGCCGTCGGATTCGACGATTGAAAATTATGCCCGAACGCCTGCTGCCAACGAATGTCGCTGTGATCGGTCCCGAGATCGCCATCGCGTGGAACGACGGACGCGAGTCTTACCTGCCCCTGCAAAAGCTCCGCGAGTCCTGCCCTTGCGCGGCGTGCTGCGGCGAGCCGGATGCGCTCGGTCACGTGGTGCCGCCCGAGGTGAAACACTCGCCGGCGAGCTTCGAGCTTCGCGGTTGGCAGCCTGTCGGCGGCTACGCGCTGCAACTCACCTGGGGCGACGGGCATTCGACGGGGCTGTACTCTTTTTCCTATTTGCGCCGTCTGGCTGAAGCCAACTAAGGCGGAAATTGCGCGAGCCGTTCGCGGCTCTTGCGAAAATTTTCGCGGCGTGCTGTTCTGCGCGTCCTCTTTTCCATGAAACCACCCATCCGCATCGCAGTCACCGGCGCCGCCGGGCAAATCGGCTATTCACTTCTTCCGCGCATCGCGTCGGGCGCGATCTTCGGGCCGCATCAGCCGGTCATTTTGCACCTCATCGAAATCGAACCCGCGCTGCCCGCCCTCGGCGGCGTGGTGATGGAACTCGATGACTGCGCATTTCCGCTCTTGAAAGGCATCGTGGCGACGGCGGATCTGAACGAAGGTTTCCGCGGTGTGAATCTCGCGATGCTCGTCGGCAGCGTGCCGCGCAAGCAGGGCATGGAGCGCAAGGATCTGCTCGGCATCAACGGCAAGATTTTCATCGGGCAGGGCAAGGCCATCCAGGCGAATGCGGCCAAGGACGTGCGCATCCTCGTCGTCGGAAACCCGTGCAACACGAACTGTCTGATCGCGATGAACAACGCGAAGGACGTGCCGGCTGAGCGTTGGTTTGCGATGACGCGGCTCGACGAAAATCGCGCGAAGACGCAGCTCGCGAAAAAGGCCGGCGTGGACGTGACCGAGGTGACGAACCTCGCGATCTGGGGCAACCACAGTTCGACGATGTATCCCGATTTCTACAACACGCGCATCGGCAGCAAGCTCGCGCCGGACGTGATCAAGGACGAGGCGTGGCTGAAGGGCGAATTCATCAGCACCGTGCAGCAGCGCGGCGCGGCGATCATCAAGGCGCGCGGCCTGAGCAGCGCAGCGAGCGCGGCGAACGCGGCGATCGACACCGCGCGCTCCCTGCTCGCGCCGTCCGCGTCGAACGAATGGACGAGCGTGGCCGTCTGCTCGCGCGGCGACTACGGAATCGAAAAGGGACTCATCTGCAGCTTCCCGATCCGCGTGCCCACTCCGGGAGACTGGGAGATCGTGCAGGGCGTGCCGGTGAATGATTTCAGCCGCTCGAAGATCGATGCGACGGTGAAGGAACTGCAGGAGGAAAAGGCGATGGTCTCGGAGTTGCTGCCGTCGTAGGCGAGGGCGGAAGCCTACGTCTGCGCGCTCTCCCGAGCGCGCGTACGCTCGCCGCTATTTCAGCGTCTGGAGATACTTCACCGTCTGCGGAATTTGTTTTTCCGCGGCGGCGTTTTCGTCCTCGATGAAGTAGTGCTTCACGCCAGCCTTCGCCGCGGCGGCGAGCACCGCGGGCCATTGCACTTGGCCGGTGCCGAGCGCGACGCTTTCCTCATTCGGCGCATGGCCGGTGTAAACGCCGGTGCGCGCGCCTTTCGCGATGTCCTTCAAGTGCATGAGTTGCCAGCGGCCGGGATACTTGTTGAGAAATTTCACCGGGTCCGCGCCGGGATGCACGACCCAGAAGACGTCCATCTCGAACGCGACGAACTTCGGATACGTCCGCTCCATCAGCACATCGAGGAACGTTTTATCCGAGCCCTCGGCGATGGGGCGAAATTCGTAGCCGTGATTGTGATACGCAAACGTGATGCCTTCCTTCGCGAAGGCCTCGCCCCATTTGTTGAAGTCCGTCGCCGCCTTCTCCGCGTTCTCCATCCCGAACATCGCGGGCACATGGGGAATCCACGGGCAGACAGCGTATTTCAGCCCGAGCGCCTTTGCGTCGGCGACGCACTTCGCGAGATCTTTTTCGAGCGCGCCGTATTGAAAGTGCATGCTGATCGGCTGCAGCCCGCGCGCGGCGAGTTCCTTCAGCAGCGCGTCGGGCGTCATGTCGTAGGTGCCGGCAAGTTCGACTTCCCGGATGCCGAACGCCTTCACCTTGTCGAGCGATCCGGGCACGTCCTTCTTGAACGAATCACGGAGAGAATAGAGCTGAAGGCCGGTCTCGCCGGCAAAATCTCCTGCGACGGTGGACGATACGAGGGCGAGGAGCGAGAGCAGGATGCGGCGCATGAGGTGAGGATGAGCGGAGTGCGCGCGGCGGGGCAAGCGATTGGTTTGTAATGCCGCAGGCGCGGCGCGCTGTTGTTGCCCAGAAGACGCGCTCGCGAGAGCGCGGGCGGGCTTCCACGATCTGAGAGTATGGACCGAAACTCGGTTTGAGCCGTGGGCCGCATTTTTTTGAATGCAGAGACGCGGAGTAAAAATGAGAGGAGCGCAGAGGATCACCCCTGTTTTTCTTCTGCGTGCCTCTCCATTCACCTCTGCGCCTCTGCGCTGAATCCTGACTTTCGGCACATATGCTGAGTTCCGCCGTTGTCAAAAAATCACCCCGCGCTTTGACGAGCGCGGCTACGTCACGCATCCACGCGCAGCACGCCGTCGGTCAGGATCTTTGCCCGCAGCCCTCCGTGGCCTTTCAGCGCTTCCTCCGCGCCTTCGGCGAAAACGGCGTTCATCCAGTGGCACGGCGCGCTTTCCTGCGTGCCGAGGAAGCGGATGCCCTGCACCTCGAATTCCTTTCCGATGAGCGCATTCAAGTCCACTCCCTCCGTGATGATGTTCCGCCGCAGGACGGCCGGCGATTTGTCGCGGATGCCGAATTGCGCGGACAGCCGCCCGAAAACCTCCGACGCGAAGAACGTGACCTGCCCCTTGTAGTCGTCCTTGAAATCGAGATAGCGGTCGCCCTCGATCCCGCGGCCCGCGATGCAGCGCGCCTCGCGAACCTCGACCGTCGGACTGTCGCCCGGCGGCTTGCCGTGGTGCCCGACGAAATTGTGTGCGGGGCTGATGAAGATGTGGCGGATGCGCATGGCGAAAGCTTGCGTCGGCACGGGTGCGCGCTCAAACGGAATTCATGTCACACGCCGCCGTGCTGCTCGCGGGAGGAAAGTCATCGCGCATGGGCCGCGACAAATGCGCGCTGACCGTGGACGGCGTCCCGCTCTGGCAGCGTCAGCTCGCGGTGCTGCGCGCGACGAATCCCGCGGAGCTTTTCATCTCGGGAAAAAGCGACGGCCCGTATGCGGATTGCGGAGTGGAAATCCTCGCCGACGAAATCCCCGACTGCGGCCCGCTCGGCGGCATCGCCACCGCACTGCGCCGCTGCACGAGCGAGTTCCTGCTCGTGCTCGCCGTGGACATGCCCGCGATGACTGCGGAATTCCTGCGCACGATCCTCGAAGAATCCCAGCGCACCGCAACGGGCGTCGTCCCCTCCGTAGCCGCCGACGGCAGGAGGCGGGCTGACTTCGAGCCGCTCGCCGCCGTCTATCCCCGCGCCGCACTCGCCATCGCCGACGAATGCCTCCGAACCGGCGAACGAAAACTCGAAGGCTTCATCCGCAAACTCGAAGCAAGTCAGCTCGTGAGGGTGCGTCCCGTCGCGGAAAATGAAGCCGCGCTTTTCGTGAACTGGAACGCGCCTGGTGATCTGCCTTAGCGGCATCGTGAAACCTGAACAACCCACGGCGTTCCGCATGCCGGACCGGGATCAGCGTGCGCTCTCATGAGCGCAGCTACAGGCTCAAGAAATTCTTCAGCAGCTTCTTCCCTTCGAGCGTGAGGATGCTCTCGGGGTGGAACTGCACGCCGTGGATCGGGAACTCGCGGTGGCGGAGGCCCATGATTTCCTGCTCCTCGGTCCATGCGGTGACTTCGAGGCTCGCGGGGAATGTCTCCCTTTTCACGAGCAGCGAGTGGTAGCGCGTGGCCTCGAACGGCGACGGCAAACCCGCGAAGATGCCGGTGCCATTGTGATGAATCGGCGAGGTCTTGCCGTGCATGAGGCGGTCTGCGCGCACGACGTCGCCGCCGAAGACGTGGCCGATGCTCTGGTGGCCGAGGCACACTCCGAGCAGCCGCGTCGTCGGGCCGAAGCGGCGGATGACTTCGCACGAGATGCCCGCCTCATTCGGCGTGCATGGGCCGGGCGAGATGCAGATGCGCTCGGGCTTCAGCGCGGCGATTTCGTCGGGCGTGATTTCGTCGTTGCGCTTCACGAGCGGGTCCGCGCCGAGTTCGCCAAAGTACTGGACGAGGTTGTACGTGAAGGAGTCGTAGTTATCGATGACGAGAAGCACTGGGAATTTAAGATTTGAGATTTAAGATTTAAGATTTGGTTCTGCTTCGTGGCGTTGTCGTGAAGCAGGTAGTTCTCACTGCGGCGACTGTGATGAGCTTCATCATGCGCGGCGCAAAACCAATCATGCGCCGTTTGAGTTCCGGTTTCTCCATGTGCGTGGAAGCGGAAAAATCTTAAATCTTAAATCCTAAATCTTAAATTGCCCCGCTCAGCCTTCGGGATCGTCGAGGATCAGGCGCAGCCGTTCCGCGAGCGCGGCGGGGAAACGCGGGAGCCAGCTTTCATCCACGAGCCCGACGCTGGCGAGATCGCGCAGGTGCATCCGGTCCTTGTCGCGGAAGGACGTGAGTTTCATGCGCAGCAAATCCTCCAGCGGGATCAGTTCAAAGCCTTCGGCGTGTTCCGTGCGGATGAGTTCGGGCGTCGGTTCGATGGCGTCTGGCACGGTGCGTTCACCGGCCCAGAGGAAGCGGACGGCATCGCGCACTTTTGCCTCCGGCGAATCGAGGAAGACATCCATCGCTCCCGCCTTGCCGAGCGAGGCCACGCGGCGATGCACGAAACCCGCGCCTTCCATCGCGGCTTGTGCGCGGGCGAGATCGGCGCGGCGCAGGAGAATGTCCACATCGCGGGTGTTGCGCACGGCGGCGGTGTCCACGCGCGAGACCCATGCGGCGACGGCGTTGCCGCCCACGACTGCGTACGGAATTCCCGCGCCAGCGAGTGCGGCGGCGGCGCGTTCGAGCCGGTGGCGAACTTGTTCGATGCCTTCTTTCATGCGTGTCCAGGAGATGGGTGCCAGCGGCGTTGCTGTCATGGTTCACAAAATGCCACTGCGCGCATCGCTCGCCAAGGTGCAAAACATTTTCAGGACACCGGCGCTTCTTTTGCGCGCGCGATGGCGGCCATCATGCCCATCGCCTTGTTCACGGTCTCGACGTATTCGCCCTCGGGCGTGCTGTCGGCGACGACTCCGGCGCCGGCTTGCACGTGGGCTTTGCCGTCCTTCAGCACGACGGTGCGGAGCGCGATGCACGAGTCGCTGTTTCCATCGAAGCCGAAGTAGCCGACGGCTCCCGCATAGACGCCGCGCTTGGATTTTTCGAGCTCGGCGATGACCTGCATGGCGCGGACTTTCGGCGAGCCGCTCACGGTGCCGGCGGGGAAAGTTGCGCGCATCACGTCGTAGGCGGAACGGTCGGGGCGCAGGCTGCCCTCGACGTTGCTGACGATGTGCATGACGTGCGAGTAGCGCTCGATGATCATGAAGTCGTTCACGCGCACGGAGGCGAATTCGCTCGCGCGGCCGACGTCGTTGCGCGCGAGGTCCACGAGCATGAGGTGCTCGGCGCGCTCCTTCGGGTCGGCGAGGAGGTCGGCGGCGTTGGCGTCGTCCTCGGCGGGAGTCGCGCCGCGTTTGCGCGTGCCGGCGATGGGCCGGATTTCGATTTTGCCATTCACCGCGCGGACGTGGACCTCGGGACTGCTGCCGACGAAACTGAATGCGCTGCGTCCCGGCGCCGCGGGAAATTTCATGCAGAACATGTAGGGCGACGGATTCACGAAACGCAGCGCGCGGTAGAGCGTGAGCGGATCGCCGGTGTAGTCGGTGGAGAAGCGCTGCGAGGGCACGACCTGGAAGATGTCGCCGGCGTGGATGTATTCGTGCGCCTTGCGGACCATCGCGTGGAATTCCTCGCGCGTCGTGTTGCTCGTGGCGGCGGCGGGCGGTGGTGGCGGCGTGATCGGAAGTGGCGGAAGCTGGTTTGGCTTCGCGAGCTTTGCTGCGATGTCGGCGATCGTTTTCGTCGCGCGGGCGTAGGCTTTTTCGATGCTCGCTGCGTCGTCGTTTTCGATGAATGCATTCGAGACGATGCGCAGACGGCGCTTGAGGTGATCGAAGATGAGGACCGTTTCCGCGAGGACGAAGAGGCTCTCGGGCAGGCCGAGTTCGTCGCCTTTCGCCACAGGCACGGTGGGCTCGAAGAAGCGCACGATGTCGTAGCCGAGATAGCCGACGGCACCGCCGAAAAAGCGCGTGCGGAATTCCGGCGGCTCGTCCGGGAGCGGCACGTAGCGGAAGCGCGACATGTATTTTTCCAAGTCGGCGAGCGGATCCTTTTCCGACTGGAACTCGCGTGTCGCGCCGTCCTCGGTCACGCGCACGGTACGGCCCTGACTCTCCATCACGACGCGCGGAGCGACGATGATGAACGAGTAGCGCCCCGCCTGCTCGCTTTTCTCGACACTCTCGAACAGAAACGTGTAGCCGCCATCGTCGAGCTTCGCGAATGCGCCGACGGGCGACTCGGCATCGGCGATGAACTCGGCGTGGACGGGGATGAGGTTGCCCTGCTTCGCGAGCGTGCGGAACGCGGCGAGGTCGGGAGTGAAGGAGGCCATTTAAAATTTAGGATTTAAGATTTAAGATTTCTTTTTTCTGCACGGCTTCAGTGCTTGTCGCGCCCGGTTTTAATTGCGGCGGCGAAAATGGCGGTCAGTTCGCCGGCTTCTTTCAGCAGTGGTTCGACGAGCGGCTTTGGCAGGATTTCGTCCTCGATGATCAGTTCCATCCAGTATTCGGATTCGTCCGATTCTTCGAGGCAGATGTTCAGTTTCGAGAGCCACTCTGCACGCGAGCGTGCGCGCATTGATGAACGATAATTCGCACCGACAGACATCCCCGAGCGAACAAGCTGGCCCGCAATCGCCTTGGCGCCGGGATCGCGCGGCATGGCCTTGAGCAGTCCACGGATGAGTTTCAGCACGCGTAGTGCGAAAGCCTTTGTCCGCCGTCTGAGTTCTTCTTTGTCCATGAGCGTCCAGACCGGAAAAATCTTAAATCTTAAATCCTAAATCTTAAATTCCATACGTTTTCGCCGCGTCGAAAAGCGGCTGCTCCTCGACTGGCTTCGGCAGGCCGTGCCCGTCGAGTTCCTGGAAAAAGCACGACTCGTAGCCGGTGTGGCACGCGCCGCCGGTCTGTTCGACTTCGAAGAGCAGCGTGTCCTTGTCGCAGTCCACACTCCATTTCACAACGCGCTGGACGTTGCCGCTGGTCTCACCTTTCACCCAGTATTTCTGCCGCGAGCGGCTGAAATAGACCATGAGCTTTTTTTCGAGCGTCATGCGAATGCTCTGCTCGTTCATCCATGCCATCATGAGCACGCGCTTGGATTTGGCATCCTGCACGATGGCGGGGATGAGACCGTCGGCGTTGTATTTGAACTGGCTGATCATCGGTGGTGGGTAAAAGTGAAGTGCTAAAAAATTGGCATGAAAAAGGCCCGGTGATTCGGCTGCGGAATCATCGGGCCCGGAAAGAGGCGACGCACGGTGGCGACGACCGCCGCGCCGTGAGAGGCGCGGCAGGCCCGTCTAGGGATGCCGCCAATGCGAGGGAAATTTCATGCGGCGGGGCTGATACGGCGCGAGGCCGCGGGGGGCAATGGATTTTTTTGCGGAACGTGCTGCAGCGGGGCGGGCGAGGCACGGTTCCCGCTATCTCAGTTGCGCAAATGCCCATGATAGAAGCCAGCCCGGCCCAAACGCTCCCCACGGAGGAGCGGGAGCAACTGCAGCAGACCATCGAAATGTTCGAGGTCATCACGCAGGCAAATCCCCAGGATACCCAGAGCATGGAGATCCTGAAGGAGGCGCACTTTAAACTCGGCCAGTGGAAGGAATCCCTCACCGTCACTCGCAGGCTGGCCGATGCGCACATGGAACTCGGGCAGTACTCCGGCGCGGTCCTGGAATACGAATACATCCTGCAGCACGACCCGGAGAATGCGGACATCATCGCGGCGCTCGGGCAGGTGGAGGACCGGCTGCGGGCCAGCCAGGCGGAGTCGCAGCAGATGATCGCGGGGGAGGCGAACGCGATCAATTTGGATTTCCGAAGCGTGGTCGTGGATGGCAGCAATTTGATCGCGACGAAGAAGACGCTCTCGGCGGAGCGCGTGTCCATCCGCGGGTCGGCGGATTCCGCGGCGATCGCCGCGCAACTGGAATCCGCGGACGATGGGAATGACGCGCTGGCGAAATTCCTCGGCCAGCACCGGCTCGTGTCGGACGACGTGCTCACGCCGGCGCTCATGGCGATCCGCAAGCGCAACGGTGCGCGGCAAAGCGGCCAGCCGGCGGCGTCGCTGATCTCGGAACTCGTCGCGCGCGGCGGCGTGGATCTGGAAAATTTGCTGAGCGGGATTTTGGATCGCTCGAAGTTCGCCTACCTGCCGCTGGACTACTACGATGTGGACCGGCAGATCGTGAAGATGCTCCCGGAGTCGGTCACGCTCGGGCGGCTGATCATCCCTTTCGACATCATCTCGCGGACGATGATGGTCGCGCTCGCGAATCCCTTCGACGTCGTCGGCAAGGAAGCCGTGCAGCAATTGCTCGACTACAACATCCAGTGGCACCTCGCGTCGCCGGCCGCGATCTCGAAGGCCCTCGCGGACGCCTACCGCCGTTAAGCCGCTAAATCTTCAGTCCAAAAGATGAGCATCAAATCCTTCGGAGAACGAATCGCGGATGTCCTGATCGAGGACGGACTGCTGCTGCCCGGCCAGCTCGATGAGGCCATGCAGGTGCAGAAAAAACAGGGTGGCCGCCTGCTGAAAATCCTGACGGACAACAAGTATGTGACTGAGCAGGACATGGTCATTTCCATGGGCCGCTGCCTCGATACGCCGCCCATCAATCTCTCGAAGATGCGCATCCCGGAGGACGTGATGAATCTCGTCCCGAAGGAAATGGCGCGCGCCTACAAGCTGGTCCCGGTGTGCAAGCTCGGGAACAAGCTTTTCGTGGCGATGGCCGATCCGCTGAACGTCCTGGCCCTCGACGATCTGCGGCAGCGCACGAAGCTCGACGTTTATCCGATGATCACCACGGAGACGTGCGTGATCGAGGCCCTCTCGGGCGTGAGCTCGTCCAGCACGACGATGGATCAAGTGCTGCGCCACGCGGCGAACGCGGCGGCGGCGGATACCGTCGAAGAGGTGAAGGTGGCGAAGCAGGAGATCGATCTCGATCAGATGGCCGTGGACAGCGAGGACGCGCCGGTCGTGAAGATCGTGAACCTGATCCTCGTGCAGGCGATCAAGGAGAAGGCGTCGGACATCCACATCGAGCCGTTTGAAAAGGAGATCAAACTCCGCTACCGCGTGGACGGCGCGCTCATCGAGGCCACTTCGCCGCCGAAGGCACTGCAGATGCCGATCGCCTCGCGCATCAAAATCCTCGCGGGTCTCGACATCGCCGAGCGGCGGCTTCCGCAGGACGGACGCTTCCGCATCCGTGTCTCGGGCAAGGAAATCGATCTCCGCATCAGCATGCTCCCGACGGTGTACGGCGAGAAGATCGTGATCCGTCTGCTCGACAAGGGAGCCCTCGGCGGGAGCATCAATGACATGGGGCTGGATGAGTACAGCCTCGGCATTTTCAAAAAGGCGATCGATGCGCCGCACGGGATGATCCTCGTCACCGGGCCGACCGGCTCGGGCAAAACGACGACGCTCTACACGATCCTGAACGAGCTCAACAACCCGATCTACAACATCGTCACCGTCGAGGACCCGGTGGAATACCAGCTCACCGGCATCAACCAAGTCGCGGTGAAAAGCGACATCGGCCTCGATTTCTCCAGCGCCCTGCGGTCCATCCTCCGGCAGGATCCGGACATCGTGATGATCGGCGAAATCCGGGACAACGAGACCGCGGACATCGCGGTAAAAGCCGCGCTCACGGGCCACCAGGTGCTCTCCACTTTGCACACGAATGACGCCGCCGGCGCCATCACGCGACTCGACGACATGGGCATCGAACCGTTTCTTATTTCGTCGTCCGTCATCCTCACGTGCGCGCAGCGTCTCGTGCGCCGCATCTGTCCGAATTGCAAAGAGGAGTTCATGCCCGAGCCCGAGATCTTCGAGAAAATGGGGATCGAAAACGACGGCACGATGCTCTACCGCGGCGCGGGTTGCTCGCGGTGCAAGGGCCGCGGCTACGTCGGCCGCGCGCCGATCCTCGAAGTGCTGCCCGTGAGCGAGGCGATCCGTCGGCTCATCATTAAGCGCGCCAGCGCGGCGGTGGTGAAAAATCAGGCGATCAGCGAGGGCATGAAATCGCTGCGCATGGTCGGCATCGACAAGGCGAAGGAAGGCATCACCACGCTCGAGGAAGTGCTGCGGATCACGAGCGACGATCACTAGAGCCTGTCCTGCACTTTGAGTGCGTGATTTCTCTGAAGCACCAACGGTGCGAACCATGCCAGCCCAGGGCAACGTCCTGGGTTTGGGGCGAGAAAGGACAAAGCCCTGAAAGGGCGCGACAAAATGAGGCCGCCCTTTCAGGGCTTTGATCTTTTTGTTTCCCATGACCCTGGGCGTTGCCCTGGGCTGGCTTGATTGCAGGCCTTTGGCCCTCAGCGCATGAGCGCCACAAAAGTGCATGACAGGCTCTCGGCGATCCTCAGCAAAAAAAATTGCCCTTCGCGCCAGTTGCAACGCGGCGGCTTTTGCGCATATGAATCTGCGCCGCCTCGTGCCAACGCGGGCGGCTGATGACGCGGTCCCCTCCGGTTTTCGGTGCGTCTGACAGGAGTTGTTGGCCGAATATCCATTTTGAAAAACCACTCGTGAATCGCTGTTGCTCGTTACTTCGCTCCTCCATCGGGAAAAAGCTCATGGTCGCCGTGACCGGGGTCGTCCTGATCGCTTTTGTCATCGGTCATCTCATCGGGAATCTGCAGTTCTTCGCCGCGCCGCACGTCATCAATGAGTATGGGACGAAGCTGCGGCATCTCCCGTTCGGCGGGCTGTGGATCGTGCGCATCTCACTGCTCGCGACCGTCGTGCTGCACATCGTGACGACCATCATCCTCGTGATCGAAAACCGTGCGGCGAAAGGCGTGGGCTACGTGAAGAAGGCGAGCGTGCAGGCAAAAATCGCCACGCGGCTCATGGCGCTCAGCGGGATTTTGCTGCTGAGCTACATCGTGTTTCACCTCCTGCATTTCACCACGCACAGCGTCGTCCCGGCCTACGCAAACTGGAAGGATGGCGAGGACCACGATGTCTATCGGATGATCGTCGCGGCGTTTTCAAACAAGGCGATCTCCATCATCTACATCGTCGCGATGGCGCTGCTCGCGATGCATCTCAGCCACGGCGCGGCGAGCCTTTTCCAGACGCTCGGCTTGCGGACGAAAAAACTCGCCAACGCAATTGGGCTGGGCGCGCAGATTTTCGCGTGGGCGATTTGCATCGGCTACGTGAGCATCCCGGTCGCGGTGATGGCGGAGCTTTACGACAAGGATTACATCCACCAGCGAGAGGCCGCAGAAAAGGAGGCCAAGTAATATGATCGGCAGAATTGACTCGAAGATCCCGTCCGGCCCGCTTGAGGGAAAGTGGGAGCGGCACAAGTTTGAATCGAAGCTCATCAACCCTTCGAACAAGCGGAAGTATTCCGTGCTCGTCGTCGGCAGCGGACTCGCCGGTGCGAGCGCCGCGGCTTCGCTCGCGGAACTCGGCTACCAGGTGAAGTGCTTCTGCTACCAGGATTCGCCGCGTCGCGCGCACAGCATTGCGGCGCAGGGCGGCATCAATGGCGCGAAAAATTATCAGGGCGACGGAGACTCCGTGCAGCGCCTTTTCTACGACACGCTGAAGGGCGGCGATTTCCGTTCGCGCGAGGCGAACGTGCATCGGCTCGCCGAGGTCTCGGTGGACATCATCGATCAATGCGTCGCGCTCGGCGTGCCGTTCGCTCGCGAATATGGCGGGCTGCTCGCGAATCGCAGCTTCGGCGGCACGCAGGTCTCGCGCACTTTCTACGCGCGCGGGCAGACGGGCCAGCAGCTCCTGCTCGGCGCGTATTCGTCGCTGAACCGCATGATCAGCGCGGGCTCCGTGCAGATGTTCCCGCGCACCGAGATGCTCGAACTCGTGATCGTGGACGGCCACGCGAAGGGGATTGTCGTGCGCGATTTGGTGACGGGCGCAATTTCCTCGCACTCCGCGGATGCCGTCGTGCTCGCGACCGGCGGCTACGGGAATGTCTTCTACCTCTCGACGATGGCGAAGGGCTGCAACGTCACCGCCGCATACCGCGCCTACAAAAAGGGCGCGCTGTTTTCCAATCCGTGCTTCACGCAAATCCACCCGACGTGCATTCCGGTGGCGGGATCATTCCAGAGCAAGCTCACGCTCATGTCCGAGTCGCTCCGCAACGACGGGCGCTGCTGGGCTCCGAAGAAAAAGGGCGACACGCGCAAGCCGGGCGACATCCCCGAGGCCGAGCGCGACTACTACCTTGAGCGCATGTATCCCGCGTTCGGAAATCTCGCCCCGCGCGACATCGCCTCGCGCGCCGCGAAGGCGCAGTGCGACGACGGACGCGGCGTCGGCCCCGGCGGCTTCGGCGTGTATCTCGATTTCCACGACGCGATCCTCCGCTACGGTCGCGGCACCGTCGGCGGTGCGAACATTTCCGAAGCCGAGGCCCGCACACGCGGCACCGAAAAGGTGAAGGCGCTGTACGGAAACTTGTTCGACATGTATCACCAGATCACTGCGGAGAGCGGCTACGAGCAGCCGATGCGCGTGTATCCCGCCGTGCATTACACGATGGGCGGCCTGTGGGTGGACTACAACCTCATGTCGAACGTCCCCGGCCTCTTCGTGCTCGGCGAGGCGAACTTCAGCGACCACGGCGCGAACCGCCTCGGCGCGAGCGCGCTCATGCAGGGCCTCGCCGACGGCTACTTCATCCTGCCCTCGACGATCGGCAACTACCTCGCGAACGTCGCGCCGGACCAGCGCCCGAAGACCGATCACGCGGAATTTCGCGCCGCCGAAGAGACGACGAAAGCGCAGACGCGGCGGCTCCTTTCGATCAAGGGCAAGAAGACCGTGGATGAATTCCACCGCGAACTCGGCCTCCTGATGTGGGACCTGTGCGGCATGGCGCGCACGGAGAAATCACTCTCCCGCGCCCTCGCGCGCATCCCCACATTGCGCGCGGAGTTTTGGGAAAATGTGAACGTGCCCGGCAGCGGAGACTCGCTGAATGCGTCGCTCGAAAAAGCGGGCCGCGTGGCCGACTTCCTCGAGTTCGGCGAGCTGACGTGCATGGACGCGCTCGAACGCCGCGAGAGCTGCGGCGGGCATTTCCGTGAGGAGTTCCAGTACACGGAAAAAGATCCCGAGGTGCAAAGTGGCAAGGTCTGCGCCGGCGACGTGAAGCGCGACGACGAGAATTTCTGCCACGTCGCGTGCTGGGAATACGCCGGCGGCACCACGAAGCCGCTGCGCCACACGGAGCCGCTCATTTACGAAGTCGTGAAGCCTGCGGTGCGCAGCTACCGGTGATGACTGCGTTCTTCCAAGCCGGCATCGGAGCGTCGCTGATTTTCGCGGCAGCGGCCGCGGAGAAGCCGCTCGCCGCGCAACGCCTGCACCTGACCGCGAAGACCGCGGCCACGCCGAAAGTGAAGGTGATCTTTGAAGGCGAGCCCGACGCCGCCGTGCGCGCATGGGCCGACGAGGCTGCGCACAGCGTGCTCGAATGGTGGCCGCAAGTCGCACGCCTGCTCGCCACCGAGGACTTCCGCGCGCCGGAACAGCTCGCGCTCACTTTCAAAAAGGAACTGAAGGGCCCCGCGCATCGCACGAGCGACGGACTCTTCATCGGCGTCCCGTGGATCACTGCGCACCCGGATGATTTCGGGATGATCATCCACGAGATGACGCACGCGATTCAGGATTACAAAGGCGTGCCGCGCGAAGCGGGCTGGCTCGTCGAGGGCATCGCGGACTACATCCGCTACTGGCACTACGAGCCCGAGGTGCCGCACCGCCGCATTGATTCCGCGAAGGCGAGCTACCGCGACGGCTACTCGACGACCGGCGCATTCCTCGCGTGGCTCATCGTGAAGTATGATCGGCGCACTGTCCGCCAGCTCGACGCTGCGCTGCGCGCGGAAAAATACAGCGATGCAATTTTCGAACAAATCACCGGCAAGGCGCTCGATCCGCTGTGGGCGGAGTTCATCGCGAGCCTGCCGAAAGGCTAAATTTTTAGCATCACCGAACCCATGAACCTGAAACTGAAAATCTGGCGGCAGAAGAACAGCGCGAGCGACGGCCGCCTCGTGGACATCGCGGCAAACGGCATCCCGGCTGAGGCATCGTTCCTCGAGATGCTCGACATCGTGAACGACGAACTCACGCGCAAGGGCGACGAACCGATCGCTTTTGATAACGACTGCCGCGAGGGTATCTGCGGCACGTGCTCGCTCACGATCAACGGCATCCCGCACGGCCCGAGCGAGACCACCGTCTGCCAGCTTTACATGCGGAAATTCAAGGACGGTGACACCATCTACGTCGAGCCATTCCGCGCGCGGGCATTCCCCGTAATCCGCGACCTGTGCGTGGATCGCTCATCGTTCGACCGCATCCAGCAGGCCGGCGGATTCATCACCGCGCGCGCCGGCAGTGCGCAGGATGGAAATGCCATCCTCGTCCCGAAGCAGAACGCCGATCGCGCGATGGAAGCCGCCGCGTGCATCGGCTGCGGCGCATGCGTGGGCGCGTGCCCGAATGGCAGCGCGATGCTCTTCGTCGGAGCGAAAGTCACGCACCTCGCCGAACTTCCGCAAGGCCAGCCCGAGCGCCAGCGCCGCGTGCTCTCGATGGTCGCGCAGATGGACAAGGAAGGCTTCGGCAACTGCTCGAACTACTACGAGTGCGAAGCCGTCTGCCCCGCCGAAATCCCCGCCACCGTGATCGCGAAGCTCAACCGCGAGTACGCCGTCGCCGGGGCGAAAGATACCGTCGGTGTCGAATAGCCGCGGTATTTTCGCAAAGTCGCTCCGATGGGTTGACAGAGCGGAGTCCGCCGCTAAACTGCGCGCTCTTTTTGACAACCCTTTCCACACATGAAACGCACCTATCAGGCATCCAAGCGCACTCGCAAACAGCAATTCGGCTTCCGCAAGCGGATGACCACGAAGAATGGTCGCGCCATCCTCGCGCGTCGCCGCCAGCGTGGCCGCAAGCGTCTCATGCCGAAGGGCGTCGAGGTGCATTTCGCGCGTCACACCGAGGCCTGATTTTTTTTCCAGTGCCCGACGACGCCACGACCGGGGGACCGGGCGGGCGCCAATCGCGGCAATCGCGCCTGCGATTCCCGAAGGCTGTCCGGCTAATCCAGACGGCGGAATTCGCACGGGTGCGGACCGAGGGGAAACCCGTGCACGGCAAAATGCTCGTGCTCGGCGTGCTGAAGCATCGCGCCGCGGCGCTCAGTGAAACGGATGCGCGCGTGGGCATCGTGACGAGCAAACGCGTGGGCAATGCGGTGGTCCGCAATCGCGTGCGCCGGCTGCTGCGCGAAATCTTCCGTGCGATGCGGCCGCGATTGATTCCCGGCGTCTGGCTGGTCGCGGTCGCGAAATCGTCGGCTGCGAAAGCGACGCTTGCCGCGCTCAGCGAGGAGTGTTCGCAACTTGCGCGGCGCGGCGCGATCCTCCGCGACATTGCGCCATGAAAATTCTCACCCACATGCTGCATCGCATTTACAAGTTCACGCTGTCGCCGCTGCTGCATTGGATCGCGGGGCCGGGTGCGGGCTGCCGGTTCCAGCCGAGTTGCTCGGAATACTTCGCCGAGGCCGTGGAGACGCACGGGTTTTTCCGGGGCGCTCGGCTCGGCGTGGTGCGCATCTGCCGGTGCAATCCGTGGTGCGCCTCCGGCTCCGATCCCGTCCCCCCGGTGCAGCAATCGCAGAACGAATCGCCGAAAATTTCCCGCTGACCTATGGACCGAAAAGCACTGCTCACCATTCTCATCACCGCGGGCGTCATGCTCGGCTGGCACTTCGGCTACTACGCGCCGCGGGCCGAAAAAAACCGGCAGGCCATCGAGGCATTTCGCAAGCTGCAGGATGCGGAAAAGGCGAAGCAAAAGGCGGAGGAACCTGCGCCGGCATCGGTCGCGACCGTCGCAGAGGCCGCGCCGCCGTCGCCGCAGGGGAAACCTGCGGAAACTGCGCCAGTTTCCGGAGTTTCTGAGCCCGAAATGCGCAAGACGCTCACGAGCATGCCGGGGACGGTGGAGTATGAATTTACCTCGCAGGGCGGGGGAATCAGCCGTGGGACGCTGCGGGAGCATTTCAAGGACAAGACGAAGGGCACGCAGGTCATCATCAATGAATTCGGCAGCATCCCGATCGGCGCGATGACGGAGGAGCCGGGCGATGAGGGGCTGCTGAAACTGCCGTGGAAAATGTCCGTGAACGAAACCGAGCGACTTGTGACGTTTGAAAGAACGGACGAGGCGCGACGCATCAAAATCACCAAGACTTTCGTGCTCCCGCGCGACAAGTCGCTGAGCGCGGAATACGTCATCGGCCTCGACGTGACTTTCACGAACCTCGGCGAGCAGGCGATGATGGTGCCTGCTCTTTTTGTCCACACGGGCAGCGCGGCACCGGTGAATGCGTCCGAGACTCGGATGTATCAGGGCTTCGACTGGTGGCGCGATGGCACGAACAATTTTCAGAATGTGGACTGGTTTTCCGCGGGCGGAATGCTCGCGTGGAGCCACCCCGAGCGGCCGATTTTCCGGCAGGGCGGGGACCTGATCCGCTGGAGCGCGGTGACGAATCAGTACTTCACCACGATGGTGACCATCCTCGGCTTCAACGACGGCAATACCGAGGATCTCGTGAAAAATCTCGGCACCGGCGTGTGGGCGAAACGGAGCGAAGTCCCGGCGGAAACATGGCGCAACGCCGGGCACACGCTCGACGGCGCGAAGGGCATCATCCATAAAGTGGACGGCGCGATCGCGATGCCGAGCTTCGCTTTGAACAAAGGCGACTCCGCCACAAAGCACCTTCGCATTTACTCCGGCCCCCGCGAGTACCGCCGACTGCGGCTGCTCGACAACAAGGAGAAGGACGTCCTCGACTACGGCTCGTTTCTCGGCATCCCGACCGGGCCGTTCAGCAAGATGCTGCTGAATTCAATGAACGGCCTCTACGCGCTGACCGGCAGCTACGCGCTCGCGATCGTGCTGCTCACCATCTGCGTGAAGGCGCTGCTGTGGCCGCTGCAAAACAAGGCGAACAAGAACATGAAAAAGATGTCCGCGCTCCAGCCGGAGATGAAGCGGCTGCAGGATAAGTACAAGGAGGAGCCGGTGAAATTTCAGCAGGAGATGGGCAAGGTCTGGAAAAAGGCCGGCGTGAATCCGCTCAGCGGCTGCTGGCCGATTTTCATCCAGGTGCCGATCTTCATCGGCTTTTACAATATGCTCGGCAAGGCGGTGGAACTGCGCCACCACGGCTTCTGGTGGGTGAAGGATCTTTCGCAGCCCGACACCGTGGCGCACCTCGCCGGCTTCTCCATCAATCCGCTCCCGCTGCTCATGGCGGTGACGATGCTCGCGCAGATGAAGCTTTCCCCGCAGAGTGGCGATCCCGCGCAGCGGAAAATGATGATGTTCATGCCGCTGATTTTCATCTTCATGTGCTACAACTTTGCGTCCGCACTGGCGCTGTACTGGACGATCCAAAACTTGATTTCCATCGTGCAATTGCAGATCACCAAGCGGCAGAACGCCGTCACGCTCGTCCCCACTTCCGCATAAACCACGACCGACCCCAGCCATGAATGCGAATCCCAAAGAGTTGCTCGACACCATGCTGGGCCACTTGGATTTCTCCTTCGAGATCAAGGAATTCCCAAACGACAAGGGACTCACGCTGCAGGTTTATTCCCCTGAGCGCGAGCGTCTCCTCGGTCGCCGTGGCGAACTGCTCGAGGATATCCAATTTCTCCTGAACCGCATGCTTCAGACGCAGGACAAGGACGCGCCGCGCGTGGTCGTGGACATCGAGCACTGGCGCGAAATGCAGGACGACACGCTCGTGAACCGCATCCGGCAAATCGCCGACGTCGTGCGCACAAGCGGCCGCGCATACCAGCTTGAGCCGATGAACAGCTACCAGCGCCGTGTGATCCACAATGCATTCAAGGACGACGCCGAGGTGATGACGTGGAGCCCGCAGGATGATGCGCGCATCAAGCGCATCACGCTCAAACGCCGCGCGCCGAAAGCATAGATTGCGTTTGCGCCGCCGTGCGCGCCCGCTAGTTTCCCTCCCTCATTTTTTCGCGCACACGCGCACACTGGCCGATGGTGTAAAGGTAGCACAGGGGACTTTGACTCCCCTAGTCTAGGTTCGAATCCTAGTCGGCCAACCATCTTGGGCTTGCATGCCAAGAGGCTGGTAAGGCCGGCATTTCGCTCCCTCTTTAAATTGAACGCCGGATCAACGTCTTGGGTCGAATGAGTTGGCATACGCCATCGAAGTCGAAACCCAGTGCGTGTCTCACCTCACAAAACGAATCTCTGCACGATCCTGCTGCTGTCCTTCGCGGTTTCGGCGGCATGGGCCTTTGACACGGTCGTCATTGATGCGGGGCACGGCGGCAAGGACGAGGGCACGGCTTGGTATCATGTGAGGGAGAAGGACACGGCGCTGGCGGTGGCGCAGCGGCTGGAGAAGATCCTGGCTGGCGACGGGATCCCGTGTGTGCTCACGCGGACGGGTGACACTTACCTTTCGCTGGACGAGCGCGCAGCGATCGCCAACCGGTACCCGCGTTCGCTGCTGCTGAGCATTCATTTCAACTGCTCCTCAGTGCCGAGCAGCAACGGATTCGCGACCTACTATTTTGCTCAGAGTCCGTCGGGCAAATTCGTCGCTCAAACGATTCAGGATGCTCTGGATGAATCTCTGCCCTCGACCAATCGCGGCGCTGCGTCGCAGGACTACGCATTGCTCGTCCGAACCGCGGAGTGCGCGGTGCTCGTCGAGTGCGGTTTTCTGAGCAACAAAGCCGAAGCGATGCAATTTGCGTCATCGGAAGGCCAGCAGTGGCTGGCCGAGGCGCTGGCGCTTGGGATCATGCGCGCAAAGCCCGTGACCATCAAGGATCCACCCGAGTGCGAACTCGCGAAGTGCGAGGTTTATGCGAAAAACCTTGAGGAAAAGAGGCGCAAAGCGGTGGCTTCGCTCGCTCCCGTGAAGCGGGTGGCACCTTCGAGGACGCCGCCGAAAACAAAGTGACGCTTGCGGGCCTTGGGCTGTGGCGGAACGACCGGCTACGCGGTCTTCTTTGCCCGTCGGCGACGGAGGAACATGGACACGCCGCAGAAGACTCCGATGAGCAAATTGGCGGGCTCGGGCACGGCGATGATGTCAATCGTGCCGCTGAATGCGCCGGAGGTGGTGAAGATATCCGTCGTGTCCCAAGTCAGCCCCGCGGTCAGCGTCGGCAGCATCATATTGCCGATGGAGTAGCTGCCGGTGATGGTGCCGACGGTGCTCCAGTCGAACACCCTCCAGCGATCGCCGATGGCCCAGGCGTTCATGCTGTTCGGATTTGAAACTTGGAGCTGCGCACCGGAGGAGAACGTGATGTTGCCTCCGAGCTTGAGTTGATCTGCGGAGGAGGAAATTGCGCTGTTGTTACCGGCTCCGGCTCCGGTGAGGAGGTCCAGCTTCAGGATGCTGCCGGTGCTGAAAATGGTGCTGCCGGTGCCGCTGGTGGCGAGCTCCAGCATCGAGCCGACGGGCGCGCCGAGCGTGGCGTCGCCGACGCTCACCACGCCGCTGAGGGTGATCATCTTGTTTGCTGCGGGTGCGATGTGCCCGGTGCCCGCAAGCGTGCCGCCGGAGGTCACGTCCACGTCGCTCGCGCCGGTTGCGGAGCCGGTGGCGTTGGTGGCATTCAGCGTGCCTGCGCTTACCGTCGTGGCACCGGTGGTGCCGTAGGTGTTCGCGTTGCTGAGGGTGAGTGTGCCGCTGCCGGTCTTCGTAAGCGCGGAGCTGCCGCGGACCACGCCGGAAACCAGCAGACGGTCGCCGCTGTCGCGGTGTGAATCGTGGTGTCGTTTGCAAGGACGACGGGTGCAGAAATGATTGGCGTGGAAGTGCCGCTGACAGTGATCACCGGGTTCACGCTGCTCGCATTCGCACGGAGCGTGAGCGACGTGGCACCGGCTCCCTGCGCGAGCGTACCGGTGGTGCCGCCGTCGAAAGTGAGCGCGCTGATTGCGGGCGCGGCTCCGTTCAGGCTGATGGTTCCCGCTCCGAGATTCGCGCCGATGGTCGCGGTGTCGTTCAGGCTGAGTGCGCCGTCAATGCCGGGCAGCGCCGCATTCGTCTGGCCGCCGTTGAAGGCGAGGCCATTCGTGGTCCAGTCGCCGGTGGTCGCGGCGGCGCTCGTCGCGCCCCACGAGCCGCTGCCGGCCTTGGCCCACACGCCCTGACCGCTGTAAACAGTGCCGCTCACATTCACCGTCTGCGTGCCGATGCCCGTCGTGCCGAAACCGCTCGTGCCGGTGCCATCGGAGTTCAACGTGATCGTCCCGGTGCCAGTCTTGCTGCCCGCGCTCGCGGTGCTGATGCCGATGACTAGGCTGCTGATGTTGCTCGATCCCGCCGCGAGCAAATTAAACTATCCGCTCGCCGTCGCATTGCCAGTCGCACCGCCGAGGCTCGCGCTGAGTTTTTCACTGAAGCCGTCGGTGGATGCGCTGTTGCTCAGCGTCAGCGCCGTGCTCGCCGTGTCGCCGACATGGAAATTTCCGAGCGCCACCGGCTCGGGCGAATGCGCGCTGGCAGTGGCGAGGCGATAGACATCGAGGAATGTCGAGCCCGAGGTCGCGGTGTTGACAGTCGGATGCAGCACGCTCGCTCCCGCACCGATCGCGTTGACGCTGCTGAACGATCCGGTCGGCGCCCCCGTCTGCGTAAAGATGAGATACGCACCGGCGGCGGCGCTGCCCTGGCCGTTCGCTCCCGCGTTATCAATGAGATTCAGCGACCCGCCGAGCGCGAGCGCGCCGCTCACCGCGGTGCGATCCGAGATGAACGGACTCGCATGCGTTCCCGCGCCGGTGCTGTTGCCGAGCTCGATGTCGGTGAAGGAACCCGCATTCAGCGTCAGCGCGCCCGTGGAGAAAGTGGTGCTGATGCTGTTGCCCGGTGCAAGGTGGCCGCCGCTCTGGACGAGCACCGTGCCGCCGACCGTGCCCGAGCCGCCGAGCGTGCCGCCGCTCTGCACGGTGACTGCGCTGCCGGATGCGGTGCTGCCATCCACAGCGAGTCTGCCGGAGGTGATCGTCGTCGCGCCGGTGTAAGTGTTCGTGCCTGCGAGGATCGCGGTGCCCGCGCCGTTCAACGTCACCGCGCCGTTGCCGGTGGAATTGTAGATCGTGCCGCTGACGTCGATCGTGCCCGTCGCGGCGGGAGTCAGATTGAGCGTGAAGCCCTTGATGTCCGTGCCGAGGACGTTGCCCGTGTCCGCGCCGGTGTGGACGGAGGTGACGGCGAGCGTGCCGCCGGCGGATTGGGTGAGCGTGAAATTCCGATCCATGCCGATGTGGCCGGACAGGGTGTTCGTGCCGGAGGTGTTCTGCGAATTGAGCGAAAGCGCGCCGCTGCCGGTGGTGCTCACCGGATTGACAATGCTGGAGATCGTCGCGCCGCCGCCCGCGGTGGTGAGATTGATGCTGGCATCCACCGCTGCGCCGGTCGTCGAGCCGAGGCGGATGATCGAATTTGCCGACGATCCCGCCGAGGTGAAGGCGAGCGTGCCCGCGCGGACAAACGTCTGTCCGCCGTACGTGTTCGCATTCGAGAGCGTGACCGTCGGGCCGCCCGCCGTGCCATCCACGCCGACGACGATCTGGCCGTTGGTGCCGACGCTGTTGCCGATCACGCCGGTGATGCCGTAGTTGCCGCCGCTGCCGGTGAGCGTGAGCGTCTGCGCCTTCAAATCGAGCGTCGCATTCGTGATCGAAGTCGTGCCGCCCGACGCCTGGTTCATGCGCAGATTTGAATCGAGAAAAATGTTGCCGCTGATCGTGTTCGTGCCGCTGGTGTTTTGCGAATCCACCAGCAGCGCACCCGATGTGTTGCCGCTCACGGCGTTGATGATGCTGCCGATGCTCTGCCCGCCCGTGGCCGCGGTGAATTGCAGCGTGCCGCCCTGTGTCTGGTTTTGATTTCCCGTGTTGCCAAAGTCGCCGCCGAGCCGCACCGCGCTGCTGGTGATGCTGCCGCCGCTGTTGAGCTTCAGCGTGCCGCCGTTCATCACGTAGATGTCGCCCGAGGTGAATGCCCCGCCGACCGCCATCGTCGTGTTCGCCGCTGTGAGACCGAACCATTTTCCGGTCGCGCTCACCGTGTTGTTGAAAGTCGTCGTGTGATTGCTGCCAAAGAGCTTGATGCCGTTCACCGACGATCCGTTCACCGTCAGTGTGCTGCCTCCAAAGGTGATGTCGCCGTTGACGGCGTTGATTTCGCCAATCCGATTCGCAGGGGGAATCGTGTTGCTGTTCGCGGCAAAAGTGATCGCATCATTGATCGTCACGAGCCCCGTGCTCTGGTTTTCGATCTTCGCCTGCGTGCCGCCATTGTCGAAAAGCGAGAGCGTCGTGCTGCCGTTCAGCATCCACGAGGAACTGCCCGTCCACAGGAGCTGGTTCTGCGCGGTGATCGAGTTGTTATTGCTCGTCGTGCCCTGCGTGCCGCCCGTCGTGAACGTAAGCGTGCCGTAGCCCGGCGCGCTGCCGCCCCAGTTGTTGTTGTCGCTCCAGTTGATCGAGACGCCGCCGCCCGTCCAGGTGTTGTCTGCGTCCGCCTGCGCGAGCAGCAGTCCGAACACCGCGGGCTGGATGATCGTGGCGAGGATTTTGCGCGCGCGCATGGCGACGGAGCGGGGGTACGTTTGGTCTTTCATGGATGGTAAATCGGCTGGTTCTGCGGGGGGGGGTGATGGGGTGATGCGCCAAGGCTGGACGAATCAAGAGTTAAAATATTTCATCAAATTCATCTGCGCTGCAACGCGTCGATTGTTAAACAGTTCAACAAAAGCGACACATCCCGCGCCGCGTGGCACAGGTTTGGAACCTGTGCTCCGCCCGGGCTGCGCTCCCACGTTCGCAGGCTGCGTCCTCACCGCATGGAGCGTGGCATTTTCCGGACTCATGGCACCACGCGAACGCGATAATATTTCTGCCCGCCGCCCGCAATATCCGTGTAATTCGTCGTCGCCCCCGCTGCGGGGATCGGCGTCGGCCCGCTGATGGTTGAAAACGCGATCCCAATGCTCGCCGTCGCGAGCACCTCGTAATGGATCCCCGGCACGCTGGTCCAAGTGATCTGCACCGAGCCCGCCGTCGGCCGCACGATGCCCGTGATTTTGAAAACCGAACCGCTGCTCAGCGGATCCGTGCCCGCGATTTCCTCGCTCGCATTGCTCACGCCGTCGCCATCCTGATCCCCCGCGGGATCCAGGACAGCCGTCCCGCTGCTCGCCGCGCTCGCTGCGCCGAGGACTCCCGCATTGCTGATCGCACGCACGGTCGCCCGCACCGTCTGCCCATAGTTTGCGGTGAACGTGTAGCCCGACACATTCCCGAGCGTGATCACCTGCCGCGCGCCCGCGCCGGTGATCGTCAGTTGGTATCCCGAGATGCCGCCGTCCGGATCGCTGACTTGCGGCCAGGAAAAAGTGATTTGGTTGCCGATCGCATACGCCTTGGGCGTCGCCGGAGCCGCAGTCGTGGGCGGCGGCGTCACGTCGTAGAGCTTCAGGTATTGCGCCTCGAATGGCGCGGTCACCCACACGGTGTTCGTCGCAGGCAGCGGATTCAGGCTCACGGAGATGCCGCCGTTCACGAGCGCGCTCCCGCTCATGCCGCCGCCCCACAGCCACTGGCTGCGCCGCGTCTGATCAAAGCCATCCGCAGCCGGCCCGATGTAAGCCGCGATGTTCCGCACGTTGTAAGTGCGGCCCGCCTTGATGCCGAAAAGATTTCCGCTCCCCTGCGTGACATTCACATTGAAAGTGTCGCTCTGCGCCGCCTCCGTGCGCAGGCTCGAGAACGCGAACACCACGTCCTGAAAATTCGGCGACACATTCGGCTGCTCATACTTTGCCACCGCCCACATTTCCTCCCGCGTGCCGCCGGCCATGCGGCTGAGGAACCACCGGTTGCTGCTGCGCAGCGCCGCGCTGCCCAGCCTCGCCTGCGCCACGCTCGCGAAGCCGTCGAAGAGAAATTTTTCCCCGAAAGGACTCGCCGCACGGTTCAGCCACGCGGGCTGCAGCGCGTTGAACTTTTTGAAGCTCGCGATGTTCTTGCCGAAGTTCATCTCGTAAAAAGTGAAGCCGCTCGTGCGCGTCACGCCGAGTTCCTGCCCCATGAAGGTGAGCGGCGCGCCGTCCATCGTGTTCGTCACGTAATGCCGCAGCAGCGGGTGGAAGATGTTCGTGTAGTTTTCCTCGTCGTGCGAAGTCGTGTTCATCAGCACGATGCCTTGCCCGTACGCGGTGCGGCGATCCTCGAAGATTTGCCGGAACTGGCTATTGTTCCCCGCGGACTTGAGCGGGAAGACGATGTTCTCATTCAGCGCGTCGAAGTGCCGGTTACTGCGATACGTCACCGCCCCGCCGTCGAGCGACTCGGACATCATCACGAAATTCCATTTCGTCCCGCGCGCGACATTGATGATGTATTCCCAGCACTGCGGTGGCAGCCCCTGCCCGAAATCGCAGCGCAGCCCGTCAATCCCACGCGCATCCCACGCATACCGCGCGGCGGCATCGCCGTCGGCGGACGTGCTGTTGCGGTTCTGCCCCGCGGGCCGCGTCTTCTCGAGCCAGTACGTCGCGTAGCGCGCAAAATATTTCCAAGTCTGCCGCGTCACGTTCGCATCGCGCGCACCACTCGGATCATCGTCGCTCGTCCAGTTCGGATTCTCGGGATTATTCGCCGTGCCCTGCCCAGTCGCCGCGTAAAAAAAGCGATCTGACTCATTCAGATGATTGCCATTGTCCGCCGGGTTCTGATTCACCAGCGCGTCGTAGCGCCCGAAATAAACGTCCTTCACATCGTTCCATTTTCCGAAGTCCCCGCGATCCGGCGCAGTCGCGATGTCCCCGGTGCCGCTCGCCCGCGCCGCGTAGTCGCCCGATTTTGAAAAGAACCGCGCCTCGCGATTCTTCATCAGGTCCGAAGCCGCCCACGTCTCGCCATCGCGCTGGAGAAAATCAATTCCCGCCTGCGCGACCTCGACATCGAAGCCCGTGTGATTGAACGGCGAATCCAGCATCACGCCGACCCCGCGCGCATCCGCCGCGCTCACGAACGCCTGAAACGACGCCATCCCCTTCGCGCGCGACGGCACGCTGTTGATGTCATCCGTGCCGTTGTAAGCCGCGCTCATCCACGGATCCACCTCGAAGAAATTCTTCACCGCATACGGCGACCCGTGGCTGTATGCCGAGCCGGTGGCAGGATCGATTTCACGCCCCCTCGATCGCCGCCGGATGAATCGGCTGGAACCAAAGCCAGTTCACGCCGAGTCCCGCGAAATAATCGAGATTGAAACCACGACCGTCCGCCGTGCGCGGCGCACCCGGCCCGTCGTAGAGATCCTCAAACGTGGATCGCTCGATGAAACTCCCCGTCGCCTTCGCCTCCACCGTCAGCGTGTTCACCTCATACATGCTCATCCCGCGCGCCGTGACCGGCGAAACCGTGATCGCATGGTCGCGCCGGTTCGCGGAAAAATTCGTGAACCACCGCCAGTTCGGATCGCCCGTCACCTTCCACCGCGCCGTGAGCCGATACGCGCCGGTCTTCGCCGCGCTCAACGTCAGCGCGTAGCTGCCCGCGCCCGCGGAAGTCATCGGATAGCTGCGGTAAAAATAATCGCTCCCCGTGCCAATGATACTCTCCGTCTGGTTGAATTCCATCCCGTCCGGAATCCCGTTCGCATTCTTGTCCGCGTTCACAAAGTCGCGCTGGTTGAGATTCGTCACTACCTCCGCCTCGGTCACGCTCGCCTGCCCCGGCTGGAAAGTGATCGTCATCGGCACCGAGGTCCCCGCGATCTCATCCACGAAAAGTTTCGTCGTCGTGTAGTCCCCGTTCAGCGTCCCCGTCGTCGCCGTCGTCACATTCATCACCGCATCGCCGACGGTGCCATTCGTGAAAGTGAACACCTGATTGTTCGCCGCCGCGTTGAAATCCGCAAACCGCTCCTCACCGTTCGCCGAATGCCAGAATCCGATCCGGTATTGGATCGTCGCCCCGAGCGGCAGCGACTGCAGCAGCGTCGGCGCAGTCGCCACCCACCACATCGGCTTCGCACCCGTCACACTACCCGCCTCGTTCAGATTTTGCTCCGGGTGATCGTAGCGGAAAGTCGCCGTCTGGCTCGTCCCGCTCGGCACGCCGAGCGCACCGCCAGGCGCACTGCCGTCCGTGGTGAAATACACCGCACCCGAATCGCCCCACCGCGTCGCATTGCTGTTCACATCGCCGACGTAGCCGACCTTCGCCCAAAAGCTCACGCTGTTCCCGCTCAGCACACGGTTGCTCGCATGAAAAATCCACGCCGGCCGGTTGCGGAATGAATACGGCGAAGCAATCGCCGTCGCCTCAGTGCCCGTGCTCCGGTGATTCCCGTCAATGTCGCCGCCGTAAAGGAAAGTGTCGTCGCGATCCGTAAACGTCGCCTTCACGTAATACTCGATCACGTCGTTCGCCCCCGCGTTCAGCCCGCCCGCGCCGAGGTTGATCGTCCCTTTCCAAAACTGATTCTGCACATCCGTATTGCTCGGATCATTCGCATGAAAACCCAGCGCCACGCTCTGCCACGCGCCGCCGGTGGATTTGTTGCGATAGATCAAAAAGCCGCCGTTCTGATTCCCGCCCGCGCCGTTGTTTTTGAAAAATCCCGTGTAAATCGTGAAGCTCCCCGTCGGCGAAATCTCGACAAACGGATCGCGCATCGTCGCCGGAATCCCTGTCTGCGTATTCGAGGGAATGTGCCACGCATTCGCAATGACCGCGAAAGCCCCGGACGACGCCGCGAAAAAAAACGCGCAGAGCAACAGCAGCACACGCGAACGCAAATGGGCTGTGCAAAAAGCCCTGCCTGAACCGGAAGACAGCCGTCCCGGCTGTCTAGGCAAACAGCCGTCCCCGGCTGTTCGCACAGGCCGGAGGCCTGTCCTCCCTGACAGGCGAGGACGGCTGTCTTCCCGAAATCTTCGTGGCGCTTCGTTCCGCAGAGGTCTCTTTGGATGATTCGAAAATCGGTTCATGGAATGCCCGTTCACGGATTCGTCACCCTCACTTCGACCCGGTAAAATCTCCTCAGCACGCTGCCCGGCGCGGGACTCGACGCGGTGCCATCGTCCGTGCGCGTTTTGCTTGCACCATCACCGAGGATGTCCGCTCCGAGCGGATTCCAGGTCTGCAAATCGTCCGAGTAAAACACCCGGTAAAAGCGATCTTGGATCGTGCCGAAGCTCACATCGTATCCCGCGCCGTTCCTCGTGACCTGCGGCTGGAAGCCGTCCGCGACGCGTGGATTCTTTCCGAAGATGAACTCCTGCAAATTCGTGAGCCCGTCGCCGTCGTTGTCCGCAGCCGCGCCGCCGGTCGCGTTGTTCGCCGCGATCCACGAATCCGGCAGCCCGTCGCCCGCCGTGGAGAGCGACAGCGTCGGCCCCGTCTCGAAGCCGAGCGAGAACGTCGCGCCATTCGTCACCGCGAGTTCGATCTGCTGCGTCTGCGCCTGGTTGCGCATCTTCACCGTGTCAAACGTCACGCCCTGCGGTGCGTCGCTGTCCACCGCGGTCGCATTGAAAGTCGCGCCGCCGAAGCCGCCGCTGCCGATGCGCAAATAATTCCGCACCGTCCCGTCCGAGCCAATGTTCTGCGAATTCACAAAGCCGCCGATGGAGGACACATCGCCGAGGCCCGCCTGCCCGCGCTTGAGCAGATCGAGAAGGTGCGGGCTCATCCCGTGCCGCACGTAAAGCGTGGTCACGCCGCCGCTGAGCGCGTAGTTCGCCGCGAGCGCATTGCCGACCGGTGCGAGCGTGATCGTCTTCACGATCTTCCCGTCGCTGCTCGTGAATCTCCAGCCCGTGCCCGTCGGCGCGGCAGTCACGGAATACAGATCGTTGTTGTAGCCGATGCTGTTCGGCCCCGCGGCAAACCAGTCCTTGAACCCGCTCGTGCGATAGCTGCCGACCGCGCCCGCGACCACATTCGCCGCGCCCTCCGTCTCATCATCGAAGCCCGAGTACGACAGCGGATTTCCCACGGTTTGAAAAACTTTGCCGGTCGAAATATCGCGCACCCACGCCGCAGTAAGGCGACCGCCGATGGCCTCGAACACGGCGAAGATGCGCGCATTGTAGATCAGATATTCATTCTCCCCGTCGAGGTCGACGTCCGCAGCCTCGGCGACCGCGGTGCTGTTGTACGCGCCCGCATTCGCGCTCGCCGCCCACTGGCTCACACGGGCATACACCGCCGCCCAGCGCACCTGCGCTTGCGCGGAGCGCGAAAATCTCGCCATCGTCTGGTAGCTAATGTCGGGATAAATGTAGGCCCCCGTGCTGAACTTGCTCAGGTCGCCATTCGCCTGATTGTGAAACGCGGTGAGATACATCGAGCCGTGGAATCCGCCGCGAGCGAGCGTCTGCAGGCCGGGAAAATTCACGCTCACATTGGAAAGCTGCGTCCACGCGCTGTCCGCGATGCCGCTCACGCCCACGCGCCCGAACGCCGACGGCAGCGGCGACGAGGGCCGCTTGTTGAACACCTTCGGCGCAAGCCCTTCCTCAAGGCCCGCCGCGCCGTTGAACCAGTTGTCGTAATTTTCCTCCGTCGCGTGATCCACGTAGTCCTTCGCCACCGTCGCGAGTCCCGCATTTGTCCCGCGATTCACGGCGCCCCACGTCGTGCCCGCGCCGCTCGCCGCGCCGTCCACAAGTCCCGCGGCGATCTGCTGCGGCGTGACGATCTGGATCCACGGGCGGCTCGCCATCCAGCGGATGTTCGCGTCGTAGGCATCCGCATTCGCCTTCGTCGTGAAGTCGCTCCAGTCGCTCGCGAGGATGACCACCTGATCCTGCTGCGAACTGCGTGCCTTGCGGTTCAGCAGTTCGCGCAGCGGCATGTTCAGCCCGCCGTCATTGTTTTGAAAACGAACGTGCTCGCCTGATCGTTGATCACAAAAACCTTCGCGCCATTCACCTGGTTGATCCGGTAGCCGTCGTTACTGAGCGCGCTGATGCGCCCAAACCATTTCGTGATGTGCCGCATCTGATCCGCAAACGTCCACCCAAAGCCCGCGCCCTGCACGATCTCGAGCGCCGTCGCGTTCAGCACGCGTTCCGGCGGACACAGCACCTGCGACGACGGCACGCTCCCGTAGATGCCCGAGTAAAAATCATTCGCCAGCGCAACATTGTCATTCGTGAACGCCTGCGGAAAATACGGCAAAATGTGATTGCTGAAAGTCGTCCCCGTGAACTGCACGATGCCCGACGCCGCCAGCGATGCGAGCCGCGCATTGAACGCCGGCCCGTCGCGCCACGGCTTGTTCGCAGCCGGGTCCACTTTCGCCCACTGGAACGCGCTCGCGAGCGTCGCCGGAATGTGCAGCGCGAGCGGCACGCCGTAGGCCTGGTGCACATCGAGCGGGCGATAGAAGCCGCCGCCCGCGCCGCCTGCCGGTTCGGAAGCATTCGAAAAGACATGGCGCAACATTGCACCACAGCAGAATGGAGAGACTTTTTTACGTAAAGGAAGCGTCCGGTGAAGCCGATGAAATCGCTCATGTGATTCTCCATCGGGATAGGCTGTCGCGGAGAATCGCCCGCGCGCGGTAGAGGCGGGTCTCGACAGCCTTGGGCGCGCAGCCGAGCGTGGCGGCGATTTCCTCGTAGCCGAGGTCTTGATACTCGAAGAGCAGCACGACAGTCTTGAGATCGTGCGGAAGTTGTTGAACGTGCTCGCGCACGTCGCTGGCGAGCTCGTGGCGTTCTGCGGTCGTTGCGGGGGAGTCGCCAGACGAGGGCAGCGTGCTTTCCAAGCCGGATTCGTCGCCGTCGTTTTCCGGCGCGGAGAGGGATACGGCGGGATGGCGTTCGCGCCAGCGCGCGAGATTGCGGCAGAGATTGGTCGCGATGGTGAAAAGCCATGCCGAGAACTTCGCTCTCGGCTGGTAGCGGTCACGATTCTCATAGACGCGGACGAATGTTTCCTGCGCGAGATCGAGCGTGTCGCTGACGTCGCCGGTGTAACGCAGGATGAAGCTGACGAGCGGTTGCTGCCAGCGAGCCATCAACTCGTTCAGCGCAGTGTCTTCGCCGTTTTTCAGACGGACCATGCACCGCTCGTCGTCTGGTGATGGCTCGTCGGGGCTCATGGAATCACGCCAGCAGGGCGACTGGCTGTTCCCCAGCGACCTTGGGCAGCGAGCGCTTTTTCCAAATGACGAAGATCACCGGGTAGATGAGCAGTTCGAGAATGGCCGAAGTAACGACGCCGCCGATCATGGGCGCAGCGATGCGTTTCATCACGTCGGCACCGGCTTGCGTCGTGGGCGACCACATGATCGGCAGCAGGCCGAAGAGGATCGCGCACACGGTCATGATCTTCGGGCGGATGCGCTGCACCGCGCCATCCTTCACGGCGACGTAGAGATCGGCGAGCGATGTCATCCGGCCCAGCGCGACATATTTCTCCCAAGCGTGATCGAGGTAGAGCAGCATCACGACGCCCGTCTCCGCATCGAGTCCGGCGAGGGCGATGAGGCCGACCCACACGGCGACGCTCATGTTGTAGTCGAGCAGGTAGAGCGTCCAAAACGCGCCCACGAGCGAGAAGGGCACGGCGAGCAGGACGATGATCGTCTTCGTCGTGGACTGCGTGTTCATGTAGATCAGCACGAAGATGATGAGCAGCGTGAATGGGACGACCACCTTGAGCCGCGCCTCCGCGGCCTTGAGATATTCAAACTGGCCCGCCCATTGGATGTAGTAGCCGGGCGGGTATTTCACGCGTTCGTTGATGCGCTGCGATGCGGCTTGCACGTAGCCTTCGATGTCGGTGCCCGTGATGTCCACGAAGACGAAGCCGACGAGTTGGCCGTTCTCATTGCGGATCGAGGGCGGGCCGGTCTTGAAGCTGATGTTCGCGAGGAGCGAGATGGGCACTTGCGGCGTGGACGTGTCGGGCGCGGGCGCGCTGCCCTTGCGGCTTGGAGTGCCCATTGGCGCTGGTTTCGCGGATGCCTGCGACATCGGCGTGGCAACGAGGACACGCTTGAGGGCGTCGAGGTCTTCGCGGAAGTCGCGCGCGTAGCGGACGCTGATCGGATAGCGCTCGCGCCCTTCCACAGTCGTCGCAATGGTCTTCCCGCCGATGGCCGTTTCGATGATGTCGTTCACATCGCCGACGCGCAGGCCGTAGCGCGCGGCGGCTTCGCGGTTCACCTCGAAGTCGAGGAAGTATCCGCCGGTGGTGCGCTCGGCGAAGACGCTGCGGGTGTTTGGAAAATCGCTGAGCGCCTTTTCAATATCCACCGCGACGTTCTCGATCTGCTTGAGGTCGGGGCCGAAGACTTTGATGCCGAGAATGGTGCGAAATCCTGTTGTGAGCATCTCGGTGCGCGTCTGGATCGGCATCCAGAAAATGTTCGCCATGCCCGGCGTCTTGACCTTGTCGTTCATCTCCGCGATGAGCTTTTCCCATGTCATGCCGGGCCGCCACTGGTCGTGCGGCTTGAGCGTGACCACGGTTTCGAACATCGCGAGCGGCGCGGGATCGGTTGGTGTTTCCGACTGGCCGGCCTTGCCGAAGACCGTCGCGACCTCGGGGATTTTTTTCAGTATTCGATCCTGGATTTGCAGGATCTTCGTGGCCTCGTTGATCGACATGCCTGGCACGGCGGTCGGCATGTAAAGGATGGTGCCTTCGTTGAGCGGCGGCATGAATTCCTTGCCCAGTTTCGAGTAGGGGTAAATCGTCGCGGCGAGAATGAGCAGCGCGGCGATGAGCGTGAGCGCACGATGGTGCAGCACGAAATCCACGAACGGCCGGTAGGCCCAGATGAGAAAACGGTTCACTGGGTTCTTCACCTCGGGCGTGATTTTTCCTCGCACAAGCAGCAACATGAGCACCGGGACGACCGTGATGCCGAGTATCGCGGCGAAGAACATCGCGAAGGTCTTCGTGAACGCGAGCGGCTTGAACAACCTGCCTTCCTGCGCGGTGAGCGAGAAGACCGGGATGAAGCTGACCGTGATGACGAGCAGCGAAAAGAAAAGCGGACGCCCGACGCTTTTCGCCGCATCAATGATGACGCGAGTGTGCTCCGCGCGGTCCGGATCGCGCCCGTGTTCGTCGCGAAAATGCTCCAGCGACTTGTGCGCGTTTTCGACCATGATGATCGCCGCATCCACCATCGCGCCGATGGCGATGGCGATGCCGCCGAGGGACATGATGTTCGACGTGAGGCCGAGGCCAAACATCGGCAGGAACGAAAGGATGATCGCAATCGGCAGCGTGATGATCGCGACGAGTGCGGAGCGCACATGCCAGAGGAAGACGATGCAGACGAGTGCGACGACGATGCTCTCCTCGATGAGCTTTTCGCGCAGCGTGTGGATGGCGTTGTTGATCAATTCGCTGCGGTCGTAAGTCGGCACGATGCGCACGCCCTCGGGCAGCGAGGCTTTGATTTCCTCCATCTTCTTTTTGATGCCATCAATGACGTTGAGCGCGTTCTCGCCGTAGCGCATGACGACGATGCCGCCGACCACTTCGCCTTTCCCATCCAGCTCCGCGACACCGCGCCGCAGGTCCCCGCCGAGATGCACGGTGCCGACGTTTTTCACATAGACCGGCGTGCCGTCCACGACCTTGAGCACGACGTTCTCGATGTCCTCGACCTTCTTGATGTAGCCGCGGCCGCGCACGTAATACTCAGTCGTCGCGACCTCGAAAATCTTCCCGCCCACGTCGCCGTTGCTCATCTTGATCGCGGTCACCACGTCGGCCAGCGGGATGTTGTAGGCGATGACCTGGTTCGGATCGAGGTCCACCTGGTATTGCTTCACGAAGCCGCCGACGGGCGCGACTTCGGCGACGCCTTTCACCGATTCGAGCGCGTAACGCAGATGCCAGTCCTGGAACGAGCGCAGGTCGGCGAGGTTGTTTTTTCCGGTGTCGTCCACGAGCGCGTATTCATAGACCCAGCCGACGCCCGTGGCGTCCGGGCCGATGACGGGATTGACGCCTTCGGGCAGCGAGCCGCGCACTGAGCTGAGGTATTCGATCACGCGCGACCGCGCCCAATAGATGTCCGTGCCGTCCTCGAAAATCACATAGACGAACGACTTCCCGAACATGGATTCGCCGCGCACGAACTTCACTTTCGGCGCGGCGATGAAGCGCGTGGAAATCGGATACGTGATCTGATCCTCGACGAGATCGGGCGAGCGGCCTTCCCAATCGGTATAGACGATGACCTGCACGTCGCTGAGATCGGGGATCGCATCGAGCGGCGTCTTCATCAGCCCGTAGATGCCGCCAGCGATGGCGAATATCGTGAAGATGAAGATGAGGAATTTATTGCGCGCGCTCGCCTCGATGATGCGCTCGATGAACGGGGGTGCGGGAGTGTTCATGAAACACCTCCTTGCTCCCGAGCCGCGCTCCAATTAGCTTGCGGCCTCATGACTCTCATTCGCTTCAACGACAAGGAGACCGAACGTCGTGGGCTGGGATGCCTGATGGCCAGTGGCTTGCCCGGGAAGACGTGGCGAAATGGCGAGACCGCTGTCCCGAGGGCTGGGTTGGAATTGTTGTCCGAGCGGGGCATTGCGTTCGAGGTCATCGGAGAAGCGGGATATGAGCGCCTTACGCCGATACGAGATATTGCTGCCGAAACGGTTTAACGACGGCACGGCGGTTCCAGAGGAGTTCTTCGCGGATACTGGCGCGGAATTGCGTGAGCGGTTCGGCGCGATGTCTTGGGACACACAAATCATCCGCGGGGAATGGGAACACGAAGGTGTGATCTTTCGCGACGAGTTGCTGCGGGTTGTCGTTGATACGCCGCGCACGCCGGACGCGCAGCAGTATTTCGTCGATCTCAAGGAGAAGCTGAAAGCGCGGTTTCAGCAGATCGAGATGTGGATCACTTGGGTCGACATCGGGACGATCTGAGTCGCCCGCCCGTGTAAAAATGCGCCAGCTCATTTCGGCGTCTCCTTCGGCTCGAAACTTTTCACCGCGCCCTGCACTTTCGATTCTGCATCAATGAGAAAGTTCGCGCTCGCGACGACGCGCTCGCCTGCCTTCAGGCCGTCGAGCATCTCGTAGATGTCGCCATATTTTTTGCCGAGTTGCACGAACCTCGGCTCCAGCTTGCCCCCGCCTTTGTCCACGAAGACAAGCGAGCGCGATCCGGTCGGCATCACCGCGCTGACGGGGATCGTGAGCCCTTCGCCCATGTCCATCGCGAGTTCGATGTTCACATACATTCCCGGCCGCAATTTGAAGCCGGGGTTGGGAATATCCACGCGCACTTTCGCGGTGCGCGTCGTCTCGGCGAGGAACGGATCGATGAGGCTCAACTCGGCATCGAACTTCTCGCCCGGATACGCATTCGTGGTGATGCGGACCTTCTGGCCCTTTGCGAGCATCGAGATCTCGTTTTCATAGAACTCGGCCCACACCCACACGACGGAGAGGTCCGCGACGGCAACGAGATGATCGCCAATCATGACTTTTTGCCCCTGTTCCGCCGGCACGTCCTCGACCACTCCTTTGAACGGCGATTCGAGCGTGAGAAACTCGGACGGCTTTCTCGATTTCTCCAGCTCCGCGATTTGTTTCGCCGTGATGTTCCATTGCTCGAGCCGGCGGCGTCCGGCTTCGATCAGCCGCTCGGTGCTGGCCCTGGCTTCCGGCGTCGCCGCGCGGTCGCGCGCGGCGAGAAGGTTCACCAGTTCGCGCTCGGCGGTGGCCAGTTCGGGGCTGTAGATCGTGAGCAGCGGCTGGCCTTCCTCGATCGGTTCGCCGGGCGACGTGACGTAAAGTTTTTGCACGTAGCCCTCGACGCGGGCGACGAATTCCCAATGCCGCTTCCTGTCGGCCACGACCATGCCGACGGTGCGGATAACGTGATGCAACGACTTCCTTTCCGCCGCCGCGTAGGTGACGCCGATCTGCTGCTGCCGCTCGACGGGCACGCTGAACTCGCTGAGCTGATTTCCCGCGCCGGCTGGCTGCTCCTCGTACACCGGCACCATGTCCATGCCCATGCTGTCCTTGGCGGGCTTGGGGCTGATTTCGCCCGGCATCATCGTGGATTTGTAGTGTTTGATTTTGCGCCCGCCCGCTTGAAGGGGTGTGGGGTTGCCCGCGCCTTTCTTGAACACGGGCACGAGATCCATCGAGCAGATCGGGCACTTCGCTTTCGCGTCGTGCGATTTCACCGACGGGTGCATCGTGCAGGTGTAATAGTCCACGTTTGGGTCTGCGCCGCCCGCGCCCTGCTTCTGGCAGGCGGTCAGCCCCGCGAGGCCGAGCATCGCGGCGATGGTGAGGAAAAGACGGATGAAGTTTCCCGGGGTCATTTCGATTTCCGTTTCGAGGTTTCCTTGTGCGTGGAGAAGAAGTGCAGGTCGGCTCCGACGAGTGCTTCGAGTTCGGCGACCGCGGCCTCGTAGTCGGTGAGGTGTTGCAGCGACGTGGATTCCAGTTCCCACTGATTCCGTTGCGAGACGATGAGATCCAGAAATCCCGTTTTGTCCGTTCCGTAGCCCGCGCGATTCGCCTCCACCGTCTGCCTGGCCGTGGGGACGAGCCGGTCGCGGAACAATTCCACGTGCTGATGAAACGTCTCCACTTTCCTGAGCTGGTCCCGGAGCATCCCCAGCGCCTCGGTCCGCGTTGCGTCCTGCATCTTCTGCGCGGCCTCGACTCCCCTGGCCATTTCATTTTCCTCGGCGCGATACTTTTTGCCATTGAGCCACGGCACGGTGATGGAAATGCCGACTGCAAGTTCGCTGACCGCCTCCGACGCCTCGTTGTAGCGCTTCGCCTGCACGCTCAGGGCGGGGTCGGGAAGCCACTCCTTTTTCGCGAGGCCGAATTTTTCCTTCGCGGCGACGAGCGCGGCATCCGCCGCGCGCACTTCGGGGCGGTTGGTGAGCACGAGTGATTTCAGCCGTTCGGTGGAAAAATGCGCAGTGTCCGGAAGCGCGCCCGATGGTTTGCCGAGCGGTTTAAATGGATCGCGGTTCATCAGGACACCCAACTGCGTTTCCGCTTCGGAAAGCTTCTGCTCCAAGTCACGCCGGGCATCGAGGATCTTCGTCAGCTCATTCTCCGCTGTCAGCACGTCGGCCTGGGATTTGCCGCCGACTTCAAATTTGGAGCGCGTGATCTCCACCGTCTGGCTCAGCGAGTTTTCCTGGGCGCGGTTCAGATCGAGCAGCGCGTATGCGTTTGCCAGCCGATGGAAGGAAGCCTTCGTCTTTGCGAGAACATCGAGTTCCTTCCGGCGGACTTCCTCCAGCGACACGAGCGCTTCCGCGGCGGCGATCCGCGCGCGGCTTTTGTTCTTGCCCGAAATGGGAATCATCTGCTCGACGCTGACCATCTGGTCCATCATCCCGTTCGGCTGCATCATCACGAAACGCCCGACCCGCGCTTCGGCGCTGAATTTCAAATCCTCCCACGCCGCTGCCTGCGGCACACGCTGCTTCATCGCCTCCCACTTCGCACGTGCTTCTTGGATCGCGGGATTGTTCGCCAGCACGGATTCCGTGACGGCGCTCAGCGAGAGCGTGGCCGCTGGTGAGTCGCCGGATTTCTTCGGCGGTTCAGCGCGGGCGGTGAGGAGGATGAAAAGGCTGCAAAGGAAAAAAGGGATTGGGTTCATGGGTCTGAGCGTTGGGTTTCGTGGGTGAGCATGTGCGCAAGGCACACTTCGCCTGTGAAAGCCCGTCGCTCAGAGCAACCGGATGCAGCTCACCGCCAGCGGAGAGAGGCTGTGCGCTGTGCCCGCTTCGTCGGAAATAACGAACGGGCGGCGCGACGCTGGCGGAGTGAAGACAAGCGTGTAAGCACGCAGACCGAGGGTCGCGAGCTGGACGTGCGTGGATTGCGGCGCGGGAACGGGCGTCTTCGGAGCCTT
Source organism: Chthoniobacterales bacterium (assembly GCA_038239865.1). GTDB lineage: Bacteria > Verrucomicrobiota > Verrucomicrobiia > Chthoniobacterales > Chthoniobacteraceae > SXWH01. The sequence continues at coordinate 54,904 of JBBSEI010000015.1, forward strand.
CCGCTGCTCCATCATATTGCAGCACGCCATGTTCGCGCAGCAGCCGGACGCGCAGTCCAACCCGGCGCACATCCCGCCCTTCGTCATCTCCACAGGAAGCGCCACCGGCTGGGCCTGCGTGACAAACAGCAGGCTCACGATGAGCGTCAGGATGAGCGAAATTTTCGCGAGCATGGGGCGGGTGCGCTTGGAAAGCTGGCAGGGCGCGCTCATTTTGACAACTCCGAAATCACCGACTCGTGGCTCAGGCCCGGCTCGACGATCCGCGCCGTCATCATCTTCAAATACCGCGCACCGTCCTCGGCTGACATCTCCGCGCTCACCTCATAGACGTGGCGAAGCAATGCCCGGCGGCACTCGGCCTGCACGGTCACGCATTGGTTCATGGCTGCGTCCACCTCCGGGGCGAACGTCTTGCTGGCTTTGATGAGGTGGTCGAGACGGTCATTGGCTTTCGCGATCTTCTCGCACATCAGGTTGCCGGTGAAACCCTTGAAAAACCTTGCGTCCGCCAGAGTGCCGCCTTGGAGCGGAAAAAAAGTGCAAGGGTTTGGCGATTCATCCGGCGTTTAAGGTATCAGTGACCGCTCAATTTCCTGCTCGATTCCGGTGCCGGCGCGAGCGTCCTCGACTTGGCAGCGGCGCGTCGGCTCGGCCTCAAGCTCGGCGAACAGCAGGTTGTCCAAGGTGTGCATAGCCGCACCTCCGCCTATCGGGTGAAAGGTTTCAGCGCAACCGCCGCCAGCGTCGCCATTCCATCGTCTCTCCTCGCGGTGGACTTGAGCGGACCGAGCGTCGGCAGTCGATGAGTAATTACACACGCGGAAGCCAGCGGACCTGCGATCAACAGTTATGTCAAAAGCCGCGTTCATCATTCTCGCCGCCGGCGACAGTCACGAAAGTCTCGGCCGGGTCGTCAACGCTCTCATGGGAGCGCTCGAATACGTGGAAAGCGGCGACCCGGTGCAAGTCGTCTTCGATGGAGCGGGCACGCAGGCTGCCGTCGCGCTCGCGCAGCCGGCTCACAAATACCACAAGCTTCTGGAGAAGGTGCGTTCCAAGATCGTCGTTTGCAGCTACTGCGCCGGTGCGTATGAGGTGACGGAGAAGATTAAGTCAGCCAACTTACCTCTCGTTGATCAGTTTAAAGGACACCCCAGTTTCCGGAAACTCATCGAGGATGGATTCCAACTGCTGGTATTTTGATGAAACAAGAAATCTCCCGCCGACAATTGCTCATATGTCTCGCGGCACACATTGTCGCCTTCGATGCTTCCGGCGTCAGCGAATGACGAAAGACAAAGCCGGGCCGCTCCTTTACTTTGCATGATGAAAACCGAAACCGCCGTCAGAGAGCGTTACAGCGGTGCGGCCAAGGCTCCAGAAGCGGCGCTTTGCTGCCCCGTCGAATACGACACCCGCTATCTCGAAATCATCCCGCAGGAAGTCATCGAGAAAGACTACGGCTGCGGCGATCCGTCGCGTTGGGTGAAGTCGGGCGAGACCGTGCTCGACCTCGGCAGCGGCACGGGGAAAATCTGCTTCATCGCCGCGCAGGTCGTCGGGCCGGAGGGCCGTGTCATCGGCGTGGACATGACGGACGCCATGCTCGATGTCGCGCGGCGCAATGCCCCGGTCGTCGCCGAGCGCATCGGCTTCGCCAATGTCGAGTTTCGCAAAGGCCGCATCCAGGACCTCGCGCTCGATTTGGAGAAGCTCGACGTCGCGCTAAGGTCGCAGCCCATCGCCAGTGCCGACGCTTTTCTCGCCGCCGAGGACCTCGCGCAGGAACTGCGCGTGAAACAGCCGCTCGTCGCCACGGCATCCATCGATGTCGTCGTCTCGAATTGCGTCCTCAATCTCGTCGAACCGCGTGCGAAGCGGCAGCTCTTCGAGGAAATTTTTCGCGTGCTCCGGCTCGGCGGGCGCGCGGTGATTTCGGACATCGTGGCTGACGAGGAGGTGCCGGAAGTAATGCAAAACGACGCCGAGCTCTGGTCCGGCTGCATCTCCGGCGCGCTCACCGAGGGCGATTTTCTCGAGGCGTTTGAAGACGCCGGATTTTACGGAATACGGATTTTGAAACGCGACGAGCAACCGTGGCGGACGGTCGCGGGAATCGAGTTTCGCTCGCTCACCATTGAGGCGTGGAAAGGAAAACAGGGGCCGTGTTTCGAGCGAAATCAAGCCGTCGTTTATCGCGGCCCGTTCAAAGCCGTGCTCGATGACGACGACCACCACATCACGCGCGGCGTCCGCCACGCGGTCTGCGACAAGACGTTCCGGCTCTTTCAAAAAGAGCCGTATCGCGAGCACTTCGACTTCATCGAGCCACTCATCCCGATCGCCCCGGAAGCCGCTCTGCCATTCGATTCCGAGCGCTCCGAACTGCGCCATCCGCGCGAAACCAAAGGCCTCGATTTCGACGCCACCAGCGACGGATCGAGCTGCTGCGGCGCCGACGGCGGCTGCCGCTGAGACCACATGAATCCCTTCTCCACCGCCGTCGCCGAACACGGGCGCACGCTGCATCGCGACGCGCCGGAGATTCTGCAAATCAATGTCGGGAAGCTGTGCAATCTGACCTGCACGCACTGCCATGTGAACGCGGGACCGAAGCGCAAAGAAGTCATCACGCGCGAAACGCTTGACCGCGTGCTGGACTGGTTCGCGGCGACTGACCTCCCGACGCTCGACCTCACCGGCGGCGCGCCGGAGATGATCCCGGATTTCCGCGGAGCCATCCTGCGCGTCCGCGCGATGACGCCGCATCGCCGGATCATCGACCGCTGCAATCTCACGATCCTGCTGGAGCCGGGCTGCGACGGACTCGCGGAATTTCTCGCGGAAAACGAAGTCGAGATCGTCGCGTCGATGCCGTGCTACTCGCCGGAAAACGTGAACGCGCAGCGCGGCGAAGGCGTGTTCGATGCGAGCATCGCCGCGCTGCAACTGCTCAACCGCCTCGGCTACGGCACCCGTCCGGAGCTGCCGCTGCACCTCGTCTATAATCCCAACGGCGCAAACCTGCCCGGCCCGCAGGAGGAACTCGAAGCCGACTACAAACGCGAACTCGCCGGACATTTCGGCATCGTCTTCAACAACCTCTACACGATCACGAATCTGCCCATCGCGCGCTTCGCGAGCTGGCTGCGGCACGAGGGAAAATATGAGGAGTATCTCGAAACGCTGGTGGCCGCGTTTAATCCGGCGACCGTCGATGGCTTGATGTGCCGCAACACGATCAACGTGAGTTGGGAGGGCGAAGCGCACGACTGTGATTTCAACCAGATGCTCAAGCTGCCCTTCGCGGCGAATGAACGCCGCTACGTGTGGGATCTCGATCCCGCCGCGCTCGCCGGGCGGGAGATTGCCACGGGCCACCATTGCTTTGGCTGCACCGCCGGGGCCGGATCGAGCTGCGGAGGCGCGCTGACGTGAAAATCTCCGTCATCATTCCTGTCTTCAACGAGGCGACCGAGTTGCCCGCGGCACTTGCCGCGTTGCGTGCCCAGGAGGCGTTACTGGAAGTCATCGTCGTCGATGCGGGGAGCACGGATGCCACCGCGAGTCTCGCGCGCGCTGCTGGGGTGCAAGTCATCTCGAGTGCACGGCGGCAGCGGGCGGCGCAGACGAATCTCGGAGCGGCGGCGGCTCGCGGGGACGCTTTGCTCTTTCTGCACGCCGACACGCGGATCGCGCCGGGCGCGCTGTGCGGCATCGAGGAGGCACTCCGGCACGCGGAAGTGGCGGGCGGCGGATTCGCGCGGCGCTACGATTCACCGTCGCTTTTTCTACGCGCGACCTGCGCGCTGGCGGAGGCGCGCACGCGGCTCTGCGGCTGGTTTCTCGGCGATCAGGCGATGTTTGTGCGGCGCACGGTTTTCACGGCGCTCGGCGGATTTTCTGAATGGGATGTTTTTGAAGACCTCGACTTTTCGCGCCGCCTCGCGCGGGCCGGGCGAGTCGTCACGCTGCATCCGCCGGTGGTCTCTTCCGCGCGACGCTTCAATGCCGGTGCGGCGCGCACGACGTGGCGCGACTTCGCACTGACGGTGCGCTTTCTCGCGAGTGCACGGCAGCGGGAAAATGTCCCGAGCGCCAGACTGTGCTCCGAGCCATGAGCGAACCGCTTTACAACGCGGTCGTGATCGGCGCGGGCACGGCGGGCCTCGGCGGGCGCGTGGCGCTTATCGAGCGCAGGCACATGGGGGGCGATTGTTTGAACTTCGGCTGCGTGCCGAGCAAGGCGCTCATCTCCTCCGCGCGCCTCGCGGATCGCATCCGCCACGCCGACCGCTGGGGGCTCGAAGCGACCGAGCCCGCGTTCGCTTTCGAGAAAGTGATCGCGCGGATGCGGGCGCGGCGGGCGCAGATCGCGCCGAACGATTCGCAGGAGCGTTTCGAGGGGCTCGGCGTGGAGGTCATTCGCGGCGCGGCGGCGTTCGTCTCGCCGCACGAAGTCGCGGTGAACGGCCGAAAATTGCGCGCCAAAAATTTCGTCATCGCCACCGGCACGCGTCCGATGATTCCGCCGATCGACGGTCTGCGCGACGTGCCCTTTTTCACGAACGAAACCATCTTCGATCAACTCGATCAGCGGCCCCCGCGGATGCTCGTGATCGGCGGCGGCCCGATCGGCTGCGAACTCGCGCAAGCCTTTGCCCGCCTTGGCGTGGGGGTGACGATCGTTCATCGCGGTCCACGATTGCTGCCGAAGGAAGACCCCGCAGTTTCCGAACTCGTCCAGCGCACGCTCGCCGCCGATGGCATCGAATGCCTCACGAGCGCGGAAGCGCAGCGCGTGCGGCGCGACGGCGACGAAACCGTGACCACGCTCAAGCTCGGCGACACCACGCGCGAAGTCCGCGCCGAGGCGCTGCTCGTCGCCGTCGGGCGCACGCCAAATCTCGACACGCTCGGGCTCGACGCCGCCGGAGTGCGCACCGGCAAACACGGCGTCGCAGTGAACGCGCACCTTCAAACTTCGCAGCCGCACATCTACGCCGCGGGCGACATCGCCGGGCCGTTCGCTTTCACGCACATGGCCGACTACCAGGCCCGCATCGTGGCGCGAAACATCCTCGTGCCTTTCGGCTTTCTGCGCTCGAAGACGGATTACTCAACGGTGCCGTGGTGCACCTATCTCGATCCCGAAGTCGCGCGCGTCGGCCTCAGCGAAACCGAGGCGCAGGAGCGCGGCATCGAATACGACCTCTACACCTCGCAGCTCGCCGACCTCGACCGCGCCGTCGTCGAGGACGAGACCGCGGGCTTTGTGAAAGTGCTGACCGCGCGCGGCACCGACCGCATCCTCGGCGTCACGCTCGTCGCGAGTCACGCGGGCGATCTCATTCACGAGTATGTGCTCGCGATGCGCGCCGGCATCGGTCTCGGGAAAATCTCCAGCGTCATCCACGCCTACCCGACCTTCGCCGAACTTGCGCGCAAGACCGGCGATGCCTTTCAAAAAACGCGACTCACGCCGACGGCGAAAAAATTCTTCGCCTGGCTCTACGAAAGGAACCGCAAATCATGAGCGACAAAAAATCATTCTGGGCCAGCTACGGAAAGTGGGTGCTGCTGGTGCTCGTGCTCATCGCCGTCGGCGCGGCGTGGCATTTCCTGCCGGTGAAGGATTGGATCAAGGCGTTCAACGGCTGGGTCGAGCAGCGCGGCGTCTGGGGTTACGTCGTCTTCGTTTTGGCGTATGCCGTGGCGACGGTTTTCTTTTTCCCCGGCTCGGTGATGACCATCGGCGCGGGCCTCGCGTTTGGCTTGTGGAAAGGGTTCGCGGTCGTCTCCGCGGGCGCGACGCTGGGCGCGGCGCTGGCATTTTTGGTCGCGCGCTATTTTGTCCGCAGCCGCGTGGAAAAAGCGGCGAAGGACAATCCGAAATTTGCCGCGATGGACGAGGCCATCGGCAAGGAAGGTTGGAAGATGGTGGCGTTATTGCGGCTCAGCCCGCTGCTCCCTTTCAATCTCAGCAACTACCTCTACGGCGTGACGAAGATCGGCTTCTGGCCTTATCTTGCGGCCAGTTGGATCGGGATGCTGCCGGGCACTTTCCTCTACGTCTATCTCGGCGCGGCGGGCAAAGAGGCGTCCGGTGGCAGCGGCGGCGGGTCGTGGAAATGGGTGCTCTTCGGCGCGGGACTCATCGCCACCGTCGTCGTCACCATTTGGATTTCGCGTGTCGCGAAAAAGGCCACGCCCGAAAAAAAATGAAACCCGACGACTCCCACGGTTTCCACGGAAACCCTGGCGGAGTTCGACGCATGGGGCGGGCGCTTTTCCCAATACGTTGCCGCCAAAGGCCGCGTGAAGCCGGGCGCGCACCGCGCCTTTGGCTACAAGGCTCCCGGCCACCGTGGGATCAGGATAGCGGGCGCTGATAGCGCGCGAGGAAGCGGCGGTCGATCCAGTCTTTCAGCCAAAACGCGGCGCGTCCGAACCAATGGAAACCGCGCCAGCGCGCGAGGCCGATGCCGCTGCCGAGATTCAGGATGAGCAGGCAGTGGCGCTGCGGAACGAAGGCGCGCAACGGCGTCGCGTCGAGCGTGGCGAGCAGATTGTGCAAAAGCACGGGCGACTGGCGCACGGCATAGACGCCGATTTTTTCGAGGTCGTGATTTTCCATCTTGACGCAATCGCCGCCGCCGAAAATCGGTGCGCCGGAGAGCGTGCGGAGATGCGCGTCCACGAGCAGTTCGCCGCGCGCGCTGCATGGCAGGCCCGACTCCGCGAGCAAGGCGGGCGGCTGCAGGCCGGTGGCGTTCACGAGGTAGTCGAAAGGGATCGCGTCGCCGCGCGTGGTGATGGCCGTTTGCGCGGCGATGCGCTCCAGCCCGTTGCCAAATTGCACGTTGATGTCGCGGGTGCGCAGCCAGTCGTGCAGCCGCGTGGAGACGCGCGGCGCAAAGCCCGCCACGACTCGCGCACCGCGCACGAGCAGCGTGATTTTCGCCGCGCCACCGCCCATCAGCGCGCGCACATTCGCCGCGATTTCGCAGCCCGACGGCCCGCCGCCCGCGACGACGATGCGCACCGCCCGCCGCGCATCCCGCGCCGCCTCCAACTCGCGCCGCAAACGCGCCAGCTCGTGCAACGGCTTGATCGGAAAAACGCCGTCCGCGGCACCGGGAATGGGCCGCACTTCGCTGCCCACATTCACCGAGAGCGCATCGAAGCCGATGGCCTCGCCGCCGCTCAAATGCACGCGGCGCGCGGCGGCGTCGATCTTCACCACACGCTCCCGCACAAAGCGCCCGGCGCCCAGTAGCGCGGCGATGTCCACCTGATCCAGCTCCGGCGAATAGCGCCCGCCGAGCACCCCCGTCGCGAGCCCCGAATACCAAAAATCCTCCGGCGCAATGACCACGAGTTCCACCCCGCGCCGCGCAAATTCCGCCGCGTGCTGCAACGTGTGCAGATGGGCGTGACCGGCACCCACGAGTACGACACGGCGAGTGGCATTCATGTGCGAGGCGTGATCGATTCCAAATCTGAAAACGCCGCGACCGCGCGCTGCCAGCTTGCGAGATCGTCCACGTCTTCGACAGCCTCGGCTTCCACCCACTGAAGACCCGCAGCCCGGAGACGTTCCCGCGTCTGCTCCAGCACGGCGGAGGTGCTCCACGCGATGTCCTGAAATACGTGGTCATTCGCGGCGCGCAGACCGAGCAGGCAATAGCCGCCGTCGCGGGCGGGCGCGAGCACGGCGTCGCAGCCGCGGAAGCGCGCGGCGAGTTGCAGGAGATAATCGCGAGTCAGGTAAGGACAGTCGCCGCCGATGATGAGCAGCCGACACACCGAGCGTGAAAAATGAAATTGGCTCGCCGCCGCCAGGCGCTGCCCCAGATCGCCGGTCGTCTGTGCGAAATACTCGAATGAATCGCCGAGCCACGTCCGCATTTCCGCCTCCGCATCGGGTGGCGCATAAGCCACCTCCACCTGCCACCCTTCGGGCATCTGGCGAAGTTGATGTTCCACCAGTCCACGATAGGCGGTGAGCGCCGCCGCAATTCCGATCTCCCGGCCCAGGCGCGTTTTGACTTCTCCGGCGCGCGGCGCTTTCAGCATCACGATGACGGTCGGCTTCATTTCACGGATGCGCGCTTCGTCTCATTCAGCATCATTCCATAAGTCGAGTTATAGGGATGCACTTTCGCCGCCGGTTTGCCATCCGACTCCAGCGCACGGCCCTCATTGGCCCACTGGAAGATGGAGCCTTCGAGATTGCGAACCCGCGGCACGCCCGCCTTCACCAACCGCTCCGCCACCGCCGACGAACGGTAGCCGACCGAACAGTAGGTAACGATCGGGTGCCCGCTCCGCACCAATGGCACGAGGTCCGCGGCCTTGGCGGCGGGATCGACCTGAACCGCCCCTGGCAGATGGCTGACCCGGAATTCTTCCGCCGTTCGCACATCGAGCAGGATCGGCCCCGCGCGGGACTTGGTTTGCAACCACCCGGCCAGCTCTGCCGTGGAAAGCTGCGCCACCTGCGGAAAACGTCTTCGGACGAGCTGTTTCATTTTGTCGAAAGCTGCTTCGTCACCAAAAGCGGCGCCGCGAAATCCGCAAATCAGCAGTGCAGCGCACAACCCGCGATTGGTGAAAGACATGCCCGTAATTCGCAGCCCTCCGTTCATCAGTGGGTATCGCAATGCAAAAAACGCCGCATTTCACGCCGAGGCATCCTCGTGGCCTGCCCCCGGTTTTTGATCCACTTGCTATGAGAGTTTTTCGTGGTTTTCGGGTTTTGGATTAGGGGTGATGTGGTTGGTGGGATGGGCGCAGCCTTGCGGCCGCCTCCGCTCCGCTCCGGCAGCCGCAAGGCTGCGCTGCGCGAACTCCACGGGCGTCTGATAGTCCAGCGACGAATGCGGCCTC
>JBBSEI010000016.1:0-56447 GCA_038239865.1 Chthoniobacterales bacterium
GCATCCGCCTGCGGGATGTTCCGCGAGATGGACATCATGAGGCTGAACGCGTGCTCAGCGGTCGAAATCGTGTTGCCCGCCGGCGTGTTCATCACCATCACGCCGCGCTTCGTCGCCGCTTCCACGTCCACATTGTCCACACCGACACCGGCGCGGCCCACGACCTTCAGATTCTTCGCCGCCTCGATCACCTTCGCGTTCACCTTCGTCTGTGAACGCACGACGAGACCGTCGAATTCGCCGATGATTTTCAACAGTTCGTCCTCCTTCAACCCCGTCTTCACCGTCACGTCGAGCAGCCCGCCCTCCTGCAGTTCGGCAATGCCGCGTTCACTCACAGGATCTGCGACCAGGACTTTTGGTTTGTTCATTTTTGGTTTGTGGAAAATGGGCGCGCAGTCTGCGCACGCGCGCGCCGCTGGCAAATCGAAAGTTGCCCACGCCCCTCCGCACGCGCTAACGAACTTGGATGCGCATCGCCCGACTCGAACTCCCCGACCACTCCATCATCTTCGCCCGCCAGCATCCTGGCGGCGGCTACACCCTCGCGACCGGCGGGCCGTTCGGGCCGTTCATTGATTCCAGCGATGCCGTCTCCGGCCGCCTGCTCGCGCCCGTCGTGCCGACCGCAATCCTCTGCATCGGGCTGAACTACCGGAAGCACGCCGCCGAATCGAATTCACCGCTGCCGAAATTTCCCGTGCTCTTCGTGAAATCCGCCGCGGCTGCGCAGGATCCCGATGAGCCGATTTTTCTCCCGCGTCGCCTGCGCAGCGACAAGGTGGACTACGAGGCGGAACTCGCGGTCGTGATCGGCAAGACCGCGAAAAATGTGACACACGAAAATGCACTCCACCACGTCCTCGGCTACACCTGCGCGAACGACGTGAGCGCGCGCGACTGGCAGAAGGAAGGCGGCGGCGGGCAGTGGTGCCGCGGAAAATCGTTCGACACCTTTTGCCCGCTCGGCCCGGTGCTCGTGACACCCGACGAAATCCCCGATCCGCACACGCTCCAAATCTCCACGCGCGTGAACGGCGAAACACTGCAAGACTGGACGACGGCCGACATGATTTTCGACATCGCGACAATCATCGAATTCCTCAGCGCGAGCAACACGCTGCTCCCCGGCACCGTCATCCTCACCGGCACGCCGCACGGCGTCGGCATGGCGCGCACGCCCCCGCGCTGGCTGCTCGCGGGCGATGTCGCGGAAATCGAGATCGAGAAAATCGGCATCCTCCGCAATCCCGTCGTCGAGGAAACGGCGGTCGAGGGGCGCTTCAGGATTGCGTAGGCCGAAGTGAATCGGGCGGTCCGCGCACGATTCCTTCGCTCAGGCGCAGTGCGGAAACGCGCGGCGGAGCGCGCGTTCCACCCGCCTTTGCGTCACCCCTGCGCTACCCGATCAGCTCCTTGATCGCCGTGCCGTAGCGCGTGATCATCACCGGGAGTCCGCTCGGCGTGTGGTATTCCTTCTGCGGATCGATGCCCAGCGCAGTGTAAAATGTCGCTGCAACGTCATCCGGCGAGATGCCCCTGTCCTTCGGCCCCTCGCCCTTTTCGTCGCTGGCTCCGACGACCTGCCCCATCCTGATCCCGCCGCCCGCGAGCAGCGTGAACATTGCACGCGGATAATGATCGCGTCCGCCGCGCTGGTTCACCTTCGGCGTGCGGCCGAATTCGCCGGTCACATAGACGATCGTGGAATCGAGCATCCCCTTCAGCGCGAGCGCCTGGAAAAGTCCGCTCAGCCCGGCGTCGAGCGTCGGCAGGTTTTTGTTTTTCAGCGCGTTGAAATTGTCCGCATGCGTGTCCCAGCCACCGAGATTCAACGTGACGAATTTCACGCCATTTTCCACCAGCCGCGTCGCGAGCAGGCAGCTCTGCGAAAACGAATCGTTGCCGAAAAGCGCGGTCATGTTCGACGACTCCTTCGAGAGGTCGAATGCCTCGCGCGCCTTCGGCGAACGCATCATCGCGTACGCCTTTTGCCCAAACTGATCCACGCCCGCGAGCACCTTGTCCTCCTCGCCGAATTTGCCAAACGCCGTGTCGTAGCGCTTCACCAAATTCTGCCGGCGATCCACATCTTCGAGCGTGACGCCGCCCGTGAGCGCAAGGCCGCGGATTTTCATCGGCTGGCCGGGCTTCGGAGTCTCGCCCGTCTCGAAGGGACCGTATTCCACGCCCAGGTAGCCCGAGGGATTGTTGCCCTGAATCGGCACCGCGATGAAGCCGGGAAGATCCGTCGGCGCGCCGAGTTCCTTGCTCACCACCGCGCCGAAACTCGGGAAGCTGAGCGACGGCAGCGGACGGTTGCCCGTGCCCATGTAGCGCGTGCCGAGCTCGTGCGCCGCGAGCGTGTGCGACACGCCGCGCAGCACGGCAAATTTGTCCGCACACTGCGCGAGCTTCGGCAGATGCTCGCAGATCTGCACGCCGTCCGCATTCGTCGCGATCGGCTTGAATTCCCCGCGATGCGTGTCCGGAGCATCCGGCTTCAGGTCGAAAGTATCCATGTGCGACGGCCCACCGCCGAGACGCACGAAAATCGCGGCCTTTGCCTTGCCGCCGCGCGCGGACTGTGCCGCCTGCGCGAAAAATTGCGGGAGACCAAGGCCGAAACCGAAACCGGTGATGGCGCCGATGCGGATGAAGTCGCGGCGGGCGATGCCGTCGCAGCAGAGGTAAGTGCTCATGGGATTTGGAAGTTTGTGTTTAGGATTTTTACGGAATGGGTTGGTGCGAAAATGCCAGCGAGAGGCGGGGAAAAATCTGAAATCTGAAATCTGAAATCATGAATTTTGCCTAGTGGTTCACCATGAACTCGCGCGTGTTGAGCATGGCCCAGAGCAGTTCGCGGATGCCGTCCACGCGCGTGGTGGCGGCGGCGACATCCGTCTTCGCCTGCGCGACTTCAGCCGCGCTCGGGTAACGCGCCACAGTGCGCAGGAAGACATCCTCAATCGCGCGGTCGAAATCCACGGGCTTGCGTGTTTCCGCGCGCGAGAGTTCCGCCTTCGAGCGGGCGATGCGCGCATCGAGTTCTGTGATCTGTCCGTCGTATTTTTGCCGTTCCTTTTCCGCGAGCAACTGCGTGCTGTCGCGCTCGGCACGCTGCTGCACCACGCGCTCGCGGCCCGCTTCAAATTTAGCCAGCTCTGTGCGCAGCTTCTCCGGCGTGAATTCCGGGCTCGCGTTGCGGCGCAATTCCTCGATCCAGCCCGAGCCGTCGCGCTTCGCCGAGTCGAGCAGGCCCATCAGCGCAGGGTCGTTGCGCACGTAGATCGTCTGCAGCAGCGTCGGATCGCCGGTGCGCTCGCAGTCGCAGTTCGAGAGGCGCGCTGGTTTGCCAAAGGTGGTGAGCGTGTAGTTGTCGCCGCCCTTCGTCTTGCCGCTGATGCTCGCGTTCGGGCCGATCGCGCGGTTGTCGAGGTCGGTCAAAAACTTCGCCTGCGCGCTCTCGGACGCCGTGGCCATCGCGAGCGAATCGAAGACGATCTCCGCGGGCAGACGGCGGATCAGCGCGTGGCTGAAATTCTTTTCGTCGAGTTTGTTGCTCGGCGTCGTCCTCCAGCTCCGCTGGTACGTGTCGCTCCCCGTGATCTCGCGATGCAGTCATTTCATGTCGAAGCCGCTCGTCACAAATCCCGTCGCGAGATGGTCCATCAGCTCCTTGTTCGACGGCGGATTCGCGAGGTTCATGTCATCCGCAGGCTCCACGATGCCGCGTCCAAAATAGTGCGGAAGCGTGTGAGCTGCGTGACATCCTCCACGGTCCCGTCCTTCCAGCGCGCGAGCACCTTCAACTGGATCGCATCGCCCGCTTTTTTGAAAACGAGTTCCTTTGGCGAAACTTCGAGCCGCGCGAATTCACCCGTCTCCACCACGTCGCTCTTCGCGCCGCTCTGGATCCATTTCAGGATCAGATTGTATTCCCACGATCCCTTTCCAAAGCGCTTCTTGCCCTTGTGCTCCTCCCCGTCGAGGGAAGGCTTCGCGAGGATGAGACTCTTCATCGGCTCCTTCAGATCCACGCGCACCTCCTCCGCGCCGCCCTTGCCCGTGGTGATCGCCTCGTGGTCCTTTTCAAAATCGTAGCCGAACAGCGAAAGCTGAAATCCCCCGCGGCCCTGGAACGACCCATGGCACTCGCGCCCGCTGCATCCCGAGCGCGACATCAGCGGGATCACATGCCGGCGGAAACTCGCGTCGTCCGACTTTGAAATATTTTGCCAGCGTTCCTTCGCGCTCGTGGTGACGTGAACCGCGGTCGCGGTTTTCGCGGCAGTCGCCCCTTTGTCCGGCTCCGCCTGGCGGATCGCATTTGCAAGAACGACGGCAGGCAGAAGCCCGAGCAGCAGGAGGCGTTTCATGGGAGAGATGGAGGTGAAGAAGACATGCTCACGCCCTGGTGAGCCGCACCCCGGAGGAAGGGTCGCAGATGTGTCATGAGTTAAAGGACCGGCTGGGCGCGGCTTTATTAACTGCAATTTCAGCCAAGGAATTTCGCGGAGCGCATCCAGGCGGGTGAGCAAAAGGAGCGGCAAGATTCCATTCGCCGATCAGCGATCTCGCCGCAGCCGGAAATCTTTTCCGAACCTCACGGCTCAGGAAGATCTCCGCGCGCCATTTTTCCGCATCGGCCTCCCCGCCATTTGCGCGTCGGTGACAGCAAAGTCGCCGCGCGTCGTGCCCATCACTTCACGGCTGCGAAAAACGCATCCACCTTCGGCTCACCGCTGAGCCAGCCGAGCGTCGAGAGAAATTTGTCCGTTTCCGTCAACGTCGCGAGGAACATCGAGTTGTCCCCGCGGCCGAAATTGAAAAAACCGTGCTGCTGCCGCTCGAAGCCCGCGACCTCGCAGCGGTTCCCGGCCTTCGTCATCGCGGCCGCGAAAACCTCCACCGTCGCAAACGGGACCGTCGAATCCGCTTTGCCGTGAAACACAATCGTCGGCGGCGCGCCTGCCTTCACGTGATGCGTCGGCGAGATCGCCACTGCCTCGGCGCCGAGCCGCTCGGCCGGAAGCCGCGCGCCGAATCCGCCAAAATCATTTCCATCGATCGGCGCGAGCGTGAGCGCGGGATTGAAAAGCACCATCGCATCCGGCACCGAACTCACTGCGGCATCTTCGCCCGACTCATCGAAGCCCGGCACCGTGCCGGTGCAGGCCGCGATGTGCCCGCCCGCGGAGCCGCCGCCCGCGGCGATGCGCTTCGGATCCACGCCGAGTTCCTTCGCATGTGCGCGCACGTAGCGGATGGCCGACTTTGCATCCGCGACACATTGCACGGCCTTTGCCTGCTGCCGCGAGGCGACACGATAGTCCGCCGTGATCGCCACCATTCCCCGCGAGGCCAGATACCGGCACTGCTGCTCAAACTGCACCGGCGATCCACTCGTCCATCCTCCGCCGAAAAAAAATACGACAGCCGGCCGCGCGTCCGCCGCCTTGTGCCCTTCCGGATTGAAAATGTAGAGCGCGAGCTTGGTGTCACCGACCGTCTTGTACGTCACGACGGTCGAGCCCGGCAAACGCGGTGGATACGCCATCGCCGCCCGCCGCGGGCTCGCTTCCGGCGAAGTTTTTTCCACCGCTCCGGCGCAGACGGCGAGCAGGCACAGGAAAAAAGCGATTCGTTTCATGGCGGGTAAAGAAGGCTGGTGGGACGACGTTCGGCGCCACCGCTCTTACGGTTCATGCACCGCGGCGTCGAGTCTCCTTTGGCGTCCGCCAAAAAGGGCGCCGGGGAAAAATCGCTCCGCTCCAGGGGAAATACGCGTCCGGCGAAATGCCTACGGCTTGATCTCGAAAACGACGATCACCTGCCCGCGCGTGTGCATCGGACCGCGGATGAACACCGGGCTTTTCGGACCGAGCATCGTCTCCATGCCCAGCAGCCTTCGGTTGCCCTGGAAAAATTCCAACTTCAGCCGGTAGCCGCCGCCCTCGCGCTTTGCACGCGCGCAGACCGAGAAATTCGGCATGGGGAGCAGCCAGCGCTCGGACGCCTCGTCCATCGTCTTCGTGGCCGAACCGAGCACTTCAAACTGTTCGTAGCCGAAAACTTTGGAAAGCTTCGCGGCGAACGGTGCCAATTCCGCCGGCGCGGCGGCAAGGCGCTCGCCCTTCTTCGGATTGCTCGCGAGCACCACCGCGCTCCACACTTTGTCCTGCGGCCCGGCGGGAACGCCGCCGCTGAAGGCAAACGGTTTTCTCGGAGTCGTGAGGATCGCGGGTTCGGCCACACCTTCGGCTACTGCCATGATTGAAAGCACCGCCGCCAGGAACGCCGCCCTATTTGAGCACATAATCATTCGGTAACTGATCGAGCCCATCGATCCACACCACCGCCAGTCCGTCCGCATCCAGCACGGTCGCACTGAGCGAGTCATCACCCGCCGTCGCCGAGACGACCTGCGCGCGGTAGCGGTCCATGCCACTCTCGTGGCCGCGGACGAAAAAGGCGTAAATCCCCGCGGCGATCAACATGCAGGCCGCACTCGCAAAGGCGAGCCGCCGCAATGGCCACAGCGCGCGCCGCGGTGCCGCCGCCTGCATGGCACGCGGCGCGATTTCCGCCATGATGCGCGCGTTGAAAAAGTCCTCATTGCGCATTCTTGGCGCCACCGAATGCGATCGGACCACCTTCATGAGCCGGACGTAAGATTGGCGCTCAGCGGGTGCTTCGGGATGCTCGCGTTCAAAGGCAGCGGCTTCCTCCGCGGACAGTTTACCGTCGAGGTACGACGTCCACGTTTCCTCGGGCGATGATGGCGGTTCAGAGTTGTTCATGGACGTCACGCAGCATGGTTTGAAGTTTTCGGCGGGCGTAAAAGAGGCGCGACATCACCGTGCCGATCGAGCACCCGAGCGCGTCCGCGATTTCCTGGTATTCCATTCCATCGAGTTCGCGCATCACGATCACCGCGCGATGTTCTTCGCTCAGCTTCGCGATCGCAGCGTCGATCCGCGTGCGGATTTCCTGATCCGCGAGGCGCACCGCCGGAGCCACCGTCGCCTGCGGTGCAGTCACCGCACCGGGAGCGATCCCTGCGAGGCCGATCGCGTCGTCAAATTCCTGCCCGCTCTCGATGCGCTTTTTGCGGAGCCAATCGAGCGTCACATTCGTCATGATCCGGTAGAGCCATGTGAAAAACGAAGACTGGCCGCGGAAATTTCCCAAACTCCGCCACGCCCGCACGAAGCCGTCCTGGGCGAGATCCCAAGCGTCCTCTTCGTTTCTGACCATCTGGTAAATCATGGCAAAGCAGCGTTGGCGGTGGCGGGTGACAAGTTGATCGAAAGCCTTCACGTCGCCTCCCTGACACCGGGCGACCAACTCTGGATCACTCGGTCCCTCGGTGGGAGCGTCGGCTACTGGCTTGGACGGGGAATCGCTCAATCTATTCAATCGCGCCACAGTTGCGCACCTCAGCGGCTCCCATGACGCTTTCGGAACTCAGATCGGTACTCGCCCATCGTCGTGACGATGCCGTCGCGAATCGAAAAAATCCGCGACCGCAGCAACTCAAACTGACCACTCCCGACCACTCCATCCTTTCCCATCTGCATCGCCGAATCCAGCGCCGTCGTCAGCGCCCGCAGCGCGCGTTTGAGGTACGCGATGCTCATGCCGAGTTCGTCAATGTCATCGTCATTCAGCGCAGCGGCGAGCTTGGCAGCCGCGAGCGTCGTCTGGCTGTGAATCTCGATCACCGCCGGATGCTCTCGCACCCCCTCTTTCGCGCCGGAAAAAAGTTCATCCAACTCCGCAGTAAACGCGATCGCCTGCCGGTAGAGAGGGTGCCTTTCGAATCCGAAATAGTCCGTTGTTTCACCCGCAGGATCCTCCGCCTTTTCCGAATCGGAATCCTCGTAGCCGGACTCCACCTCATCCTCCCAGTCCCGAGTCTCGCCGCCGATCAGATGCGTCCAGCCCATTTCGCGCGCGATGATCTCGTCGCGATTCGGATCGTCCATGTATTTCTCAAGAAGGCCCATGTATTTTTCCGTGCGACGCTCCTGATCCTGGAGGAAGCGCTCCCAGTCATATTCGTCCCAACAGTCGTCGGAGTGATGTTCCGGCATAGCCATTTCCATTACTCCGTCGATCGTCGGATCGCAAATGCGAATCTTCACTCCCCTTGTGTTTCGCGACTGAGCCGTCTAGCGTTTCCGCATGAGCAAACAGGTCGTGCCGGTCCAGATCCGGGCAATCCTCCCCTACAACAATGGGCGGGCGATATTCGTGGGGAATGAGCATAAGGTTTTCGTGATTTACGTGGATGAATCCGTCGGCGCGGCCATCGGGATGTTCATGAACAAGACGCCCAAGGAGCGCCCGCTCACACACGATCTCATGGCGCACTTGCTCGCCGCGCTCGGGGCAAAAGTGGACCGCGTCATCATCAATGATCTCAAAAGCGAAACCTATTTTGCGCGGCTCATCATCAGCGCGGAAAACGAACTGCACGCGCGCAAAATCATCGAACTGGACGGCCGCCCGAGCGACTGCATCGCGCTCGCCGTGCAGCAGGAGGCACCCATCTACGTCTCCGGCGAAGTGTGGGAGGAAGTCGAGGATCGCACCGACATCCTCAAGAAAATGGAGGAGCAGGGCGAAGGGTAAGGAGCGGTTGAGCGTTGCTTGTTGAGTGACGGATTCCGACTCACCTCCCGACTCTCCCCTGCCGCACGGCTTCGTACAGCACGATGCCCACGGCCGTGGCGAGATTCAGCGAGCGCGTGCTGCCGGACATCGGGATCGTCAGGCATTCGTCGCGCCGCGATGCGAGGAACGCCTCGGGCAGCCCTTTTGTCTCGCGACCGAAGACGAGGAAATCGCCCTCCGCAAAACGCGCATCCCAGTACGCCCGCGTCGCCTTCGTCGTGAGAAAATGGAACCGCGATCCCGGCGGGGCGGCGGCGAAAATTTCCTCCAGCGAATCCCACAGCTTCACATCCACCTCGCGCCAATAATCCAGCCCCGCGCGGCGCAGCGCGCGGTCATCGATCGCAAAGCCCAGCGGTTTCACGAGGTGCAGCCGCGAGCCGGTCGCGAGACACAGCCGCCCGACGTTGCCCGTGTTCGGCGGGATTTCCGGCTCGACAAGGACGACGTTCAGCATGTCCCCGTCACTCGGTCGCGCGCTCGTTCGCGACGATCGTGATCTGTCCGTTGCGCCCCTTGATCACATCGCGAATCATGAAGCCCCGATCGCCGTCGCGCGTGAAGGTCGCGTCCTTTTCCGGAATCGCGACGCCCGCCGGAAACTCCACCACGATCAGCGCCGCACTGCTGCCCGGCCGCGTCGGATCGGCCGCAGGATCGCGGAGCGCCTCGCGCGTCCGCAGCGCCACACGCCGGCCGAGCACGCCCGTGACCACGAAGTCACCGCTGAGCATCGCGGTCTCTCCCGCTGGAAAATGATCCACCATCCCGCTCGCCTGCGCCGTCGAGAGCACGCGGCCCTCGAGACGCGGCGGCGGCGCTTCGGGGATTTTCGCGACCGGCGCCCGCACCGGCACCGCTGCGGGAGCGGGCTGCGCGCCGATGATTCCCGCGCCCGGCTGCGACCTCACGGCCGGCCGCGGCGGCAGCGGCACCGCCGGCGCGGGCGTCGGGATCGGACGCGCCATCTTCGCGAGGTGAACGTTCGGATTGGCGGACGGCTTGCCCGCCGGCGGCGCGGGCAGTGCAGCGGCGGGGGCGTCGGCCGGCTTTGCGTTCTCACTCGGCGGCTCGGCGATCTCGGGAGCCGAGCGCACGAGTTCCGGCCCCGTCAGCGCCGCCTGATCATCGCCCATGCGCGCCTGCATCTTGCGGCGGAATTCCTTGTGCTCCGCGAGCGCCGTCCGCAGCCGCGGATCGCGCACGACCGGCAGACCCGCGGTCAAATTCAGATCAAATCCCCCCTCGCGCAGCAGCTCCTCCGGCGAGCGCAGCGCGAAACTCCCCTGCCCCTTTTTCAACTGCCACCCGCCGTACGGCAGCGGCAGCACCGTGAACAGCATCCGGCCATCCGCGTGCCGCTCCACATGCACGAGCGCCCACAGATCCTGCGAGCGCTGCAGCGTGGTGTCCGCGCCCATCGTGACCGTGTCGAGGATCGCCGCCACATTTTCCGGCGCTGCCGGGAAGATGAATTCCACGAGCACCTGCGGCAGGCTCTCCACCTGCGCGATCGCCACCGCGCCGCTCGGAAACCAGTCGCCGCGACCGAGCGCGAAGCTCTGCACGATCTGCAAGTGCCCCGCGACGTACGGCACCTTGCGGCCCGATTCGCGGAAATTCGTGAGGTAGTTCCGCAGCAGCATCGCGTTCTCGTTCGCGAGTTCCAGCTTCCCGAGTTTGCCGAAGCGCTCGAGCAGTTTCGCCGCGGTCAAAAATTCCCCCTTCGGCGCTTCGGTCACCGCAAACCGCTTCGGCGGATCCACGCGCTTGAACTTTTTCAGGATGCGGTAGCATCGCGGATTTTCCGGATGACTCACCACGTAAAAACTGCCGATCCAGCTCGTGAAGCACACGCCCGCCATGACCAGCAGCACGACCGACCAGAGGAAGAATCCGTTCCCCGTCCCGCGGCGCACCGCCTTTTCCTCCTGGAGCAATTCCATGCGCCGCGTCCGCTACTGCGCGGCTGCCGCCGTCTCGGGCGCGGGCTCAAAGGACGTCCCGCAGCCGCACGACCGTACCGCCTTCGGATTCCGAATGCGAAAGCCCGCACCTGCGAGATCATCCGTGTAATCGATCGTCGAGCCGCTCACGTACGGCAGGCTCGCCGGATCCACCACCACCTGCACGCCTTCGCGCCCTTCGGCAAAATCACCCGCGGCCGGATCATCGAGCTTCATCTCGTAGCTCATCCCCGCGCAGCCTCCGCGCTCCACGAAAATGCGCAGCGCCTTGCCCGGCTCGCCCTTTTCGCGGAGCAAATCCTGAAGATGTTTGACGGCTGAATCGGTGAGCGTGAGCATGGTCCCGAAACGTAATGACCGCCGCCGACCAAGTCAAATGAGCCGAATCGCCCTGCTGCCCGAGGAGGTGGCTTCGCAGGTGGCCGCGGGCGAGGTCGTCGAGCGGCCCGCGAGCGTGGTGAAGGAGCTGGTGGAAAATTCACTCGATGCCGGGGCCACGCGCATCGAGGTCCTGATTCGCCGCGGCGGAAATTCCTTCATCCGCGTGCTGGACAACGGCTGCGGCATGGATCGCGACGACGCGCTGCTCTGCCTCGAGCGCCACGCCACGAGCAAAATCCGCACGGGCGCGGACCTCATGGCCATCCACACGCTCGGCTTCCGCGGCGAAGCGCTGCCGAGCATCGCGAGTGTCTCGCGCTTCCGCCTCACGACGCGCGAGGCTGGCGCACTCGCCGGCACCGAAGTGATCGTGAACGGCGGGCGGATGGAAAATGTGCGCGACTGCGGCGAACCCGAGGGCACGCAGATCGAGGCGCGTTCCCTTTTCTACAATCTCCCCGCGCGGCGAAAATTCCTGCGCACGGAAAACACCGAGGCCAGCCATGTCGAGCATGTGCTGCAGCTTCAGGCGATCGGCCATCCGCACGTCGGTTTTGTTTTCGTGAATGACGAGCGCGTCGCACATCAGCTTCCGCCGGGACAGACGCTGCGCGAACGGCTGCGCGATCTTTTCGGCGCGGCGCTCGTCGGCGAATTGCTCGAGGTGCCCGCGATGGAAATCGCCGGTGTGAAGGTCGGCGGATTGCTCGGTCGCGCCGGCGTGAGCCGCTCGAATCGCGAGCAGCAGATCGTCTTTCTCAACGGCCGCCCGATCGAGAATCCGACGATCTATCACGCGCTGCGCGAGGGCTACCACACGGCGCTGATGAAGGGGCAGCACCCGGTCACCTTCCTCTCGATCGAAATGGATCCCGCCGCCGTGGACGTGAACGTGCATCCCGCGAAACGCGAAGTGCGCTTCCGCGATCCCTCGCTCATCCGCGAAGTCATCGTCGAAGTCACGCGGCGCGTTTTGGAAAGTGATCGCGCCTCGTGGAGCCGCACCTTCACCGCGCCCGCCGAGCCGCGTTTCGTGCCGGACGAAACGCTCCCGCTGATCCCGCCGCCCGAGCAATTCACGCTGCGCCGCGACTGGTCGCATTTTCCCGCGCCGCCGATCGCGCCGGCGGAAACACCCAGCGAAACGAGCACGGCGACGGCCACGGGCGCGCCTTCCGAAAGCCCGCGCGAGCCGATTCAATTTTCACCGCCGGGCAGCCCGCAGCCGCAGGGTGCCTTCGCGCCCTCCGATTTTAACGCGTCCGCGGCAGACTCAACGCCGCCGCCGCGCGCGGATCAGGGTTTCAAATTCATCGGCGTGCTCGGGCGGCTCTACATCCTCATGGAAAATGCGGGCGGCCTCGTGCTCGTCGATCAGCACGCGGCGCACGAGCGGATCCTTTTCGAGGAAATGCGCCGCCGCATGGAAGGCCAGGGCGTGCCCACGCAGCGGCTGCTGCTGCCGATCACGCTCCAAGTCGCGCCGAAGGACGCCGACTGGCTGCTCGAAAATCTCGACGCGCTCACCCGCACCGGCATCGGCCTCGAACCGTTCGGGCCGGGCACTTTCAAAATCGATGCCCTGCCGCAGTTTCTCGGCGCCTCGGATTCGCCGCAGCTCCTCCGCGACATCATCGACGAACTGCGCGAAACGTCGCAGCAGATCTCCAAACTCCGCCTCGGCGAAGACATGATCGCGAAAACCGTCTGCCGTCACGCGGTGAAGGCGAACGACATCCTGCGCGAGCCGGAATGCCTGCGCCTCGTGCAGGATCTCCTCGCGTGCGACCTGCCCTACTGCTGCCCGCACGGACGCCCGACGATGATCCAGGTGAGCTACGCGGAACTGGAGAAAAAATTCGGCCGCAAGGTCTGAATCATCGCCGCCGTTTCGCGCCGCGCGGCGGACGCTCGATTTTCTCCAGCGCGGATTCCACCGCCATCGGCAGCGCATGCGGCCCGTCGCCGCCGAGCGCGACGTCGATTTCCTCCAGACGACGCACGAGATCGCGCACTTCATCGCGCGAGTACGGCCCGCCCGCCGCACTGCAAAAATGCGTGCGGCAGCCGAACGGTCGCGCCGCATACACGATGCACTTCCCCCGCGGATCAAGCAGCGGACACCGCCCGGTTTTTGCGTCCGCGGATTCCGGCAATTCCCGCCGCCCGCCCGCCCGCAGCGCCGCCGCGACGACCAGCGCTTCGCCCGCCGTCAGCATCGGCGTCCGGCCCGTGAGTTTAAACTGGCAGCACTCCGTCCGGCGCACGCAGTCGCGTTGCACGGGGCGCTGCTCGAGTTCCGCGTAGATCGCGCTAATGTCGCTGAAAGCTGTCTCCGATCGATCCGTGCCGGGTTGCTGCATGGCCGCACTGAACAGCACGACCACGACTTTGGAAAGCCGCTGCGCCCTTTTCCGTCGCCGCTATTTTTCCTTCAAAGGTCCGACCTTGATCAGGAATTCCGACGGCTCGGCTTTTTGCTGTGCGCGTTTGGCCCCGAGTTCCGGGCGCTTCAGCGGGACGACGACCTGCTGACCGTCGTATTCGAGATTCACGCCGCCATCGCGGATCGCGCGCACCACGACCCGCAGCCGTTCGGTGCCGAAAATCACGGGCAGGATTTCACCTTCCTCGAACGAACGTCCGTTAATCGTCGCCAGCGCGGGATTGCCGAGCAGGATGCTCGTCACGCTGAAATACTCGGGCTCCAAGTGGATTTTCGAGGCGACCACCACCCTTGCCGCCGCCGTGCCGTCACTCTTGATTTTCGGGCGCTGAAAACCGATCGGCCAAAATGGAATCCGTGCGTCATCACTCGCACGGAACGCCGAGCGGTTTTTCAATTCGTAGCCCGCCGCCTTTTCAGAGTCGGCGCGGCCCGCGGCGGAGATGGCGAGAAATGCTCCCGCGACGATGAGGGATGAGGTGACGGAATTCATAGACGGACGATGTTGTGCAGGGTGAGGGACACGCGCTGAAATTGGGCATCATCACGCCCCGCCTCGACTTCGAGCGTCTGGATTTCCATGAGCGGCTCGCCGTTCTCGAGAGCGGAGAGCGCCTTCGCAAAAGTGATGAACTCGACGCGCGGCACTTCCACGCCCCAGCCGAATTTTCCGAAGCCCGTGAGTTCCTTTTCCGGGTATTCACCGACCATGCGCGCTGACGACTTTTCGATCCCCTCGCGCTTGAAAATATCCGTCAGCTTCGTGGGGACCCAGGCGATCGGTGCGCCTTCGGGAATCATGGCTTTCACCTGAGTGAGCACGAGTTCAGACGCAGGTGCCTTGGCTTCGATCGCTTTGGTCTTCGCGATCTGCGCGCGAGCCGCCGCGATTTTCGGCACGAGTGCTTCGGCGTCCTTCGCGGCCTGCTCCCGGCCCGCGCTGAGCGGCCCGAGCAGGAACTCGAAATAAGAATAGACGACGCCGCAGAGAAGCATTCCTCCGAGTGCGATTTTTTGAATGTGATCCTTGCTGAGTTTCATGGGTATGTCGGGTTATTGCTGGGCGATGCGCTTCGGCGGTACGACCGGAGTGGGCGGCGCGGCTTCCGTCCTGAAAGTGACATTGATCGTGAAGACCACCGCGGCCACCCGCTTGCCGTTCACTTGCAGGTGTTCGCTGCTGTCATCGAGATTCCGAAATGTCGCCGTGGCGTTGGGATATTTCGCGACCATCCGTTCGGCGATCGCCTTGCGCAGATCTTCCGCCACCGCGCGCGGCTCCTGGTCCGCGGCGATTCCCTCGATGTTCATCTGGCTGGTGCCGGACTTGTCGCGGCCCGTGTCGCAGGTCAGCTTCGTGAGCTGCACATTTTCCGGCACCGCGGAGAGGATGAGTTCAAACATCGGCGCCCAGTAAATGCGCTTCTCCATCCGCTTGGTGAGCTTCTCGGCGAGTTCGATCTGCTTGTTCAGTTCCGCCTCCCTTTTCTCCGCCGCCTGCTGCTGCGGGCTGAGCTTCGTGAACTCCGCGGTCTGCGCGCCCAGTGCGGATCGCACATCGCTCGTCCGCTTCAACTGGATGAAGTAGAATCCCGCCATGCCGATGGCGACGACGACGAGGCCCATGAGCGAAAGCTTGAGCGGATCGTACTGTTCCTGCCGCTTCGCGCGGAGGACTTCGTGATAGAGATTGATGCGTAGGGCCATGGCGGTTCAGGCGTTGAGGAGTTGGGCGGCCGCTCCGCAGGCGATGCTGTAATCGAGCATCTCCTCCGCAAGCTGGGCGCGTTTGGATGAGGAAACATTGACTTCGCAGCGCTCCACCGCGAGCCACGGCTGGCAGGGCATCCGCAGCTCTTCGCCGAGCAGGCGCAAAAGCGTGGCATTGCGCGCGAGGCCGCCGGAAACCCAGATCTGCGAAATCGTTTCTTCGCGGCGTCCTTCGTAAAATCCGATCGAACTCCCGATCTCCCGCGTCAGCGCCATCAGCGCCATCCGCGTGTATTCCACCATCACCTCGTCTTCCTGCGCGAGCGCGGACAGGACGGTTTCCGGACTTTCGCCGCTGAGCCCGCAGAGCGCCTCCACCAGCGACTTGCCACCGAATTCCACCGTGCGGATCAGCGAAAGTTCGCGCCGCGCGCCGATCATCATCGTCGAGGAGAGATGGCCGAAATCGATCAGGAAAAACGCCTGGTTGTCGAAGACTTCCTTCTGCGCGAATTCAAACGCATTGAAAACCGTGACCGGCGCGAGCTGCACGGCCGACACATTGCCGAGCCCGCTCAATTCAAACACCTGCGAAAGCTGCGCCACATCCGCGCGCGGCAGCCCCGCGACGAGGTAGCGCCGCTGCGGCACCGGCGCGTTCGCCGACGGTGTCGGCGCAGCGGAGGCGGGCATTTCGCAATCCACGCAATCGAGGACAAAATTCCGGCAATCCTGATTCATCAGCGCCGTCCCGTTCAGACGCAGCGCGTCGCGCAAAATTTCCGGCGGCGTCTCCGGCTGCTCGATGATGCGCACGAGCGCATCCGGGCTGCTCACCGCGACCGCCGTGCCCTTCGCGGTGCCGCCCATGTGTTTCACGAGCGCCTTGATCTGCGCGCCCATGGATTCCGCCGTGCGTTCCACGGCATCATTCACCGGCATGGATGCGAAGTGCGTGAGCACGTACCGGTTCCCGCCCTTTTTTTGCAGGACGACCGACTTGATGGAATATCGGCCGAGGTCGATGCCGATTGCGGAGGTGAGGGTCTTAGCCATTTGCGCTTGAGAAAAGCATGTGTTGTGCCGGGGTTTGGAGATTCTCAGCGGGCGAGTTCCGACGCCGCTGCGCTCCCATTTTCGCGCGGCGCCGATTGCTGCGGGCGCATCTGCTCAAGCAGCAGCAGCAGCATCCACAGCGCGATCGCCGCCCCGCCGACGATGATGGACAGCCCGATCGTCCCGGCCCTCCCGCGGCTGCTTTCGCGGGCCGCGCGCCGGGTCCGCGCGACGGCCACTTGCGATTCGAGGAGTTTCAGGAGTTGCTCCGGATCTGCGTCCGGTGTGTGGTCTGAGTGCATGGATGTGTGTCCCATAAAATGAGTGGTGTGCGCCCCGATCGCGGAGCTTATCTCGCGCCGTTTTTCGTTTTTCTTGCGTTCCTTTTTCTCGCCGGTGCCGTGGTAAAAATCGGCGACGGCTACGCGCACTGGTTCGTCGCCCAGCCGCAATATTGGATCTTCCCGCTTCAGACTTTCGTGTGCGGCGCGCTGCTCTGGAGGCTGCGCGCGCGGCTCGAATTTCGTCCGTTTTCCGGCTTCGGATTCGCCACCGTCATCGGGCTTCTCTCGCTCGTGCTTTGGATCTCTCCACAGGCCTTTTTTGGCTTTCCAACGCGCACGGATGGATTTCACCCCGATTTTTTCGCCGCCAGCGGCTGGCCGTATTGGACGAATCTTACCCTGCGAATTTTCCGGATGGCCGTCGTCGTCCCGTTCGTCGAAGAACTTTTCTGGCGCGGATTTCTCCTCCGCTTCCTGATCCGCGAGGATTTCGCCGAGGTCCCATTCGGCACCTTCACCTGGCGTTCGTTTCTCATCAGCAGCTTCGCCTTCTGCCTCGAGCATCAGTCTTCCGACTGGCCCGCAGCGGTGCTCGTCGGCGCGCTTTTCAATCTCGTCGCCTACCGCACGCGCAGTCTCGCCGCCTGCGTCGTCGCGCACGCCGTCACGAATCTCGCCCTCGCATTTTACATCCTGCGCACCGGCCAGTGGGGATTTTGGTGACCGGAACGCTTTTCGTTTTTCCCGCCACCCTCAGTCCCCAACTCTGAACCCCGCTTGGCCAGCGATCTGCTTGGAAGGCGGGCATGATCCAGAATTCCTTTTTCCAAAAAGTCTTCCTCACGATTTTTTGGGGACTGTGCGCCGCCGGCCTGTTCCAATTTTACAAACACATGATCTGGCAGGCGAATGAGGACATCAACGGCGAGGCCGCCGTGAAGGCGATCTACGGCGATGCGAAACAGGTCACGCATCACACGAGCAAAAATTCCGTGATGCATTGAGGCGCGCAAACTCGCGGTAGCCAGCGCGCGGCCCCGTGCCGTAGAGTCGCCGCCGCCCATGAAGGTCGGCTTCGCCCAAATCAATTCCACCGTCGGCGACTTTGCCGGCAACGCCGCCGCCATCCTCGCCGCCTACGCGGCCCTCGTGCAAGCCGGCGCCGACCTCGTCCTCACGCCCGAACTCGCGCTGCCCGGCTACCCGCCGCTCGACCTGCTTTTTAAAAGCCGCTTCGTCCCGCAAAATCTCGCCGCGCTCGCGACGCTGCACGCCGCCGTCGGCGAAGTCCCGCTCATCGTCGGCTGCGTGGACGTGAATTCCGGGCCCGGCCGCCCCTTTCGCAACGCCGCCGCCATCCTCCAGCGCGCCCAGCCTGCGCAGCGGATCTTCAAGTCGCTGCTGCCGACCTACGATGTCTTTGACGAAGCGCGCTACTTTCAACCCGCGGAGAAAAATGAGCCGATCCTGCTGGCGGGCGCGCGCTGCGGCATCACGATCTGCGAAGACATCTGGAGCCGCGCATACCTGCCCCGCGAACTCTACGACTGCGACCCGCTCGCCGCCCTCGTCGCACAGGGCGCGGAGATTATCCTGAACCTCAGCGCGTCGCCCTTTGAAGTCGGCAAACCGCGCCGGCGATTCGACATGCTGAGCGCGCGCGCCCGCACCCACCGCGTCCCGATCGCGTACTGCAACGCCGTCGGCGGAAACGACCAGCTCGTCTTCGATGGAAACTCCTTCGCCGTCAG
The DNA here is from genome assembly GCA_038239865.1 of Chthoniobacterales bacterium. GTDB lineage: Bacteria > Verrucomicrobiota > Verrucomicrobiia > Chthoniobacterales > Chthoniobacteraceae > SXWH01. Next base: position 18,278 of record JBBSEI010000016.1, read on the forward strand.
CGCGAGCGGCGAATGCCTCGCGCAGCTCGCCCCCTTTTGCACGGAAAGCACGCTCATCGAATTCCGCACTCCGCACTCCGCGCTCCGCACTCCGCACTTCCAGTGCGAGGAGGAGGAGCTCTTCGCTGCGCTCGTCCTCGGCACGCGCGATTATTTTGCCAAATGCGGCTTCCGCACCGCCGTGCTCGGACTCAGCGGCGGCATCGACAGCGCCGTCACCGCCGCCGTGGGAGCCGCGGCGCTCGGCGCGGACAACGTCCTCGGCGTCACCATGCCCACGCGCTATTCCAGCGAAGGCAGCGTCGGCGACTCGCTGCAACTCGCCACCCCCCTCGGCATCCGCTGCCTCACCATTCCGATCGAGAAATCCTTCGCTGCGTTCAAGGAACAGATGCTCCCATTCTTCGAGGGAAAGGCGGAGGACGTGACCGAGGAAAACATGCAGCCCCGCCTGCGCGGCATGACGCTCATGGCGCTCAGCAACAAATTCGGCCACCTCCTCCTCACCACCGGCAACAAGAGCGAACTCGCCGTCGGCTACTGCACGCTCTACGGCGACATGTGCGGCGGCCTCGCCGTGATCAGCGATGTTCCCAAAATGATGATCTACAAGCTCGCCCGCTGGCTGAATCGCGAGCGCGAAATCATCCCCGCCGCCACGATCGAAAAACCGCCGAGCGCCGAACTGCGCCCGAACCAGCGCGACCAGGACACGCTCCCGCCTTACGAAATCCTCGACCCCATTCTCGATCTCCTCATCGAGGAAGGACTCAGCGCCGAGGAAATTTCCGAGCGCGGGTTCGACGCCACGACCGTCCGCTGGGTCGTGAAGCGCGTCGCGCAAAACGAATACAAGCGCGCGCAAGCCGTCCCCGGCCTCAAGGTCACAAGCAAGGCGTTCGGCGTCGGCCGGAAAATGCCCGTCGCGCAGCGCTTCGCGGAGTAGAGGTTTCCGGCAGTTGTCAGTCCCCGCTGCCTCGTTCTTACTCGTTGTTTTGCTCATGCTCTTGCTCTCATCCCGACGCGCGAATCTTCGAGAGCAGGAGCAGGAGCAAGACAACGAGTATGAGTTCCATCCGCGCGCGTCGCGATTTTCTTGCTGAACATCCGCCCCGCATTGCGCCTTACTCCGCCGATGGAAATTTCCACCTACCTCGCAGCGCGCACCAAACTGGTGGACCGCGAACTCAACCGCCAGCTCCCTTCCGAAGCGACGAAGCCGCACACGATTCACAAGGCGATGCGCTACTCGATCTTCGCCGGAGGAAAGCGCCTCCGCCCCGTGCTCACCCTCGCCGCCGCCGAGGCATGCGGCGGCAAAATCACGGACGCACTTCCCGCCGCGTGCGCCGTCGAGTGCATTCACACGTATTCGCTCATCCACGACGATCTCCCGTGCATGGACGACGACGATCTTCGCCGCGGACGCCCGACCAATCACAAGGTCTTCGGAGACGGCATCGCCGTCCTCGCCGGCGACGCGCTGCTCACCGTCGCCTTCGAGATTCTCGCAAAATCAAAGTCCTCAAAGCGCCACCCCATCGCCGCGCAGATCGCCGATCTCGCGCACGCCTCCGGCAGCCGCTGGCTCGTCGGCGGACAGGTCGCCGACCTCGAAGGCGAAGGCCGCAACCTCGGCGGCGACGATCTGAAATACATCCACCGCTGCAAGACCGCCGCGCTGCTCACCGCCAGCATCCGCCTCGGCGCGATGAGCGCAAACGCCACGCCCGCGCAGCTCAAGTCGCTCACCACTTTCGGCCAAAGCGTCGGCCTCGCGTTCCAGGTGATCGACGACATCCTCGACGTGACCCAGCCGACGGAAAAACTCGGCAAGAGCGCCGGGAAGGATGTCGCCGCGCAAAAGGCCACCTACCCCGCCGTCTTCGGCCTCGAAAAAAGCCGCGCCGAAGCGCACCGCCTCACCCGCGCCGCGCACGCCGCGCTGCAGTCTTTCGGCAAAAAAGCCGACACCCTCCGCGCCCTCGCCGACCACCTGCTCGCACGGGAATACTGATCGCTGCCGCTGCCGTTGACCGTGCAAGCTTTCGCCTCTACTTTCCGCGCATGACCGCCCGCGAGGTGATCCACGGACTTGAGTCTCTCCCGCCGTCCGAGCAGGCGGAAGTCATTCGTTTCGCATACCGACTGGATGCCGAGCGCAAACTCTCGGGTGGAGAGCTGACCGCGCTTGCCGAGCGCATGGCAGCGGCGGCCGACCCATCCGAGACTGCGCGGATTCGGATCGAGATCGCCCGTGGATTTTACGGAGCCGAGGCTCATGCCTAAAGTCCGGCGCGCAAACATTCCGCCGCCGCTCCTTCAGCATCTCCTCGATCGAATTCAGCAGCGCAGCATCTCCGCGGATCAGCTCGGCCTGCTTGCCGCGTGGCTCGACACACAGCCCGAAGTTCCGGAAGGCCGATGGTTCAAACGCTTCCCCGGCATGACGGTTTGCGGCGAGGGTGAACTCGTGAAGACATTCCGGACGGTGGCGCAGACGCCAGTCGGCGAAAAACTCCGGTGACGCCCCTTTCCGTTTTCACGCTTCGAGCCGCAGATTCGGATCGATGTCCTCGGTCAGCGAACTCCCCTGCCCCTCGGAAATCCGCAGCGACGCGACGTAGGCGATCATCCCCGCGTTGTCCGTGCAGAGCGACGGCTCGGCGAGCAGCAGCTCGATGCCGCGCGCACTGCACGCCGCCGCCAGCTTTTCGCGCAGCCGCGAATTGCAGCTCACGCCGCCGCTCACCGCGACGATCTTCCGTCGAGTCGCGAGGGCCGCGCGCACGGTCTTGTCCACGAGCACGTCCACCACAGCCTCCTGAAAGGACGCGCACACATCCGCCACCGGCACTTCATCCATCTTCTGCAGCAGGTAGCGCACGCTCGTCTTCAGCCCGCTGAAGCTGAATGCAAAGTCGCCCGACGAAAGCATTGAGCGCGGAAAATCGAACCTCGTCGCGTCGCCCTCGCGCGCGAGTTTGTCCACGTTTGGCCCGCCGGGGTACGGCAGGCCGAGCAGCTTGCCGACTTTGTCGAATGCCTCGCCCGCCGCGTCGTCCTGCGTCTTGCCGAGCAGCCGGTATTTTCCCACCGCCTCGATCTCGACGAGCAAAGTGTGACCGCCGCTGACCACGAGCCCGATCGCCGGCCGCACGCCGCCGCGACCGAAGAACGGCGAGAGCAAATGCGCCTCGATGTGATTCACCGAGACGAACGGCTTGCGAAATCCGAGCGCCAATCCCTTCGCCGCGGAGAGGCCGATCATCAGCGAAGTGGCGAGGCCCGGTCCGCGCGTCGCCGCAAAAACGTCCACGTCCTCGATCCGCACTCCCGCGTTGCGCAGCGCGGAATCCACGACCGGTCGCACCATCCGCAGATGATTCCGCGACGCAACCTCGGGAACCACGCCACCGGTCAGCGCGTGCAGCGCGATCTGCGACGACACCTCGCTCGAAAGCAGCTCGCCGTCGCGCATCACCGCCGCGGCGGTCTCATCGCACGAAGTCTCGATCGCGAGGACGGTCACCGCGCTCACTTCCCGCCTGCGCGCTGCGCATACACGAGCACGCCCTTGAGCGCATCCACTGCGCGCTCAAGCTGCGTGTCGCGGAAATTCGCCAGATCCTTTTTGCGCTGCTCATCCGGCAGATCCTCGCGGCGCTGGATGATGAGCGCCCGCTCCTGGTCGAGCGACATCGGCGCGAGAATCGTCGGCGCGACGCCGTGCTCGTGGATCACCTGATGCCCCGGCGTGTAATATTTCGCCGTCGTGAGCCGCAGCGCCGAGCCGTCCGGGAGCTGCATGATGCTCTGCACGCTGCCTTTTCCGAAAGTCGTCTCGCCGACGAGGATCGCGCGGTTCGTGTCCTTCAGCGCACCCGCGACGATCTCGCTGCCGCTCGCGCTGCCGTTGTTGATCAGCACGGCGACGGGATAATTCGCACGTCGCCGCAGCGCGGGATTCGCCGTGTATTTTCGCGACTGCGAAATGACGCGCCCCTCGGTCGTCGCCACGACCGTCGCGGGCGGGAGAAACATGCCGGCCACATCGACGGCCGAGTTCAGCAGGCCGCCGGGATTGAAACGCAGATCGAGCACCAGCGCCTGCATGCCCTGCTTCTCGAGTTCATCGAGCTTCTTCGCGAGTTCCTCGGCCGTCGGTGCATTGAACTGCGTGATGCGCGCGTAGCCGATCTTCATCTGCCCGGTCATCTCCGCGGGGAGCAGCTTCGCGTCCTTCACGCTCCACACTTTGATCGTCTCGCGCACCATCGCAAAATCTTTGATCTCCTTCGTGCCGGGCCGCAAAATCGTGAGCGTGACCTTCGTCCCCGGCGCGCCGCGCAACTTTTCGATCGCGCCGTTCAGGTCGAGCCGCTCCGCGCTTTGCCCATCGATCTTGATGATCCGATCGCCCGGCAGCAGGCCCGCGCGAAAGCCCGGCGAATCCTCCATCGGCGACACGACAATCAGGTCGCCATTTCGCTCCGTGACATGCACGCCGAGCCCGCCGAAGCGGCTCTCCGTGTCCTCCTTCATGTCCTCGAAATTCGCCGGCTCCATGAATTGCGAATGCGGATCGAGGCTCTGCAGCATCCCCTTCAGCGCCGCGCGCATGAGCTGCTCGTAGCCGATCTTTTTTCCGTCCACATAGTCCTGCCGGATGAGTTCCATCGCCCGCGTGAGCGTCTTGATCTGCTCGTAGGGCGAGTCTTTGTCGCCGAGGAGCGAAGCCGGCGTCGGCTCTTCCGCGCGGATCGGGAAGGCCGAAAGCGCAAGCACGACGAGTGCGGGGAAAATGCGGGGCAGGTGCATGGTCGCGAACGTAGCAGCACTTGCGGCTTTGGGAAGCATCGGCACGGCGCTTTCGCCGCCAGCGCGCGCCCGGCGGTCGCGCCCTACCTTTTCACTCGTCACGCTGAACGTGCTTTCCGAAACTAACTCCATGTCCTCGCCGTCCGCCTCCGAACACCTCGCCCGCGCGCGCCGCGTGTTCGATCTCGAACTCGCCGAAGTTCGCCGCGTCGGCGAACGGCTGGACGAATCGTTCGTGCGCGCCGTCGAAACGATCCGCAGTGCCGTGGAAAAGCGCGGCAAAGTCGTGGTCGTCGGCGTCGGCAAGTCCGGCCACATCGGCGAAAAAATCGCCGCCACGCTCACGAGCACCGGCGCACCCGCGGTGATGCTGAACGCGCTCAACGCGCTGCACGGCGACCTCGGCCTCGTGTGCGATGGCGACGCCATCCTCATCCTCAGCAACAGCGGCGAGACGGACGAACTCGTAAACATTTTCCCCGCACTCGCGCGGCTCGAAGTGCGCATCATCGCCATCACCGGCAAGTGCGATTCCTTCCTCGCAAAAAACGCGCACATCCACCTCGACGCCTCCGTTGAACGCGAAGCCTGCCCGCTCGAGCTCGCGCCCACCGCGAGCACCACCGCGATGCTCGTCCTCGGCGACGCGCTCGCGATGACGCTGCTCGAAGCCCGAGGCTTCACGCGCGAGGACTTCGCAAAATTCCACCCGCACGGAAAACTCGGCCGCACGCTGCTGCTCACCGTGGATCAAATCATGCGCAGCCCGGAGCAGATGGCGCTCATCAAGCCCGCGATCATCGTGCGCGAGGTGCTCTTCGAAATGGCACGCCGCCGCGCCGGTTGCGCCGTCGCCGCCGCCGACGACGGCACGCTCGCCGGCATTTTCACGCAGGGCGACTTCGCGCGGCATCTCGAAAAAAATCCCAACCTGCTCGAACTTCCCGTCACCACTTTCCTCACGCGCAAGCCAATCACGATCCGTTCCGGAGCGCTCGCCTACGAGGTGCTGCACATCCTCGAAAAGCACCGCATCGACGATCTCGTCGTCGTGGACGCCACGAACAAACCCGTCGGCATCGTGGACACGCAGGACCTCGCGCGCTTCCGCCTCGTGTGAGCGGGATAATTTAAGATTTAGGATTTAGGATTTAAGATTTTTCCCACCCGGAGACACCGTGCGAGTCCGCTTGTCCAAATCTTAAATCCTAAATCCTAAATCTTAAATTCCATGCTCCACCTCCTCAACGACCCCGTCTCCGATCCCCTCGCCCTCTACCGCTACCGCGACGGCATCAGCGCCGTGGATTTGCTCGCTGTCGGCATCTCGCACCTCGATTTTTTCACGTGGCTCGCCGACCACCCGAGCACCTTCGCCGCGATCACCGCGCACTTCGGCATCCACCCGCGCCCGACGGATGTGATGCTCACGCTCTTCACCGCGCAGGGACTCGTGCAGCAGAATGGCGGCTGCTTTCACGTCACGCTCCGCGCGCGCGAACACCTCTCCGCCGGCTCGCGCTGGAACCTCGCGCCGTATTTTTCCTCGATGAAAGACCGCCAGCCGACGCTCGACATGCTGAAAGTCCTCAAGACCGGCAAGCCCGCAAACTTCGGCAGCTTCGACCAGCAGGCATGGGCCGAGGCCATGCAACGCCCGGACTTCGCCGCGCACTTCACCGCCGCGATGGACTGCCGTGGCATCCTGCTCGGGCCCGCGCTCGCGAAGTTGCTCGACCTCTCGCAGCACCACGCGCTTCTCGATATCGCGGGCGGCAGCGGCATCTACGCCTGCGCGCTTGCGGCGAAAAATCCGCACCTCCGCGCCACCGTGCTCGAACGCCCGCCCGTGGATCGCATCGCCGCCGAGTGCATCGCGAAGCAAGGCTGCACCGAACGCGTGAACGTCCACACCGGCGACATTTTCGCCGGGCCACTGCCCGCGGGCTTCGACGTTCATCTCTGGTCAAATGTCCTGCACGACTGGGACGTGCCCGCCGTCCGCGACCTGCTCGCGAAATCCCACGCCGCACTCCCGAGCGGCGGCCTCGTCGTCATCCACGACGCAATCATCAACGCCGACAAGACCGGCCCGCTGCACATCGCCGAATATTCCGCGCTGCTGATGAACATCACCGAGGGAAAGTGTTACTCTCTCTCCGAGTATCGCACCTACTTGAATGAACTCGGCTTCGAGTGGATCGAACACAAGTCCACCGCCGTCGGTCGCGGCTTTATCGTGGCGCGGAAGCCGTAGCGCAGTTCTGCAGAATTGCGCGGTCCTCAATGCGAAAGTGAGCGCGCGGGCAATTTTGCAAACTGGCGGAAAAATCGAAACGATCACTGCTGAATGCGCCGACCCGTTCTGCGTCCAAGCTCCTCAACGTGCCTCTTCTCTCCCGACTCCTCCTCGCGCTCGCCCTCACTGCCACTGCGTCCGCCGTCGAGACGGTCAGGCGTCCGGCAGGCGTCGTCACCCCGCCGATTCGCATTTTGCAAAAATGGAATCCGCTCTGGAGCTTCGGCAACGCCAACGATCCCGAGCCGCCCGCGTGGTATCGCCCCGGCGATTCCAGCCGCCGCTGGCGGTGGCATCTGCGGAATCCGCTGCACAATTTCACGCACTTCGTCATCGGTGTGTCGGACAAGCCGGTCACGCGCACCGGGCGTATTCCCGGCGCGGTCTTCGCACCCGACGGCGGATGGAATTGGGCCCTCACTCGCTACCGCCTGTTGCTCCTGCCGTTTGTTTCGTTCGAAGGCCGGCAGTCGCGCTTTTACCTTGGCTGGAGGGAGAGCGGAAACTTCGGCGCCAAGCTGAATCTCGGCAGGCACGACAAGCCCGCGCTTTTGCCAAAACCGACGGGAAAGCAGTGACGCTCCGCTCGCGATCGCGGCGCGGACGGGATTGCACTTGACCGTCATTGACGCGACTTCAACGCTCCGCCGCGGATGACGTTCTCACAAAAGATCAGCAAAATTTTCGGCACGGACGGATGGCACAGTCTCGCGGCGGGAATCCGCCGGATGGCGTATCCGCTCGACTGGCGGCAGTTCATGGAGCCGATCGATCGCGAGGGATTGGAAAAGCTTCGCGCGCAATTTTACACACCCGGCGAACGCGTGCTGCCGACGAAATACCTCAACGTCGAGGAGTGGATGAAGACGAGCGTGAAGCGCATCCGCGATTTGCGCATCCGGCAGGCGCCGCCGCGGCTGCGCATCCTCGATCTCGGCTGCGGCACCGGCTACTTTTTGCACGTCGCAAAATGTCTCGGCCACGACGTGCTCGGCGTCGATCTCGATGTCGAGCCTGTCTTCACCGGGATGCTCGCGCTGCTGAAAATCCCGCGCGTCGTGCATGCGATTCATGCGTTCCAGCCACTGCCGGATTTGGGCGTGCCGTTCGATCTCATCACCGCGCACATGACGTGTTTCAACCGCCGGGCCGACGGCTCGCACTGGGGCGTCGAGGAGTGGGGATATTTCGTGAAGGACGCGGAATCGCGCCTGACGCCGACGGGCCGGCTGCAATTCGATCTGAACGTCCTGCCCGACGGACGCCACATGGCTGACGACGTCCGCGATTTTTTTCGCACGCGCGGCGCACGCATCGAGCGGCGCCGCATCTATCTTCCGCCGCGCGGCGGCCAGGTGGAACGCGACCTCCGGACGCGTTGATGTGCGGGTGTTCCGGTTCGCGTTTACCGTTCGTCGGAAGCGCCCGCGGAGCGCCCGCTCCACCGGCTACCGGTTGAAAAGAAACGCCGGCGTGTTCACGAGCGCCCACACAAGATCCTGCGCGCCGGTCAGACGGCGGTTCGCGATTTGCACTTTGCTCTGCTCCGCGTCGGCGCGGAGTTGCACGAGCTTCGGATCGATGTGGATCGGTTCCTCCGCTTTCACAAGCGCGCCGCGGCGCTCGATCACACCGGGGTCCGTCGGCAGCGACATTTGATTTTTCGCGAGCGTGAGGCGGCGTTTGCCCAGTTCCGGATCGAATTCATTCCAGTATGCGGTGAGCGCGGCCTTGTCCTCTTTGCCGCGCAGTTGCGGCGGCTTTTTCAGCGCGTCGCTCACGGCGATCGGCAGTCCGATGTTCAGCGGCGCATTCCCCGTCGTCACATAAATGCGGAAACGCGCGATCGAGAATCCACCCGCGCGCGGCTGATTGAGATCGAAGCGGAGGCGCAGGCCCTTTTGTGCATCGCCGATCGGCTTCGCGAGGGAGAACGCGGCGTAGTGCGGAACGCCCACCTGCGGCGCGACTGCCCAGCCGTTGTTAGCATCCCCCTTTTTGTCGTCGATCGCCTTGGCGACTTCAAAATTCGCCTGGCTGTGGTCCGCGACCGCGCCGTTGAATTTCGCGTCGTCGATCTGCTTTCCCTTTCCAAAGGGCCCGGTCTTCAGCCCAATTTCGCCGAGCACAAAATTGCCCGCCGCGTATCCGGGGCCGAATGCCGGCGCATCGGCCGCGTTCAAGACCTCGATCATCACGCCGGTGATTCCCGCAAGCTTCGTGTCGGCGAGGATCGTGTAATCGGTGGATTTCGTCGAAGCCGCGCTGGCCTTGATCGATCCGTCCGCCTGTTTCGCAAGTTCAATGCCGCCCGTCGCCTTGGCCTCGACCACATCAAGCGGAACCCACGCGGTGTAAGTTTTGGAAATGGGCACCGTCGCCTCAAATTGCGCCTGCGACGCCGCGAGATTTTTCTGCTCGTAGTCCTTCACCGCCGCGGTCGCCGTCACCACGGATTCCTTCCGCTTCTTTTCCGCCTCGGCGACTTTCGGTGCGATTTCCTTTTCATGGCGCGCGAGTTCCGCCTTCGCCGTCGCGATGGCGGCGAAGCGATCGGCCCCATTCTTCGCGATGATCGGCGCCTGCTCGGTTTCCTTCGCCGCGAGCGCGGCGAGCAAATCCTTGTGCTCCGACTCGATCACCGACCACGAATCCATCGTCCGCGTGATCTCCATTTCCGTTGCGGGGCGGTTCAGCACGCGGGTGAAAAGCTCGTCGATCAGCTTTCGATCATCCGGCTGCGAGAGCGCGATTTTTGGCAGCGCGTTGCTGGCATCGCCGATCGCATCGGCGATGGCGGGGCCACTGAGCAGCGCCATCACGCTGCCGAGCCGCAGGTCGCTGTTGCGCTCGCATTCGCACGAGCTTTCACGCGCGGGACGACCGGCATTCGCGAGAAATCCGCTCGGCAAGTCCGCCTGCGAATCCGCCAGCACCGACGCATGCACGCCGCCGGGAAGACGCGAGCCTGCGCCGGTCACTTTCAGCACCGAGTCGTACAGCACTTCCGCCGGCAGCCGGCGCGCAAGCGCGTGCGAGTAGTTCGTCTTGTCATCCTCGTTCCATTTGTTCGTGACGAGCGCGAGTTGATACGTCCGCGACTTGCAGATCTCGCGCAGCATGTGGCGCGTGTCGAAGCCGTGGCTGATGAATTCCTTCGCGAGGTAGTCGAGCAACTCGGGATTCGTCGCCGGATTGCCCGCGCGGATATCGTCGAGCGGCTCGATGACGCCGACGCCGAGTAGGTAGCCCCACTGGCGGTTCACGTAGCTGGAGGCAAAATAGCGGTTATCCGGCGACGTGATCCACGCGGCGAGCTGTTCGCGGCGCGCACCCGTGATCTCCGCCTTCGCGGCAAAAGGAAAGGTCGGTTCGGCGACTTTGTTCGTGCGCAGATGGAGCATCTCGCCCGTCGGCGCGTCCTTCACGATTTCAAAAAGGGCGCGCGCCTTTTCCACCGCGGTGCCGACGAGTTTCGCGCCGCCCGCCGCCGGGTCATCCGCGAACGACACCTGCGAAAAGAACGCGCCGAGATGGTAATATTGATCCTGCGTCCAGCGCTCGAACGGATGATCGTGGCACTTGTTGCAGTTGAAGCGCGTCGCGAGGAAGAGGTGCGTCGTGTTTTCCATCGTCTCCGCGGGATCACACAGGATTTTCCAGTAGCTCGCCGGCGGGTTTGCCTTGTTCGAGCCGGATGCCGTGAGGATTTTTTTGACGAACTGATCATACGGCGTGTTGTCCGCGATCTCCTTGCGGATCCAGTCGCGGAAAAGCTGCACGCCCTGCGTGCCGAGAAATTTCGAGTTCACCTGCAGCAGGTCGCACCACTTGTTCGTCGCGTGGTCGATGAAATCCGGCGAGCCGATCAGCTTGTCGATGATCGCGTCGCGCTTCGCCCGCATCGGCGTGGTGTCCGCGAGAAAGGCGCGCACTTCCTCCGCACTCGGCGGCGTGCCCGCGAGATCGAGATACACGCGGCGGAGGAAGTCCGCGTCGTTGCACACGCCCGACGGCTCGATTTTCATGCGCTCCCATTTTGCGGCGACGAGCTCGTCAATGCGGCCCCAAGTCTCCGGCTGCTTCCACGAAAAGCCGCTGCGGTCGCCCATCACGGTGAGTGTCGTCGCTGCGTAATTCCCCTCGTAGCGCGCGAGCACCGGAGCCTCGCCGCGGCGCAGCGTGTTGATGAGCCCGTTGCTCTCGGGCAGCGCGGCGGCGACATCGCCGTTGCCGCTGTCCACAAAAGCCTCCGCGGTCACATCGCGTGTCTTTCCATCCGCAAAAGTCGCGACCACGCGGAACTGCTGCCGCGCTCCCGGCTCCGGCACGACGGGATTTTTCGGGAACACTTCGATCGCCTTCACGCGCGGCACCGCGAGGTCGAGCTTCGCGCCGTCGGCGATCCACGCGCGCATGATTTCATAATATTTCTCCCCGAGCTTCGTGCGCTGCCCGCCCTCGTGCGGCACGCCTGCGGTGGACTTGAGCAGCATGAGCGAATCGTCCGGCGACGCCGCGTTCAGCCGCCGTCCCGCGAGATCGTCCTTCAGCGAGCGCACGTCGAAAATCGGATCGTAGCCGCGCAGCGAAAGCTTGAAACCGTACTTGCCCTCCTTCGCGCCGTGGCAGGTGCCCGCGTTGCAGCCGAGCTTCGTCATCACGGGATTCACGTCGCGGATGAAATCCACGCTCGTCTTTTCCACCACGCCCGCGACCTCCACCGCCGCGGTTGCCTTCTGTCCGGAAAGTTCCGCGCTCAGCGTGGCCGTTCCATTTTTCCGCGCCTCGATGTGGCCCGATTTTGAAATCTCCGCGCAGTCGCCGCCGAGGCTGAGTTTCGCGAGCCGCGTGACATCCGTGACTTCGCCGGACTGCAGCTTCGCCGTGACCAGCACCTGCGCCGCATCGAACTTTCCGCCGAGCGTCACTTTCGCCGGCTCGATCGTGAGCGAGACGATCTTCTGCTTCGGCATCGCCTCCGCGGCGGATGGCATCATCGCCTCGGGTGCCGCGTGGAGCAGCGGCGCGAGCGAGAGGAGGGCGAGGAGGGAAAATGGGGCGCGTTTCATGGGACGGGGAAAATGGCGAAGGTAGAACCAGTGCATGCAGGGACTCTTAGCATGGACGCTCGAAATGAAAACCGCGGACGCGAGGCGGAAAGGCTTGCCGCTTCAAATCGGCTAAGACAAACGAGGCCCCCGAATCACCACCCCACACCCCACACCATGAAACGCTCCTCCTTCCTCGCCCTCGTCGTCGCTGCCTCGCTCGGCCTGCCCGCATTCGCCTCCGCGGCGGAAAAGCCGCTGCGCGTGCTGCTCATCACCGGCGGCTGTTGCCACGACTATCCGGTGCAGAAGGACATTTTGAAAAAGGGCCTCGAGGCGCGGGCCAACGTGCTCGTGGAGCAGATGCACACGGACGACAAGAGCACGAAGCCGCCGCTGCCGCTTTACGGGAATCCCGATTATGCGAAGGGCTTCGATGTGGTGATCCACGACGAGTGCTCGGCGGGCATCACGGACCCGGCGATCATCGCGGGCGTGCTGAAGCCGCACCAGGACGGCATCCCGGGCGTGAACCTCCATTGCGCGATGCACTGCTACCGCTTCGGCGAATTCCAGAAGCCCGTCGCCGCCGGCGCGGACAATTCGCACTGGTACGAATACCTCGGCCTGCAATCCACCGGCCACGGCCCGCAGGAGCCGATCGCTCTCACTTTCACCGCGAAGGACTCGCCGATTGTGAAGGGTTTCGCCGACTGGACGACGATCAAGGAGGAGCTCTACAACAACATCCAGATCCTCACCGGCAAGGAACTCGCGAAGGGCAAGCAGACGCAGAAAAGCAAGGACGGCACGACGAAAGACGTGGAGACCGTGGTCGTGTGGACGAATGAATTCGGCCCGAAGAAGACGCGCGTTTTCTCGACGACGATCGGACACAACAACGCGACGGTGGAAGACCCGCGCTACCTTGATCTCGTGACGCGCGGCGTCCTTTGGAGCGCCGGAAAACTGAACGACGACGGCACGCCCGCGAAGGGCTACGGCCCCGGCGGAAAGTAGGTGGAGCGCGCGCTCCGTCGCGCGTTCTTGTTTGCTGACTTTATTCGCTCGCCGGGAAGCGTGCGCGGAGCGCCCGCTCGACCGAGTCACTGCGGCTTCAGCACCGAGTCGAGCCACGCGTAGGCCTGCTCGCGCACTTCTGCGGGAAAGTCGTGCGGGCAGTCGGGATGCAGCACGCGCAGATTTTCCGCGGCATCGTGCAGCTTGAAAACCGGCAGCGCGGCCGCCGCGATTTTGTCCACGCTCTGCCAATGAAAATTCGCATCGCCGAGCGGCGCGCAGAGGAGCACGCGACGCGGCGCGAGCGCGGCGATGAGTTCATGGAAGTCGAACGGAATTTCCGCGAGGCGGCCTTGGTAGTCCGCGAGCCGCGGCATGTAGCGGTCCTGGCACCAGCCCTTGCCGTGCGTCCACAGTTCGGGTTTTCCGCCGTAGTAATCGCGGTAGGAATCGAGCCCGCAGCTCGACACGACGACCTTGATCCGCGGATCGAATACCGCCGTGTACACCGCATTGTGCCCGCCGAGCGAATGCCCGATCGCGCCGTATGCGCCGTGCTGCACGCACGGCATCGCGTCGAGGAGATCGAGCCCGCGGATGTTGTCCCAGATCGCCTTCATCGTGCCGCTCGCGTAGCCGAGTGCTTGCAAATCCGGCTGGTAATCCGCGAGGAGCGGATACGCGGGCGCAAGCGTGACGTAGCCGCGCCGCGTGAGTTCCACGGCGTACGCGCGGTTCGCCTTGATGCCCTCCTCGACGACGGTGCGATTCCCGGCCTCGTTGTTCGTCGGGTGCAGGCACAGCACCGCGGGGAACTTGGCCTTTCCCTCGAGCGCCGCCTTCGGGATCAAAAGGTACGCACGCGCGCGTCCGCCCGGCTCGCTCGCGTAGGTGATTTTTCGACGAAGATGATCGCCCGCGTCAAATTCCTCCTCGATCTGCACATCGAGCGCGCAGCGCTTTTCCGCACCCGGCAGCGGACCGGCGACGGATTGCATCGCCTGCAAAATCTCCGCACGGCGCAGTTGCCATTCCTCGCGGGTCTGCACGCGATGCGCCGCGCCGTCCGCGCCGTGAAACGCGAGAGGGTCATCTCGCGTGAGGCCCGCACGCTGCGCGGCCTCGTCTGCGGCGAGGCTCGCGCAGGCGATGTTCACCACGAAAGCGGCCAGTATTTTGGAAACGTGAGCCATCGGATGATCTCCGGCAATTACTTCGTGGCGCGCTGAAATGCCGCCGGCAAAATTTCGCGCACCGCCGCGATGATCAGCTCGTCGACCTGCGGCGCGAGTTTCGTCGGCCGGTCGTAGTAGAGCATCGCGCCCGCGGCCTCGTAGCCGCCTTCCTCGAGCACGCGACGCGAGGGAATGTAGCACGGCACGTCGTTCGCATAAGCATTCATCCACAGCTTCGCGCCGTCGCACCCGCGCTTCAGTCGCAGGCTGTAGTCCACGACGACTTCGCCGGGCAGGAAGATCATCGCAAGATCATTTCCGAAGCTCCAGACCTGCACCGAGTACGGGAGTTCCGTCGCGAGCTTCTCCCCGCGGTCGAGCCGCTCGAGTTGCTTCTTCGCGTGATACGCGCCGGATGTTTTTTTCGCGACCTGCAGCTCGAACTCCTCGCGCGTCGGCAGCGTGCCGAAGGGCAGCGGGAAGCGTTTCAGCGCGCACGCGAGCGCGGGAGCAAGCGCCTGCATTTTGCCATTCACCACGCGCTGTGCCTCGGTGGCGAGCGCCGCGCCGTGCTGCTGCGCGAGTTCGTAGGTCCCGCGCGGAAATGGATTTTGGTCACCCGCGCAGCCGAGTGCGGTGAGCGCGACCGCTCCGGGAAACGCGCGCTCGATTTCCTCCTGCGCGCAACCCGCCCAGTCGCCGTGGATGCGGTTGAAGCCCACCGTCGTGCAGTGGCACGCGTAGCTCGTAAAAATCGCGACGACTTTTCCCTCCGCCGAGGTGACTCGCAGCACCGGCAGCGCGTGATCGGTCGGTCCCTCGGGATACGGTTTGTTGACGTAGCCGGCCGGAGTCGGGAGGCGGCGGTTCATCGCAAAGCCGACCTCGCCGTTCGCCCACGCGAGGTCGCACGGCTGCGCGGATGCGATGGCGGAAAGTGCGGCCTGTTCCAGCTTGTCGGTCGTCTCGCGGGTGTAGCGCGCGATGCGTTCCGCGTGATCCTCCGGGATGTCCGCGCCGAAAAGCGTGGAGAGCACGCCGCCGAGCATCGGCGCGGAATGCGTGTGGCTCGAACACACAGCGACGCGCTCATCGGGCACGCCAGCCTTCGCCTTCAGCCGCCGCGCGACTTCGTCGCGGACATGTCCGGGCACCCCGCAGTTGTCCACCGTGAGCACGATCGCGAACGATTCCTCGCCCGCACGCAGCGCCAGCGCCTTGGCGAAAATGTGCTGCTCGACTCCCTCGGACTCCGTCTTCCGCGACCCGTAGCCGCTGAGTCGCACGGGATAATCCGGTGTGATGTCCACCTTCGCCGCACCGGCGATCCAGTGCGGGTCGGCGGCGTGCAAATTTTTTGCGTGGAGAAAAATTCCAGCAGCGAGGAGAGCGCAAATGAGGCGAAGGAGCGGCATGGGAAAACAAGGTGGCGGCACCGCGACGCGCGGCGCACACAGGACCAATCGCGCGCGCGAAAAAATGTTGGCGGATTCTTATCCGTCTCCGCCCAGCCGCCGCCGGCGGGCGGGAGCGATCACCGCGCCACCGTCTTCTGTCCCGGGATGCGATGGATGGTTTCGTCGAGTTGGTATTTTACCTCGGCCCCGTCGGCGGATTTCACGTTGCACTTGATGCGCAGCGTCATCGCCGGCACGCGGTCGCTGAGCTCGAGCAGGACGCTCTTTTTGTCCGCGCTCACGGTCGCCTTCCTCACCTCGATGCGGTCCCGCCCTTTTTTCTTCGGATCGAGCGTGGAAAAATCAGGCGAGCCGTAGTTGCCGGTCCACGCGTAGTTCCATTGCTCCGCGCTCCAGTTCGCGGCGTCCCCTGCCGCTGCGGCATCGAGCGGCGCGGTAAACGTGATTTCCGCGCCATTCGCCTTTGTCGCAAATCCGATCGGCATCGTGACGGGCTTGCCCGTGTAGCGCACCCGCTGGAAGCAGCCGTCCTTCGCCGCGCTGCTCTGCCACACGTTCAGTCCGCTGACGTAAAGCTGGCCATCCACCGGACTGAAACGCTCGCGCATGATCCCGCTTTTGAACGTCAGCAGAAATCGCACAAGGCCGCCCTGCGGCACGCCGTCCACCGTTTCCTGCGTGACGCCGAAGAGGCTGCATTTTCCGTAGCTCGTCTGGAGCATGCGCCCGCCCCACGGCCCCCATTTCGCGCCCGCCGGCGCCCACACTTCGCCGCCGGAGGAATTATCAATGTCCATCGGCAGCCAGAACAGCGGGAGGTCGTAGCCGTTCGCGGGAATGGGCGTGTCGCTCTTGCCCCAGAACTCGGTTTTGAATTCGTCGCGCGCGGATTGCAGCGACGGGTTCGCCTTGAATTCACTCCCGTCCGCGCGCTTGAAAACCAGTTCGCGATGCGCGGCGGGAGTCATGCCGTAAAAGCCGCCGCGCTTCACGATGTTCACGCGGTTCGTGGGCATCCAGTGGCCCTGGTTGTCGCTCACGGTGAGCACGTCGCCGGGGCCCATGCCGAGTCCGTTCGGCGCGCGCAGACCGGTGGCGATCACTTCGAGTTTCGATCCGTCCTTGCTCACTTTGAGCATCGTGCCCTGGTGCGGACTTTTGTTCGTCGGCTGCCACGGCGATCCTTTTGCGTAGTAAAAATTGCCCGCACTGTCGGTGTCCAGATCGAGCGCGAACTCGTGATAGTTTTCCGTCACCACGCAATCGCTGTTGAAGCTCTCGTAAAAGTCCGCCTCACCATCGCCGTTCAAATCGTGCAGCCGCGTGATCCGATCGCGGCCCAGCACGTAAATTTTTCCATCCACGACCTTGCAGCCGAGCGGCTGAAAAAGCCCCGTGGCAAAACGCTTCCACTTCACGTGCTCCAGCTTCGCGTCGAGGCCGGAGACGAGCCACACGTCGCCGCTGAGATTCACGACGACGGCCGTCCCGTCGGGCAGGAAGTCGTGGCCGCCGGGGCGCATCCAGCTTTTGAACGGATTTTCGTCGGGCAGCGGAATGTCATCCACGACGTACGCTGCCGTGCTGTCGCCGAGTTTTCCAGGCACCTCGATCGGCGCGCCCCAGCGCGCGGGGCCGGGCTTTGTGAGCGCGGCGACATTCGGCAAATCCACCTTTGCCCGGATCGCAGCCGTCAGTTTCGCGGCTTCGGCGGATGGCGCCGCAGCAAATGCGATTTGAAAAGTCATCGGCGCGGTGTTCGCCGGCAGTTCGCACGAAATGCGGCCGCCTTCCTCGATGATCTTGATCTTGTTCGCAGTGGCATTGCTTCCCGTCCCGCGGATCGCAGCGCCAAAGACGATGCCATCTTTTTCCAACACGATGCCGCCGGACAGGCCGGCCTTCGGCAGCGCGCCCGTGTCGAGCACGAGGATGCGTTTCACCTCGCTGCTCGCACCGACAGAAAATGTGCGCGTGAAGACGCGGATGCCGTCGTGCATTTCGCTCCCCGGCAGTTCGAGGACGGACTGCGCGCCGACGGAATAATTGAGCACCGTGTGCGGGCCATTCGTGTAGATGCCGCGCCATTTCAGCCCGGCGACGCCCCCCTGATGCGCAGTCCGCGGGTCGTCCGCGATTTTCGCACCCCATCCCGTCGCCCATCCGGTCGAGAGCCGCACATCGCCGACCGCACCGATCTGGCCTTCGAGTCCGCCGCGGGCGCGTGGAAAATTCGCGAGTCCGCCTTCCCACGCCGCGTGGAAACGGAGCAATTCCGTGTCGAACAACATTGTCGCGGGCGCGTCCTTCGTGCCCACGGCGACCCCGACGCCTTTGAACGAAGTGCTGTCTCCCACCTTGTAGCACCCGCTGAAAAACGGCCCGAGGTCCATGTCGTCCCATTTGATTTTTAGCGCCGGCTTTTTTCCGGGTGCCGCATTTTTCGCCGCGGCAGGCTCGCCCTCGGCGAATGCGAGCGCAGGCAGCGTGAGTGTCGTGGCGAGGATGGCGATGTTTCGGATGTTCATGGGAAAAAAGTGCGCGCGACTGCGATGCGGACGTGCGGCGAGCCGGGGAGAGGCTACTCGAATTTCAGCGGCTCTGGCTGCTCCAGCTTCACCGCGGAACTCGGCGGCGGCGGCACGACGATCGGCCGGGGCGGCGGGACATCGCGCGCCGGCATCGCCCCGCCACCGACCGGGATGTCAGCCGTCGTGATCAGTGGGGCCTGGGAGTTGCCGACTCCGGCGAGCTGCACCTGGCGCTCGAGCGCCGTACTTGAGCCGTAGGGATCGTTCCCGATCACCGTCGGGCCGGAGAGCGCGATGGTCTTCAGCGTCTGCGATTCCACGACACGCGCACGCAGCGCGCCATCCGCCGCCGGCCTGCCGCCGACGAGCGGCGCGGGCGCGATGCCGCTGTGCACCGGACAGGGATCTTTCGGCGTCTGCTCCTGCGTGCAGATTTCCTGATACGTCGTGCTGATGCCATTTTCGAGGCACTTCGGCGTCGCGAGCCCGCCGCTGAGCCGGCAGATTTCCACGCGGACGATCCCCTTCGGCTGCTCGATCTCCGCGGGCTTGTACGTATCGAACGACGCCCTCATGATCTCCGCCCACACCGGCAGCGCGAGGTCTTTGCTGAAGGCCCCGCGGTAAATGCTCGCCCGCGGTTTGCCGCGCTGCTGATCGAGGCCGATCCACACGGCGCACGTCACCTCGCTGCTGTAGCCGAGGAACCATGCATCGGTAAAATTGTAGCCGGTGCCCGTCTTGCCGCCGAGCGGGTAGCGCTTGAGCCCCAGCTCCGTCGAGGCCCGCTCCGCGGTACCATCCGGCTCGAGCACTTGCGCGAGGCACGAGTGCACCTCGAACGCCGTCGTCTCCTTGATCACGCGCATCGTCTCCGGCTTCTCCTCGAAGATCACGTTCCCGAGTTTGTCCTCGATGCGCTGGATGATGAAGGTGTTCACGGGACGCACGCCGCCGTTCGGGAACATCGTGTACGCGAGCGCGAGTTCCATCGGCACCACCTCGCTGCCGCCCAGATAAGTGCGCGGATACAGCGCGAGATCGCTGGAGATTCCGGCGAGATCCGCGAGCTCCGTCACCTCTTTGATGCCCGTCGCCATGCCGAGCCGGACCGTCGCGGCATTCTTGGATTTCACGAGCGCGGTGCGCGCGGAGATCGTGCCTTCAAAGCGATTGTCCGCGCGCTCCGGTCCCCACTCGCCGAGGATTCCCGTCGTCCCGCCGATCATCACCTTCGTGTTGTCCATCACCGTGTCCTCCACGTTCGTGCCGGGGAACATCCCCTTTTCAAAAGCGGCCGCGTACACGAGCGGCTTGAATGCCGTGCCCGGCGGCAGTTGCACCTGCCGCGTGCGGTTGAGCTGGCTCTGTTGAAAATCGCGCCCGCCGATCATCACAAGGATTGCGCCGGTTTTGTTCTCGAGCATCACGACCGCGCCTTGCAGATATTCGGGATTGATGCGCTTTCCCTCCGCATCCGTCGGCTCCTTGTTGGCCGCTTCGAAGATGCGGGAAAATTGCGCGAGCGTCTGGTGCGAATACTCGGGCCGCTGCTCCACCGAGTTCAATTGCGTGCGCAGCGACACCTCCGCCCGCTTTTGCAGCGCCGCATCGATCGTCGTGTAGATCCGCAGCCCCTCGCTCGTCGCGCGATCGCGGCCCACGATTTTCAGCACCTGCTGATACACGAGATCGGCGGGATAATTATCCTGATGGATCGGCCGCTTGTTCTTCAGCACAGGATCCTCGGCAAACGCCGCGTCGTACTGCTCGCGCGTCACGCGATTAAGCTCCAGCAGCCGGTTCAGCACGCGGTTCCGCTCCTCGATGCACGCGCTGTAATTCCGCCACGGCGACAGCCGGTCCGGGCTCCGGAGCAGCCCGCACAGCATCGCCGATTCGCTGTAGCTCAGCTCCGACGCCTTTTTTCCAAAGTAACCCTTCGCCGCCGCCTCCGCGCCGAAGAATCCGTTCCCGAAATATACGCGGTTCAGGTAAAGATTGATGATCTGCGACTTGCTGCACCGCCGCTCGATTTCCCGCGCGACGAACATCTCGCGCAGCTTGCGCTCCTTTGAGCGATCATTCGGCGGGAGCTGCTCGGGAAAAGTGTTCCGCGCGAGCTGCTGCGTGAGCGTGCTCGCCCCCTGCTTGTCCTTGCCCGCGCGCCAATTCTCGTAAAGCGCGCGCGCCACGCCGCGGACATCCACGCCCGTGTGTTCGTAAAAGCGCGCATCCTCCGCGGCGACGACCGCCTCGATCAGCGTCGGCGACAATTGCTCGACCGCCACCTGATCCCGGTTTTGCGTGAAAATCCGGCCGAGCAGTACGCCGTGCCGATCGAGGATCACGCTCGCGGATTCCATCGCCTCCAGCCGGGAATAATCGAACTGCAGCGCCTGCGCCTCGTAGTCCCACTTCACCTTGTAGAAAATGACCGCACCCGCCAGTGCGAGGAGCACCAGCGTGCCGACCGGGATGGTGAACCACCAACGGAGAAACCAGCGCTTTTTAGGTCTGTTCGAATCCCACATGCAAGGAACGGCGAGCATCGCGGAGAGTTCGACGGGGTGCAACACGAGAGTTGCCCCCGCGCGAGCCAAGTCGCTTGCCATCCACGACCACGCGGGCATCGTGCGCGCGATGCATCCGAGCGAAAAGGCCTCCCTTTACCACGAACTTGGCCAGCTCGTGCGCACGGGCACGCCGTTTCCGAAGGCGATCGAAAAACTCGCGGCATTCACCCACGGCCCCGCCCGCGCCGGCCTCGCCGCGATCACCGCCGCCCTCACGCGCGGCAGCACCGTCGGCGAAGCACTCGCCCTCGGCGCCCCGCTCATCACGCCGCTGGAATCCGGCATCCTCTCCGCCGGCGATCGCGCCGGTCGCCTGGAGACGAGCCTCGAACATCTGGCCGGGTACTACACCGCGATCAGCGAGGCACGCCGCCGCATCTGGAGCCAGCTCGGCTATCCGCTTTTCGTGCTGCACGTCGCCTTCATCGCGCTTTCGCTCCCGATCCTGTTCGCCGCGGGCGGCGTGGAGGGATTTCTGCGCGCGATCGGGCTTGCGATCGGCGGGCTGTGGCTGGCCATCATCGTTGGCGGCGCGGTCGTCCGCGCCGTGCTCGCAGTCGCCGAGCGCCAAGTCGGACTCGATCGCCTCCTCCGCGCGCTCCCGCTTTTTGGAAAATTGCGCCGCGCGTTCTCCCTCAGCCGATTTTGCACCGCGTATCATTTGCAACTGGAAGCCGGCGTGAACGTCCTCGGCAGCCTCGATATCGCGGCCATCGCCAGCGGCAGTGCCGTCCTCCGGCAGGCCGTCGCACGCGGGCTGCCGGCCGTGCGTTCGGGTGGCAGAGTCGGCCCTGCCCTCGCGGAGACCGGTGCTTTTCCCAAGCCCTTCCTCCGCGCTTTTGCCGTCGCCGAAGAAACCGGCGAGATCGATCGCGAACTCCAGCGCATCGGCGAAACCTATCGCACCGCCGCGATGCGACGGCTCGAAACGATCGCGGAATGGGTGCCGCGGATTCTCTACATCGCCATCATGGGCTACATCGGCTGGAGGATCGTCGGGTTCTACGCGGGCCGGATGCGGGACATGCAAAGCATCCTCCACGAGTAGCGCCCTATCGTCCTTTTCTCGATTCGCCCCGTCTCCCTCAGAGGATGATCAACTCCCCTCGATCAGCCGCCGGATTTCGCCCTCGTAAGTCGCCAGCGGATTCGGCATCGCGAGCGTCTTTTCGCCGCCGAACGACATCGAATCCCAATTGATCACGCATGGCTCGTGCGTCTCGAGGCAGTGCGCCACGGCGATCCCCCGCCCGTGCGCCCGCGTGTCCGCCGGGGCGGTGCGCAGGAATGCCTCATCAAACGCCTCTCGATTGAACAACTCCACCTCACCCTGCGCCGGCAGCGCGTGGAAGAGCCCGCGCGCGGGATTCAGATTGTGATACTCGAGGTCGAGACTTTCCAGCCACGGATCGTCCCACGTCACGCCTTGCTCCACGCGGAAAGTATCGAGCAGCCATTTTTTCGACACCCAGTCCACCGCGCCGAGCAATTCCTCCGTCGCCCCGCGCCGCAACGCCCCGAGCAGCCACGCCCAGCGCCCAAGCAGCCAGTCCGTCTCCGCATCGCGACCCGCGAGCGATTGCGCCGCGGCGAGGAATTTTTCCTGAATCCCCATCGCCGTATCCGGATGCCCATCCTCGCGCAGCACCGGCGCATCCGCGCAGCACGCGCGCGAAACCATGCGCGTCGCGAGCACCGCATCCTGCAGCGCGACATCGCGCGGCAGCCGATCCTCCTCGATCAAAGTGAGCACCAAGTGCGTGAGGCCCACCTTCATCGCGGTCGCGAACGGGCTCATGTTCGAGTCGCCGATCAGCAAATGCAGCCGCCGAAAACGCCGGTAATCCGCGAGCGGCTCGTCGCGCGCATTGATGATCGCGCGGTTGAACTGCACCCACTGGTAGATGTCGTTCACGATGTGATCCGCGCGCTGGCTCATCTGGAATTCCACGCGCTCGTACGGCGGCAGCGGCTCGACCTCAAACGCCAGCGGACTCGCCTGTCCCACCCTGCCCGACCCCGTGAAAATCTGCCGCGTCGCGAGAAAGCTCAGCAGCGCCGCCGTGTTTTCCGGCGTAAAATCCGTCTCGCGCCGCATGAGGTAATTCTCGTGGCAGCCGAACGTCGCATTCGTCCCGTGGTCGATGTTGTTTTTTAAAAAAGCCACGCTGTCCGTCACGCCCATCGCCTCCACCGCGCCCTGCAGCATCGCATCGCCCGCGAGGTCGCACGCCACGAGATCGCGCACCGAGCGGCACTCCGGCGTCGCGTATTCGAGGTGCCCCATGTCGAGGTAAAATCGTCCGCCATTCAGCAGGAACCCGCCATTCCCCGGCGGCTCCTCGTAGTCGCGGTAATGCTGATCCAGCACTCCGACGTGCAGCTTTTTGAAAAGGTGATTCTTCACCCGCACCGGCCACGAATCGCCGCTTTCCGCGCCCTCGCTCACGAGGCAGCCATACTCCGTCTCGATGCCCGCGATGCGGTTCATATCAAACGCAGAAACGCCGAGGCGCGGAGAAAAAATGCGGCTCGATCGGCGCAGTTCCTTTCTGCGCCTTCCCCCGCTTCTCTGCGTCGCCGCGTTTCATTCTTCTCCCCGTGTCGAAAGAAACTTTTCAGACGTGGCCCTCAGTTTTCCGGATAAAGAATCCGTCCGCAGTAAAGGCAAGTCGTCACGGCCTTCCCCGCCTTCACCGCGTGGATCACATGCGTCTGCGCCTTCACGTGGCAGCCCTGGCAAATCTCATTCGTCAGCCCCACCACCGCCTGCGCGTCCTTCGTGTCGAAAAGCCGCTGATACGTGTCCAGCAAATCCTCCTCCACGTCCGCCGCGAGCTTCGCGCGTTCCGCCTGCACCTCCTGCATCTGCACCTCGATCGCTTTCACCTTCGCATCCAGATCGGCAAATTGCCGCTCCACCTGCGACTTCGTCGCCGCCGCTTCCTTCTCCGCGGACGCGATGATCGGCTTCTGCGTCTCCGCCGCCTCCATCAGTTCCAATTCCCGATCCTCCAGCCCCGTGATCTCCTTTTCGATCGTCCCGATCGCGTGCGTGATCGCCTGATACTCCTCGTTCTTTTTCGTCTCCAGTTTCTGCTGCTGGTACTTGTTGATGCGCTGCCGGTGCGTGCCCACTTCGTTCTCGAGTTCCTTGCGCTTCACCTCGATTTCCTTCGCCTTCAGCTTCGCCGCCTCGAGCGCACTCGTCGTCCCCGCCGTGCGCAATTCCATGTCCTTGCGCTCCAGCGGCGCGCGCTTGAGTTCGAGTTTAAGCTGGCGGAGTTTTTTGTCGCGATCTTGCAGGACGAGGAGCTGGGAAATGACAGGAAGCATCGCCGCACCATGTGGCGTCGCGCCCGCAGCGTCAATGCAGGCGCGACTGCGGAAAACGACCCTCCGAACCCGGGGGCTCGCGGGCACGATGCCGAGCCGGGCACGGCGATCACTCCTCGGGAACCGGCCCCTTCACGCCGAGCCTGCGCTGAACAATCCTGCTGGCGGATGCGCCGGAATTGACCAATCTCCCGCCAGCTTCGGCCTGCCTTTCCTCGCCAATCCACCTCCCTTTTTCTGTGAAAAATCTATTCCTGCTCGCCATCGTCATCACGCTCTCCGTCGCCGCGTTCAAATGGCATGACTTGCAGGAATGGTATGCGAACTACAACGCGCCGAAGGAAACCGCGAAGGAGCCGGACCTCGCGGAAGTCGCAGCAGGATTGACGCGCGAATACCGCAACAGCTTGGTTTTCGTGGAAGGCAAAAGCGGCAAGGGCAGCGGCTTCGTCTGCGAAATCGGTGGCCGGAAATTCGTCATCACCAACCAGCACGTCGTCGCCGGAAATTCGGGTGCGGCCTTCACCCGGCTCGATCTCTCGCCGATCAAAACCGGACAGGCGGGCGCGGCGGTGGGGCATGACATCATGAGCTTCGCGCTTTTCTCCGACGCGAAGGCCATGCCGCTGATGAGCGACGTGGAAAAAAACGCGGCAATCGGCGACGACGTCGCGGTGCTCGGAAATGCGAACGGCGACCGCGTGATCAAACCGGTCACCGGCAAGCTCGTCGGCATCGGCCCCGATCGCGTGGAGGTCTCCGCCGAATTCGTGCCGGGAAACAGCGGCAGCCCGATCATCCACATCAAGAGCGGAAAAGTGATCGGCGTGGCGACCTACGCGAAGATTCGGAAAATCGATTCGTTGACCGGCAAACCCAAGGATGCGCCGGAGGTGAAACGCTTCGGCTACCGCATCGACAAAGTGAAGCAGTGGCAACCGGTCAACTGGCTGACGTACACTGCGGACTTCCAAACGATGGAAAAAATTGAGGCGCGAACGAACGATCTCCTGAAGTTGATCACCTCCAGCCAGCTCAATTCGATGGACTACAGCGACCCCGCGATCCGCAGCCCTCTGGAAAGGTATGCCAATGCGGCAGCGGGGCATGGTCTCATCAAGACAGACCGACTCTCCGCCTGGAAGGATCTGACGGCCGCGCTGAGGACGACTTGCAACAGCGACATCGAACAGGCGCAGCACCAAGTCAGCTACGACTACTTCCGCCACCAACTCGCCGACCAGCAAAAGCTCCGCAGCGAATTTTACAAAGGTTTCGACGAATTTCTGAAGCGGCTCCCGAGGTGACGGTCGGCAAGTCGAGCGCGTCGTCGCTCCTCCGCCTTCAGTAGATCATCGCCTCCGCCGGCGGCTCAATTTTCTCCACCGTCTCGGCCATGAGCACGGAGATGCGGCGGCCTTTCTCGACGGGGAAACTCGGGATGCCCGTGATTTTCACCCACGTCATCTCCGGGAAAGTCGGCAGACTTTTCGCTTCCACGAGCGTCGCGACGGGTCGCGCATCGGCGGCGCAGCAGGTCATGAACATGCGCACGGCCTTGAAGCGATTCGCGCCTGGATTGTTCGACGAGTCCGGCATGAACTGCCCGACGAGTTCCACCCGCTGTCCCTCGAAATCTTTCCGCAGCAAACTGTCCTGCGCGGCGTAGAGCAGGTCGAGCACCTCGGCGACGATGGTGCCATCAGGCGTGCGCACGAGGTAGTCGGCGGTCGCTTTCTCCGCCGCGGGCGGCTGCGATCCGGCTGCGGTCGCGGGCGGCTGGCTGCCGTCCTTGCCCGGCAAGGTGAGATCCACGGGCTTGCGAAAATCCGCCTTGCCATTCGCCGCGCGCGGCACGGCGCTGCCGAGTTGTTCGAGCGAAGTGGCGGTGCCGCGATTTTCGACGAACGTCTTGCTAAAACCGTCCCGCGGATTGAAGCGCGCGGCGACGACGATGGGGACGAGCAGGATGAAAAACGAGATCAGCTTGCCGGTGGAAAGCCGGCTCAGCCCGTGTCCGCATTCGCCCGACGAGCAGCACGCCGCATCGCCTTTGAACACGACAAAACTGAGCGCCATCCCGGCGAGCACGACGGCTGCGATGAGCGCGTAAACGCGGAACTCCGGCGCGAGCATCGCATGCATGCGCAGCGAGAAATGGAAGTAGAGGAGCACGGCGCTCCAAGTCGCGAGCGTCGCCGCAGGCAGCCAGCGGGCGAAGAGGGATTGCATGGGGCAAAGATGAAGGACGAACGATGAAGTTTAAAGTGGAATTCGGAGCGCGCGCTGGGAGCGGCCCTTCCACCTTCTTACTTCATGCTTCCCACTTCCACTCCCGCCCATGTCCAGCAGATGAATGCGATGAGCGCGAAAAGCCCGATCGCCATGCACACGACGAAACGCCGGCGGAACACGAGGCCGTAGAGCCAGAAGAGCTTCAGATCAAAGACCGGTCCGAAGAGCAGGAAGGCGAGCTTTGCCGCCGGGGAAAACGCGGTGAGCTGCGTGGCGGCGACGAAGGCATCCGTGGTGCTGCACAGCGCGAGGAGCGCGGCGAGCACCATAAGCGAAACGACCGAGAGCAGCGGCGATTGCGCGAAGGGCTCGATGACTTCGCGGTTCACGCCAACGGAAAAGACGCTCGTGATCGCGGTGCCGATGACGAAGAAAACCGTGACATCGAGGAAGTCCGCCGTGGCCGACTGAATCGCGAGCATCACTTTTTTCCACGGCGACGCGGCGGCGACGATCTGCGCAAAATCGGGTGGTCCCTGGTCCGCACTGGGCACTGCGCTGCTTACCGCGGAGATGCTCAGACCGGTGCGCCGCCTCGCCAGCGCGGGCGCGTCCGCGGCATTCGTCGCCGCGACGAGCCGGCGCGGAAGCTGATGCACGATCAGCCCGACAAGCACCGCGATGGCGTAGCCGAAGCCGAGCCGCAGCGAAAGCATGAGCCACGGATTCTGCCCGGTGAAGGCCTTGAACGTGCTGAGCGCGACGATGGGACTCACGATCGGCGCGGCGAGCATGTAGCAGGTCGCCACGCCGAGCGGCAGCCCCTTGCGAATGAAGCGCCGCACGATGATCACGCTTCCGCATTCGCAGATCGGAAAAATGAGACCCAGCAGCCCCGCGAGAAAAATCGCGGGGGCCGGACGCGACGGCAGCAGCTTCGTGATGCGCTCCGAGGAGACGAAGACATCCACAAATCCCGAGATGAGCGCGCCGAGCAGCAGGAACGGCGCGCCCTCGAACAGCACGCTGAGAAACGCCTTCGCAAAGTCGCCGAACTCGAGGTGAAACCAGCTCATTCCGCGACGGGCTCCGCTGATTTTTCCGCGCCGTTCGCCTGCAGTTCCGGCGCCTGCAGCTTGCGCACCGCGTGCTCCAGCGGATCGAGCAGCGGCATCTCGCGATCTGCGGGCGCAGCGTGCAGCTCTTTGAATTTCCGCGCCTGTGGCAGCACCGTGCGCTCGAGCGAGCCGACGGCGTCGTTGTACGCATCCACCGCGTTGCCGAGATTTTTTCCGAGGCGCGCAAAGTGGTCTCCGAGCTTCGCCACGCGCTTGTAAAGTTCACCGCCGAGATCGCTGATCAGCTTCGCATTTTCCGCGAGTTTCTCCTGCCGCCAGCCGTAATGCACCGCGCGCAGCAGCGCGATGAGCGTCATCGGCGTCGTGAGCATCACGTTCTTTTCCGCGCTGAATTCGATCAGCCCCGGGTCGTGCTCGACGGCCGCGCCGAAGAAAGTTTCCGCCGGCAAAAACATGACGACGAACTCCGGCGCTTCGCCGAATTGCTCCCAGTAACTTTTCGCCGCGAGCGCCTTGATGTGCTCGCGCACCGCCTGCGCGTGCTCGCGGTACGCGGCGGCGCGCAGCACGTCGTCATTCGCCGAAATCGCGCGGTCGTACGCGCTGAACGGCACCTTGGAATCCACCACGATCGTCTTGCCGCCGGGCATCTTCACGAGCATGTCCGGCCGCAGCCGGCCGCTCTCGCCCTCAGCGCTCTGCTGCTCGTAAAAATCACAGTGGTCCTGCATCCCGGCGAGTTCGACGACGCGGCGCAACTGGATCTCCCCCCAGCGCCCGCGTGCGCCCGTGGAGCGCAACACGCTCGCGAGCCGGCCCGTTTCGCCCCGGAGCTGCTGCTGCGTTTCGCCGAGCGATTTCACCTGCTCGATGAGACCCTGATACGCACCCGCGCGCGTCTTCTCGATCTCCTGCATCTGCGCATCCACGCGCGTGAGCGACTCGCGCACTGGCTTCAGCAATTCCGCAATCGCCTGCTCCTTTTGCGCGAGATCGCCCGTCGCCTTTTCCTGGAATTTCCCGAGCGTCGCGTGCGCGAGATCGAGGAACGCCGCGTTGTTGCTCTGCAGCGCCTGCGCGCTCAGTGCATGAAATGCGTCCGTCAGTTTTTTTTGCGCGTCATCGAGCAGCGTGAGTTTTTCCACGGCCTGCTCGCGCTCCTCGGCAAGCTGCATTTCCAGCGCCGCCACGCGCGAATCCGCGTCGCCCTTCGTACGGCGCAATTCCGCCAGCGCCCGCTCGCGGTCCTCGCCTTCGCGCTGGAGTTCCGCCACCCGCGCGCGCGCCGCCGCATCGTTCGCCTCGGCGGTGGCGAGGCTTTTGGAAAGCGCGAGTTTTTCCTCCGCGTGAACGCCCTGCAACCGCGCCTCGCGCTCCCCCACCGCACCGGCCACCGCGTCCGCCACTCGCTGCCGCCAAAACAGCCAGGTCAGTCCGGCGCCGAGGGCGGCACCACACAGGGTCGCGGCGATGAGGATCGTTTCGTTCAAGGTCGCGCCATCCTGCGAAGGCTCCGCTGCACTGGCAAGGTTCCGCTGGCCGCGCGACGTGATTCTGAGTTTCCTTTTTTCCGCGCTTCGACGATGGAAGTCGCGCCCATGCCCGCACGCCCCGGAAATTTTCCCGCATCGTCGTCCTCCGGAAATCTCCGCGCGCTGCTGGCGGCGGGCGTCATCGGCGGGCTCACTTCGCTCACGCTCGCGGCGGCGGGACCGGAGAATGCGATGGTCGTGGTGAATGCCGACAGTTGGGCTTCCACCTTCATCGCGAACGAATACATCGCGGCGCGCCACATCCCGCCGGCGAATGTCGTCCGGCTGCGGAATCTGCCGGACTTCGAGCGGATGAACGTCGAGGATTTCCGCACGCTCATCCTCGGCCCCGTGCTCCACACCGCCGAGCAGCGCGGCATCGCGGCGCAGATCGACTGCGTGATTTACAGCGCGGATTTCCCGTGGGCGATCGATGTCTCCGCAGATCTCGCCGGCAAGCCGATGCCGAAGGTGATCACGCAGCCCGCGTCCATCAACGGGCTCACGTACATGTACTCGTTCACGATGGGGAAAAATCCCGGCTATCTCGGGCTGAACGTAAATTTTTACTACCGCCAGCCCGCGCGCGCACCGGCGGAGGCCGAGTGGAGCGACGACGACAAAAAGATCCACACCAACGCCCTCGCCGCGCTGCGCGAAAAAGTCGCGGAGCCCGCCGAGCCCCCAGCCAAATTCGTCCCGCCCGCGCCGTTGCTCTCGACTTCGCCCGCGCCCGCGGAAGCCGCGCTGCGCGCCATTTTGGAAAAGCTGCTCGCCCTCCGGAAAACGCATCCCGCGAGCACGGAACTGCTCTACAACATCGCGTGCGTGCAGACGCGCCTCGGCAATCCCATCGCGGCGGTCGCCGCGCTGCGCGACGCGGTGGACCGCGGCTGGTGGGACATGCACACCGCCGAGGCGGATCCGGATCTCGCGAGCATCCGCGGCCGCGACGATTACGCGCTGCTCGCGGCGCGCGCGAAGTCAGTGAAATTCGATCTCATGCCGACGAGCGGCTTCCGCGGGAGCGTCGGCTGGCTGCCGAACGGCCAGCCCGTAACCGCGGCGAAAGGCGTGCGCTACCTGCTCTCCGCCGTGCTCGCCTGCACGAGCGGTCGAGGCAATTCCGCCGCCGAGGCCGTGCGCTCGCTGCACCGATCGATCGGCGCGGACGGCTCGCGGCCAAAAGGCACGATCTACTTTCTCGAAAATCACGACGTGCGCTCCACGACCCGCGCGTGGGGATTTCTGCGCGCCGCGGAATTGCTCCGCGGCATCGGCGTGTGGTCCGCGATCGAGCAGGGTGTGATGCCGATGGGCAAAGGCGACGTCGCTGGCGTGACGCTCGGCAGCGCGGATTTTGCGTGGGAGAAAAGCGGGAGCAAGCTGCTGCCCGGCGCGATCGGCGACAATCTCACGAGCTTCGGCGGCGCCCTCGGCGAGAATGACGGACAGACACCGCTCACGGAATTCATCCGCTACGGCGCGGCGGGCGCGAGCGGCACCGTCACCGAGCCGTTCGCGGTGCAGGCGAAATTTCCCGTGCCCTTCCTGCACTGGCACTACGCGCAGGGGTGCTCGCTCGCCGAGGCATTTTACCAGTCACTCGCCGCTCCGTACCAGCTCCTCATCGTCGGCGATGCGCTGTGCAGTCCGTGGAAAAAGGAACTCACCGTGCTGCCCGGCGATCTCGCGCCGGGCTCGATGCTGAAAGGACGGCTGCACATTTCTCCCGCAACGCGCTCCACCGACGGCGTCACCGCTGCGGCGTTCGAGCTCTACCTCGATGGCCGCCGCGTCGCTGGCTGCCCCGCGGGCGGAGCGTTCGATTTCAACACCGCCGATGCGACCGACGGCCCGCACGAACTCATCGTCGCGGCGAATGGCAACGACTCCTTCATCACCCGCGGCAGCGTCCGCATCCCGGTCATCATTCGCAACGGCGCCTTTGAAATCCGCGTGACGCCGCCGCCCGCATCCATCGCGTGGGACAAGCCGCTCGCCCTCACCGCG
This sequence comes from Chthoniobacterales bacterium, assembly GCA_038239865.1. GTDB lineage: Bacteria > Verrucomicrobiota > Verrucomicrobiia > Chthoniobacterales > Chthoniobacteraceae > SXWH01. The sequence continues at coordinate 49,364 of JBBSEI010000016.1, forward strand.
AACGCGCCCGGCGCGAAGAACATCATTTTCTACCACGACGTGGACGAAGTCGCGCGCATCGACGGAGCGAGCGGCACGGTCAAAATCGACGCGCGCATCCTCGGGCAGGGCCCCGCGCGCATCCAGCTGGTCGCGGTCTTCGGCGATGAGAAGCAAGCACTCGCCGACGCGATCACCGTGCGCGTCACCCCGCCGCCCGCGCTCGCGCCGCCGTCCGCAAATTCGCGGCGCGTGTATGCCGATGGCTTCACCGTGACGAATGCCGCGAGCAAACGGACCGTCGTGCAAAAGGCTGCGGAAAACTGGCTGCGCGAAGCTGGCGTCGCCAGCGGCGAAAATTTCACCGTCGAGGCATTCTTCGCCGTGGCCGCAGCCGAGGTGCATCAATTCCAACTCCACGGTGCGGCGAACCTGCGCCTCTCCGTGGACGGCCAGCCGCAGGACTGGCCGCACGGCACCGAGTGGTGGTCCGTGCCGGTGCATCTCGCCGCAGGCCGCCACGTCGTCCGGATCGAGGGCAGGGCGACCGATGCGAAATTCGACGTGCGCTTCGGCGGCCCCGGCTCCCGCCGCCTCGACGGAGCGCACTTTCAGCATCCGAATCCGAACTGAGCGCGTCGCACATCGACGCCGGGATCAAAAGCGGTCTCGCGGCATTTCACTCCTGCGCCTCGCGCAGACGCAGGTCCGCGAGATCGAGGCGGTAGAGGATTTGATTGTAGTCGTAGCGCGGCGTGCGCTGCGTGCGGCCGGAAAAAGTGAAGCTGTACGTGCCCTCGAAATAAATTTTCCGGCCGCCGTCCTCGTCGAAAAACGCGTGCTGCGCGGGATTGTAAAATGAGTAGTGATCGTGCGTGACGATTTTCACCGCGCGCTTCCACGGCCCGGTCGGCGCGGCGGATTCCGCGTACCACACTTCGCCGAGGAAGGACTGCTTCGCTCCCTGCTGCACGGCGATGAGCACCCAGCGTTTGCGGAATTCATTCCAGCACACGCTGCCCTCGTGCAAAGTCACGCGCTGCTTCGTCGCGACGTCCTCGGGAGTCACGCGGCACTCCTCGGGTTTGATTGCGCCGGCCTTCAGCCACTTCGCTTCGTCCTGCGACTCGATCGGCCCAGCGTCCTTCCGCCATGCAAAATCGAGCGCGCCGTCCGCGCGACGCTGCGGCACGAGTTTCCCGGCGCAGGTCCAAGCCTCGTAGCTCGCGGGATCGAGCACCTCTTTCAGCCGTGCCGGCACGCGGATGCACAGGCCCGCCTCGCCGAAATAAATGTAGTCCGTGCCGTCCTCGCGCACCGCCGTGGCGCGGCCGCGCGGAAAGCGCCACTTTTCATCGAGCGGCAAAGTGGCCGCGCGCTCGAAGATCTCCGTCTGATCGTTGAACACAACGATGCCGTGCTCGAACAATTTCACCAGCCCGCCGCGCCGCGCGTAGTGCGCGATGAGCCGCTCCCCGCCCGCGTCGTCGCGCACCACGCACAGTCCGAAGAGCCACACGACGCCCTCCTTTTTTTCCAGCGGACACATCTCCTTCGCGAAGCCGTCCTTGCCGGTAAAATAATGAAAGTCCACGCCCTGGTCCGGCGGCAGTCCGCCCTTGCCCGGCAGCTCCGACCACGCGCACGCCGTGCGGAAATTTCCGAGCGGATACGAGAGCCGCATCGTGTCGCCCCAGAGCCAAAAAATGCGCCCCTTGTAAATCGCCGTCTGCACGGAATCCTGCCCGACCACGCCACCGCTGCCGAGCGGTTCCTCGAGCGGCACCTTTTCACCGAGCAGGACGCTGTCGCGGTAAATTCCCGGCCCGGTGAGCCGCACAAGTCGCTCGGCGATGTTCAGTCGTTTCGCCTTCACCACTGCGCGCCCGCCCGCGCTCGGCGTGAAGCGCGCGCCCGTCATCCCGAAGCCATCGAGCGGAAATTCGTAGCCGTGCGAGCGCATGGAAAACCACACCGGCACCCCCATCTGCCCCGGCTCGCTGAAGGCCACGCGCCCCGCGCTGTCCGTGACGTAAAGCTGGTTGTCCATCGTCTCGAGTTCCACCGCCGGCACGCCGCGGCCGGTCGCGGCATCGACGACTTGAATGCCGAACGGCTTCTCCTCGCCCGCGCTCTTTCCTTCGCCGAAAATCAGCGACAGCGCCGCAAGAAAAACGCGCGTCATTTTCGCGCAGCGAGAAACATCGCGCATCGCTTTCACGCGCTGTGGGGAGTCGGATTTTTGGTTGCGTGGTTCCATCCCTCGCACGATGGCGATCCACAGCCTTGCCGCGAGAAGTTCTTTTCACTACGTCGTGCCGCATGATGAAACTCATGTTCAGCCTCGCGTTCGCCGTCCTCATTCTGCCGCACGGACTCCGCGCCGCTCCCTCGGTCGCGACGGAAAAGGAATACCAGCAAGTCCGCACGATCGCGCTGCGCGACGCCCGCGTGCAGGCTGCGTATCGCGACGCTGACCGCAGGCTCGATGAAAAGATCATCCGCATCGATCCCGCGCTGGATTCCTTCGTCAAATCCCGGCAAGCCGCGCGCGAAGGCATCCCCGCGCCGAAGCCCGCCGCCAAACCCGCTGCAAAGCCGACGACGAAGCCCGTCGCAAAGCTCTTCATCCCGGCAAAATCTCCGGTCAAGCCAGCGACCGCTTCAACGGCGAAATCCGGCACGACCAAAACTTCGCACGTCGTCGCGAGTGGAGAAACGCTCGGCGGCATCGCCGCGAAACATCGCGTGAGCGTCGCCGCGCTCAAAAGTGCAAATCACATCCAGGATGAGCGCAAGCTGCGCGTCGGACAGACACTCACCATTCCCTCCGGCAGGAGCACACCGCAGCCGAAGTCCGAGCAGGGCGGCTGGTCGCGACTGATGCATTAATCAACTTGGAAGACGCCTGCGACGGGCTGAACTCGGAACTCCGAAGAAGAGCGCCACCCTTCACCGGCGCATCACTCCACCTTGATGTCCTTGAGCGTGTTCAGATGCGTATCGATCAGCCGAATCGTCAGCGGCTTTCCGAATCCGTCCTTCGCGATCCCCTCGCCGATTTGTTTGAAAGCCGTGGCGATCGTCTCGTCCTTCCCGAGGCCGCTGATCACGAAGGAAATCATCGTCCCTTCCTTGTCGTCCTTCTTCAGCAGCACATCCACGTTCTTTGAGCCGTCGAAGTAGCCCTCGGTCTTGAGAATGTCCCCCAGCTTTTTCGCCTCCTCCTCCGTCGCATTCGCGGAGTAGTTCACGGATTCCTTGTCGCTCACTTTGTAGCGCTTCCCCATCATGATTTTGTTCCCAAAGTAGATTAGCACCACGACGAGGAGCATGATGATGACGAGGACCTTTTTCACCTTGTTGGCGACACGGTTCATGCGCGCGGTGCGTTCGGCTTTGGCGTCGATGTTTTCGGGATTTTCCATGCCTCACCGTCCACCGGCGCGATCGTGCATCGCAAGGATATTCTCCCCGCGCAGCCCTGGAAATTGTCTCATGCGTGACATTCGGAAGTGAGGGCAGAAACGATTAGCAACGAAGCAACCTCCATCTGTCGCCGTGTTCACGCTCACCACGCTCCTCGCCACCGCCAGCCAGTCCGACCATCGGGTCATGATTTTCTTTTTTCAAATCATGCTGCTCATCGTGGTCGGGCGGCTGCTCGGCGAATTCATGCAGCGCGTCGGCCAGCCCGCGGTGATGGGCCAGTTGCTCGCCGGGATTATTTTGGGACCGAGCATTTTCGGCGCGGTGTGGCCCTCCGCGCAGCACACGATTTTCCCCCCCGCCTCCGGCGACCGGCAGATGCTCCAGGCCGTCTCGGAACTCGGCGTGCTCATGCTCCTGCTCCTCACCGGGATGGAGACCGATCTCGCACTCGTGAAGCGCGTCCGACGCGCCGCCGCGCTGACCTCCGTCGCCGGCATCGTCATCCCCTTCATCTGCGGCTACGCGCTCGGCGAAATCCTTCCGCAGAGCCTCCTGCCGGACCCGAATCGCCGCATCATCACCTCGCTTTTCCTCGCCACGGCGCTCTCCATTTCCTCCGTGAAAGTGGTCGCCGCCGTGCTGCGGGAAGTGGACTTCCTCCGGCGGAATCTCGGGCAGATCATCCTCGCCGCCGCGATCATCGACGACACGATCGGCTGGACCATTCTCGCCTTCATCGCGGGCCTCGCCGCCGAGGGGAAAATCGTCATGGGACCGCTCCTGCTGACCGTGTTTGGCACCGTGGCATTTCTCGTTTTCTGTCTCACCATCGGCAGCCGCTGGGTCGCGCGGATCATCCGCTGGACGAACGATCGCTTCACCATCGAGATGCCGGTGATCAGCGTGATCCTCGTCCTCATGCTCCTGCTCTCGCTGGTGACGAATCTCATCGGCGTCCACACCGTGCTCGGCGCGTTCGTCGCGGGCATCATGATCGGGCAGTCGCCGATCCTCACCGAGCACATCGAGGAGCAATTGCGCGGGCTCATCGTGGCGCTGTTCATGCCCGTTTTCTTCGGCGTCGCCGGGCTCTCCATCGATCTCCGCATCCTCGCCGATCCGCATTTGCTCGGACTCACGCTCCTGTTCATCGCCATCGCCAGCATCGGCAAACTCGGCGGCTGCTACCTCGGCAGCCGCATCGCGAGGATGCATCACCCGGAGGCACTCGCGGTCGGATTCGCGATGAATGCGCGCGGCTCCACCGAGGTCATCCTTGCCACCATCGGCCTCACCATGGGCCTGCTGAATCAGACGCTCTTCACGATCATCGTCCTCATGGCCGTGGTCACGACGCTCTGCATGCCGCCGCTCCTCCGCTGGGCGCTCGCCCGCGTGCCGATGCGCGACGAGGAAAAGGCACGCATGGAGACCGAGGCCGCGGAGGAAAACGATCTGCTGCCCAAGGTGAAGCGCATCCTCGTCGCGCTCGACGCCAGCGCGAGCGGCCAAGAAGCCTCGGTGCTCGCCGGGCAACTCATCGGTGCGCGGCGGCTCACGGCGACAGTCCTCGACGTGAGTGCCGCCGCCGCCGGCGACGATGCCGCATCCGTGCAGGCGCGATTGCTCGCCGCCGCCGAGGCCACCGGCGGAAACACGGAACCTCCCGACGCCCCGCGCATCGCCGCCGCGACCGCGACCGCGAAGAAAGTCGATCCGCTCGCGGCCGCGGGGAAAGAAGCCGCGGCCGAGCGACGGCCCGTAAGCGAACTGATCTCGCTCCCGCCGTGGAAATCGCCGCCGGAGGATGCGCAGGATTTCGCCGCCGAGACGATCCTCGCCGAGGCGGAGAACGGCTACGATCTGCTTTTCCTCGGACTGCATTCCGCCACGAAAGACGGGACAGTGAACTTTCCCGCTGGCTTTGAAAAAATCATCCGCGAGTTCCCCGGCCCCGTCGCCGTGCTGCTGAATCCCGCGGGCCGCGCGGCGGCGCATCCGCCGCTCGACAAAATCCTCGTGCCGATGACCGGCGCCGACTACTCGCGCTTCGGCGCGGAAGTGGCCGTCGCCATTTCCAAAGGCTGCGGCGCGACGATCACCGCGCTGCACGTTTCCGTTCCGCCGACGGAGACCGATCTCCTCCGCCGCGCGAAACGGCTCACGCGTCCGAGTCGCGCGCTCTTCGCGGAAATCATCTCGCTCGGGCAGCGGGAAAATGTGCGCGTGCTCACGAAAGTGCTCATCCGATCCGCGAAGGAGGACGCGATTCTCCGGCAGGCGACGGTGGGAAGACACGACCTCATCGTCATCGGCACAAAGGCGTGGTCCGGCGAGACGCTGCACTTTGGCCAGAGCGCGGAAACGCTGATCGCGAACGCCCGCTGCCCGGTGCTGCTGCTGAAATCCTGAACGCGCGGACCTCGCGGCCTCGCTTACTTATTTTCTTCCGGCGCGAAGCGCGTGCGGCGGCCCCGTATCACAGCGTGCGCGCTTTTCACCTCGGTCGCCTGCGCCGTGATCAATTCCCGCACCGTGGGCGGCAGTTCCGTTTCCTCCAAAGCCGCGGCGTACGCAGCCAGCGCGGCTTCCTCGCCGCGTTCGCATTCCGAGAGCACCGCCTGCTCGTCGCGCGACTCCGCCGCCTCGGGTGCCATCCACGTGCGAGCCGCACCGCCATCGCGCGTCGCGGCCGCCCGCCCAAGGGCGGAAGCCGCCTCCTCGAGATCGCGCGACAGCCGCGATCGCTGCAGCGAATAGCCGAGGAAAAGCGACTGCAGTTCGCTGGATTTGACCTCGTCCGCGGCGAGTTGAAACCCCTCCTCGCCTTCCCGGCAGACCGCGATCAGCTTTTCCAAAACGGCCAGAGTCTTTTCATTCATACGGGATGGTATCGTGCCTCAGCGGGTGGACGGGTGTCTGCTCAATAATCGCGGAGCGAGGCGCGGTGCGATCAAAGCCCCAGCCCCGGCGGCATGCCCATGCCACCGGTGATCTTGCCCATCTCCGCCTGCATCAGCGCGCGCCCCTCCTCGATCGCTTTTTGCACGCCAGTGAGCACGAGGTCTTCGAGCATTTCCACGTCATTCGGATCCACGACGTCCTTGCTGATTTTGATCGAGAGGACATCCCCCGCCCCATTCGCAGTGACGGTGATTTTTCCGCCGCCGGCGGTGGCCTCGACGGTGCGCTCGGCGAGTTCCTCCTGCGTGCGCTGCATTTGCTCCTGCATCTTCTGCGCCTGCTTCATCATCTTCTGGATGTTCATGGTCGTGAGTGGGTCGGTGGTTTCGTGGGATGGAAATGAATCAGCCGCGCGCGGGAAATGTCGAGCGCGGCGTACTGCATTGTTAAACGCAGAGACGCAGAGGTGCAGAGAATCGAACACTCAATCCGCGAAAGTCCCTGCAGTGATTTCCTCCGCGTCTCTGCGTCTCTGCGTTTCAAAAAAATACGGCGAAAGCCAAATGGTGCGCGACGTTGTTGCACCCGGCTACTTTTTCTGTGCGAGCGCCTCTAGGTAGTCGAGCAGGCTCGCGAATTCGCGCACCGTGAGGTTGTTCACGAGTCCCGGCGGCATGATGGAAGTCGGCAGCGTCTCGCGCTTCGCGATGTCCTTCACGGCGTAGGTGGATTCCTGCGCGGCGACATTGCGCATCGTGACCTTGTCCGC
>JBBSEI010000017.1:0-55241 GCA_038239865.1 Chthoniobacterales bacterium
ACTCGAAGGTAGCTGGTGTACGGAACGCCTGGGATCATCCGCCGGGTGCCGCGCGGGACGCGCGCCACGGCAGGCGGGACGCCCACCCTACCCGAGACACGCCATCCCGCTATCTGTCCGGTTATTTGTGCAAGATGGTATGACTGGTGAAAAGTGACTGGTGTTCCGCTCACGGGCGATCCGCGGAAAACCGGAGGACCAGTCACGTCCGCCCCGCCCGCATTCCGTGTTCCTTTTCTCCGTGCGGCTGGTAAAAGCACGCCATGCCTTCATTTGACATCACTTCGGAAGTGGACACGCAGGAACTCGACAATGCGATCAACCAGGCGCGCAAGGAACTCGCGAACCGGTTTGATTTCAAAGGGTCGAAGGCGACGATCGAGCTCGATGAGAAGGAGTCGAAAATCAAACTTTCGGCGGAGGATGCGAGCCGGCTGAAAAGTTTGCATGACATCGTGATCGGCAAGCTCTCGAAGCGCGGCGTGGACCTGCGCAATGTGGATCGGAAGGATCCGGCGATCTCGCCGCTGGGACATGCGACGCAGGATCTGGTGATCAAGCAGGGGCTCGAAGGCGAGAAGGCGAAGGAGATCATCCGGGCGATCAAGGAGAAGGGGCTGAAGGTGCAGAGTGCGCTGCAGGACCGGCAGATTCGCGTGACGGGGAAGAGCCGCGATGATTTGCAGGACGTGATCGCGTTTTGCCGTGCGGGGGAATTTGAGGTGGGGCTGCAGTTCGGAAATTTCCGCGACTGACCACGCGTGATCGGCACTGCGCCGGTGCCGAAAAAAATCGCGTGCGGAATTTTCTCCGCGTATCGGGACGGGCATGAGCAATCCAGTTTCCGTCCTCGTCACCGGCTCGTCGGGAAGAATCGGCCGCGCGGCGGTCGCCGAACTTTTGCGGCGCGGTCATGCAGTGCGCGGTTTTGATCTCACGCCGAATCCGGGGCTGCGGGATTGCGTGATCGGCGATCTTTCCGATCGCGCGGCGCTCGATCGGGCGATGGAAAATGTGGCGTGCGTCATTCATCTCGCGGCGACGCCGGACGACGCGGACTTTCTCGCGAGTCTGCTGCCGAACAATGTCACGGGGCTTTTCCACGTGATGGAGGCGGCGCGGTGCGCGGGCGTGTGGCGCGTGGTGCTGGCGAGTTCGGGGCAGGTGAATTGGTGGCAGCAGGCGACGGGGCCGTTTCCGATCCGGCCCGAGGATCCGGTGAGCCCGAAGGCGTGGTACGCGGCGACGAAAATGTTCATGGAATCGGCGGGGCGCACGTATGCGGAGATGCACGGGATGAGTGTGATCGTGGCGCGGCTCGGCTGGTGCCCGCGCACGCCGGAGCAGGTGGCGGAGATCGCGGCGAGTGAACTTTTCCGCGACGTGTATCTGAGCCCGGGCGATGCAGGGCGGTTTTTTGCATGCGCGGTGGAGGCGGCGGAGGTGCGCCATGCGATCGTGTACGCCACGAGCCGGGCGCGGGTGCAGACGCGGTTCGATCTTTCGTCGGCGGAAAAAACGCTCGGGTACGTGCCGCAGGAAAGCTGGCCGCAGGGGAGCATGGATTTCTGATTTGGAAAATGGCGCGTCTTAGGAACGGCGCGCGGTTTCCCGGCTTGCGGCGCGGCTTCGGCGCAGCACAATCGCGCAATATGAAGCGTTCCCTCACTCCCATTTTCGCCGTGTTCGCGCTCGCGGCGGCGGCCTTTGCCTGGCTGCAGTACGACAGCGCGGCGAAGCTGCGGCAGAATCTCGCGAGCCTCACCGCCGAGCGCGATGCGGCGCGGAAAGCGGCGGCGGCGGAGTTGGCGCAAGTGAAGGCGACGGCGGATTCCGCAGCGGAAAATATCGCGCGGCTGACGGCCGAACGCGATGCCGCGCTCGCTCGCGCAAAGGCACTGCCGCCGAGTGCCGAGGCGACGCTGGCGGTCGTGGCGAAACCCGCGAAGGAATCCGGCGGCGGGATGATGGAGGGCATCATGAAAATGTACAGCACCGAGGAGGGGCGGAAGATGATGCGGGCGCAGATGTCGATGGGACTGAAGATGCAGTACGGCGGGCTCGGGAAGGATTTGAAGTTGGATCCGAAAGTGGCCGATCAGGTGTTCGCACTGCTCGGCGATCGGCAGGCGGCGCTGAGTGAGGCGACTTTTGCCGCGATGAAAAACGGAACGATCGACGAGGCGGCGCAAAAGGAAATCGCCGCGAAGTCCGCCACTTTGAAAAACGAATACGACGAGAAACTGAAGGCGGTGCTCGGCGACTCGGGCATGACGCAACTGCAGGATTACGAGCGCACGCTCGGCGACCGGATGATGCTGAACATGCACGAACAGCAGTTCACCACGTCGGGTTCGCCGCTGGAATCGCCGCAGCGGGATTCGCTGCTGCAAATCATGAAGGAGGAGCGGCTGAAGACGCCCGCGGGCGTTTTTGATCAGGCAAATGGCGGCAATGCGAGCAAGGCATTCGCGGCGATGCGCGACGACAGTGCGATCGAGAAATGGATCACGCAGGAGCAGGATTACCAGCAGCGCGTGCTGCAGGCGGCGACGAAGACGCTGAATCCGGATCAGGTGAATGCGCTGCAGGATAGCTTCAAGCAGCAGCTCGATCTGCAGCGCTTCGGCGTGAAGATGAGCAAGGAGATGTTCAAGACGAGCCCCGCGGCACCGGAGGCAAGCGTGACGGAAGCGCCGGCAAAATAGCGCGGCATCACTTTCAAATAGCCGCCGCGGACGGTGAGGAAAAGACGGCGGAATTTTTTTGTTTATGTGCCATCAGCATTGCGGTAGGGACTCATGCGCTGGCTGGGTTTTCCTCCGTACCTGGTGACCAGCAGGGAACTCAAAACACATCACCATGGTCAACAAACGAGACAAAAACGAGGGAGCCAAAAAACCGGCTGCCAGCACCGCACCCAAAAGCCGCATCGTCACGAAGCCGAAGGCCATCGCCCGCACCGCGAGCGCCGCGCCCGCCGCAAAGCCGAGGGCTGCAAAAAAGAAGGCGGCGGAGGCCGACACGGTCCGGCAGGAGGACATCGCCTTCCGCGCATACCTCATCGCGGAAAAGCGTCAGCAAATCGGCCTCCCGGGCGACGCGTTGAGCGATTGGGTGGAGGCTGAGCGGCAACTGCTCGGTGGGCGGGCGACGCACGGAGTGAACTAAGCGACCGTGTAAAATTCTGGCGGGCCTCAGAAAGTGAGGGACGCTGAGAGGGTGGAGTGCACCGGGAAGCGCACGCGCCGCGCGTGCAGTTTTTCGGTGCACTCGCCGAAAACATCGAACGTCTCCACGGCATCGGAGCACTGAGGTCGGCGGGCATTTGTGGCGTGCGCATGGACGCGTCCGCGCGCGGGCGTCGCGTGACCTTTCAGAAGAAGCGGTCCTAATTGAAACGGCGTGACTCGCAAATTTCGCACCCGGATGAAAAAAACTAAAAATTGGACTTGCGCAGTTCCAGGAGTGGCGTAATCTCCGTCCAGCGTTCGGAAGCGGATGCACAACTTTATAAACTGTTCTGGGGGGAACATCGGCCCTTCGTAGCCAATCGGCTGCGGGGGGCCGAACTCTTTTCCGAGGAAAAGCGGTGCGGCTGCGCGACGGTTTTTCGATTCAAAGCGTGGGATTGCGCTCGCGGGCCAACGGGACATGATTCGGCGAAGTGAGTGCAATTGATCACCAGCCCAAACCATGAAGATCGGCCTCGTTCGACGCGGCTATTCCGCGAGCGGCGGAGCGGAGGCGTACTTGTTCAGGTTTGCCGACGCGGCGCGTGCGGCGGGGCACGAGGCGGTGCTCATCTGCGGAGGCGAGTGGCCGGACGGCGTGTGGCCGCACGAGCGGATCGTCGTGGCGGGGAAGTCGCCGGAGGCATTTGCGGAGCGGCTCGAAGATCGGCGCGCGAGCGGGGGATGGGACGTGCTTTTCAGCCTCGAACGCGTGTGGGCGTGCGATGTGTTTCGCGCGGGCGATGGCGTCCATGCGGCGTGGCTGGAAAGGCGGCGAAAGTTCGAGCCGGCGTGGTGCGGCTGGTTCCGCAATTTCCAGCGCAAGCACCGTGAAATCCTCGAACTCGAGTGCGCACTTTTCACCGGCGGCGCGCGGCGGGTCATCGCGAATTCGCAGATGGTGAAGGACGAAATCATCCGCTTTTACGGCACGCCGGCAGAGCACGTGCAGGTCGTTCACAATGGCGTGCCCATCCACGCGGCGGAGCCGGGGACGCGGGAAAAAATGCGCGCGGAACTCGGGCTCGCGCCGTCGGATTACGTCGCGATTTTCGCCGGCAGCGGCTGGGAGCGCAAAGGGCTGCGGCACGCGATCGCCGTGGTGAATGCGATGAAAATCCCGGTCACCCTGCTCGTGGCGGGTCGCGGCGAATCGCGCGGGCTGCCGTCCTCAAATCGCGTGCGTTTTCTCGGCGCGCTGCCGGGCGAGAAGCTGCGCGCGGTGCTCGCAGCGGCGGATGTTTTTGTGCTGCCGACGATCTACGATCCGTTTTCGAATGCCTGCCTCGAGGCGCTCGCCGCCGGGCTGCCGGTCATCACGACGACGGCGAATGGCTTTGCGGAAATCATCGAGTCCGGCGTGGATGGCGACGCCGTCGCACCCGGCGACACGCGGGCGCTCGCAACCGCGCTCGCGTCGTGGGCCGACCCGGCGCGACGCGATGCGATCCGCTCGCGCCTGCTGGAAAAAGCCGCGCGCTGCTCGGTGGAGGACAACCTCGCCCGCACTCTGGAAGTGATCTCCGCGGCCGCCATGTAGGACCGGCCACCTTGCCTGTCTCACATGGCCGCGAAATGCAGACGGCACCCTTGCGCTTCCCCCGAGGATCGCTAAGAAGCGCGGCCCTGCTCGGGTTGACCCGCCGCCGGTGGCCGATGACATTGCCTTTCTTGAAGACCACTCCATTCCTCTGCGCCCTCGCACTCGCCGCCGTCCTCACGGGCTGTGATCGCAAAACTGTGCGCGTGTACGACGCGCCGAAGGACCGCCCTTTTGTCCCGCAAAAATCCGCCGAGACCGAAGCTCCCGCGGCACCCGCGGCTGAACGGCGCGAGGAAGTCTGGCGGCCCGCGCTCACATGGACGCTGCCTGCGGGCTGGAAAGACGCCGGCCCGGATGCGGCGAATGTCGGGCGTTTCGCCGCGGGCGATGCCTCGGTGGCAGTCACCGCGCTCACCTCGATGGAGGGAAAGGAAACCGTGCTCGTGAACATGTGGCGGCAGGTGCGCGGGCAGGAAGCGCTCGAGGAATCCGAGGCGGCGAAGCTCCTCAGCGAAGTGCCGATCGCCGGCGGGCGCGGGCAGATGTTCGAGTTCGGCGATGCGAAAAGCGAAAAGGCGAACCGCTTCATCGTCGCGTTCACGCATCGTCCGGAGGGCAGCTTGTTTTTCAAAATCCAAGGCCCGGACGCTGCGGTCACCGCGCAGAAGCCCGCGTTTTTTGAGTTCCTGAAATCGGTGAAATTTTCCGAGGGTGCGGCCGTAAATCCCGGCACAAATCTGCCTCTGGAAAAACCGGCCGGCTGGCCCGGCGAAGTCCCCGCAGGCTGGACCGAAGTCGCGCCGGGGCCGATGCAGCAGGCGAAATTTTCCGTGCCGGAACGCGACGGCGCGAAGGCGGACGTGATGGTGAGTGTCTTCCCGAGCGCGACCGGCGGCACGGTGGAAAATGTGAAGCGCTGGCGCCGGCAACTCGCGCTCGCGGACATCGCCGACGCGGAGATCGCGAAGCTCGCGCAGCCTCTCGCCGGCGCGCCGGAAGGCTCGGTGATCGTGGATTTGAAAAATGGAACCCGCGCGCTCACCGGCGCGATCGTCCCGCGCGACGGGAAATGGTTTTTCCTGAAACTCCTCGGCGACGCCCCCGCAGTTGCGTCCGCGCGCGACTCGTTCGTCGTATTCGCCACCAAGATTCGCTGATGTCCTCGCTCTGGAAACTGCTCAGTTCACTTCGCCTCACTCTCTGGCTGCTCGGATTTTCCGTGGCGCTCGTTTTTCTCGGCAGCATCGCGCAGTCGCCCGAGGGGCTGTGGAATGCCCAGGTGCGCTGGTTTAAGACGCTCGTCGTGATCCGCCGCGCGGGCGATGACTGGTGGGTGCCGCCGATTTTTCCCGGCGGCCATCTGCTCGGCGGGCTGCTGCTGATCAATCTGCTCTCGGCGCACTTCAAGCGCTTCCAGTTTAACTTTCAAAAATTCGGCATCCAGCTCACGCACTTCGGCATCATCGTGCTGCTCGTCGGGCAGCTCATCACGGACGAGACGGCGGTCGAGAGCTTCATGCAATTCGAGGAGGGCGAGGCGAAAAATTACACCGAGCATCATCGCGATGCGGAACTCGTCTTCCTGCGCGAAAAGGATGCGGACACGGACGAGGTGATCGCTTTTCCGGAGTCGATCGTCCGCGAAAAGGGCGAGCTGAAAAATGAGAAGCTGCCGTTCACCGCGCGCGTGGTGGACTTCGGCGTGAATGGCGAGGTGCTCAGCCTCGACACCCTGCCGAAGGCCGCGGAAAACGTGAAGCGCGCGCTCACGACGCTGGAGGGAAAATTTTCGACCGTCGAGGCGCTTGCCGCCGTCGCCGAGGCGGACAGCGCGAACACCGACCGCGCGATGGTGTGGCGGCGCGTGCTGAAGACGATGGGCGAAAAATCCGACGACATCGTCGCCGACGTGAAGCGCGTCGCTGCCGACCCGCAGCGCGCGGCCGTGCTGCTCGCGAAAGTGAAAGCGCAATTTCGCGCGGACATGCTCGATGCATTCGCGCAGATGGGCGAGCGTGCGCGGCGGTTCGGCGCGCCAAAGATGGGCAGCGAGATGGGATTCATCGCGGAACTCGCGGCGAAAGGACTCAGTTTCGACGCGGCTGCGACGAAGCCCGCGGCGACGAACGGCACGGGGAAATTCGGCCACGTCGTGACCCGCCCGGAGATCAAGGACGACAAGCAGGGCCGAAATTTCCAGTGGGCGATCATCGAGATTTTCGAGAATGGAAAATCGCTCGGCACGTGGCTCGCGTCGTCGCGGCTGAATCCCGGCGAGTTTGAAATCGGCGGCCAAAAATGGCGCGTGGCGATGCGCAACGAGCGGTACTATGTGCCGTACCGCGTGACGCTCGTGCGCGCGAAACAGGAGGTGTATCAGGGCACGTCGCAGGCAAAGGAATTCGCCAGCCGCGTGCAGATCTCGAATCCCGCGACGAACGAAAACCGCGGCGCGGACATCACGATGAACAATCCGCTGCGCTACGCGGGCCTCACTTTTTACCAGAGCACGATGGATCAGGGCGAGCGCGGCCCCGGCACCGCCGCGCTGCTCGAGGCGCTGACCGGTCGGCCGCGCGCCGAATTCGCGGGCATGGAGGAAAAGGAAGGCGGCCGCTCGAGCGGTCTGCAAGTCGTCGGGAATCCCAGCATGCTCGCGCCGTACACGGGCTGCCTGCTCGTGGGCTTCGGCATGCTGTGGCAGTTCCTTTTTCACCTCACCGGCTTCCTCGCGAAGCGCGGTGGACTGCCGCCGCCGAGCTTCGGCGTGCCGCATCCGCTGCTGCCGCTGTGCGCCGTGCTCATCATGGTGCCGGATCTTTTCCTCGGCTGGGTCGCGATCAAAAACGGAACGCTCTTCGCGCTCGCAGTCGTCGCCGTCACGCCCTTCATCCGCCTCGTGCTCGCGTGGCAGGTGTGGCGCGGGAAATATCTCGTCTTCGCGATGGTGCTGCTGCTCGTGCCCACGGTGCTCGCGATTCCGTTTGCGCTGAAATATCAGCCCACGCACGGCGCGATGCTGTGGCCCGTGAGCATCGCGCAATTTGCCGCCTTCCTCGGCATCGCCTACGTTGTCTTCAGCAACCGCCCGCGCACAGCATTGGCATAATTTGGAAATCATGAAGCCATGAAAAAATATTCCGCACGTATCGGGCAGGGGCGGTTCTGTTCCATTTTCCTGGTTTCCTGGCTTCCAAATTCCAAAAGCAAATTCGCATCCGCGCACGCATGAAAAAGTGGCTCCCTCTCCTCATCACGCTGATCTTCGCCGGCTGGTTCGCGGGCAAAGTGCGCGTCCCGCGCGATTCGGATTGGGCCATTGGTGATTTTGGCAAAATCCCGATCGTCATGGATGGCCGCCACATGCCGATTGATTCGCTCGCGCGCACGGTGCTCACGCTGCTGCGCGGCAAGCAGGACGCAAACTACGAACCGTGGAAAGGCCCGTTCGAAAATCCGCGCATCGTCACCGCGAGCGAGTGGGCGCTGGAAGCGATGGTGCAGCCGGAACTCGGCGACACGCGCCCCGTGATCCGCATCGACAATCCCGATGTGAAGGGACTCTTCGATCTCCCGGCCGACGCGGACAAGGCGAAGCAGACCGACGGCAAACATTTTTCCTGGTCGCAACTCCAGCCGAAGTGGCAGGAGTTCATCTCCGAGGTCCGCCGCGCATCCGCGAAGGAATCGGACAAGCAGACGCCCTACGAGCAGGCGCTCATCCGCCTCGCGAGCGGCGCGCAGGCGTATCGGAAAATGAAACTCACCTTCGGTCCCGCCGCCACCGGCGATCTCGTGAAGGGTCTCACGGAATACAAGGAGCGCATCGCCGCATGGCGCGAGGCGTTCAAGGCGAGCATGCAGAATCAGGAATTCGATCAGATGGCGTACGGCTGGGGCGAGGAGCAGCGCACCGCCGCCGCGCTCATCGCGCCGCGCACCGGTGCGGACAAGGCGGGCGACAGCAAGTGGGCGAGCCCTTTCGAGGAAGTGCTCGCGCTCGAACGCGGCGAACCCGCGCCGACCCTCGCGGGCTTTGCGGACATGGCGCGCGCCTTCCGCGCCGGTGACCGCGCGAGTTTTGCGGAGGCGGTGCGCAGTCATCTCGACGGCATCGCCGCGAAGGAAGGCTTCGCCGCGGACTTGAAAAAAGCGACGCGCGAACAACTGCTCAGCTACGCCGCGCCCTTCTACTACGGCATGGTCATCGCCGTCTTCGCGGCACTGCTCGCGATTGCCTCGTGGTTCAGTTCCGGCGGGCTCGACTGGCTGCGCCGCACCGCCGTGCAGCTCATGCTGCTCGTGCTCGTGATCCACACCGCGGGCCTCGTCGCGCGCTTCGTGATCGAGGGGCGTCCGCCGGTGACCACGCTCTACACCTCCGCGATTTTCATCGGCTGGGCCGCGGCGATTTTCGGGCTGCTGCTCGAGCGGATTTATCCCTTCGCGATCGGCGTCGTCGTCGCGGCGGCGCTGGAGTTCTGCTCGCTCTTCATCGCTCATTATTTGCAGATTCAGGACGGCACGACTTTCAAAGTCCTGCAGCCCGTGCTCGACACGAACTTCTGGCTCGCGACGCACGTCGTCATGGTCACGCTCGGCTACACGGCCACGTTTTTCGGCGGCTTCATCGCGATGATCTACATCGTGCGCGCTTCCTTCGGCGGGAATCTCACGCCCGATCTCGCGAAGGCGCTCTCGCGCATGGTCTATGCGGTCATCTGTTTTGCGACGCTGTTCAGCTTTGTCGGCACGGTACTCGGCGGGCTGTGGGCGGATCAAAGTTGGGGCCGCTTCTGGGGCTGGGACGTGAAGGAAAATGGCGCGCTCATGATCGTGCTCTGGAACGCCATCCTGCTGCACGCGCGCTGGGGCGGCGTGCTGCGCGAACGCGGGCTCATGTGCTGCGCGGTCTTCGGCAACGTCGTCACCTCATGGTCGTGGTTCGGCGTGAACAATCTCGGAATCGGCCTGCACAGTTACGGTTTCACCTCGGGCGTGATGATTGCGCTCATCGCCTTTGCCGCCTCGCAGCTCGCGCTGATCCTCGGCGCGTGGACGTTCTGCGATCAAAGTGTCACCGGCGGAACGGCGAAGCCGAAGCTCGCCCCGCAGCCGGCTTGACCGCGCGGCACCTGATGTTACCGACGACGCCCCATGTCCGATCTGATCAACGAATCCAATTTTCTCCCCGTCGAAGTCACGCGCGACAGCGTCCTCGCCGATCCGTCCGGCAGCCCGTTCAAGCTCGTGGTCGATCCGGTGATGCGGATCAAATTGCGCCGCGCACTTTTTGATCTGATCGAAAATCACGATCAGGAATTGGCGACGTACGTGAGCGACGGGCTGCTCGCGCTGGAGAGCTACAAGGAGTACATTGAAATTTTCGCGAAGAGCCTCCGCGAGAGCATGGCGACGCGCGAGGGCGTGGCGTATCTCCTGCAAGCGTCCGGCTTTCACGTGAACCCGGAGACGATCAATCTCGATCCCGAAACGCGCTGGAAGATCCAACGGTGAGTCGCGGCAAAGGAGGCGAGGTTTTCCCACCTCGCGCGACCAGATGGGCAGCGGCGGCGGGATGGCGTGGAGCGCAGGCTCCCTCGGCAGAGCGTGCGGATTTGGGCACCCACCCACGCCTGCGATCCCACCGCCTCGCCGGCGCCCGCGCGAGGTTTCAAAGTCCGCCTACTCGCGCCGCTGCCTCTGGGGGACGGCGGGGATTTTCTGCATCCGCCGCAGCGCTCGCGCACGTTCCGCCACCGCTAATCTTCACGCTCGCCAACGGTCAATCCGTGGACAAATTCCCCGCATTCATTTCGCCATGATCCGACTCCCCATCACCTCGCCTCGCTCGCGCACCTTCATCGTCACCGCGGCTGCGCTCGCCGCCGGCACGCTCGCCTGGGCACTGCATCCGAAGAGCGCGGGACCGGAGCAGTTTGAGATCAAATTCAAGCTGCCGCCGCCGAAGCCGCTGTCGGCGGAGGAGGAACTGAAGACGTTCAAAGTGCCGAAGGGCTTCCGCGTCGAACTCGTCGCCGCGGAGCCGATGGTCGAGGTGCCGATCGCGCAGGCATGGGATGAAAAA
Source organism: Chthoniobacterales bacterium (assembly GCA_038239865.1). Lineage (GTDB taxonomy): Bacteria > Verrucomicrobiota > Verrucomicrobiia > Chthoniobacterales > Chthoniobacteraceae > SXWH01. The sequence continues at coordinate 10,865 of JBBSEI010000017.1, forward strand.
GGACGCCTCTTTGTCTGCGAAATGCGCGGCTACATGCAAGACGTGGAGGGCAAAGGCGAGGACCAGCCGCTCGGTCGCGTGGTCATGCTCGAGGACACGGATGGCGACGGAAAAATGGACAAGCGCACCATGTTCGCCGACGGCCTCATTCTGCCGCGCGCGATCGCGTGCGTGCATGGCGGACTGCTCGTCGCGGAGCCGCCGGTGCTGTGGTTCATGAAGGACACGAAGGGCACCGGCGTCGCCGATCTGAAGGAGCAGGTGGACGGCGCGTACGGCTCGCGCACCGGCCAGCCGGAGCACATGGCGAACTCCACCACGCGCTTCCTCGACAACTGGATCTATTCCGCGAACCACCCGATGCGTTACAAGCTCAAGGATGGAAAGTGGATCGCCGAGAGCACACCCAGCCGCGGCCAGTGGGGCATGACGCAGGACGACTACGGGCGCCCATTCTACAATTTCAACTCCGACTTTCTCCGCGCGAATTTCATCCCCGAGACGCTTTACAAACGAAACCCGAATTTCACCGCGAGCGCCGGTGCGGGCGTGCAGATTTTGAAAGACCAGTCGTGCTGGCCTTCGCACCCGACTCCGGGCGTGAACCGCGGCTACGAGCCGAAGCAACTCCGCGAAGACGGCACGCTTGCGACCTGCACCGCGACGTGCGGCGCGGGCGTCTATCGCGGCGGAATTTTCCCGAAGGAATTTGCGGGCAACGTCTTCATCCCCGAACCCGCGGGCAATCTCGTGAAGCGCGTGATCATCGAGGAAAAAGACGCGGTGCTCACCGCGAAAAATGCGTACGGCGAGCACACGGAATTCATGACCTCGACCGACGAGCGTTTTCGCCCGGTGAACGCGTACACCGGGCCGGACGGTGCGCTCTACATCACGGACATGTATCGCGGCGTGATCCAGCACAAGGGCTTCCTCACGCACTACCTCATCGCGAATATTTTGGATCGCAAACTCGAGCAGCCGATCAACCAGGGCCGCATCTGGCGCATCGTGCCGGATGGCGCGAAGCCGCAGACGGTGAAGCTGCCCGAGGAAAGCGCGAAGATCGTGGATTTTCTCGCGCATAAAAATGGGATCGTGCGCGACGCCGCGCAGCGCGTGCTCGTCGAGCGAAAGGACGCGGCTGTCGCGCCCGCAATCGCGAAACTCGCGATGAGCGGCGTGAGTTCACTCGCAAAAATCCACGCGCTCTGGACGCTCGAAGGCATGGCCGCACTCACGCCCGACGTGGTCACCGCGTGCCTGAAAGACAAGGATGCCAAGGTCCGCGCCACCGCCGTGCGCGTGGCGGATCGCACGCTCGCCGCGGAGCTCGCGAAGCTCGTGAACGACCCGTCCGCGGACGTGCAGATCGCGCTCGCATTTTCACTCAGCGCCTTTCCCGAAGCTCAGGACGCGACGCTCGCGCTCGCCCGTCGCTCCGGCGCAAATCCGCTCGTGCGCGAAGCGATCCTCTCAGGCCTGCGCGGCCGTGAACTCGACGTGCTCGAACTCATGCTCGCGAGCGCCGGCAAATCCGTCCCCGCGGAAATGCTCGGCGCACTTTCGCAGGCGGTGATGAATGAGCGCCGCTCCGCGCACGTAAAAAAACTTCTCGCGCGCATCGCGGCGCAGCCCGCGAACAGTCCCGTGCAGCTCGCGTTGCTGCAGGGGGCTGCCGGAAAAAATGCGCCGAAGGGCGCGCCGAAAATCAAACTGCTCTACCTCGATTCCGAGTCCACCGAGATCGCCACGATGGCGAAAAATGCGAATGCGACCGCGAAGCCGCTCGTCGCCGCCGTGGATGCGCGCGTCGCTTGGCCGAACAAGCCGGGCGTGCCGCCGCCGCCGGTGATCGTGCCGCTCACTGCCGATCAGCAGAAGCTCTTCGAGACGGGCCGCACCGTTTACAACATGCTGTGCACGGCGTGCCACCAGCCCACGGGCACCGGCATGGAGGGCCTCGCGCCGGCGCTCGTGGACAGCGACTGGGTGCTCGGCACACCGGACATTTTGCCCCGCATCATCATCCACGGTCTCAGCGGGCCGATCAAAGTGAACGGCCAGGCATGGAGCCTCGAAATGCCGCCGCTGGGCGGTGCGCTGAACGACGAGCAAATCGCCGGCGTCCTCACTTACATCCGCCGCGAATGGGAGCACAACGGCTCGCCGATCAGTGCGGAGGCCGTGGCGAAGATCCGCGGGCAGCACCAAGCGCGGACGACGGCGTGGAGCGAGGCGGAATTGAAACCGCCCGTCGCTGCGAAGCCGGCGTCGGAAAAAAACAAGCCCGCGGCGAAACCGCCAAAGCTCTGATCAGCGCGGGATTTTCCCGCGCCTCACTGGCGCAGGGCGCGCGTTAATTCGCCGTCGATCGCCGTCGAGGAACCGAGACCGTGATCGCGGCGGAAACCCCGGATCGCTGCGCGCGTTCCGGGCCCGGCGTCGCCATCGATCGGCCCGGCGTAGTAGCCGTGACGTTTGAGCCCCCGCTGCACTTGGGGCACTGTATCCGCGGAAACGATCACGGTCCGCGAATATCGCCGATGCACCGGCGGCGGCGCATCGGGCCCGGGAATGACGATGCGCCCGAGAGGCAGCGGGTAGCCCGAACCGGGACGGCCCGGGTTTGGAATCGGACCGGCCCCGGCCCCGGAGTCGCTCGGATTGCGCGGAGGCGGCTGCGCGAAGGCGGCAGTGCCGATGGCGACCGCGAGCAGGACCGACGCGAGACGAGGGAAGCGGAGTGGCGTTTTCATTTTGTTCAGAGTCCGAGGGCACGCAGCAGTGTGCTGTCGATGCCGGTGGAGGTGCCCAGCCCGTTGTCGCCGCGGAAGCCGGTGATCGCACCGCGCGTCGCGGGGCCCGAGACTCCATCCACGGAGCCTGTGTAGTAGCCGCGGGTCTTCAACGCGCTCTGGACCGACGAGAGCGTCGAGTCTGAACTGCGGGTGACGCGGTAAGTACGGGAGCTGTAATGGGAGTAGCGCGGCGGTGGGGGAGGCGGGACCAGCGGCGGTGGAACGCCGCGCGGACCGGGGCCGGGAGGAACGACGCGGATGGCGAGGCCGTGCCTCCGCTTTTTCGGAAGACGAGGATCGCCGGGCGCGCCGGGTGCCCCCGGAGGTCCGGGCGGCGGCGGCTGCGCGAGGGCGACAGTTGCGAATGACAAGGCGGTGACGAGGACCGCGATGCGCGGGAGGCGGAGTGCAATTTTCATGGGTAAAATTTAAAGTCCGAGCGCGCCGAGCAGCGTGCTGTCGATGCGCGTGGAAGCCCCGAGGCCATTGTCTTCCCGGAAGTTTCGGATGCCGGCGCGGGTGCCGCTGCCAGCATCGCCGTCGATCCCGCCGGAATAGTATCCGCGGGATTTCAGCGCACGCTGCACGCGGGTGACAGTGGAACTGCCCACATCGCTCGAGGAATAGGAGCGGTGATGCCGGTAATAGTAGGGCGGCGGCGGGACCAGCAATTCCGCGAGCGGCGGACGCGGTCCGGGGCCCCGAAATGGGCCCAGCGGTCCGCGGCCTGGGCCGAAGGGTCCGGGGCCGCCCGGTTCTGGGCCGAAGGGTCCTCCTGGCGGCGGCTGTGCGACGGCCACGGTGGCCATGGAGATCGCTGCGACGAGAGTGGCGATGCGAGAGAGACGATGCGGTGTTTTCATGGTGTTTGTCAGATTGCGCCGCCCACGATGAGCGGCATCCCTGATCGACGAACGGCAACCATTTTATGTTCACCCGAAGACCGGAGCGGCCGCGCTTTTCCAAAATCGCCGCTGGCCAGCGGGACGATGCCGCTGCTGGCAAGTTTGCAAAAATGTCGCTGCAGTATCATTGACAAAAGAATCGCGATGGCGTCTCGCCGCGGCCGTATCCACCCGCGTTTGCGGTTTCGTACGGTCAGGCTGTGGGCGCGCTGTGCATGCAGCCATTCATGCATCGAGCGGAAAAATCGGGCGCTGGATTTTCCGATACGGAAGCGAGTGGAGATTGCTCGTACACGGGCCGGGCGTGTCCACCCAAAGCATCCGCGTGGCGATGGGATCGTAGGCGCGGCGATGCGCGACGGCGGCTTTCACCACGATGAGGGAAAGGGACGTCGGCTCGATGCCCTGGCTGCGCCACTGCCCGAGGTCGAACGGCGGCGTCCGGATGCTGGTGAGCAAAATTGTGATCCCGCCGTGCCGCACGACGGCGCACGGCCCCATGTCGAAGTGATCGCCGCACATCGAGGCGAGATGACTCTGCTTGTCCTCCAGCTCAAATTTTCCGTCGCCGCAGCGGAGCAATTCCACATCGAGCGTGAGCGGCCCGGCGTCGAGAGGGCTGCCGCGTCCGCCGATGGGCAGCGCGAGCCGTGCGCCGGGTGCGAACGATGAAACGCGCTGCACGGCGTCGGGATCGTGGATGCAGATCGCGGCGTTCGGGATGCGGTGTTCGATCAAAGCGCGCAGCAGTCCCGTGCCGTCGCCCGGCGCACCGCCGCCGATGTTGTCGGACGGTTCGACGAGCACCGTGAGGCCGGGCGGGAGCGGAGCGAGTTGCGCGAAGACTCCGCGGATCGGCGGATCAATCACGTTGCCCTCTTCTTTCTTTTCCAGCGCGAGTGAAGCGAGCCGTTGCAATCCGGCGCGCGCATTTTCCTCCGTGCCGATTGTCGCGATGGCGAAGCTCACGCCCGTGTCCGGCGTGTCGGCAAAAGCGAAGCCCGCGCAGACGCTGGCACTCCAAAATTCCGGCCACTCATTTTCCAAGTCGCGCGCGAGCCGTTCCAGCGAAAGCATCGGCCCGGTCCCGGTGCCCGTGCCGGTCGGCGGCCACACGATGGGCGGATGATGCCAAAACATGCGGGGCACCCGCCCCGAGGTGAGCGTCCGCTGGAGCAGCCCGGCGGCGATCTGCGCGGCATGGCGTGCATCGGCGTGCGGGTTCTCACGGTAGGCGACGAGGCAATTCGCGAGGTCCGCCATGCGCTGCGTGAAATTTGCGTGCAGATCAAAGACGCCAAAGACCGGCACTGCCATGCCGATTCGCTGGCGCAGGCGCGCGAGAATTTCGCCCTCCACATCGATCAGCGACTGCGAAACCATCGCGCCGTGCAGGATGAGATAGACGGCGTCAAACGGCACCGTCATGCGCGCGGCGAGTTCGTTCCAGAAAGTTTCCACGACTTCGTCCTCCACGATCGCGCCCGGTGTCGCGCGGAAGTCCACCGCCGGCACGATCTCCCAGCCGAATTCGCGTGCGCATTCCAGCACGCCGCCGAGCGGGGAACTGTCGCCCGCGCACCGCAGCAGCTCGTCGCCGCGGAGCACCGCGAAATCACGCAGGCCGGTCGTGCCGTCGAGAAACGTGTGCGTTTCGTGAAACAGTCCGGCGATGAGCACGCGCTTTGGCATCGCGCTTACCCCGCTTTCCATTCAGCCGCGTGCCGTGCGAAACTGCGCTCCGCCTTTTGCAGCGCCTCGCTCACCTCGGCTTCGCGATGCGCGAGACTGATGAACCACAGCCCGCGCTCGATCGCGCGCACGCCATCCTCCAGCAGGCAGCGCCGCAGGTGTGCCCAGCGCGGAGCATCATGCCGGCGCACGTAATCGCGGTAATCGCGAATCGGTCCCTCGGCAGCTCCGGGCTTCAGCATCGCGGTGTGAAAGACGAGGCCCGGTCCTTGCGGCCGCAGCGGGACGCCGTGACGATCGGCAAGTGCGCGCAGTCCGCTCATCATCGTGCGACCGAGCGCGGTGACTTCGCGCGGATGCCGCTCGCCGAGCGATGAGATCGAGTCGAGGCACCATTTGCTCGCAGCGAGGCAGAGCGGGTTGCCGTTGAGCGTTCCGGCGTGGACGACTGCGCCCTCGGTGATTTTGCGCATCGCGGCCTTCGTCCCCGCGAGCGCGGCGAAGGGGACGCCGCCGCCGATCGCTTTTCCGAGGATCGTGAGATCGGGCGTGAAGCCGAAATGCCTCTGCGCCCCGCCGGGGCCGAAGCGGAATCCGGTGATCGTCTCGTCGGCGATCATCAGCATTTCCTCGCCGTCGCAGAGTTCGCGGATCGCCTCGATCATGCCGGGCACCGGCTCCATGCAGCCGGTGTTGCACAGCACGGGCTCGAAAATGATCGCGGCGATCCGCCCGGAAAATTCCGCGACGCGGCGGCGCAGATGTGCGGGATCGTTCCAGCGTGCGACGACAAATTTCTCCAGCACCTCGGGGATCACGCCCGCGCTCGGGTGCAGTCGCGTGGGCGCCTCGTCGTCGCCCCACTGGTCCGGCGGCGGTGCGAAGCCGACCAGCCCTTCATCCGTCCAGCCGTGATAGTGGCCCTCGAATTTCAGCACGAGCTGCCGCCCCGTGTGGGCGCGCGCGAGCCGCAGCGCCGCGAGCACGGCCTCGGTCGCAGAGTTGCTGAAGCGCACGAGTTCGGCCGACGGGATCATCGCCTGCAGGCGCTCGGCGACTTCGATTTCCAGCTCCGACTGCGCGGCCCAGTGCGTGCCGAGTCTCGCCTGCGCCGCGATCGCGTCGGCCATGCCGCGCGGCGCGTGGCCGCAGAGCAGCGCGCCCTGGCCGATTTGGAAATCAATGTATTCGTTCCCGTCCACATCCCACACGCGCGCCCCTTCGCCCCGTGTGAAGTAGAGCGGCACAGGCTGCTCCATTTTGCGGATGCCGCTGTTGACGCCGCCGGCGATGCTGCGTTGCGCGCGCTCGAAAAATTCGCGGGATTTTGCGTATCGGTCAGTCATGGTGAGGTCGGGTGGAAATCACTTTTGGCGCTGAGGTGCGGAATTGTTTCACGGACGGCGCACAAATTTCTGCACGCGCTTGCCGCCGCTGTCCGCGACGTAAACCGCGCCGTCGGGTGCCACCGCGATGTCGTGTCCGGTCTGAAACTGGCCCGGGCCTTTGCCGGGAGATCCGAAAGTGTCCGCCACGCGGCCTTCGGCATCGAGTTCCACGACCTTGCCGCGCTCCGCCGGCTCCGCGGATGGATCGCCGCCATCAATCGCAAAGACGTGTCCGTCCGGCCCCACGGCGACTCCGTACGGCCGGCCGAGGTGCGGGCCTTTCCATTGCGTGAGAAATTTCCCGCGCGCATCGAAGACCTGCAGTCGCGAATTCGTGCGGTCGCAGACGATCACGCGGCCCTGCGCATCCACCGCGATGCCGTGCGGGAGATTGAACTGGCCGGGCTCCGCGCCCTTTTCGCCCCACTCGAATTCGTAGCGTCCGTCCGCGGCGAATTTCACGACGCGCGTGTTTTTGTATCCGTCGCTCACGTAGAACGAGCCGTCGGGCAGCACGGCGACGTCGGTGGGCAGATTGAAGTGCGAGTGATCCGTGCCGGGCTGGGCGCGCTCGCCGAGCGTGAGCAGGAGTTTGCCGTCGTGGGTGAACTTGAAAACCTGGTGCAGCGCGACGTCGGTGAGCCACACGTTGTCCTCGCGATCGATCGTGAGTCCGTGCGGCATGATGAAAAGCCCCGCGCCCCATGATGCAATCAGCTTGCCACTTTCCCCGTCGATCACACTCACGGTCGTGGCGGCGATCGGCTCCGTGGGAAACGGCGTGCTCCACCCGCGCTCACGGCGGTGAAATACGAAGATGCGATTGTGCGAATCCACGCCCACGCCCGCGCACAATCCGAGCGGATGATTTTCCGGCAGCGCCGGCCAGCCGCGCACGACTTCGTGGCGGGGCTCCGCGGAAAAAAGCGGTGCGAGGGCTGTGATGCCGAGGGCGATGAGGATGGGGAGCGGGTAGTTCATGGGAGGCCGGCTATGGCACGCGCCGCACGGCGACGGCTTCGATCTCGAAGCGCAGCGCCGCCGGGAGGCAGTTGGTGATCGTGGTGCGCGCGGGGAAGGGTGCGGAAAAATACTCGCGGTAGAGCTTGTTGAAGAGGGGCACATCCTCGGCGTCGCGGACGTAGTTGCGCGTCTGCACGACGTGGGCGAGGTCGCTGCCCGCGGCCTGCAGCACGCGGCGCACATTTTCCACGGAGCGCCGGAACTCGCCCTCGAAGGTATCGCTGACGATGGCTCCCTTTTCATCCACCGAGGCCTGGCCGGAGACGAAAATCAGATCGCCCACGACGACCGCGGGACTGAATGGCAGTGACGAGACGGGCGTGTCGGGGAGATGCGGATGGGAGACGAGCGGATGGTTCATGATTGCGCGGAAATCGGGTGTGAGTGCGTGGTAGAAATGACCCCGGGGAGCGTCACGCAAAAACGGAGAAATTCCCTCGCGCAGCCAGCGTTCTTTGCGCCTTCGCGTCTTTGCGTGTTCCACATTTTCAACATGCTCCGAGGGAATCGTCGGGGATGATTTTTATCGTCGCGTTCATCGGCAGCACGACGAGGCCCGCGAGGAAAAACGCGGCGGCGAGCGTGAAGAAGACAAAAGTTCCCCCATCGCCGCCGCCCTGCTCGCGCAGCCACGGGAAGAGCAGCGCGCCGGCGCTCGCGCCGAAGTTCCCCCACATGTTGCCCCATCCTCCCGCGGCGGCGGTGGCGCGTCCGCCCACGTCGCCCATGAAGGCCCACAGTGCGGGATTTGCGAGATCCGTGCAGAAGGACACGGTGGCGAAGCACGCGATGAGCAGCCAGGTGGAGCCGGCGAACGGACAGCAAAGATACGCCGCCGCGCCGACGAACATGGCGCTCGTGACCGGCAGGACGCGCCCCCAGCGCAGCCCGAAACGGCGCGTGGCCCAGTCGCAAAAATAGCCGCCGACGATCTGGCCCAGCATGCCGACGGCGAGCACGCAGGTGACCATTTTCCCGCCCTCGATCTCGCCGACGTGGCGCTCTTTCACAAGGTAAGTCGGCAGCCAGGTGACGAGGAAACCCCAGCCGATGTTCACGAACACCTGATACGCCGCGTTGCACCACAGGCTCGTGCTTTTTGTGAAACGGAGCAGCGCGCTGCCCAGCTCGCGTCCGCTCAGGGGTCGCTCAATTCCGGGTCTGCCGATCAGCGCGAGTTCCGCGGCATTCACGCCGGGATGTCCCTGCGGATCCGAGCGCGCGATTTTCCAAAACAGGCTCGCGATGAGCAGGCCGGCGGCGCCGTCAATCCACAGCGAGGTGCGCCAGCCGCGCAGCTTCACGATCATCCAGATCGTGAGGAATGGCGCGAGCGTGCCGCCGATGCGGCCGCCGAGCGCGACCATCCCGCTGGCGCGCGCGCGCCCGGTGAGCGGGATCCATTTCCGGATCATCGCCATCGCGGTGGGATACGCGCCTGCTTCGGCCATGCCGCACAGCAACCGCGCGGCGAGCAGTCCGGTGAAACCCGCCGCGAGGCCCGTCATGATCGTGAAGAGCGACCACAGCACGATGTAGATTGTGAGCATCGGCCGGGCGCCGAAGCGGTCGCTCGCCCAGCCCGCGGGCACCTGAAAGAGTGCGTAGGAAAAAAAGAACGCGCCGAGGATGCGCCCGGTCTGCCGCTCGGAAAGTGCGAGATCGGCGTGGAAGGAAACCGACTTCACGATCTCGCCCATGCAGATCCGGTCGAGATACAGGATGAACGCGACGACCATCGTGACGCCGATGATGCGGCGGCGGATGTTCGTGGGCTGTGGGGAGCCGGTCATGCGCGTTGACTCATACTCAATCACGGTGACCACGAGCGCTCGCTCATGGCTCAGGCAGGGTGGTGCTGGTGCCCGCTGCTGCCGGTGCCATGCTCCATCGCCGGGATGAAGCCCAGATCGCGTTTCATGTCCTCCTCGCTCGCGTTGATGGCCCGCGTGCCGGCGGGCATTTCATACCAGCCGGGGTCTTCGTCGTAGCTCTCCAGATGATCGCGGATTTTGATGTTCGTGTACATGCCGCCCATCGTGATGTAGTCGAACTGCCCGTGCGCGCCGATCATCGGCAGGCTGTTGCGCGGGACTTTCATCCCCATTTCGCCCATTTCGCCCATGCCGGTCTCGCCCATCGTCATGTAGCCGGGGATGGTTTTGCGCGCGCGCTTGTCGAAGCCGTCCGTGTTCACGCCGATGAGGTTCGGCAGGTTGTGGCCCATTTGGTTCATCACATGATGGCTCATGTGGCAGTGCATCGCCCAGTCGCCGGGATTGTCGGCGATGAACTCCACAGTGCGCGTGCTGCCAACGGGGACAAGCACCGTGGTCTCCGGCCAGCGCGCACTCTCGGGAATGTCGCCGCCATCCGTCGCGATGATCCACCAATTGTGCCCGTGAAAATGGATGGGATGATGATCCATTGCGGAGAGATTCCCGATGCGGATGCGCACGCGGTCGCCAGTCTTCGCGATGAGCGGCGCGGTGCCGGGGAAGCATCGCGCATTCAGGGTCAGCACGTTGAACTCGACCATCTCATTCGGGTCGGGCCGCATCGTGCCGGCGACGATTTTCCACTCGCTGAGCATATAGACGTAATCGCGATCGGGCCGCGGCCCCTTCGGCTCGCGCGGATGAATGACGATGACACCCAACTGGCCGAGCGCCATCTGCGTCATCTCGTCGTGATGCGCGTGATACATGAAGGTGCCGTGCTGCCAGACCGTGAATTCGTATTTGAACGTCTCGCCCGGCTGGATGGCTTTTTGCGTGAGGCCGCCGACGCCATCCATGCCGTTCGGGAGAATGATGCCGTGCCAATGCACCGCCGTCGCAGCAGGCAGTTTGTTCGTGACGTAAATGCGGACGCGGTCGCCTTCCACGATCTCGATCGTGGGGCCGTGGACTTGCCCGTTGTAGCCCCAGCAATGCGCTTTCAAGCCGGGCGCAAACTCGTGGTTGCGCACTTCCTCGGCGATGAGATGAAAGACCTTCACGCCGTCCACGAGTTTCCACGGGAGCGTCGAGCCGTTGAGCGTGACGGTGGGCGTGTAGTGCTTACCCGGCTCGCCCGGCTCGGGATGCGGCGGGCGCGTCCACGCGGGCGGCTCGGCTTTGCCGTCTGCGGGTTTGGGCTTTGCGCTCGGATGTGCGGCATGTTCCTGCGCGCTCGCAGTGTGGGGAAGTGCGGCAGCGCCCGCGAGGGCGGCGGCGCTGGTGAGAAGTTCGCGTCGGGTGATCATGGTTTTTCCTTTCGTGGAGATTACTTCGTTGCGGTGACGGGTTTTGTTTTCGCGGGAGGGCGCGCGGCGAGACTTCCGCCGACCGCGCGCTCCAACTCGGCGCGCGTCGTCCAGTAATCGCGCAGCGCCTCGATGCCCTTGTGCTCCGCTTCGATTTGCTCGGAGCGCGCGGTGAACAGGGCGTAGTTGCCGATGAGCATTCCGTTGTAGTGAAGCAGCATCGCGGCGGAGATGGCCTTGCGTCCGGGAAGCAATTCGTCGCGATAAAAACGTGTGACTTCGCGCTTCGCGGCGAGGCGGTCATGGAGTTCTCGCACGTCGGCGCGGATGCCGATGGCGAGGGCTTCCAGCTTGCGCTCCGCGCGGCGGAGTTCCGCTTCGCCGCGCGCGATGCGGGCTTGGCCCTGGTTGAAGATCGGCACTTCGAGCGAGAGCCGGGGACCGGTCACATTCGAGCGGTCGGGATTGCGCTCAGTGTCCACGCCGAAAGTCAGCGCGCCGATGTAACGATAACTTTTCGTGAGGCCGAGCGCGCGGACGATGCCCGACAGTTCACCGTGCGCCGCGGCGAGGTCGAGCCGTTGCGACACGGCGAGAGTTTCAAGGCCGCGCAAGCCCACGTCCTTCTCCGGCAAAGCCGGCAGTGCGCCGCCGATTTTCCACGCGGTATCGCCGCCCCACAGGCTGAGCAGGCGGTTGAGCTTCTCGCGATGCTCACGCTGCATGGCCTCGGCCATCGCCAGTTCCAGCCGCGCCGAATTGTAGGCGCTCTGGTGTTCCGCGAGCGCGAGGTCGGTGATGTTCCCGGCTTCGTGCTGCCGCTGGCCGAGTTCCAACCCAGTGCCGCTGATGTCCGCGATGCTCGCGCGGTGGGCGAGCAATGTCTCGTCGGCTTGGAGCACCCGCACGGCGCTTTTCACGTCAGCGACGAGCTTCACCACTTCATCCGCCACGCGGAGTTGCGCGGCGGCTAGATGCGCGGCGGCGACGCGCTTGCGGAGCGGAATCATGAGCAAATCGAGCAAATCGAAGGCGACGGCTTCCTCCCAATTTGCGCCCGATGGCGCGCGGTCGGGAAAACGCACGCTGAGATCGAAGGCCGGATTTTTCCAAGTCCCCGCCTCGCGCAAATCGGCGGCGGACACGCCCACGTCCTCGAAGGTCGCCTGCAATTCGCGGCTGTGGAGCAGCGCGATTTGCACCGCGCTGTTCACCGTGAGCGGCCTTTTCAAAAGCCCGCGCACCGTGCGAAGGCTCTCCTCGCGCGCCTCCGCGTTCTGCTGCCAGCGCACGGCGAGGCCGGTGCGTTCCTTCACCGCGCGCTCGACCGGGCGGAATGGCGGTTCTTTCGGAGCGCCCAGTGCGGACACGGCGAGCGCGCCGATGGTGGTGAAAAGGATGAGCGGCTTAATGGTGGTCATGTTTCATCTCCGGTTTGGCATTGGTCTTCGGGGCGTCTGCCGGAGTCCCGGACACGGGGCCATATTGGTCCCACGCCTCCTGCTCCTTTTGCGCGGCGGAAAGCAGCGCGTGGGATTTCCGCGTCGCTTCATCCGCGCGGAGCGAAGTCGTGCGGGAGATGCGCGCGCCCTCCGGCGCATCCGCACTGGCGGGATGGTTCGCCGTGAGCGGCGGCGATGGTTCGCTCGCGCAACCAGCAAGCAGCGCGGCAGCGAGAAAGGTAATTTGTCGAGTCATACTCAGTGCGTGTGTGGCTTGGTTGGTTCGGAGGGTGGTGGTTCGCTGCGAAATTCCGGGTGCCGGATTTGCCCGCCCGCGAGTGCAATCCACCCGCTCGCGCCTTCGCAAAGCACGGCGAGCGCGAGCGTGGCGATGGCGAGCGGACGTGTCGTGCGCGGCCATTTGTGCGGGACGAACAGCGCGGCGGCGGCGAGCAGCGCCAGTGCGTAAAACGCGGGCGCGGTTTTCTCCGCGCGCTCCATGTGCGCGTCGAGCCAGTCCGCACCGGCGTCGTCCACGATGCCGCGCACCGGCTTGTACGCGCGCTGCCCGGTGAAGACGACCGGCCATGCGCTCGCGGCGGTGATGAACACGAGGATGAGCGCGATGATTTCCGTTTTCCGGCTGTGGTGCATCAGCGCGAGCGCAAGCGCGAGAATGGCCATCGCCAGCCCGATGACGGGCAGGTGATTGATGAGCACATGGATGTGCTCCATCGAGAAGAAGTGCGCTTCCCCCGCATGGGCGAGCAGTGGTTGCATGGCAGTTGGATTTTGTTTTCGCGCGCCAGCGCCGCCCGACACCGCATCAGCGATGCAGGCCGGACGGCACGGCACACGGGACGGTGGCTACTTCTTTGCTTTCGTCGGCGCGTCCTTGACCATTTTTACGAACTTCGCCGGCTCCTTGTTGAAGTCCTTCACGCAGGACTTGCAGCACAGCCAAACGTCGGTGCCTTCGGAGGTGACCTTCACGGGCTTGCCGTGCTCGCCGAGTTTTTCGTCGGAGACGACGCACGTCTTCAGTGGGTAGTCCTTCGGCACGCCGGACGGAGCGTCCTTGGCGAAGGCGGTCGTGGTGATGAATGCCGCCGCAAGCGCGGCGACGATAGTGGTGATGCGGTTGTTTTTCATGTTGTTGATGTGTTTGTTTTGTTTTGTGCGGATGGAAATCGGGCACGGTGCGACCGCACACGCGGGCCATGCCGCTGCTGTACGCGAGCAATCGCGCGCAGAGTGGAGACGCGGGAAAACGACGGCGAAAAACCCGCGAGTGCGGGGCCGCGCGTCGTCAGGCCGTGAAGGGCGGAGCGTTGCCGGGCAGGCTCCGCTGGAGGACCAGTTCCGCGAACGACACCGCTCGTGGCGGCCCGTGGTCGGGGAGCGTCGCTGATTCCGGCGCGGCGATTTCGCTGCCCAGCAGCGTGAGCAACGCAAAAGCATGAACCGCAAATTGCGCGCCGTCGAATTTCACCAGCCCCTTCGCATCCGGCAGCGGCACCGCATGGATGGATTTGCAGCACTCGCGCGCCCCGCCCGGCGCCTGATCGTCCTTCGCCGGAGCCGGCTTGCCGCTGCAACACTTCGCGTGCTCCGCCTTCGCCACGGGCGACTTCTGCATCAGCCCCAGCGCGCAGTGATTCGTCGCGGTGAACCACCCCAGCAGCATCAGCACCGCGAGGAGCGCGCGAGTGGATGGGTGGTGGCGGAGAAAGTTCACGGCGTTGGTGAGAGAGCGCACAACGGGTTTTTGTTCAATGGCTCATTTGGAAATTCGCCAAATACGAATCGCCAGCGAGGGACCCGCGCCTCGCGGGCTGCCGAAGCTCGCGTCCGTTCGCACGGTCGGCTGCGGAAGATGAAATCAGCAGTGAGATCCCGCGCTTCACTCGACGTAGAGGAAACGGTTCGAGCTGAAGAGGACTTGGCAGTAGCGCGCGAGGCCTTCGAGCGCTGGGTCGGGCGCGGGGGCGCTCTTCGCCTGCTGAATTTCGCGGTGGTACGCGCGCGACGCCTCGGTCTGCGCGGCGATGTGCGCGAGGGCGCTGGCGAGATCCTTTTCCGATGGTGTGCGGTTGAAAAGAATGCCCCACGCGAGGACGATCTGCGCGCGCAGGTCGTCCGGCTTTTCGCTGCGCACGCGCGTTGCGAGGTGGTGCGCGGCGTCGAGGACGAAGCTGTCGTTCATCATCATGAGCGACTGCGGCGCGACCGTCGTGCGCGTGCGCAGTTCGCAGTTTGGCTGCATCACCGGCTCGTCGAAAGTCTCCAGCACGGTGAGCGGCGTCTTGCGGCGCACCTGCACGTAGATCGAGCGTCGCGCACCGTCCGCGCCATTCGCCTCCACTTTAGTCACGTCGCGATTCGTGTTGAGCACTTCCTTGCCGACGACGATGCGCCCGACAGGATCGCGCCCGATGGAAATTGGCCGGCCGAACGGGCTCGGATTGATCGTCCCCGCGGCGGCGAGCATCGAGTCGCGCAGCGTCTCCGCGTCGAGGCGCTGCATTTTGAAACGCGCAAAAAATTTGTTGTCGGGATCGCTGCGCAGCGACGCATTGTGGCGCGACGACTGCCAGTAGGCGGTGCTCATCACCATGAGCTTGTGCAGCGGCTTGAGCTTCCAGCCGCCGTCCATGAATTCGCTCGCGAGCCAGTCGAGCAGCTCGGGATGCGTGGGCCGCTCGCCCTCCGCGCCGAAGTCGCCGGGCGTATTCACGATGCCGCGGCCGAAATGATTCAGCCAAAAACGGTTCACGAGCACGCGCGCGACGAGGGGGTGCTTCCCGCTCGTGAGCCACTTCGCATACGCGAGCCGGCGGCCGCTCGATCCCGACGCCACTTTCTCCGCGACGAAGGGCTCGATCTGCGGCGTCGCGAGCACGGCGAGTTCGCCGGGCGTCACCTCCTGCTTCGGCTGATCGTGATCGCCGCGCGCGAAAAGGAACGTCTTCGGCACCACGCCCTTCATCTCCGTGAGCGCCATCACCATGCCCTCCGGCGGCAGGGCCGCGCGGAGCTTCGTGCCCTCGGCGACCTTCGCCTCCACCTTTTTCTGCGAGGCGGCATCGTAGAGATTGAGCGAAAACAGCGCGAGCGCGTTCGGGTATTTTTTGAGCAGCGCCTTTTGCGCGGGCGTGTGATCCTTCGCCGGCGTCGCGCGGGCGGCGCGATATGGCTCTCGCTCGGCCTCGGGCAGCTCGAGGATCTTCTTTTCAAAAATCTCATCGAGAAATTTAGCACTCATCGCCTGCGCCGCGCGATTGATGTCCCCGATTTGCTTTTCGACTTCGTTCGCCTGCGCGCGCTCCTCCGGGGTGTAGAGCGAATACTGCCGCTGCGCCGGCGCGCGCCACGCGGTCTTCCAGTCGAACGCCGGCTCGAAAATCGCGCGCAGCCGGTAGTAGTCCGTCTGCGGGATCGGATCATAGCGGTGGTCGTGGCACTGCGCGCAGCCGACCGTGAGGCCGAGCAGCGACGACGACACGACTTTCAGCTCCTCCGCGATGACCTGGTTGCGCGCGAGCTTCATGTCGTCGCCCGGATCGCCCGTGCCGTCGGGCGCCATGCGCAGGAATGCCGTCGCGATGAGTTCGTCGCGCCGCTTCGGATCGTTCGCCGCCAGCGCCGCATCCGCGTGCGTCGCGCCCGCGATCTCGTCCCCTGCGAGCTGCTCGGTGATGAACTCATTCCACGGCTTGTCATCGTTCAGCGCGCGGATCACATAGTCGCGGTAGCGCCACGCGTGCAGCCGCGGCGAATCCGCCTCGGAAGATCCGTTCGAGTCCGCATAGCCCGCGACATCGAGCCAGTGCCGCGCCCAGCGCTCGCCGTAGCTCTGCGAAGCGAGCAATCGATCCACGACTTTTTCATACGCATCCGGCGCGGCGTCCTTCAGAAAAAGCTCCGTCTCCTGCGGCGTCGGCGGCAGCCCGGTGAGGTCGAGCGTCACGCGGCGGATGAGCGTCGCCTTGTCCGCATCGGGCGCGAAGTCGAGCTTTTGCTCGCGCAGCTTTGCGAGGATGAATGCATCAATAGGATTTTGGACTCTCGATTTTGGACTCTCGATTTTCGGCACTAATGGCCGCGTGATCGGCTTGAATGACCAAAACTCCCGATCGTCCTCCGCGATGAACGCCCCCGGCGGCAGCGTCGCGGGCTCGGGCCGCGTCGTCTTCGCGCCCTGCGCGATCCAGCGTTCGAGCGTGGAAATTTGCTCCGGCGTGAGCGGCTTGCCCTTGCGCGGCATCTCGCCTTCGCGCACGAGGAGGATCATCTCGCTCCTGTCCGGCTGCCCCGGCACCAGCACATGCGAGCCGCCGTCGAGCTCCTTATCCATGAAGCGCCGCAGCCGCAAATCCACGCCGCCCTTCGGCTTTTCCTCCTCGCCGTGGCACATCGTGCAGTGCGCCTTCAAAATGGGCCGCACTTCCTTTTCAAAATTCACCTCCTGCGCGAAGCTGCGCGATGCGCCCGCGATGAGCGTAAAAATCAGGAAGGTTGAAAATGGGCGGGACATCGGTGCGTAGGTTTCAACCGCGCGACGCGTCATCTGCTAGGTGCTGTGACCCTCATTCCATTTCGCCCAGGACGCGGCAAGTTCGCGGCGCGCGCCAAAATGCAGGCGAGGTTAAACCCCGCCTACTTTCAAGCTACGGCAGCTCCTTGATGAACAAATTCCGAAACTGCACCAGCGCGGGCGGGCTCGTCCACACGCCGTCCTTCTGTGCGCCGTGGTGCTGCAGGCCGATGCGCCCGGTCGCGGGCAGGCCCGGAATTTTCACGCCGGGGATCACCGCCTTGCCATTCAAAACCGTCCGCACCGTGCCGTCCTGCACGGTGATTTCGTAGCGGTTCCATTTGCCGATCGCATTGTCCGCGTGCTCGCGCGGCGTCGCGCCGGCGCGCACCTCGAGCGGCATCGTCTGGTCGCGGCGCACGCCGTACATTTCGCCGGAGCCGACGGGCCAGCACCAGATGTTCACCTGATATTTCTGATCGCCCGCGAGCAGGATGCCGGAGTCCGAATCCTTCACGGAAATCTGGATTGGCTTCCCCTCCGCATCGCGCTCCTCGGAGCCGTCGGGCAAAATTTTCGCGGCGCGCGGATTCGTGTACGGCGTCTCCTTGATCCGCCAGTCCACGATCAGCGTGTAGTTCCGGTACTCCTTTTCGGTCCACAGGTGCTTGTCGCCTTTCGCCTCGCTGCGTGCGTCGTAATCAATGAGTCCGCCCGTCGCCTTCCAGTGCCCGTTATCCCCCTCGGGCACTTTCCAGCCGGTGAAATCCACGCCGTTGAAAAGCGAGACGAACCCCTCGTACGGATTCGCCGTCTGCTCCGCCGTCGCGCCCGTCGGCGGCAGCTCCTTGAAGTAAATGTTTTTGAAGTGGCACTCCGCGCCCTCGCTCTCCAGCGCGAGGAAACCTTTTCGCGGCACGCAGTCCTTGCCGACCGTGACTTCCTTGCCATTCACCTCCAGCCGCAGTTCGCCGCCGTTGCCCGTCACGCGATAGTGGTTCCACTCCGGCGAACTTTTGCTCCGCTCCTCGCTCGGAAAACTGCGCCTGCCCGCGATGCGCCCGGTCGGCGTCATCGTCGCGCCCCAGATCGGGAAAATGTCGCCGTGCGTCGTGTAGTGCTCGTTCTTGCCCTTCGCGTCATAGCCATTGTCGAGCACCTGCACCTCGATGCCGCGCGTGTAGCCCGTGCCCATCGCCGGCACGCCGTCGCCCCACACGAAGACGCCGCTGTTCCCGCCGGATTTCATGTGCTGCCAGTCGCATTCGAGGATGAAATTTTCCACCATCCGCTCCGTGCGCATGTAGCCCGTCGGCTCGCCGCTGATCACGATCATCCCGTCGCGCACCGTGAACGTCTTCAGCGCGACATTCACCGGCACCCAGCCGGCGAGATCCCTGCCGTTGAAAAGCGCGGTGAATCCCGCCGGCGGCACATTGTCCGCGGCGTCGATCGAGGTGGCGAGGAGCAGTGGCAGGAGCGGGGCGATGGGGAGTTTCATGGAGGAAAATGAGAGTCGGTTTTGGCAGGCGATGGCCAACACAAATCCGCGTGGCGCGCCGGGAGTTCTACGCGATGATGTTCTCGATCACGTGCCCATGCACATCCGTGAGCCGGCGCTCGACGCCGTTGTTGTAAAAGCTGAGCCGCTCGTGATTCAGCCCGAGGAGGTGGAGCATCGTGGCGTGCAGGTCGTAGATCGTCGTGACGTTTCCGATCGCCTGATACCCGAATTCATCCGTCGCGCCGTGGCTGAAACCGTGCTTCACGCCCGCGCCCGCGAGCCACACGGTGAAGCCCTTCGGATTGTGATCGCGGCCGTTCGCGCCCTTTTGAAAAGTGGGCATGCGGCCAAATTCGGTGACAAATGCGACGAGCGTGTCATCGAGCAGACCGCGCTCCTTCAAATCGCGGAGCAGCGCCGCGCATGGCTGATCGAGGATCGGCGCGTGGATGGGGTACTGCTCCGCGATCTTTTTGTGACCGTCCCAATTTCCGACGCCCTCGCCCATCGCGTACGAACCGTTGAAGAGCTGCACGAAGCGCACGTCGCGCTCGAGGAGGCGGCGCGCGAGGATGCAGTTTTTGGCAAAGCCGGCCTTGGTTTTGTTGCCGTCGTTCGCTCCGTAATTTTCGAGCGTTCCCGCGCTCTCGCCTTTCAGATCGCTGATCTCGGCGGCGGCGAGCTGCATTTTTGCGGCGAGTTCGTACGACGAAATGCGCGCGGCGAGATCGCTGTCGCCGGGATTTTTTTCGAGATGGCGGTCATTCAGCCGCTTCAGAAAATCGCGCGTGTCGCGCTCGGTCGCCGCGCTGATCGCGGCCGGCCGCGCGAGATTCGGGATCGGTTTTTCCGCATTGAAGGCCGTGCCCTGGAACGCCGCGGGCAGGAACGCGGAGCCCCAGTGCCGCGGCCCGATCTGCGGCACGCCGCGCGGATCGGGGATGGCGACGAACGCGGGGAGATTCTGATTTGCCGATCCGAGCGCGTACGTGACCCACGCGCCCGCGCTCGGGAATCCGTCGAGCGTGAAGCCCGTGCTCATCTGGTTTTCCGCCGGGCCGTGCGTGTTCGACTTCGCCGTCATCGAGTGGATGAAGCACATCTCGTCCGCCAGTTCCGCGAGGTTCGGCAGCAGGTCGCTGATCATTTTTCCCGACTGCCCGCGCGGTTTGAAATCCCACAGCGGCTTGATCAGATTGCCGTTCGCGCCCTGAAAAGTGATCAGCTCGCTCGCGCCCGGCATCGGCGTGTCGTGGCGTTTCACGAGTTCAGGCTTGAAGTCGAACGTGTCCACATGGCTGAGCGCGCCGGAGCAGAAAATCATGAGCACGCGCTTCGCCTTCGGCGCGAAATGCGGAGCGCGCGGCGCGTACGGATGCGAGGGATCGAAGGGCGGGCGCTGCGGCGACTCGGCTGCGAGCAGTCCGTGCTCCGAGAGCAGCGAAGTGAGCGCGATGCCGCCGAGCCCGCTGCCAGCCCACTGGAGAAAATGACGTCGCGAGAGGAGCTGACGTCCGGCGTGCGAGAGATCGTGCGGATTCATGGATCAGTTCAGGCGAATGAATTCGTTCGCATTGAAGAGCGCGCGGCAAAATGCCGGCAAGCCGTGCTGCGTGATGAGCTGCGCGCTGTCGGCGATTTCATCCGGCGAAGGCGGACGGCCGAAGGCGAGTGTGAACGCGCGCCGCACTTGCGCATTCGCGTTCTCGCCGGCGTCCATTTTCAACCGCTCGGCAAAGAAGCCCGCCTGCTGGATGGCGAAGTTGCTGTTGAGAAGATTGAGCGCCTGCAGCGGCGTGGTGGAACTCGTGCGCTTCGGTTGCGGCTGGCCGGCATCTGGGCAGTCGAATGCGCCGAAGAAATCGTCGAGCATCGTGCGCGGCTTGCTTTGATAAACCATGCGGCGGAATTCGGCAGGGCCGCAGTCCGCCTTCGTCGCGTACACTTTCACGTAGTTTTCATTCGGCTCGAAGAGATCGAAGCCCGGCCCGCCCATCGTGAGGTCGAGCTTGCCCGCGACCGCGAGCATCGCATCGCGCAGCGCCTCGGCCTCGAGTCGCCGCGGCGGGAAGCGCCACAGCAGCCGCGAGCCGGAGTCCACTTTCATCGCGGCGGCAGTCGCCGCGCTGTGCTGTCGATACGTGTGCGAATTCAAAATGAGCCGGTGAATGTGCTTCAGGCTCCAGCCGTGCGTGACGAGTTCGTGCGCGAGAAAATCGAGCAGTTCCGGATGCGTGGGCCGGCTGCCATTGAGGCCGAAGTCGCTCGGCGTATCCACGAGCCCGGTGCCGAAATGGTAATGCCAAATCCGGTTCACGATGACGCGCGCCGTGAGCGGATGCGCAGGATCGGCGATCCAATTTGCCAGTGCGATGCGGCGCTGCTGCTCGGGCGCATCGGCGGAAAGGATGAGCGGCTTTCCGATGCGCGCGAGCCCGCCGGGCGCGACCGTTTCACGCGGCTGCATCGGATCGCCGCGCTGATGGCGATGCGTCGCTCCGGGCTGCTCGAAAATGCCCGCGTAAACTTGCGGCCCCTTGCTCACGCCGCTCGCGCGATCCGCGGAAATCGAGACTGTCCGCCATTTTTCCCCGTCCGCCGACACCTCGATGCGATAGCCCGTGGCGAGCCGATCGGTGTAACGCTGCGGCGTGCCGCGATCGCGGCTCCACACGACGCGGCCGATGCGCTCGGTGCCGGCAAATTCGACCTGCGCCCAGCCGCCGCCTTTCTGGTTCGAGATCCAACTGAAATCGTTGCCGTACTGTCCGTCGTTGAGATGTTCGATCCGGTGCTTCGGACTTTTGCCGTCGGCGAAAGTGCCCGACACGGTCACGACGGCGCGGTGCGCGACATTTTCGCCGCGTGCGTTGAAGACTTCGAGTTCATCGATGCACGGCTCACTCGTGCTGCACGACGTGATCGTGAAGCGCAAAAACTTCGCCTCCACCGCCGCGAATGCGTCCTCGTTTGCGCCCGCCGTCACCGCCGGGCGCGATGGCACAGGCGCGGCTTCCGCTTGGAGTCCGCTGTTGCGCCACGCCCGCTCGCCGTGCTGCACGCCCTGCAGCAGCGCGATCATCGCGGTGTAGTCGGTCGCGGAGATGGGATCGAATTTGTGATCATGGCAGCGCGCACAGTTCACCGTGAGGCCGAGGAAAGTCGCGCCCGTGGTGCTCACGATGTCGTGCAATTCATCCGCGCGCTGGTTCGCCGTGAGCACCGGGTCCTTGCCCTTCACGCGATCCACCGCACCGCCGACGAGAAATCCCGTGGCTGCGTCCTCGCCGGAAGCATCGCCCGCGATCTGGTCGCGGATGAATCGATCGTACGGCCGATCCTCATTGAACGCGCGGATCACGTAGTCGCGGTACGGCCACGCACTTTTGCGGGCGCGGTTCATTTCAAAGCCGTCGCTCTCCGCAAAGCGCACGACATCGAGCCAGTGCCGCGCCCATCGCTCGCCGAAGCGCAGCGAGGTCAGCAGACGCTCGATCAGCTTTTCGTAAGCCTTTGGATCTTCGTCCGCGACAAACTCGTCCACCTCCTCCGGCGTCGGCGGCAGCCCTGTGACATCGAAGCACGCGCGCCGGATCAGCGTGCGGCGATCCGCCTCGGCAGACGGGGAGAGGCTCGCGGCCTTCAGTTTCGCCGCGATGAAAAAATCCACGGAGGCGTTCGGATCAAAGGTGGATCGCACCGACTGGAGCGACCAGTGCTGGAGTCGCTTGTCCTCCGCGGCATCCCTGTCGGCCGCCGTCTCCGGCCACTGCGCGCCGGCATCGATCCACATTTTGAGCAACGCGATTTCCTCCGCGCTCAGCGGTCGGCCATCGCCCTTCCGCGGCGGCATCCGTTCATCGTCATCCTCCGAAATGACCCGCCGGAAGAGTGGACTCTTCGCACTGTCGCCGGGCACGATCACCGCGCCGCTCTCGCCGCCCTTGAAGGCGTGGACCTTTCGATCCAGCCGCAAATCCGCCTTCTGCTTTTTTTCGCCGTGGCACTCGGTGCATCGCCGCTCGAGGAGCGGCCGCACTTTGCTCTCAAAAAACGCGCCATCCACCGTGACGCGATCCGCGCCGTTCAGCGCGAGCGGAAACATGAGGACGAGAAAAAGCGGGGATTTCATCGCGGGGAATTTGGACCGTAGCGGGCGAATCGTTTTCTGTCGGCTGGGAAAGTTTGGATTTCGCAGACGGCGCGGGCGGAGTGCATCTGATCCATCGCCACGCTTCGCGAGCCTTGGAACGAGAGGAACAAAGGAATGGGCCGAAGCGCCGAAGCGCCGAGGCATTGAGCAAATGCATGACCGTTTCGCGGGGCATGTCGCGCGCTCGATTTTCATGCGCGTCGCGCCGGGATGCAGCATCCATGCGGCTTCCAGCGTGGTGGATCGTGTCGGACTCGAACCGACAACCTAGTGATTAAGAGTCACTTGCTCTACCGATTGAGCTAACGATCCTTGGTGAACGCGGGCCGGGAAGCTATTCGCCACCTCCGGCGGCTCAAGTTCTTTTTTCCAGCAGCATCCGCGATGGCACTGCCATCGCGTGAAGCAGGACGGCGTGCATCGGGTAGGGTGGGCGTCCCCGCCCGCCGCGCTGCGCATCCTGCGCGGCACATCCGGAGAACGACCGGCGATCTTTTCGAATCACAGATCTGCCGACGACAGATGTCCGACGCAGGATGCGTCGAACGGCGGGCGGGACGCCCACCCTACCCGAGGCATGCCGGTCGCGCTTCGATCACGCCGCCCTTCCGTCGCGCCTTCGCGGTCAAATCTGCTTCGCCGCGCCTCACATCAGATGCTGCGCGTCCACGTCCACGACGGCGAAGACGTCCTCGGGCAGCGTGAGTTTGTCGAGCACCTCGCGGAGGATGCGCGTGAGTTTCAGCACGGCGTGCGTGCGCATCGAGAGGTGGTAGCGGAAGTTGCCGTGCGATTTTTCCAGCGGCGCGGGCGCGGGTTCGCCGAGCACGGTGCCGGGTGGCAGCGTTTCCTTTAGCCGGCGGTGCAGCGTCTCGGTGGAAAAGCGCGCGCGTTCCTGATGCGGCGAGCGCACGGTGATGAGGATGAAATGCGTGAACGGCGGCTGCTCCATTTTCTGCCGCCACTCGATTTCCTGCTCGTAGAAACCTTCGAAGTCATGGTGCCGCGCAAACTGGATCGCCGGATGAAACGGCGTGTAACTCTGCACAACGACCTCGCCCTCGACCTCGCCGCGGCCCGCGCGCCCGGCGACCTGCGTGAGGAGTTGGAACGTCCGCTCGCTCGCGCGAAAATCCGGCAGATGCAGCCCCATGTCCGCATTCACGATGCCGACGAGCGTGACGTTTGGAAAATGCAGCCCCTTCGCGATCATCTGCGTGCCGACGAGGATGTCGATCTTCGCGGTGCGGAATGCGTTCAGCGTGTCGCGGTACGATTCGCGTTTCTGCATCACGTCGGCATCCATGCGCTTCACGACGGCCTTCGGGAAAAATCGCGCGACGGTGTCCTCGACCTTCTCGGTGCCCGTGCCGGTGTATTTGATTCCGGGGTCCTTGCAGCCGGGGCATTTCGTCGGCGCGACGGCGAGGTGGCCGCAGATGTGGCACACGACTCGGTTCGCGCCGCGGTGAAATGTGAGCGAGATCGAGCAGTTCGGGCACTCGTGGACGTAGCCGCATTTTCCGCACAGCAGCGTCGTGCTGAAGCCGCGGCGGTTTAGAAAAAGGATCACTTGCTCCTTTTTTTCGAGCCGTTTGCCGATGGCCGCGGAGAGCGGATCGCTGAGGATGGGCGAAGATTTTTTCGCCTCCATCCGCATGTCCACGATGCGGAAGAACGGCATCTTCTGATCGTCCACGCGCAGCGTTAGCCGCAGCAGTTCGTATTTGCCGGTCACGGCGTTGTGGTAGCTCTCGAGCGAAGGCGTGGCACTCCCGAGGAGCACCGCGCATTTTTCCATGTGGCCGCGCAGCACGGCGAGGTCGCGCCCGTGGTAGCGCGGCGTCTCCTCCTGCTTGTAAGTGTTCTCGTGCTCCTCATCGACGATGACGATGCCGAGCTTTTCCACCGGCGCAAAAACCGCCGAGCGCGCGCCGATCACCACGCGCGCGCGACCGCTGCGGATGCGGTGCCATTCGTCGTGCCGCTCACCTTCGCTGAGGTGCGAGTGCAGCACCGCGACTTCGTGTTTGGTCTCGGCGAAACGCGACTTGAAACGCTCGACCGTCTGCGGCGTGAGCGAGATTTCCGGCACGAGCAAAATCGCACCCTCGCCGCGGTCGAGCACCTGCTGGATCGCCTGGAGATAGATCTCCGTCTTGCCGCTGCCCGTCACGCCGTGGAGCAGCAGCGGCTTCGGCGCGGGATCGGAGCCGTTCGCCGCGATGGCCACGAGCACGCGCGCAAAGACGACGGCCTGCTCCGCATTCAGTTCGAGCTTCGCATTCGGCACGAAGGTTTCCGTGCCGTGCGGATCGCGCTCCACGGTCTCCGGCTCGATGGTGAGGATGCCCTTTTTCGCGAGCGCCTTGATCGTCTGCGGCGCGACGGAACATTGCTCCGCGAGATCCGCGACGGCCATCGGACCCTGCGCGGTGCGCAGCGCGATGACGACCTCCGCCTGATTCGGCGCACGTTTGCGAATCGTCTCGATTTCCTCGTCGGAGACTTCGCGCGCGAGCCGCGCGACGAGCCGCTTTTTGTGCCCCACCTCGGCCTTGCGGATCACGCTGGGCAGGACGGTGCGCAGCGTGGCTTCGAGCGGGCAGCAGTAATAATTCGCGACCCATTCCGCGAGGCGGATGAGCTGCGGACTCAGCGCGGGTTCGTCGCTTACGAGTTCGGAAATGAGGCGCACGCCGTCAGCCTCGGTCGTGTCGGAAAGTGCGATGATCGTGCCGAGGATCACGCGCGTGCGCACGGGCACACGCACACGGCAGCCGATGCCCGCGGCATCGGCGAGCGCCGCCGGGATTTCGTAATCAAACGAGCGCCCGCCGGACTCATCAACCATGACGCGGGCGAATTTGGGCATGGCGCGAGAATGCAGGCCGCGCGCGTTTTGTCCAATGTAGGACAGGCAAGATGCCTGTCCTACATTCATTCTCGCACTCATCGCCGTGCAGACTCTATTCACGCGGCGTGAAGCGAAACCTCTCCTGGCTCCTCATCGCGCTGCTGTGCGCGGCGAATGTCTCGCTCGCCGTGGTGCTGTGGCGCTCGGGCGATCCGGCCTACCGCATGCAGGAGCTGCTCGCGTTCGGCAGATATTCCGAGCACGACGATCTCATCGCGCGCGCGGCAAAAAAATACGGCGTGGACCCGCTGCTCGTGAAGTCGGTCGTCTGGCGCGAGAGCCGTTTCACCACGACGAAGATCGGCGGTGCGGGCGAGCGCGGGCTGATGCAGGTCGGCGAGGCGGCGGCGCGGGATTGGGCGACGGCACGCAAGATCGAGGTCTTCGTGTTTGCGGATCTTTTTGACGCGAAGACGAACCTCGACGCCGGGACGTGGTATCTCAGCCGCGCGCTGGAGCACTGGAAGGATCGCGAGGACCCGCTCCCGTACGCGCTCGCGGAATACAATGCGGGGCATTCGCGCGTGGAAAAGTGGGCGGCAAATGCGGAGGACGCGCGCGAGATGCTGCAGGCCTCGCCCGCGACGGGGACGCGGCAGTATGTGGATGAAGTGATCCGCCGCTATCGGCGCTATCTTGCGCGGACGCACTGAGCTAAAGTCGTGGCGATGGCCGCTCCCCGCGAAACCACCGATTTGAAAACGAAGCTCGGCGATGTGCCGCACAAGCCGGGCGTGTACCTGCACCGCGATCGCTTTGGGCGCGTGATCTACGTGGGCAAGGCGCGCGATCTCCGCAAGCGGCTGAGCCATTATTTTGCGCCCTCGCGGCTCATGCGTGCGGATCCGAAAGTGCGCGCGCTCATCGAGGCGATCCATGATTTTGACTGGCACGTGGCGGGCAGCGAACCGGAGGCGCTGCTGCTCGAGGGGAAGCTGATCAAGGAGTACCGGCCGCGTTACAATGTGAGCTTTCGCGACGACAAGCGCTTCCTGATGGTGAAGGTGGACGTGCATGAGGAATGGCCGCGCTTCCGCCTCACGCGGTTGAAAAATCCGGACGACGGCGCGCGCTATTTCGGGCCGTTCGCGCACTCGGGCGCATTGCGGCAGACGCTCACTTTCATGCGGAAAAAATTCGGCGTGCTGACTTTCGGCCGCGGCTCGCCGTCGGAGCGCGAGCGGAAGTCGAGCACGTATCAGGTCCCGATGAAACTCGCGGAGACGACGCCCGAGCAGTACGCCGAGCGCGTGGCGCGGGCGTGCGAGTTTTTCGACGGCCAGTCGAAGGAACTGCTCGCGCCGCTCGAGGACGAAATGCGAAAGGCCGCGGCGAGGCTAGACTTCGAGCGCGCGGCGGAAATCCGCAACATGCTCGACGATCTGCGCAAGACGACGAAGCCGATGACGCGCTACACGACGACGATGCGGCACCGGCTGAAGCTGCCCGGCGCGCTGAACGCCGCGACCGATCTCGCGGAACTCGGCGAGGAACTCGGGCTCGCGGGACCGCCGCGGCGCATGGAGTGCTTTGACATTTCGAACATCAGCACGACGCACGTCGTCGCGAGCATGGTGTGCTTCATCGACGGGCGGCCGGCGAACCATCTCTACCGGCGCTACCGCATCCGCAGCGTCGAGGGGCGGCAGGATGATTTCGCGAGCATGGCGGAGGTCGTGCGGCGGCGGTACACGCGGGCGCTGCGGGAGATTTCGGAAGGCGGAATGCAGAGTGCGGAGACGGAAAGTGGCGTGGTCCGCGAGCAGGTGGACTACTCATTTTCGCAGGAGGGAAATGAGGAAATGGCGCGGCGTTTCGCGAAGCCGGGCGAGACGGGGACGCTGCCGGATTTGATCATCGTGGACGGCGGGAAGGGGCAGCTCAGTTCGGCCTGCGGCGAGTTGCAGCGACTCGGGCTGCACGAGGTGCCGATCATGGGGCTCGCGAAGGAGTTTGAGGAAATTTACCGGCCGGGAAAATCGCTGCCGCTGATTTTACCGAGGGACAGCGGCGCGCTGAAGCTGCTGCAGCGCATCCGCGACGAGGCGCATCGGTGGGCAAATGGGTATCATCAACTGCTGATGAAACGGCGCATCGCGGAGAGCACGCTCGACGACTGCCCGGGCGTGAGCGATGCGCGCAAGCAGGCGCTGCTGCGGAAATTTGGGAGCGTGGCGCGCATCCGCCGCGCGAGCGTGGAGGAGATCGCGGAGTTGCCGGGCATCAGCGCGAAGCTGGCGGAGACGGTCGCGCAGTTTTTGAAGGAGCGCGGGTAGCGTGCTCGGAGGG
This sequence comes from Chthoniobacterales bacterium, assembly GCA_038239865.1. Classification (GTDB taxonomy): domain Bacteria; phylum Verrucomicrobiota; class Verrucomicrobiia; order Chthoniobacterales; family Chthoniobacteraceae; genus SXWH01. The sequence goes on from JBBSEI010000017.1 coordinate 38,763, forward strand.
CCTCAGCGCCCGCCGTCGAGTCTCTTCAGCCACTCAGGTTTTTCGATTTCCTCGAGGACGATGTTCGGGCCGACGACGGTCGCGGGGCGACCGTTCGGATACTCGCTTCTCACGGGGTAGGGCGGCGCGGTACAGCGCTCGACGGCGTGGATTTGGTAGCCCTGATCCGTTTTCTTGAAGTGGCCTTCCGCGACCCATTCGGAGATGAGGTCGCCGCTCGGGTCCGTCACCGTGAAGCGCGTGTATTTTTTCGGCGACGAATCTTTCTCGGGGCGGGTGGTCTCGCAGCCGACGAGGAGGGCGAAGGCGAGGAGCAGGAGGTGTTTCACGGCGCGGAGCGTGGCAGCGGTGCGGGGGCGGCTCAAGCGGGATTCTGTGCGGGGAGTTGTGAGTGCTGAATTTTGGATGCTGAATTCCTGCTTCGGCCGCGCCCTTCCGCCACGGCGAGCATGGCCATGCAAAAAGCGAAACGCCGACCCGGGACGGATCCCGGATCGGCGTGCGCTGCGTGCGGTTTGGGCCGCGGATTTTTTTAGACGGCCTTTTCGCCCGTCTCTTCCGTGCGGATGCGCACGGCCTGCTCGACGGAGCTGACGAAGATTTTCCCGTCGCCGATTTTGCCGGTCTTCGCGGCCTTGATGATGGCGGCGGTGGCCTGTTCGACGATGGCCTCGGAGACCACGGTTTCGAGTTTGATCTTCGGCAGGAAGTCCACGGTGTATTCCGATCCGCGGTAGATTTCGGTATGGCCTTTCTGGCGGCCGAATCCCTTGACTTCCGTCACGGTCATTCCCTCGATGCCGATTTCGGCGAGGGCGTCTTTTACCTCTTCGAGTTTGAAGGGTTTGATGATGGCTTCGATTTTTTTCATGGAGTCTGTTTGGTTGGTTGTTGTGAAGAGTGCGGCCCGGACTGCACGGCTGCGCACAGCCGGGCCGCGTTTCCCCTGCAAGACTTAGAGGACGTAGCCTTCCTCCTGATGGTCGGTGAGGTCGAGGCCGGTGGTTTCTTCTTCCGGTGTCGGGCGCAGGCCGATGAGCGCCTTGACGAGTAAGGTGATGACCAGCGTGCCGACGACCGCGAGGACGAGCGTGACGCCGATGGCCTTCGCCTGATCGATCCACGCGGTGTGGCCGGCGATGGCGGCGGCGAGGCCGTTCTGCGTGGCCGGGTTCGCATCCGCGAGCTTGCCGCCGACGGCGGCGAGGTTGCTGGCCGTGTTGCCGTTCACGGTGGAATCCGCGAGGAAGCCGGTCATCAGTGCGCCGAGCGTGCCGCCGATGGCGTGGACGCCGAAGGTGTCGAGCGCGTCGTCGTAGCCGAGCTTGGCCTTCACGATCATCACGAAGATGTACGGGATGATCGCGGCGAGGACGCCGATGATCATCGCGCCGGTGGCGTTCACAAAGCCGCACGCGGGGGTGATGACGACGAGACCCGCGACGATGCCCGAGCAGAAGCCAAGGATCGAGGCGTGGCCTTTGAGCACTTTCTCCATGAGTGCCCAGACGAAGCCTGCGGTCGCGGCGGCGAGCGTGGTGGTCATGAAGGCATTCGAGGCGATGCCGTCAGCACCGACCGCGGAGCCGGCATTGAAGCCGTACCAGCCGACCCAGAGCATTCCGGTGCCGACCATGCAGAGCACCATGCTGTGCGGGGACATTTTCTCTTTTCCAAATCCGAGGCGTTTGCCGAGCAGGATGCAGAGGATGAGCGCGCTCCAACCCGAGGACATGTGGACGACCGTGCCGCCGGCAAAGTCCATCGCGTGAATCGCGGTCGCCGTCTTGTTCCAGACACCGTTCATCATCCCGGTGATGCCCCACACGTGGTGCGCGAGCGGGAAGTAAACCACGAACATCCAGATGGCGATGAAGGTCATGATGGCGCTGTATTTCATGCGCTCGGCGATGGCGCCGACGATGAGCGCCGGGGTGATGATCGCGAACATGAGCTGATACATCGAGAATACATTCTGGCCGACCCAGTACGAGTAGTCCGTGTTCGGTGCGGAATCCACGCCCTTGAGGAAGAAGAATTCCGTGCCGCCGAAAATCTTTCCGAGGAAAGTGCCGTCGAGATTTTTCCCGAAGACGAGCGAGTAGCCGCACGCCCACCACAGCACGGTGATGAGACCCGCGCAGCCGAGGCATTGGGCGCAGACGGAGAGCACATTTTTCCGACGGACGAGGCCGCCGTAGAAAAGTGCGAGTCCGGGGAGCGTCATGAAGAGCACCAGGGCGGCGCAGATCATCATGAAGCCGTTGTGGCCGGGGCCGGAAGTGCCGGCGGCCACGAGCGACGCGAGCTGCTTGTCATTCGCGCCGGTGTCCTTGGAAGGGAGCACCATGTTGCCATCCTTGTCCTTCACTTTGAAGTCGGCGAAGGCCGCGCTCGGATCGCCATTGGTGAGGTAAGCCTCGAGCGCCGTGACGCGCTCGTTGAGCAGATCCTTCGGGTCTTCGGGAAGCTTTTTCGGCGCTGGAGCGGCGGCCTCCTCTTTCTTTTCGGGAGCGGGCTGCGCCAGCAGGCGGGGTGCTCCGAGCGCGCCAAACGCGACGACGGCCGCGACGGCGAGACTGGAGATGATTTTGGTGAATTTCATTCGGGTGTTTGGGATGTGGTTGGTTGTTGATTGCTCGGCCTCGCTCCTCGCTGTCGCAAAGTGCCCACAGGGTCAGGCACTCGTGCGATCACGCGGTCGTTCGACTGGCAGCGGCCCCGTTAGCAACGGTCGTGCCAAGTGCGGCGCGCGGGTGATCCGACAGAGGAAAAAAGGCGTTCCGGCGCATTTTTCCGGGCGAAGCGTGGTGGCTAGAAACGTCCAATTCCGCAGGTCATGCACAAAAAGCGACAGGCGGGGAGCGGACGGCTGAACATGTTTTTGCGTTCGGGTCGTCGGGCGCGCATCTCAGCGTTTCGTCCGGATGATTCGAGAAGCTCGCGGACGCTTGCCCGCGGCGATTCGCCGCGCGATAAAGGGCGCATCGCACAGCACGCCTCGGATTATCAATTGCTCGACAGCGGCGGGTTTCAAAAACTCGAACGCTTCGGCGACATCGTGCTTGCGCGGCCGTGCGCGCAGGCGGTGTGGCAGCCCGCGAAGCTGGCGGAATGGAGGGCGGCCACGGCGACTTTTTCCCGCGAAGGCGGGAACCGCTGGCAGGGCCGCGAGAAGCTCCCGGCGACGTGGGTCATCGAAGTGGATGGCACGAAATTCCAGCTCAGCTCGACGGACTTCGGGCACCTCGGGATTTTCCCCGAGCAGCGCGAGCAATGGCAGCACATCGCGCTGGATTGCGCGGCATTTCGCGCACGCCACGGTCGCGCCGCCCGGGTGCTGAATCTCTTCGCGTATTCCGGCGGGAGCACGCTCGCCGCGGCGCGCGCGGGGGCGGAAGTGTGCCATGTGGATGCGTCGAAGGGGATGGTCGAGTGGGCGCGGAAAAATGCGGCGCTGAATTTGCTGCGGGAAAAACCCGTGCGCTGGATCGTGGATGACGTGACGAAATTCCTCGAACGCGAGCTGCGGCGGGGTCAGCGCTACGATCTGCTGATCCTCGATCCGCCGAGCTACGGACGCGGGGCGAAGGGCGAGATTTTCAAAATCGAAGCCGATCTGCCGAAGCTGCTCGCGCTGCTTGCGCAGCTCTTCTCCGGGGAGCCGCTCGGCGTGCTCATCTCCTGCCACACGCCGGAGCTCACGCCGATCTCGTTGCATCATTTGCTGCTGCAGGCATTCGGAAAAAATGGATCGATCGAGCACGGCGAAATGCTGCTGCGCGGGGAGGCCGGCGCGCTGCCGGTGCCGAGCGGGAGCTTCTGCCGCTGGACGCGGCAAAGCGACCGCTGAAGCGCGCGATTTGAGAGCGGAATTCCGGGACGATTTGCGGACGCAATTTGAGGAAAGAACATTCGCGCTTCGGGGAATCCAACGCTACGACTTCCAAACATTTTTCCGCGCTCCGTTCACAGCGCGCGCAAATGCCCCAAGCAACGCCTCAAAGACCCCGTCTTCCCGCGCCTTTACTCGACTCCTCCCTTTTTCTCCTCCCGCACCATGAAAATGAACCGCCTCAGTCTCCGCAAGTCGCGCAAATTAAAACACGCCGGAGCGCCGACGCGAAAGCCCTCCGCGCTCGCGGGTCCGATCGCGGTGTTTGCCGCGACCGCAATCACGCTGGCCAGCGCGGCGAATTTCTGGTGGGACAGCAACGGCGTCGTGGACCCGGGGCAGTCGATCTCCACGGGATCTGGCCTCGGCGGCGCGGGGACATACGACGGGTTTTCGCCGCGATTCTGGGACGGCGTCTCGGCGGTGGATGTGCCGGCGGTTCTGCCGGCGGACGTGGTGTTTTTCGGCGGGCAGACGGCGGGCGGCGCGATCACTTTCACGGCACCTCTCACGGTGAACGGACTGGTCTTCACGACGGGCAGCTACACGACGAATCTCACGGCGGGCACGCTGACGTTCGACGGCACGGCGGGCAAGCCGGTGGTGGCGGCGGGTGCGAATGCCTCGATCGGCACGGCGACGATTGCGGGCATCGCGGACACGGCCGGGTTCAGCAAATCGGGCGGCGGCACGCTCACGGTGCTCGGCAATAACACGGGACTCAGCGGGTCCGTTATTTTGAATGGCGGCACGCTCGCGTCGTCGGGCAGCATCACTTCGCTGGGCAGCGGGGACATCATTTTGCAACTGGGCACGCTCCAACTGCTGAACAGCGGTGCGGCGTCCAACATGGCCACGCCGGTGGCGACGTACACGAACAACTTTTTCGTGAACGGCAACTCGACGCTGAATGTGAACAACGCCGGCGCGAACGCCGGCAACACGATCGCGATCAACAGCCTGAGCATCGGCAACAGCCAGCTCACGATCACGAATGGCAACACGTACGGCCTGCAGGTCGTCGGCACGACGAATCTCGCCGGGCCGCTCTCGACGATCAACACGGCGCTCACCTTCACGGCGAACAACGCGAATCCGACGAACAACATGGTCGCCTTCAGCGGCGGGGTGACCGGTCCCGGTGCGCTGAACAAGCTGGGTGCGGGCACGGTGAACCTCTTCGGCGCGGGCAACACCTACTCGGGCGGGACGAATATTTTCGCCGGCGCGGTCACCCTCGCCGACAGCACCGCGCAGGCGGGCACGGGCAACATCATCGTGAACCCCGGCGCGGCGATCGCATTGACGAGTTCCACGGGTGCCACGGTGCAGGGGACGCAGACTCTGTCGGTGCAAAGTTCAGCCGCTTCGCTCGGCATCATCCGTGTGGATTCGGTCTCGGACATCGTCTCCGGCAGTTCGCTGGGCACTGCTTTCATCAGCCCGTACGGCGCTTCGTTTCAGATCAATACGGGCGGGGTGAATTACAGCGCGACGGGCGTCCCCGGCGGGGCGGCGACGTACACACAGAGCATCAACCTGAGCCAGATCGGCAACGGCGGTCCGGGGAATGGTCCCGTCTATCTCGGCGCTTCGTCGAATTCGACGACGTCCGGCGCGATTCTGCCGGCGGCGGATGGCGTGATCCGTTTTGCGGGTTCGGGCGTGCTGACGCTGAACACGGCGAACCAGATCACCGGAACCGCACGGGTGACCTTCGGCTCGCCGAACGGCAATGTGCAAACGGTGACGGCGGGCGGCGGCACTTTTGCGGTGAACAATGCGAACGCGCTGACTTTGCCGGTGACGATCAACCGGACGGCCATCGTGCAGGTCGCCGGGATCGCGGCGGGGACGGAAAATCCGCTCGGCACGAACACCATCAACATCCTCGGCGGCACGCTCGACACGACGGCGTCAGTTTACGTCGGCGCGTCGCCGCAGTTGGGCAATGGGACGATCAACGTTTACCAGACGAACTTGGCCACCGCTGGCCTCCTGCTGAATGACGCGGGGGTGACGACGACCTCCACCGATTTGCGCGTTGGCGCGACGACCACGCTCGGACTCTACAGCGGCAACCTCACCTTCACGGGCTCCAACACGGCGGCGACGACCACGACGCAAAACTTCGGCACCGTCAACGCCTCGGGCGGCAGCACGGTCAATGTGACCGTCAAGGCGACGCCGGCAACCGACAATGCGGATGCCGTCCTCATTGTCGGAAACCTCGTGCGCCAGAACAACGGCGCGGTGTCATTCCTGCGTCTCGGCGCGACGCAGCCTGCGCAATTCGGCCTGAACGCCGGCAACAGCGACAGCCGCGTCTTTCTCACGAACATCAATGGAGCACTGCCTGCGCCCGCTCCGCTCGCGGTGGGCGGGATGCTCGCTCCGTGGCTGGTGGATGGCGGAAATGTGGCCGCCACAATCACCTTCGGCGGGTTCCTCGACTACGGGGCGAATGGCATCATTCCGGCGACTTACGGAGACACGAATTTTGCGGCTCCGGCGGCGAACAAGATCACCGATGTCACCGCCACATCCGCTCCGGCTTCGACCACGGTGTTCGCGCTGCGGATCGGCGGCGCGGCGGGCGGCGCCTTGAGCCTCACCGGGACGAACACGATCACCATCGCCGGGAATGCTGCGGACGGCGCGGGGCTGATTTTAAATACGATCACCGCCGCGCAGACGAATACGCCGAACTTCACGTTCGGCTCCGTGGCGACGCCCGTGGAGGCAGTCATTTACGCGAGCGGCGGCGTATTCGCGAACACGCTCTCCGGCACGATCGTCGCAAACGGCCTGACGAAATTTGGATCGCAGTCGGTCGTCCTGTCGGGCGTGAATACGGGCGTCGGCGCGGCGCCGACCGGCTTGGGCAATGCTTCCGGCACTTCGCTGCGAGGCACCATCACGCTCAATCAGGGCACGTTCGCCGCCACCACCGGTGCGGCGGCGAATTTCCGACCCGTGACGCTGAATGCCGGCGTGCTGCAGTTCAACACGGCGAACCTTTACCTCAACGACATCACCATCAACGGTGACTCCTCGCTCGACACCGGGACGAACCTGCAGCCGCGCTACAACAGCCTGACGGTGAACGCGCGCGCGGGCGGCTCCACGGACCCAGTTACGGTGACGATGGTCGCCGGCGGTCTCGTCTCGAACTTGGGACTCACGCTCACCGGGCCGCTGAATTTCAACCACGTCACGGGCGGCAATCAGGTGATACTCGGCAATCCGTTCATCGCGGGCAGCGCCTCGCTGTCGGGTGCCGGAGCGCTGAATAAATTCGGCGGCGGCCAGCTCGTCCTCGCGACGAACAGCGCCGGCTACACCGGGCCGATCACGATCAACGGCCTGGGCGGCAACAACAACAACGCCGTCATCCGCTCCTTCGATGCGCTCGGGACGGACAGGCCATTCGGCACCGGCGCGATCACGGTGAATCCCGGCGGCGTTCTGAGCATCTCGCACACGGGAAATATCGCGTCCAACGCGAGCGTCACCTTCAACAGCGATCTAAACGGGCTCGCGACCCTCGCGGTGAATTACAACGGCGACGCGACGCTGCCGGGCACGATCGTTTTCAACAACTCCACGGCGAACGGGCCGTTTTCCGGCGTGCTGGCGATCGATGCGGTCGGGTACTCGGGCGCGGTGAATCTCGGCACCTACGGGAACGGCACGGCGTTCCTCGGCAGCGCGAATCAGACCGGCACTTTCACGGGTACGCTCACTCCGAGCGGAGTCGGGTTGGCGAACAGTGTGCCGAGCACCGGACTCGGCAGTCCGTACGCGACTTCGGCGGCGGGCGGCGTCTATCGCATCGGTGCGGGCGGCGGCACCACGCAGTTTGTGAGCGTGAACCAGTTTGCGGCGGGGAACGACATCCAGGTCGGCGCGATCAGCAACGTGCATGAGTTCACGAGCGTGGCGCTGGCGAATGGCAACGGCACGGCGGCGATTTACAACACGAACGCGGGCTTCAGCGGGAACGTGATCCTGAACGGCGCGACGAACAATCTCGGGCAGGGAAATTTGCTCGTCGGCAACAACGGCGCGGTCGGGACGGGCACGATCCTTTTCAATGGCGGCGGCATTCAGGCGGATGTGAACACGGGCATTCCTTTCAACAATGCGATCCGCACGCTCTCGAATCCGATTCAGTTTTCGGGTGACGCAGTTTTCAACGGCTCGACGGACCTGCGGCTCACGGCGAATTTCTCGCTCGCCGACGGGCAGACGGGCGTGACGCGGACGTTCCAAGTCGCGAACGCCACCGGGCTCACGATTCTCTCGGGCACGATCAGCGACGGCACGGGCGTGGCGGCGACGAACAGCATCACGAAGACCGGGGCCGGCCCGCTGGTCCTCAGCAGCACGAACACCTACACGGGTTTCACGAACATTAACGCCGGGACGATCGTCGTCACGGGCGACGCGAGCATTCAGGCCGCTTCGCAGATCACCCTCGGGTCCACGGCGAGCAATGTCGGCGGCTTCCTCGGTGCATGGACGAATTCGTTCACGACTACGCGAAATTACATTTTGACCGGCGGCACTGCGGGCCAGGCCACGAGCGGCGGCGGCTTCGATGTGGGAGCGGGGCTCACCGTCACGCAGGCGGCCATCAGCAACATCAGCGGGCCTTTGAACCTGAACAAAAACGGGCTCGGGAATCTGGTGCTCAACGGCGCGAATTCCTTCAACAGCCTGCAGGTGAATGCGGGCGAGGCATTCGTCGGTGCGAACGTGAATCTCGGCGAACCGGTCACGAACAGCCCAATCATCGTCTCCGCCGCACCGAGCGGCACGGTGGTGCCCGCGACGCTCGTGGTGACGGGGAGTTTCTCCACCGGTCGCGCGATCCAGAGCACAAACAACCTGTCTGGCACCATCTTTGTGCAGAATGGCGTCACCTTCACGGACACCGGCGTGATCAATCTTGGCACGGGCAGTTTGACGAAGGCGGGACCGGGAACGTTCGTCACCACCGGCACCAATACCGGCGCGGGCACGATCGCGATGCAAGGCGGCGTGTGGCAGACCGCGACAGCGCAGCCTTTCGGAGCGCTCACCGCGCCGCTCGCGCTGAATGGCGGCACGATCCTCCTGCAAAATACGACGGCGACGGTCGCGATCGCCGGCACCGGCACACTGACGTACGGCGGCGGCGGACACTTGAATTTGCAGAGCGCGGCGGGCTTCAGCGATCAGATCGCGGAAAATAACATCAACCGTTCCGGCGTCGGCACTTTGATCATCGACCCCGGCACGAGCACCCTCGCGCAGGCGGGGAATACGGACAGCGTGCGCGTCATCCCGAACACGCTCATCAACGTGCCGGTGGCCTCCGCGAATGTGAACGGCATCCTGCCGGGCAGCATCATCACGCGGACGGCGGGGATCGGCAGCTTCGCGACTTACACCGGAGCCGCGACCGGCATCGGCACCTTTGCGGCATACAGCGTCCCTGCGCAGACGGGCACGCTCGCGCCCACGACGGCGGCTTCGACGGTGGATGTAGTCGGGCCGATCACGGCACTGACGAACCCCGTGCAGAGCGTCTTCGGGCTGCGCACGAACAGCAGCATCACGGCACCGGGCACGCTGAGGTTTAGCAGCGTGAGTCTGGTGAATGAAGGCGGCCTGCTCGTGAATGGCAGCGCGACGATCAGCACCAATTTGATTTTCGATCCGACCAACACGACTCCCGCGGTCGCGCTGGCCAACGTGACCACGACGGCGAACAGCACCACGGTGACGGTCACCTCCACCGCCGCCCTCGTGCCCGGGCTGTTTGTCACCGGTCCGAACATTCCGGCGGGTTCGTTCATCCAGTCGATCACGAATGGCACGCAGTTCGTCCTGAACAATTCCGTGGCGACGGCGGCTAGCGGCGGCACGGGCTCGGCGATCCCGGGCTCGGCGGCTTCCGGCGAAGGCCTCGTGTACGTGAATCCCGGCAGCACGGCGACGGTGACGGGCAGTCTGCTGGCGACGAGTTTCGTGAAGTTTGGCTCCGGCAATCTCACGCTCAACGGCAGCAGCCAGAGCATCCTCGGCCAGCTCACCGTGCAGGAAGGCACGCTGCGCCTCGGTGCGGGGACAAATTTTGCGAAGCAGCAAACCGACCTCGTGCTCAACGCCACGGGCACATTCGATCTGAATGGCGCAAACGCGACCTTCAACTCACTTGGCAATTTCGCCGCTGTCCTGACGGGTCTGGCCACCACCAATGCGAGCTCTACCATCACGGTCGCTTCGACCTTCGGGCTTCAGCCCGGAATGCTGGTGAATGCTCCAAATATTCCTTCCGGGGCAACGGTGCAGAGCGTGACTAACGCCACGACTTTTGTCATAAGCGCAAACGCTACGGCTTCGGCCAATACGCAAACTGGCAGCGCTACGGTTGCTGGGGTCATCGCTGGCGGAGTAATCGGAAACAGCGGGTCGAACGTCGCTAGTTTCACCGTGAATGGAAACACGAGCACTGCCTTCACCGGCAATATTGTTGATGCGCTCGGTGGGGGCACAGGCACCACGGGGCTGGTGAAATCCGGCACCGGCACACTCACGCTCGGCATCGCCGTGTCGGGGAATCCGGATGCGAATGTGAACACCTTCACCGGCGGCACGACGCTCTACGGGTACGACAACAACAACACCAACATCAACAGCGGTCTGGCGGCCAACGTGCTCGTGAGCAATGCAGGTTCGCTTGTGATCCAGAACCCGCTCGCGCTCGGGACGGGCGCGATCAATCTCGTCGGCGGCATCCTGAATTTGCAGAGCAACGGCGGCGGCATCAACGGCACGATCCTCCTCGGCGGCAGCGGTGCGGGCGGCGGGCTCGGGCAGACGGTGAATGTGTTCGGCCCGTCCTCGATCAATGTGGATCGCGTGGGCGCAAACTCCGGCAATTCCTGGCAGATCGGGAATCTCAACCTGACGGAAAACACCCTCACGACCACCGGCGGCAACAGCTACCACCTGCGGGTGAATGGCGCGACGGCGATCCTGGGAAATTACGCAAACATCAATTCCGGCAGCACCTCCTCGAATGGCACGATGGAACTCGTCGGGCAGGTCACCGGCGCGGGTGCCCTGAACAAATTTGGCACCGATGCTTCGCGCATGTTGCTCGTGGACAATCCCGCGAACAGCTACTCCGGCGGCACCAATATCCTCTCCGGCCGCCTCGTCGTAAACACCACCACCGGCACGCCGCTCGGCACCGGCCGGGTGAATGTATTCCCCGGCGGCATGCTGAGCGTCACGGGCCTCGATGCGGGCTGGGCACCGGGCACGATCGGCGGCGCGCCGGTGCGGGTGCATGGCTACTTCAACAGCCTCGGCCTCGTCGGACTCGACAACGACAATTTTGATCCCGCGCCGCTGCTCAACGCTCCCAACGTCCTCTCGAGCAGCTACGGCGCGATCGGTGTGGCAATCACGCGGCCTTTCTACACCCGCGCGCTCGATCAGTCCGCGATCGGCGACGGCCGGACGTTCCTCGTCGGCGGGCTTTTTGTGGAAGTGGACTACATCGCGCCGACGCTCGCGCCCGGCCTCGGCGACGGGGTCGCGCCGCGCACGTACCGCGTCGGCGGCGGCGTGAGCAACTCGAACTTTGCCTTCAACGGCGCGGACAATGTCTTCAACGACACGTCGGCGGCCGGCACGAATCTCCAGGTCGGTTCGCCGGTCAGCACCGCGCTGAACGGTGCGGTGGCGGGCACGGGAAATTTCATCCTCATCCGCAACTCGAACAGCTTCACCGGCGGCACGACGATTTGGAAAGGTTCGGCGGTGCAAATCGAGACGGGCGCCTCCGCGAATGCGCTCAGCAACAGCCCGCTGGGCTCCGGGCAGGTCGATGTGTGGGGCACTTTGCAAACGCTGGGCCTGAACGGTTCCTTCGTGGACGCGACGACGGGCACAAACAAAAACCTCATCGTTTTGCACCCCGGCGGTCTGGTCAATATTCAGGATGTCGCGGGCACGGTCGCGGGCGGTCAGGGCCGATGGGCGGATACGACGGGGCTGAATCTGAATGGCGGCAGCTTCCAGTTCGTGGGCGCAGTCGGCTACGGCTCGCAGGAAACGATGGGCCAGATCACCGTGGACAAGCTTTCGCGGATCGTTGTTTTGAAAGGTGGGAACGCGGTGAATGCGGGCGCGGCGCAGTTGAACATCGCGGGCCTCACGCGCGTCGCGGCGAACGGCGTCACCGGCATCGGCGCGGGGGCGCTGCTGCTCCAGAGCCAGGCGAGCGGTTCGCTCGGCATCCCGGCTTCGGCGACGATCAGCAATCCGGCGGGCCTCGCGTACGATCGCGTCGTCATCACCGGGACGGCGCCGACACTCGGCGGCAGCACGTCGATCGGCGCGGGCATCACGCCTGCCGTCGCCGCCGCGGGCATGGTTGCGCCGTGGATCATCAATACGAACGACTCCGCCGGTCTGCCGACTTTCGTGACGTACAGCCCGACGAATTACGCGGGCAACACGGGCTTCCAGCCTTTCGTCAGCACTGGTTCTCTGGGCGCAGGCGCAGTCGCGGTGAGCGGCATCTTCGCGCCCGGCGCAAATCAGGTCGGCTACAGCCGCGTCTTCGGCACGGGCACGACGGCGCCTGCGATCGTCGCCGGCCTCACGACCGGCACGGAGACAGTGGACCTCAGCGGCGCGGCCACGCTCACTTTGGCCGATGCCAACACCTCGATCTACGCGCTGCGCACGAACCGCGATCTGAATCCGTTGGCTGGGGCCAACCCTTCGCTCACCATCGTCAGTGGCGGACTGATCTCGGTGACGACGAATTACAACAACACGATCAATAACGCTCCGACACCGAACAATGCGGCGCCGCAGAATTTCACGATCAACTTCGGCACGGGGGGCAATGCGGAAGCCGTCATTTACGTTTCCCAAGGCGACAACAACCCGGCCCGCACGCTGACGATCAATGCCCAAATCGTGGCCACCGGCCTCACGAAACTGGCAGCGCAAAATGTGGCTTCCGTGCTGGTGCTCACGGGGGACAATCCGCTCACCGGGCCGGTCACGATCAACGGCGGCATTTTGCAGGGGCAAAACACGCTCAGCGGCATCGGCGCGGCGGTGCCCGGCGTGTTTGGCGGGCAAAATGTGATCCTCGGCGGCAATGTCACGCAGGCGAACTCCGGGCTGCGCCTCGACGGGACCGTGGGCAACGCCGTTTCCTCGCTGCAGGCCAGCGCGAGCCGGGCCACGAGCCGGATTCCCGGCACCGTTTTTGTGAATGGCGACTCCGCGATCGACCTGAGCACGAACACGGTTTCGCAGCGGATCACGAATCTGACTTTCGCCGATCTCGGGGTGAACAAGCCGATCGCGCTGCAGTTCGGCGGCAACGTGTATGTCGAGGGCACGACGACTCTCGGTGCGAACGACAACTACCTGAACGCGACTTTCGGCGTCGCAAATAACGTCCTCGGCGGGCTCGTGCAGGGCGGGCGGCTGACGAAGTTTGGCAACGCCGCCGTCCTCCTCGCGGGCACGGCGAACACGTATTCGGGCGGCACGGCCATCAACGAATCAACGATCAACACCGCGACGAGCATCGTCGGCAGCCTCACGCGCACGGGCACGCCTTTTGGCAGCGGCCCGATCACGATCAATCCCGGCGGCATGTTGCGCGTGATGGATCCCTCGAACATCTCGTTCAATGCGGTCAGCCTCCGGAGCGACGGTGTCAGCCTCGGCGGCATCGCCATTTCCGGAAACATCACGCCCGCCGCGCTGGGCACGCTCATCGGCAGCCTGGCGATCTCTTCCACCGGCGAGTATCGCGCCACCGTCGCCCTCGACACGAATAGCTGGAACAGCGCGCTGAGCCTCGCCGCGCTCGAGACGGCCGCGGGTGGGAAAATCTGGCTGGGTTCCTCGGTCAACCCGACGCAGACCTATTTCAACAGCGGCGCGGTGAACTACAACGCCGGCACGCTCACCGGCGCGTCGGATAACATCTACCGCCTCGGCGGCGGCGGCAACCAGGGCGCGCTCGCTTTCGGCGTCGGCCAGTTTGAAAATGTCTTCAGCGGCAGCGCCGCGCTGCAAGTCGGCGCGAGCACTGCGGGCATCAACGACAACGGCCCGGCCTACATCAACGGCAACATCGGCAACGTCGTCCTCAACACGCGGAACCTCGCCTTCACCGGCGCGGTCACGGTGAACGGCGGCGGCGTCCTCACGCTGAACAACCCGTACGCCCTCGCGAACGCCGTGACGGTGAATGTGGCTGGCGGCAATCTGAGTGTGGGCAATGCCGGCTTCCTGCCGAACACGATCAACGTGACGGGCGATACTTTCTCGACGGGATCCGCGGGGACGTTTGCGGGCACGATCAATCTCGCGCCGGCGGGGGTCGGCGGCACGCGCACGATCTTCACAGCGGGCAGCGGTGTGCTGACGGGTTTCGCCGGAGTGCTGCAGGACGGCGCCGGGGCGAATGCGCTCTCGAATCTCGTGCTCAGCGGCAACAACAACAACAACGCCGGGCTCGTGGTTTTGCACGGCGCGAACACCTACCACGGCACGACCACGGTGCTTGCAGGCTTGCTCTACGCGGGGACGGATGTCCTGCCGAATGTGGCGGGCGCTTTTGGCATCAGCGACACGCCGGTCGCTCTCGGGAACGCCGGGGCGGTCAACAACAGCGCCGGCCAGGTAGCGATTGCCGGGCAGTTCACATTCGGACGTGACATTATTGCGCTCGGAAAGTTCGGAAATAACATCAACCTCGTGCGCGGACAGACGGTCATCGGAACGTCCGTCATCACCGGCGGCATCACGACCACGGATGCCACCGTCGGCGTCGGTCTCGCGCTCGACAATGCCTCCACGGCTGGCGGCGTCGGCGGCGTGCTGGATGTTCAAGGGCCGATCGTCGGCTTGGGCGGACTGCAAATCGGCAGCGGCGGGCAGGGCATCGTCCGCCTGAGCGCGAACAGCCAGGGCATCGGCACGAACACGTATGCCGGCAGCACGAACGTCTGGGGCGGTCGTTTGCAAATCGCATCCGACACGAATTTCACGGGCACGGCGGCGACGCCGACGATCATCAGCGGCCCGCTCGGCGCCGGCACGCTCTTCCTCGGACGCCAGGGCACCACGACGGGTGGCGCGGCGAATCAGGCACCGACTTTTGTGGAAGTGGATGCCTTCGGCGGCGATCGCACGATCGAAAACGCCCTCGGAGCGATCAACCAAGCCGGCGACACGACGATCAATTTCGGCGGTCACAACAGCCTGACTTTTGTCAACGCGGCGAGCTTCGATCTCAACACGGACGGCACCGTCCGCAGCCGGACGATGACGGTGCTCACTCCCGGCACGGTCACTTTTAATTCGGTTCTCAGCAACAGTTCCGCCGTCGGCGTGAATCTGCAAAAGAGCGGCATCGGCACGATCGTGCTCACCGGCACGAACACGCACTTCAACAGCTCGTCCGGTGATGGAAACTACGGCTCGACGCTCTTCATCAACGCGGGCGTGGCATCCGTTTCATCGGATGCAAATCTCGGCGCGGCGACGATCGGCGCGACGGCTGGGACGGTGACGTATGCGGTGAATCAGGCGGGGACGAATCTCACGCACGCCGCATCCAGCCCGACGGATGTGCGGCTGCGCGGCGGCGTGCTGCAAATCACGAGCGGCTTCTCCACAAATCGCTCGTTGATTTTCGGCGTGGCGGGCGGCGGCCAAGGCGCATCCTCGAGCGGCATCGATGTCCTGCCGGGGCAGACTTTCACTGTCGTGAATCCGACGCTCAACCAGCCCACCGCGCCGAGTTCGGTCACGCTCACGAAAATCGGCGGCGGCACGCTGGCATTCACCATGGCCACGCCCGGCGCGCTGAACAACACGATCGCGGCGCTCGTGCTCGGCGGCTTCCCCGGCAGCGCGGGCACCGTGAGCACGAATGCGCTCAGCGGCGTGCCGATCGGATCGAGTTCGCTGACCATCGACGGCGGCACCGTGAGCCTCGTCGGGACCGCGGGCTCAGCGCAGGCGCTCATCATTCCGACCGTGGAGTTCCGCGCCGGGTCGGCCATCCAACTCAACAGGCAGACCACCGGCGGTTCGCAACTCACGGCGACGGCGCTCAGCCGCGGCGCGACCATCCCGCAAGGCACGCTGACGCTGCTGCCTTCCACCATCGCGAACCTCGGTGCGGGCGCTGCCGCGACATCGGAAAATGTGGTGACCTCCACGGCCTACCCGAATTTGAACAACATGCTCGTGAGCCCCATCGTGGACGTGCGGCTCGCGGGTGTCGGGCAGGATGCGAACTACGTGCAGTACGGTGCGAATGGCTTCACGCTGCACACGAATGCGGGCGCGGGGAACAACTCGACGAACCCCGGCATCACGCTCCTCGCGGACATCACGGCGGCGGCCGCTCCGCTCGCGGCCGCGGCGGGCGCGAACACGGCGTACGCGGTGCGCACGGCGAACAGCATCACCGACGGCGGTGCCTCGAATCTGATCAGCACGAATGGCGGATTGATCCTCAATCGCAACACGGC
>JBBSEI010000018.1:0-53523 GCA_038239865.1 Chthoniobacterales bacterium
CTCATGCTCCTCGACGAGCCGACGACGCATCTCGACATCCCGAGCATTGATGCGCTCATCGGCGCGCTGGAGCAATACGAGGGCACGGTCATCTTCATCAGCCACGACGTGCATTTCATCCGCCGCGTCGCGAGCACCGTGCTGCACATCAGTGCCGGAAATCTCACGCCTTACGCGGGCGACTACCAGTATTACCTCGATAAAACGCGCGCGACTTCCGCGAAGGAGGCGCTCGTCGCCGGCGAGCAGCTCCACGATTTCCAGCCCGCCGTCGCTGCGGAAACCAAGCCGCGCGGGCCGGGGCTGAAGGAAATCAAAGAACGCGAACGCGCCGCCGCCAACGAACGCAAAGCCGCCGCGCAGGCAAAGCGCGACCGCGAAAAACGCGTGGCCGAACTCGAGCAGAGCATCGCCACGATGGAAGGTCGCCAGCGCGACCTCACGCAACTTTTGCAAAACCCGATCGTGCATCTCCCCGGCGGCACCGCGCCAGACCTCTCGCGTGAACTCACCGAACTCGCGCGCAAACTCTACGAGACAAACACCGATTGGGAGCGTGAACTCGCGCTGCTAGAGCACGTGTGACCGCAGCAGTGGGGCAGGCGACTCGCCTGCCACAGTCTCCAGGGCCGACTCGGCCCTTGGCGCGGGCGAGTCGCCCGCGCAGACTTCGCAGGCGGGGTCGCCTGCGCCACTCACCGGGGCGGCACGCTTACTTTCTTTGCGCTCTGCACACGCAGTTTTCACTCCGCAAACTCCACCTCGCCCAACTCCGGCAGAAAGCCCATTTGCGTGGCGCGACCGAGGAATTCGCGGATCGCGGCGCGGCCGGTGTCGCCGTAGTCGAGCGTGTAGTCGTTCACATACATGCCGATGAATTTGTCCGCGAGCGTCGTGTCCATGTCGCGCGCGAGCGGCATCGCGTGGGCGACTCCGGCGGCGCGGTGGTCGAGGCCGTAGCGGATGCTCTCGAAGAGGATGCGGTTGATCTCCGAGCGGTCGGCGGGCGCGATGTCCTTGCGGATGACGTTGCCGCCGAGCGGGAGCGGGAAGCCGGTCTCCGTCTTCCACCACGCGCCGAGGTCGAGCACGAGGTCGAATCCGTCGCGCGCATACGTGAGCTGGCCCTCGTGGATGATGAGGCCGACGTCCGCATTTCCCTCCTCGATGAAGCTGAAGATTTTGTCGAACGGCACGACGACGTGCATCGGCTCGGTGAAGAGGAAAAGTTTCAGCGCGAGGAATGCGCTCGTCATTTTCCCCGGCACGGCGATGCGCTGGTGGCCGAGCCAGTCGCGGATCGCGCCGAAGTCGCTGAGGTCCGGCAGCGCCTTGCCGCGGCGGACGATGAGCATCGGGCCGTAGCCGTCGCCCATGCTCGCGCCGCACGGGAGCAGCGCGTATTTGTCCGCGACGCTCGCGTAGGCGTGGATGCTGATGGCGGAGATGTGCAGTTCGCCGCGCGTGGCGCGCTCGTTCAGTGTCTGGATGTCCTGCAAAATGTGCTCGAAGCGCCAGCGGCCTGTCGGGATTTTTCCCTCGGCGAGCGCGAAGAACATGAAGGCGTCGTCCGGATCGGGCGAGTGGCCGAGGGTGAGTTTCGTTGGATCGGGCATGGTGAAAAATTTACGAAAGTGAGCGGGCTGCGGTTGCGCCCAGCCACACGCCGAGGAGGCAGAGCACCATCGAGAGCGCGACATTCAGCACGGCGAGTCCGGTGTTGCCAGCGTGGAAAAGTTCGAGCGTCTGCAGGCTGAATGTCGAGAAGGTCGTGTAGCCGCCCATGACTCCGACCATGAGAAAGTAGCGGTCGAATTCGCCGGGACCGTTTTCGCGGAGATTGCCGAGGAGGCCGATGAGGAAGCAGCCGGTGACATTCACAAAGAGCGTGCCCCAGAATGGCGCGCCCGCCCTGTGGCCGATGACGCCGCTGAGCCAGAATCGCAGCACGCTGCCGAGCGCGCCGCCGAGCGCGACCATGAGGTAGGTCATGGAATGACGAATGACGAATGACGAATGACGAAATTCGTCGTGCCGATTTCAAAATGGATCAGTGCCGCGCTCATTCGTCATTCGTCATTTCGCCATCATCCCGCGCGCCTTCAGCCACAACTCCGCGCGGCCCGGCCAGTCGCCTGGGGCTTGCGTTTCGTTGGCGCGCATTCCGAAGCCGTGTCCGCCGGTCGAGTAGATGTGCAACTCGGCGGAGACCTTCGCCTTTCGCAGCGCGAGGAAGGCGAGCGTGCTGCCCTCGGCGAGCGAGCCTGCGTCGTCGTAGGCCTGCGCGATGAAGGTCGGCGGCGTTTTCGCGGTGATGTGGATTTCGGGCTTCAGCTCGGTGAGCGAATTGTCCGCGAGGATGTGCCACGCGTAGCAGAGCATGAGGAAATCCGGACGGCAGCTCACCTTGTCCGTGGCGTCCGCGGCGGGGTAGAGGCGCGACTCGTCGTTCGTCGTGGCGATGAGCGCGACCTGCCCGCCCGCACTGAAGCCGAACAGCCCGATGCGATCCGGCTGCACGCCGAAGTCGGCGGCCTTTGCGCGCACGAGGCTGATGGCGCGCTGCGTGTCCCACGCAGGAAATTCCCACGGCTTCGCGAGCTTGTTCGTCGGGCAGCGGTGCTGGAGCACGCCGGCGGCGAAACCGCGCTCGCGAAACCACAGTGCGAGGTCGGAGCCTTCGTGCTCGGAAGCGAGCACGCCGAAGCCGCCGCCGGGGACAATCACGACCGCAGCGCCGTTTTTTTTCTCCGCGCTCGGGAGGTAAAATTCAAGGCGGGGCTCGGCGACGTTGGTGAGGCGCGCGACGGGGAGCTTGTCCGTCGGCTTCGATGACGTGAGCGTCTCGGGGCCGGGCACAGTGAAGTCGCCGGGCGCTTTTTCCTGCCACAGTTTCAGCATGCGGTCGGGCTTCGTCGCGGCGTGCTCCGTGCCAGTGCCGACGAGCGCTAGTTCCGAAATGGGCTTGCCCACGCCGGGGACGGTGGCCGACCGATCCGGGTTGAGATCTTTGGGCAGTTCGGCCGGCGGCAATTTCGCACCGTCGGACTTTGGCAGATCCGCGCGGACGGTGACGGTGAGCAGCCCGAGGAGGAGGAGAGCGGTTTTCATGCGTCGCGAATGGAGCGCACAAGCGCTCGCACGCGGCAAACTTTTCCTCTGAGCACGAGGTGAGGCGCGCAGTATCGAGTGGAACCACAGAGGTTCACAGAGGGATTCACAGAGGCACCCGGAGGACGGGCAGGTCATTTCTCCGCGAACCTCTGTGAAACCTCCGTGTCCTCTGTGGTAAAATGCCGCCGGTATTCAGGGCACGAGCGTGCTTGGCAAAAGCGCGGCGCTCCATTCCCATGCGCGCATGAGCAGCACTCCCCGCCGACATTTCGCGAGCGACAACTACGCCGGCTGCACGTCCGAGGCTTGGGCCGCGATGGACGAGGCGCGGCATGGCCATGCGACGGCGTACGGCGACGATGAGTGGACGGCGCGTGCGGCGGACATGGTGCGCGAACTTTTCGAGACGGATTGCAGCGTGTTCTTTGTCTTCAATGGAACGGCGGCGAACTCGCTCGCGCTCGCGACTTGCTGCCAGAGCTACCACAGCATCCTCTGCCACGAACTCGCGCACGTGGAGACGGACGAATGCGGAGCGCCGGAGTTTTTCAGCAACGGCACGAAGCTGCTGCTGCTCCCCGGCGAGAACGGCCGCATCGATCCCGAGACCATCGAGCGCACGGTGAAAAAGCGCACGGATCTCCATTTTCCAAAGCCGCGCGCGCTCTCGCTCACGCAGAGCACCGAGGTCGGCACGACCTATTCGCCGGATGAGGTGAAGGCGATCTGGGCGAAGACGAAATCGCTCGGCTTGCGGCTGCACATGGATGGCGCGCGCTTTGCCAATGCGGTCGCAGGCCTCGGCTGCGCGCCGAAGGAAATCACCTGGCAGGCGGGCGTGGATGTCCTGTGCTTCGGCGGCACGAAGCAGGGCATGGCGATAGGGGAGGCGGTCGTGTTTTTCAACCGCGACCTCGCGCATGAATTCGAGTGGCGCTGCAAGCAGGCGGGGCAGCTCGCGAGCAAGATGCGCTTCCTCAGCGCGCCGTGGGTCGGGATGCTGAAGGATGGCGCGTGGCTGAAGCACGCGCAGCACGCGAATGCGATGGCCACGCGGCTCGAGACGGCGCTGCACACGCTGCCCGGCGTAAAGCAGCTTTTCCCGCGGCAGGCGAACGGCGTCTTCGTCGAGCTGCCCGTCGCCGTGATCGAAAAACTCCGCGCGTGCGGCTGGAAGTTTTACACCTTTATCGGCGCGGGCGGCTGCCGTTTCATGTGCTCGTGGGACACGCAACCGGAGGACGTGGACGCGCTCGCGGCGGACATCCGCGCGGCGCTGGGATGAGCTTTTGACAAGGCCCAATGGGGACTTTATAAAGCCCGTATGAAAACCCTGACGATCACCGACGCGAAGAAAAACCTCGGCGCGTGGCTGAAGGCCGCGAGCCGGGGCGAGGAGATCGCGATCCTCTCGGGTGCGGACATCATCGCGCTGCGCAAAGTCGAGGTGGAAGCCGTGGACTGCAACTATGCAGCCACCGAGTACGGTGCGACGCCGCAGGAACTCGCTCGCTTCGAGCGCGCCGTGGATCAGCATTTTGCCGCCGGGAAAAAGGCCGGGAAGCTGATGACTCTGGAGCAAGCGGAGAAAGCCCTTGAAAAAGCCCCTGCTAATCGCCGCCGCCGTCTTTGAGCGGCTGGAGTCACTCGTGCGCGCCGAGCGTGCCGAGTGCCTGCTCACGCTGCATGAGTTGCGGAAAGTATTTGGCCAGCCGCATCTCCACAGCGGCATCGGAATCCGCAAGCTCCGCGCGCGGACCTTCGAGTGCCGGGCAAATCTCGCGCTCCGCTTCCTTTTCCAAAATCGCGCCGACTGTCTGTATGTCTTCGCGCTCGCGGATCACGACGAGGTGCGACGGTTGCTGAAGACCGGGAAGCTAGACTGAGCGCGGCTACGGGTTCGACATTCGCCAGAGCGTGATGCACGCTCGCACCGTGCGCGCGCTTTTTTTCCTCCTCGTCCTCACGCTGGCTGCGGCTGCGCAGATTCACCCGTCGCTGCCGGAGCCGGGCACGCTCGACGGGCTCGGGGTGAACATCCACTTCACGCAGCCGCTGCCGGGTGAACTGGAGATGATCCGCGCCGCGGGCTTCCGCTGGGTGCGGATGGATTTCACGTGGGCGGCGACGGAGCCGGAGGCGGGGCGTTACGATTTTTCAAAATACGACTCGCTGCTCGCTGCGCTGGAGAAGGCGGGGCTGCGCGCGTATTTCATCCTCGACTACGGGCATCCGCGATTTGGACAGCAGGCTGCGGTCGGGAAGACGGATTCGGATTTAATCAGGAAGGCAGGAAGGCAGGAAAATGCGGCGGGCAATTCCCTTCCTGACTTCCCGCCTTCCTTAGAAAAACACCCGTTCACCTCGCACGCGGGCACGCAGGAATTCCGCGATGCGTTTGCGAAATGGGCGGTCGCCGCCGTCGGGCGTTTCAAGGGGCGCGGCATCGTGTGGGAGCTTTGGAATGAGCCGAACATCGCGGGCTTTTGGAAACCGAAGCCGGACGTGCAGCAATACATCGCGCTCGCGAAGACCGTCGCCGCCGCGCTGGAAAATGCGGGGCTGCGCGGCAAGTCGCGCACGTTTCCGCCCGGCACGAAGCGCGAGGCGGCGGGCGAATGTCTCACCGGCCCGGCGACGAGCCTCGTGGATCTGCCGTTCCTCGACGCGTGCTTCGCCGCCGGGCTGCTCGATGTGTTCGACGCCATCAGCGTGCATCCCTACCGGCAGGGCGCGCCCGAGAGCGTCGCCGAGGAATACCGCGCGCTGCGCCTGCTCATCCGCCGCCATTGTGCGGCCGACGCGCTCCCGCTCGGCACCTTCGATCCGTCGCGCCCGGACCCGAAGCGGCGCATCCCGATCCTGAGCGGCGAATGGGGCTGGTCGGCCGCGTGGCCGTCGCTCGGCAAGGACGAGGCCGCGCGCGAAGCGACGCAGGCGAAATATCTCCCGCGCATGTTCCTCACGAACATCGCCAACGACATCCCGCTGAGCATCTGGTATGACTGGCGCGACGACGGCGACGACGCGAAGGAAGCCGAGCACCGCTTCGGCATCGTGCGCCGCAAACCGACCGGCGACGCGAAGCAGCCCTTCGAGCCGAAGCCGGGCTACACGGCGATGAAGGTGATGAGTGAGGAGTTGAAGGGGATGCGCTTCAGCAAAAACCTGCAGGTAATTGATCGCCGCGGATGGATGCACCTTTTTGCAGATGAGAAAAAACAAGCCCTCGCCCTCTGGATCGATGAAGCGCTCTGGCATGACCAATTGTATTTCGGCAACTACTTCCGCTATGTCGGCACGTTCAAATTTCGGGACATCGCCGGCGGGCTGTCCGAGTTCAATTCCAACGGCGAGCACATCAAACGCGAGATGAAGAATCTTCCCTACTTCATTCAGTCGGAATCGCAGCCTTTGCTTCTTCGCGTGCTTGCGACGCAGATACCGATGCCGTTGGAAATTTATTCGTCACCAAAGACCCCATTTGAAATCTCGATGCAGTGGAAGAATCCGACGGCACATCCCATTGAGGTTGGATCGGAGTTCTTGGTGCGAAATCGGAATGTTCACCCTCAGTGTCTTTTCATGGAGAATCCAAAAATGGAACTTCTTGCGGCGGGTTCGTCCGGTGAGAAAAAACTCCTCGTTCAGCCGTGTGACGGACGCGACGGCTGGTGTGTTTCCGAGGAAATTGTTGTCCGTGGCCAGGGACGGGATTCGGAGCACTCGTCAATCGATATCCCAATCGTTTTCAACAACTCACTGTCCGTGCAGATGCTGCCCTCTTCGCAAAAGCGCATCAATGTATTGCTGCTCAACCGATCGGGTGAACCACGCAGCGGCGTCCTCGAAGCAGTGATGGCAGTCACGATGCTGAGATCGAAAGCTGCAATGGGAGATCCGTCCTTTCCCGTGCCCAAAACGAAGTTCACCCTCGCTGCGGGACAACGGAGCAAAGCGTTCACGATTGTAGCGAAGGATTCGGAAACTCCCGATGCGCTACATCGGAAGTTCGCGAACGCTGCGACCGGGCCGAAATCAATTCTGGATCCGCAATATCGCTGGGCGGGAGTCACAGTTCGAGACTCTGTCGGCGGAGACACTGGAGGCGGTGGCATTTTGATTTCGATGCCGAGTTTCTCACGCGCAGGCGTCACCCTTCACTCCGATGGTGACGCCGCTATCGCCAGCACGCAGAGCCTCGCGGATGCGCAGCCTGCGGAGGGCGCATCCATTTCCGGCACGCCGAGCGTGCGGCTGAGCTACGAGTTTGCCGACGGGTGGAAATTTGTCCGCATCGAGCCGAAGGATGCGGCGGCGCGGAAGATCGAGGGGGAGCCGCGGGAGTTCGGGCTCTGGGTGCATGGCGACGGGAACGGCGGCGTGCCGTGCATCCGGCTGCGCGATGCGACGGGGCAGACGCATCAGGTGCGCGGCGAGGCGATCACCTGGAAGGGCTGGCGCTACCTCACGTTTCCGCTGCGGCCTGCGCCGGACGACGGGCGGACGATGATCCCGCTGCCGGATGCCGGCGCGGAGCAGCGCGTGTCGTGGGGACACTGGGGCGGGGCGAATGACGGCGAAGTGCATTATCCCCTCGGGTGGGATGCGCTCTTCCTGCTCGACGGGAACCGGCGCGCGTTGAAGGGCGAGATTTTCCTCTCCGCGCCAACGCTCGTTTATTGAGAGCATTTACCGAAGCTCCCGCCAGCGTTCAAGCGGGGGACAGGATTGTCAGGATTTGCAGGATGGACATGATTTCCGAAGCGGCCTCCCATCCTGTGAATCCTGTGAATCCTGCCAATCCTGGTAATCCTGTCCTCCTTCACGAAGCTGACCTTGGAGTTTCAGTTCGCACTCTGGGACGGTGCTTGGAGCGATGGCGAAAATTCCCATTTCCCATTTTGCGCGGGTGCGTCTAGAAAGGCTGCCTCATGGGACGTCAATGGCTCCAAGCAAAACGTGATGTCGCGAATCTGCGCAAGGGCGCAGCCGTCGGCAAACTCACCAAGGAAATCGCAGTCGCTGCCAAACTCGGCGGGGCGGATCCTGACTCGAACGCGCGCCTTTTTGCCGCGGTGGAAAAGGCGCGGCGCAGTTCGGTGACGCGCGATGCGATCGAGCGGGCGATCAAAAAGGGCGCGGGGATCGGCGATGAGAAGATGATCATGGATCACATCGTTTTCGAGGGCTACGCGCCGAACAAAGTCGCGCTGATCGTGGAAGTGCTGACGGACAACAACAACCGCACGGCACCCGAGATCCGGCAGCTTTTCAAACGCGGGCAACTCGGTGCGCCGGGGAGCAACAAGTTTTTGTTTGAGCACGTCGGGCTCGTGGAGGCGCACACGGCGAATATGGACGCGGACATCGAGGAGGCGGCGATCGAGGCTGGCTCGAATGAAGTCGAGGCGCTCACGCACGATCAGAACGACGACATTCCCGCGGATCGGAAGGGCGCGCGATTCATCACCGATCGCACGGCGACGGCGGCGGTGTCGAAATGGCTCTCGCAAAACGGGTGGACGGTGGTGACGAGCGAGCTGGGCTATGTGCCGAAAAATTGTCCCGAATTGAGCGACGAGGATCGCGCGCAGGTGGGCGAATTTTTGCAGGAGCTGGATGACCACGATGACGTGCATCGCGTGTGGGCGGCGATGAAGTGACGCGGGGCGGAAGCGGATTTTTCAGCCAGGGCGACTTGTGGAGAACGAGCTGGTGAAAGGTGACTGGTATCCAGCCATGATCGCCGCGTGAAAAGCCGGAGCACCAGTCACTTTTCACCAGTCACCCATCACATTTCTCTGCCGCCAGCCCGTGCGATTTTCCTCACTCCTCCCGCAGCGCCTTCACCGGATCGAGCTTCGCGGCGAAACGCGCGGGGATGTAGGCGGAGAGGATGCAGATGACCATGGCCATGCTGCAGATGAAGAGGACGTCCTTTGCCGTGATGGCCGAGGGGATGCCGGTGAGCTGATAGACGGCGGCGGGGAAGATGTCGCGGTGCATCACGCTGATGATGAGCTGGCGCGCTTCATTGCGCCAAGTGAGGACGGCCCAGGCCATGAGCAGGCCGCACGCATTTCCAAATATGCCGACGACGAATCCCTGGCCGACGAAGATGTTCACGATCTGCGCGGGCGAGGCGCCGAGGGCCTTGATGACGCCGATCTCGCGCTTTTTCTGGACGATGACGGTGATGAGCGTGTTCGAAATCGAGAATGCGGCGACGACGACGATCATCATGAGGATGAAGGTCATCATCACTCGTTCCTGCACGACGGCTTCGAGGCGCGTGCGGTCGGCGTCCATCCATGAGTTCACGACGAACTCGGGGCCGAGCTGCTTCGCAAGCTGCACGCGGAAGCGCTCGGCCCAGTCGGCGTCCTGCGTGCGGATGGAGATGCCGTGGACGGCGTCTTCAAAGTCGTAGATCTCCTGCGCGACGGAGAGCTGGGTGATGACCATCGCGGAATCGAACTGATAGACGCCGCTGTCAAAAAGGCCGACGACCTCGAGTTCGATCGGGCGGACGAGTTGCTTGATGTCTTTGAGCTTCTTCGCATCGGGGTCCTCTTCCTCGAGCCGCTTGAGTTCTTGCGCGACCTTCGTGAGATTGCCGGGGCCGTGGAGCTGCACTTTGTCGACGACATTGATGCCAAGCGTGCGCGCAAGCTCGTAGCCCATGATGCACTTTTCGCCATCCAGCTCATAGCGCCCGCGTCCGTGCCCCTGCTTGATGAATTTCGGGATGTCCACGAGTTTGAGTTCACCATTCGGCTGGATGCCGCGGAGCGACGCGCCAAAAAAGCTCCCCTCAAACTCCAGTAGGATCGGTCCCATGATGTACGGCGAGACGCCTTGGAAGGTCGGGTTCTCCTTTTCCAACCGCTCCTGCAGCGCCTCCCAATCCGTGATCGGCCCCACCGCACTGCTCACGCGCAGGTGCGGCTCGAAGCCGACGAGATGCCCGCGCAATTCGCGGTCGAAACCCGACATCACCGCGATGACCACGATGAGGCACATGATGCCCAGTGCCACGCCGAGCACCGAGAGCACGGTGATGACGGAGACAAAGGTGCGCTTCGGCTTCAAGTAGCGCACTGCGAGAAAAAGGCTGAAAGGCAGCTTCACTTTGGAAAGAGAGGGCGCGGACGGTGGGGGAACCGGCGCGGGGCGTCAATGGCCGTCGCCGCGGAAAAATACATTTGACTCCCCTTCGCCACGCGCTTTGCTTCAGACACCATGAAAAAGCTCCTCTCCCTCCTGCTTTGCTACGTCTTCCTCCAAACTGAAACTTTCGCCCTGCGCGGCGGGCCTGGTGGCAGCGGTTCTAAGCGACTCACGGGTTCCTACTCCGGAATCATCACCCAAACCAATGGGGGTTCGGGGGTGGGGCTTTTCCTCCTCACCGCACAAAGTGCGGGTGCGTCCAATGGATCGATTGTCTTTTTCGCACAAACTGGAACTACCACCGTTGTGAGGCCGGGTCCGATCGGCTTCGGAACTACGGGCGGCACGGGAGGTCGTTATTACGCAGGAACGATCACAGGGCTGACGGACCCATCCACGGGGAGCTACTCAGGCCTTTTTAATGCAACAGCACAGGTTAGCTCAACCATCGGAGCCGTGGCAGTGATATCCACGCTTAGCCTTTCCGGAAGCCTGAAACTCGCAGTCACGGCTGCTGCCACGAATTCAAATAATCAGCAAGTCACTGGCACCGCCTCGGCCGAAGCCAGCAGTGGGGGGGTTCAGACGTATACGATTTCCGGCTGGCAGACTTCGGCGGATGCCGTTGCCACCGGTTTCGGGCAAGTTGTCAGTACAGGCGGCTAGAATGTGAAGTGCTGCGCTTTGGTTTTGGTCGTCCTCCAGCCACACAAAGTTTGGCACTTGTGACTAAAATCCGACGGGGCAGCCCCACATTGGTCGTTGTGCGGCCTATCGTCCAAGCAAGCCTCGTCCGCGATTTGAAGTTCGCCTGAGGCTCCCGCACCCAAAAACTCCGTTATGCGCCATCTGCGAAGGGCAAGCGGGATGACCCTCTTGGAATTGGCGGTAGTGATGGTCATCATCGCAATTCTCGCGTCCATGCTTCTGCCAATTTTGAGCAGTTTCAAATCCCGCGCGGAAGAAGCGAGGTGCCTCGCGAACCTCCGAAGCCTTTATCTGGGGGCCTCATCGTACTTGCAGTCCAACGGTTCGTGGCCGCAGATCCCAAACGATCTCATCGCATCCGAGGCTAAGACGTATGCCAAAAAGTGGGTGACGGCACTCACCCCGTATGGGATTCCACATTCCACGTGGATTTGCCCCACCATCCAGCGGACGCTTGGGTCTCCTATGTCGGAAATCGACAAGGATGAAAACTATCGCGTGGACTACATCGGCGTTTCCTTCGACGACAGTCCGTCCAGCCCGTACCCGGAAGAACCGTACCCGTGGTTTCTGGAAACGGCCGGCTTTCACGGACGCGGCAACCTGCTCATCCTGTCCAATGGCTCGACGACTTCGCTCGAGGATCTCAGTCGCTAGCACTTTTAACTGAGTCCGTGCGTTTCGCGGGACTTCGGGCTTCACACCCGGCGCGGCATGGCGCACAAGACGCGTGTCTTTGATGAAAGTATCCGACCTGCGAGGCATCCTCACCTATGTCCCACGCTTCCGCGAAAAAATCTTCGTGATCGCCGTGGATGGCGAGATCGCGGGCTCGCCGAATTTTGGCAACATCCTCCTCGATCTCGCGGTGCTGCGATCGCTGAACGTGAAGGTCATCCTCGTGCACGGCGCGGCATCGCAAATCGAAAAGCTTGCCGCGGAACGCAGCGTAAAACTTAGCAACCGCGACGGCACAGGCATCACTGACGAAGCCACGCTGAAAGTCTCGCTCGACGCGGCGACGACGCTGATGAACGACATCATGCAGGGCCTCACGAGCGTGGACCTGCGGGCCGCTTACGCGAACGCCGTCATCGCGCATCCCGCTGGGATTCTCGGCGGCGTGGATTTTCTCCACACCGGGAAAGTCGAGCGCGTGGACACGAAGCTCCTCCACCTCCTGCTGAACGAAGGCGTAATCCCCGTCGTGCCGCCCATCGGATTCGATGGTGAAGGCCGCACCTTCCGGGTGAACAGCGACGCCATCGCCGTGGATGTCGCCGAGGCCATGCAGGCGATGAAAATCATCTTCCTCGGCGCGCAGGACGCGATGGTCGTGAACGGCGAACTCGTCCGCCAACTCAGCATCACCGAAGCCGACGACCTCGTGAAAAAGCGCCGCCTGCCCACCGAAGCGGGTTCGCTTTCCAAGCTCGAGCACGGCGCGCGCGCCTGCCGCAACGGCGTCCCGCGGGTGCACCTGCTGAATGGCAATGTGGACGAGGCGCTGCTCGCCGAAGTGTTCAGCCCCGAGGGCGTGGGCACGATGATTTACAGCAACGACTACCAGCAGATCCGGCGCGTCTTCAAAAAGGACGTCCGTGCGCTGCTCATCCTCATCCGATCCTCCGTCGAGCACGCCGAACTCGTGAAGCGCACGCGCGCCGATCTCATCGCGCAGCTCGACGACTATTGGGTGCTCGAAATCGATCGGCAGCTCGTCGCCTGCGTCGCCGTCCATCACTATCCCGAGGCGCTGAAATCCGAACTCGCCTGCCTCTACGTGTCGAAGCCTCACGAGGGCCAGGGCTACGGACGGAAACTCATTGCCTTCGCCGAGCAACTCGCCGCGCAGCGCGGGATGAAACATATCTTCGCCCTCTCGACGCAGGCTTTTAACTACTTCCAGCAAAAGGGCGGCTATGTCGAAGTCACGCCCGATGAGCTGCCAGCCGAGCGCCGGAAAAAATACGACACGAACGGGCGCAATTCCAAGGTGCTGCAGCGGACGCTCGCCGCGACCACGGTCGATCCGGCACGGGTTTGAGGTTTCTCCACTTAGTGATGAGTAATTAGTGATGAGTGATTAGTGCTTGGCTGGTAGTTATTAGTTGTTCGTCCGGAGCCCCTCCCCCGCAACTAATCACTACTGACTCACCACTAATAACTCCCTCCCCCGCCCCAACCCGCGCATGACCACCGCCATTCTCCTCGACGGCATCGTCCTGCTTGCCTACTTCGCGCTCGTCTTCGGCATCGGGCTTTCGCAGCGGAAAAAGAGCACGAGCATGGAGAGCTTTGCGCTCGCGGGGCGCGACATCTCGTGGTGGGCGGTGCTCGCGTCGATCCTCGCGGCGGAAATTTCCGCGGGCACTTTTTTCGGCACGCCGGGCGAGGGCTTTGAGTTGCGAAACTACACGTACGTCCAGCTCATCATCGGCTACCTCCTCGCGCGCGTCGTCGTGAGTGCGTTTTTCATTCCCGCATTTTACCGGCACAATGTGGTGAGCATTTACGAATTCCTCGGGACCCGCTTCGGCCCACGCACGCGGCGCATGGCGTCGGGTGTCTTCCTCGTCACGCGCACTCTCGCGAGCGGCGCGCGGCTGTGGGTGCCCACGATTTTGATCATGCTCATGTGGCGGCTGGCGTGGCCGCGTTCGACGTTCGGTCCGTGGGATGAATTTTGGCTCACCGCCGTGGCGCTCGTGATCATCACCTTCGGCACGACGATCTACACGGCGGTCGGCGGCATCCGCGCGGTGATCTGGACGGACGTGCTGCAGATCGGCGTGCTCTTCGGAGCGCTCGGGTTTTCGGTCGTGTATCTGATCCGGCATGTCGGTGGCTGGGAGAGCGCGAAGCCGCACCTGCTCGGCGCACAGGTCTTCGACACCGGCATCACGCCGGGCGCGGGTTTCTGGGGCAATGTGCATCACATCCTGGAACAGGAGTACACGCTGTGGGCGGCCTTCCTCGGCTCGACCTTTGTCACGCTCGCCACTCACGGCACGGATCAGGACATGGTGCAGCGCATGCTCACCGCGCGGAACCCCCGGCAGAGCGCAAAGGCGACGATCCTCTCCGGCCTCGCGGACATTCCGATCGTTCTCTGCGTGCTCAGCATCGGCATCCTGCTCGCGGTCTATTACCAGCTTTATCCCGATCCCGATCTCCCGCGCAGCGCGAGCGGCGCGATCAAGAGCAACCAGGTGTTCCCATTTTTCGTCCTCAAGCAAATGCCCGCCGGCTTGCGTGGGCTCGTCATCGCCGGCGTGCTGGCCACCACGATGGGCTCGCTCAGCACCGCGCTGAATTCCCTCGCGACCTCGTACGTGCGCGACTTTCACTTCCGCTGGTTCGGCGAGCCGCGCAGCGATGCGGGAAAAGTGCGCGCCCTGCGGCTGGGCACGGTGATCTTCGCCACGCTGCTCGTCGGCGTGGCGCTCATCACCGCGTGGGTCGTGGCCACGCACCCGCAGCTTCGCATCCTGCCGATCATCCTCGGGATTTTCGGCTACACGTACGGTTCGCTGCTCGGTGTTTTTCTCGTCGGGCTTTTCACGCGCCGCGGCTCGTGCGCCGGCAATACCCTCGCGATGACCGCCGGCTTCCTCGTGGTCTCGCTCATGAGCGGGCTGCACAATGACGTGTGGGCGCTCTTCACGGGCGGGCCGCTCTGGGCGCCCGCGTGGCTGCCCGTCATCGAATTTCCGTGGCGCATTCTCTTCGGCACCGCGACGACTTTTCTGATCGCCGTCAGCTTCCCCGCGCGCAACGTGCAGCCTTGGAACCCGCATCAGTCCTAGCTTCCACCGGCATCAGGGAAATCCCTGATGTGCATGGACCGTCTTGAAACCCGCATGAATCCGGCACTCTTCCGACGCAATCCCGCCGCAACGCAGCAAATTTCCAAGCTCCAAGCCACGGCAAGAAAATTCTGCGGGAAAATGTTCGCCGGATTGGCGGAAAAATCTTGGCAGCACGGAGCCGGGTTTTCAGACTCCGACCGCACCTGCGGGCCAAAGCTCACATGGTGTGAATAAGTTGTGAACAAGACCCCCTCATCAAATTTAACTCGCTCGGCCACGGTTTCGTCATCGTTTCGTGCCGGGATTTCACGCTGCGAGAAAGTAAATATCCGCGTTCCACGCCGGCCTTCCACGGAAGCTGTTAGTTTCAAGCGTTTTGCACCAATGGTTCGCGTCTCTCTGGACGTTTCGTGGAACACCCCGGTTGCTGCGTAAACGTCACAACCGTCTCCTTCGAGCCGACTCGCCCCTCCCTTTTCCTCCAAAATTCTCCTCTTTAAACGCCTGTGGATAAGAAGCCTGAAGCCGCCAGTATCAAACCCCTTTGGGACAAAATTTCGAACGCACTCCGCTCGGAGGTTTCGCCCGAGGTTTTCGATCGTTGGTTCAAGGCCGCGGAGCCTGTCGAAATAACCGCGCAGCACATCACGCTGAAGGTCCCGAACGACATCTACCGCTATTGGATCGAGGACAACTATATCGGATCGCTGCGCGCCGCAATCCTCCTCGCGGTGAAAGGCCCGCTCGAAGTGCGCTTCGTGTGCGACGGTGCGGCAGCCATGCCCGGGCCGGAAATCCGCCGCGAGCCCGTGGCCGTCGTGAGCGAGCAGGAGGCGGAGGAAAAAGTCGTGGCCAGCGGCATGAACCCGAGGAACACGTTCGAGGCTTTCGTCGTCGGCGCGAACAACCAGTTTGCGCACGCCGCGTGCGTCGCCGTCGGCAAGACGCCGGGCAAGGTTTACAACCCGCTCTTTTTCTACGGCGGAGTCGGCCTCGGCAAGACGCACCTCATGCAGGCCATCGGCCAGCACATCACGGCCGCGCGCAAGGGCGCGAAAGTTTCCTACGTCACCAGCGAGCGCTTCACGAACGAGTTCATTGACGCGATCCAAAACGGCTCGCTCGTGAAATTCCGCAAGCGGTACCGCCAGGTGGACGTGCTGCTCATTGACGACATCCAGTTCCTCGCCGGCAAGGAGCGCTCGCAGGAGGAATTTTTCCACACGTTCAACACGCTCTTCGACGGCCACAAGCAGATCGTCCTCAGCTCCGACCGCCCGCCCGCCGAGATCGGCAATCTCGAGCCGCGCCTGGTCTCGCGCTTCGAGTGCGGCATGACGGCCGAGCTGCAGCTCCCCGATGTCGAGACCCGCACCGCCATCCTGCAGAAAAAGGCCGCCGCGCTCGGGGTGAAGATCGATCCCGAGCTGATCAAATTCCTCGCCGAGCGCATCCGCACGAACATCCGCCGGCTCGAGGGCGCGCTCATGCGCGTCGCGTCGTTCATCTCCCTCAGCGGCGGCAATCCCTCGCCCGACCGCGTGGAAATGCTCCTGAAGGATCTCCTCCAGGAGGAGGCGCGGCGCAGCGTGAACATTGATACGATCCAGAAGCGCGTCGCCGAGCATTTCGACGTGCGCATCGCCGACATGACGAGCAAGCGCCGTCCGAAGAACATCGCCTTCCCCCGGCAGATCGCGATGTACATCGCCCGCGAACTCACGAAGTCCTCGCTCATGGAAATCGGCGACGCCTTCGGCGGACGCGACCACGGCACCGTGCTCCACGCGCACCGCCTCGTGAAGGAACGCATCACCACCGACGAGAAAATCCGGCAGGTCGTGAAATTCCTGCAGGATCAGCTCCAGCGGTAGCCGCGCTATTTTCCGCGCAGATGCGCGAAGCGCGTGCCCCAATCCTCGGGCAGCCGCAGCGGTTTTCCCTCCGGCATCTGGATCAGCGCGAGGCTCTGCCGGCACGTCACCATCCGCACGCCATCCGCGGGCCGCACGACCTCGAAGGCGCACCAAAATCGCGCACGCTCCACGCGATCCATCCGCCCGCGGATGACGAGCCGGTCGCTCAATTTCGCCGGCCGGCGATAGTCCGCCTCCGTGCGCAGCAGCACCGGATAAATGCCACGCGCGGCGAGATCCACCATGCCCAGCCCCATCTGCTCAGCGAGCATCGTGCGCGCCGTTTCGATCATCCGGAGGTAGGCGAGATTGTGGACCACGCCCCCGCAGTCCGTGTCGAAAAACATCACCTGCTGCTCGATCTCGATCGACGGCGTCAGCGGCGCGCCTTGCTCTGCGATGGCTTCGTTCACGGCGTGGAGAAAATCGCGCATTCGCCCGGGTGAACAGTCATTTCACGCATCGTCGCTTCGGACTCCCACGGCCGCGCTCTCCCGAGCGCTCCTGCAATCCGAGCAGCACCGCCGGCCGCTGTCCGAAGATTCCCGAAAAGTGTGGTCACGCAAAGACGCGAAGACGCGAAGCATCACGATTCGGGATCGATTCGCTTGGCGGGGAAATTCACCCCTGTCCACCTCGCTCCACTTCTTAGCGCCTTCGCGCCTTTGCGTGAATCTCTTCCTCCCGATCGCCGCATGCGGCCCGCACCGCGCCCCGAGTTTTTGTTTCCCAATCCCGCGATTCGCGCTACATGCCTCCCGCCTTCCCGCCCGCGCGCGCGAACACGCAAAACCGAATTTTTTCCCATGGCCAAATATATCGAAATGCCGAAGCTCGCCGACACGATGACGGAGGGCACGCTGCTGAAGTGGCGCGTGAAGGAAGGCGACAAAGTCGCGGCCGGCGACATCCTCGGCGAAGTCGAAACCGACAAGGCCACGATGGAAATGGAATCCTTCGACGACGGCATCGTCCACAAACTCCTCGTCGCTGCCGGCCAGAAAGTCCCGTGCGGCACGCCGATCGCGCTGCTGCTCGGCAAAAATGAGCAGCCTCCCGCCGACGGCGCCGCGCCGAAAGTCGCCGCGAAACAAGCCGCCGCCGCGGAGGCCGCGCCGACGCCGACGGGTGCCACGACGGCGGCCGCTTCCGCGCTCGGTTCGCGCGCGGCGACCTCCACCTCCGGCTCGCGTGCGAAGGCTTCGCCACTTGCCAAAAAGATCGCCGCATCGAAAGGCGTAAATCTCTCGAATGTGCGCGGCACCGGTCCCGGCGGCCGCATCATCGCGCGCGATGTGGAAAATGCGCCCATCTCCTCCGCGGGCGGCGGACCTTCCGTGCCGATCGTCCCGCCGATTCCCGCGGGCGCGGGCGACACCGTCATCCCGCTCAGCGGGATGCGGCGCATCATCGCCGAGCGCCTGCTCTCGAGCAAAACGCACCTCCCGCATTTCTACCTCACGATCGAAGTGGACGCCGCGCCCCTCATGAAACTCCGCGCGGAAGCGAACGCCGCCGCGGAATCCTCGGGCGCGCAGAAGCTCACCGTGAATGACTTCGTGCTGAAGGCCGTCGTGACCGCCGCGCAGAAAGTGCCGCAGGTGAATGCGAGCTTCGCCGGCGACTCGATCATCCAGTACGGCGCGGTGAATCTCAGCGTCGCCGTCGCCGTCGAGGAAGGGCTCGTCACGCCCGTCATCCGCGATGCGCAAAAAAAATCGCTGCGCGAAATCAGCGAAGCCGTGAAGGATCTCGCCGGTCGTGCGCGCAACAAAAAACTGAAGCCCGACGAATACGCCGGCGGCACGATCACCGTCTCGAATCTCGGTGCGTACGGCATCGATCAGTTCTGCGCGATCATCAATCCGCCGCAGGCGCTCATCCTCGCCATCGGCGCGATCGTGAAAAAGCCCGTCGTCGGTCCCGGCGACACCATCGTCGTCGGCCAGCGGATGAAAATCACGCTCAGTTCGGATCACCGCGTCGTGGACGGCGCAGTCGGCGCGAACTACCTCGCGGAACTCAAGAAGCTCCTCGAGTCCCCCGCGCTGATGCTGATGTAGCAATGTGGCGCCGACGACTCGTCGGCACGGCGGGGAGATGCCGGAAAACCGTGCGAGCCCCGTGTCGTGAGCGCTTCGTGATTCTTCATGCCTGCGCCTGTTCGCACGCAAAATGCCGACGGGTCGTCGGCGCTACATTTTTTTCGCCCACGCCTTCCGCAGCCATTCGCCGCGCGTGAGTTTGCCGTCGGCTTTCGGCAGCATGCCGGTCGCGAGGCCGAGCTTCGTCGCGAGCGCGATCCACTTTTCCGCGAGCGCATCGTCGAGCATGCGATCGAGTTCCGCCGCGTGATTTGGGAACGCCTCAAAATACTGCCCGTGCAAATTTTTCCCGCGCTGCCCCGGCTTCTCCGGCATCGGCACGAGACCGTGCAGGCCGCCCGCCGTCCCCCACCACTGCACCGCGGCAAAATCCGCGTGCCCCGGCGGCACATCGCTCACGTAGATCGTCGCCGCACCCGTCGCGTGCAGTCGCGCCTGCAGTTCCGGCACGCGCACTTGCTGCACCGTCGTGTGAGCCGCATGCGCGAGATGCGCCGCGTGGCCGGCGGCTTCGCCGAGCGACATCCAGATCGGCTCGAGCCGCAGCGCGCAGAATCCGACGTGCGACGAACTCACCGGCCCAGGCGCGAGCAGGTTTTCGATCTGCTTCGGCACGAGCACGCCGTACGGAATTTGGTACGGCGAGACGGCCTTGTAAAATTCACCCGTGTGCTTGCCGCCGATCCGCGGGCCATTATGCGCCGTGCCGTGGCAATTCGGCCCGTAGTCCCCCATCGCGATCGCATCGCTCCGCAGCACCGCGCGCGCGTCGCCGTCCGCATGATCCGCATCCTTTTCCGTGAAGACATGCGCACCGATCATCCGCCGAGCCTCACGCACGTAGAGCTGCGGCGGGAGGTGCGCGTTGTCGTCGTATTCATCGCGGCACCAGCCCCATGAGCGCGCCTCGTCGCGCAGCTTCGCCGGCACGGCGGGATCGTTTTGCAAAAAGTAGAGCAGGCCCACATCCCAGCGCAGATGCTCGGCGAAGACCCGCTCCCGCGCCTGCGTGAGCGCGGTCGGCGAAAATGGCACCTCCGGTTTCACCGCGGGCTCCGGCGCGCTGCGCACCGCCGCGCCGCCGCCGCCGTCCGGCCACTCGAGATTTTCTCCCGGCAGCGACAGCCGCACGATCCCGCCGGAGACATCGTTCAGATCGTATTTTCCATTCGGCAGCGGCGGCGTCTGCGCTTTGAAAAGACAGCCGCTCGGATAACCAAAAACCGTTTTCAATTTCCCGCTCTTGAACAGCGGCAGCACGCCCGCGAAATCCTCGCGCGCATAGCCCTTGGGCTTTTTCGGCATCACGCGGTTTGCGGGATCCTGCGTCGCGGTGAGGCGGAAATTGTAGGCCTGCAACTGCGCATCCGCCTGCTCCGGCGCGAGCGACTCGCCGTATTCGTCGCGTGCTTCGCGGCCGACGCGGTACGGCACTTTTGCCGCGGCGATCAGATCGCCTTCGTACGTCGCATCGATGTAGTAGTCCGCCGTCACGGTGAGCGTCGTGCGCCCGTCATTCTCGATCAGCGCGACGAGCCCGATCGAGCTGCCCTCCGCATCGCCCGACAGCCGCGCGCCGAAGACGCGGCGGTTTTTCCAGAGCGTGATGTTCGGCTGCGCGGCGATCATTTTTTCAAAGACGGCGAGGTTCACCTTTGGCTCGGCAAAGACGCCACGCCAGCAGTCGCGCACCTGTGGCGAATCTGCGCCGAATGCGTCCCGATAGTGTTGCTCGACGCGCTGCGAAAACTTCAGATACGCGCCGGTGAGACTTTCGCGCGTGCGAAAATCCGTGTGCGAAAGTCCGCAAGTGATCATCCCGCCGATGCGATCGGTCGGCTCGACGAGCAGCACTTTTTCACCGTCCTCCGCCGCCGCGATCGCTGCGGCGATGCCGGCGGGCGTGGCGCCGTACACGAGGACATTCGGATCCTGCGCGCGGAGAATCGTGACGGCGAACAGCAGGAGTGCGGGGATGCGGAACATGCGCCGCGTGGTATTGCCGCGCAGTGGAGTGGTGACAAGACGCGAAGGTCGGATGTGCCTCAATTCTTACCTCTTTGTCTTGCTCCTGCTCTTGCTCTCTTCCGCAACCTGGAAGCTCCGAGAGCAGGAGCAGGAGCAAGACAAAGAGTGAGAGGCGAGCGCCGCTTCCGCTTGGAAGTGCGTGCGCGTTCCTGCGTATGCTGCCGCCCATGCAACTCGCCGTGCTCAATCCCGATGGCCGCGACCCCGAGCAGCGCTTCCCCGATGGAGCTGGCGCGGTCGATGGGCGCGGCCATGCGCCGGTGAATTACCACGCGTACGCGGCCTGCACGCGCGGTGGATTTTTTCGCGACGCAAAAGCGATCCCGGCGGAAATGCGCGCGGTGGTGGTGCTGCTGCGGAGCGATCTGAAACCGGCGCTCGCGGCACTTCGCGCGCTGAAAATGGACCGACGCCCGGTCGTGATTTCGTGGAAGGAGAGTGGGCAGCACCAGGTGGCGAAGCAGCTCAATTCCGCGGCGAACCTGGCGATGTTCCGGAAAATTTGCGCGCTGGCGGATGGCGCGCTCAGCAGCACTCCGGAGCTCGTCCCGCTCTACCACGCAGCCGGCGCGAAGGAGGCGGAGTTCATCCCGACGCCGTATCCGGTGGACGATGCGCGCTGGGATTTTTCGCGTCCGTTCGCGGAACGCGCGGGCATTTTCATCGGCACGCGCGAGTGGGATGTGCCGTCGCGCAATCACGCCGCCGCGCTGCTGCGCGCGAGCGCGCTCGGGGTGCCGGTGACGGTTTTCAACCTCGATGGCCGCGCCGGCAGAAAGAAGCTCGATGCGCTCGGCTGCGCTGCGCTGCGCGTGATCGAAAGGAAACTGCCGTACGCCGACTATCTGCGCGAGATGGCGCAGTGCCGCGTGGTCTTCCAGCTCGATGCGAGCGCCGTGCCAGGGCAAGTCGCGGGCGACGCGCTGCTGTGCCGGATGCCGTGCATCGGCGGAAATGGCGCGGTGGATCGGGCAACGTTCGATGAAGGTGCGGATCTCACGACGGTGCTGCACAACGATGCGGCGTGGCGCGCGGCGGTCGAAGCGTCGCAGGCTCGCGCGCAGACATCGGTGAGTTTCGCCGCGGGGGCCGAACGGCTGCGGAAATTTTTTCGCGCACTCGGCGCAGAATCGTAGGCGCGCACGGAACTGCGCGGACTCGGGCTTCCGCCCGCGCCTACGGCAGCACGCGGTCGCGCGGGATGCCGTAGAGCTCGAAGATTCTGAGGATCGTGTCTTCGATCAGATTGTTCGGGCAGCTCGCGCCGGCGGTGATGCCGATGGTCGCGGGCGCGGCGGGCAACCACTTTTCCGTCGTCACTTCGTTGCTCGCGTGCTGGTTGAAATGCACGATGTGCTCGCGGGATTCGAGCTTGCCGGCGTTGCGGATGAAATACGTGGGCAGCAGCGCCTCGCCCATTTCCGCGAGGTGCGAGGTGTTCGAGGAATTGTAGCCGCCGATGACGAGCAGCAGATCCATTTTTTTCTGAAGCATGTCCTTCAGCGCGTCCTGCCGCTCCTGCGTCGCACCGCAGATGGTGTCGAAGAAGCGGTAGTTTTCCTTCACGCCCGTGTCGCCGTCGCGGTCGCGCACGGCGGCCATGATGCGCTTTTGCACCTCCTCGGTCTCACCGCGCATCATCGTGGTCTGGTTCGCGACGCCC
This sequence comes from Chthoniobacterales bacterium, assembly GCA_038239865.1. Lineage (GTDB taxonomy): Bacteria > Verrucomicrobiota > Verrucomicrobiia > Chthoniobacterales > Chthoniobacteraceae > SXWH01. The sequence goes on from JBBSEI010000018.1 coordinate 22,520, forward strand.
ACGCGGCGGAGATGTTTGTCCGGATCAAAGCCGGGGCTGTACGCGCCTTCGAAGCGTTGCAAAAATGCCGCGCGGTCACCGCCTTTGCGGATGTAGTCGCAGACGAAATCGGTGTCATCGAGCGAGAGCACGACGAGGTAGTGGCCCTTGCTCTCGTGGACGGCGCGGCTCGCGGTGGCGCGCGTCTCCTCGTGCGAGGCCTTGCCGTGGATGATGCTCGTCATGTCCTCGGCGGCGTTTTGCTTCACGCGTTTCCAGACGCTCATCACGTCGCCGCAGGTCGTGTCCACGATCTGCACGCCGCGTTCCTTGAGCCGCGCGAGGGTCGTCACGCTGGTGCCGAATGCGGGAACGATCACGACATCCTCCGGGCCGATGTCGTCCACGTTCGCCTCGCCTTTGCTGTCGAGGATGTTCACCACGCCCATGTCGGCGATCTGCCGGTTCACCTCGGGGTTGTGGATGATTTCGCCGAGGATGAAGACGCGCTTGTCGGCGAAAACTTTCCGCGCCGCGTACGCGAGATCGATGGCGCGCTCGACGCCGTAGCAAAAGCCGAACTGCTTCGCGAGATGGACCGTCACGCCGTCCACGGTGAGCGTGCCGCCGCCGGCGCGGATGCGCTCGACGACCGCGCTGCGGTAGTGCGACTCGACCTGCGACTGCACGGCGGCCATGACGTCGGGCGTGCGAAGATTGACGCGTTTGGCGGGTGCGGGCGCAGGCGTGGTGGTGGACATTTGAGCGAAGGGTAGCGGCGGTTTGAAAAAAGGAAAGGCGTCCGCAACGTTCGTCGCGGACGCCTTTGAAAACGAGTCGGGCGGACGGCTATTCGTTCACGAGCAGCGGGCCGGCGGGATCCTTGAACCACGCGGCGGAGAGCATGTACGAGCGCGGCGGATCGGGGTCGCGTGACTGATCGAGCTTGCGGACGGATTTGCCATACGTGGCGTCCTCCGGCTGCGACGATGCGATGTCCACGGGCGTGCCGATTTTCACGAGGGCGAAAAAGCGCGCGGCGGCCTCGCGATGCATGCGGATGCAGCCGTGCGTGCGGGGATTCGGGTGAACGAAGCCCTCATGGAAGCCGTAGGCGGGTTTCCATGAGCACCAGTAGGCCATCGGATAGCCGGCATCCGGCTCGCTCGCGCGGCGCTTGGTCTTGTTTTTTTCGATGATGGTGTAGTGACCCGATCCGGTCGCGCCGTGGGCACCGACGCAGCCCTGCACGGCCATGAGCATGCGGCTGCCTTCCATCACGTAGATGTTCTGCGTGGAGGTGGAGACTTTCACGCGCACCGCGGAGGGATTGTGCGGCGCGAGCGCGCGGGCGGAGTAGGAACCGCCGGTGCTGGCGCAACTCGCGAGGAACACGATGCCGGTGCAGGCGAGGATGGATTTGAGAAGGTTTTTCATGCGGCGCGGAGGAAAAGGCGAAACGGCGCGCTTGTCAAACGCCGTCGGCGGGCGGCTGCGATTCCGCGCGCAGTTTGTCGAAGGCGTCCCATTCTTTCGCGTAAAATGGATACTCGATCGCGGTGGCGTGAGGCTTGTTGCGAAAATGTTTGTAGGGCCAGAGCCAGAGCCCAGGATCGCGGCGGAGGCTCGGCTCGAAATGATCCCAGCACGCCTGCGCGATTTCGCGGAGCGTCGCATGGGCGGGATGATCGAGGACGCTCACGCGCGCATCGCACGAGCCGTCGGAATGGGAAAAAGTATGCACGCACGCGATGAGCGCATCGGCCCGCTGCGCGAGCACCGCGTGGAGGATGCTGGCGCTCATTTCCAGGCCAAACGCGCGCACGATGGTCGCCGCCTGCGTGGGCGCGACGCTGAGGTCCGCGAGGAAGGCCGCGCGACCGCCGCGCTTCACGGTGCGCAACATGCGGAGCATCGAGTTTTCCTGCGGGATGATCGTCTGGCCGGTGACTTCGCGCAGGGTTTTAAAAATGGCGTTGAGGCCGGGATTTTTAAAATGCTCGGCGACCGCGATCGCGCCCGGGCCGCCGAAGCTGCACGAGAGGCTCGACCATTCCCAATTCGCCGCGTGCAGCGAGACGTAGATGATCCCGCGCCTCTCGCGGGCTGCGCGTTCGTTCAGCGCCTCCCAGCCGTGGACGCGGAGAAAGTGCCGGTTTTCCGGACGCGCAAGCGCGGGCGACCAGAAAAGATCCACCATCGTGCGGGCGAAATTGCGGTAGCTCGCGTGGACGATTTCGCGGCGCTGTCCCTCCGTGAGCGACGAGCCGAGGGCGCAGCGCACGTTTTCCAGCGCGACGGCGCGGCCGCGGCGATCGAGCATGAAGGCGACGGCGCCGAGGCCGTTGGCGAGATGCACGCAACTCAAGCGCGTGAGATGCGGAATCCACCACGCGAGAAGCCGGCAGAGGGCGATCTCGAAAAAATGGCGGATTCTTTTGGCGGGGGACATGAAGTGCGGGCGCGGGCGCGGCGGACTTTTTGGATTACGCAGGAAGATGGAAGGCAGCGAGCGCTTTCCACGTTTGCGGTTGCGGCGCGAGTGGCGCGGCGCTTTGAAATGACGCGGCTCCATGGACACTCCCGAAATCCTCCGCATCGCGCACCGCATCCTCTCGCAGCCGACCGCGCCTTTTCACGAAGATGCGGTCCGGCGCGAAATCCGCGCGCTGCTCGCGGACTGCGCGCACATCACGCTCACCGAGGATCGCTTCGGCAATCTGCTCGCGCATTACCGCCGGGGAAGCGGCGGAGCGCTGACTGCGAAAGCGCCGCGCTTCGCCTTCGCCGCCCACATGGATCATCCCGCGTACGTCGGGCGCGATTTTCTCGGCGGCGTGCCGGAGCGCTACCTGAAGAAAAAACCGCGGACGCGGAAATTCGGCGCATTCCGCATGTGGGATTTGCCCGCGTGCGAAGTCCGCGCCGGGCGCATCCGCTCACGCGCGTGCGATGATCTGATCGGCTGCACGGCCATCGTCGCCGCACTGCGCGAACTCGAAGCCACCGGCGCGCCTTGCGCCGCGTGGGGACTTTTCACCCGCGCGGAGGAGGTCGGCTTCATCGGCGCGATCGAGCTGGCAAAAAGCGCGCGCCTGCCGAAAAGCGTTACCGTCGTCTCGCTGGAAACCAGCAGCGTGAAAGGCGGCCCCGTGAGAATCGGCGGCGGCCCGATCATCCGCGTCGGCGACCGCACGAGCGTCTTCGATTCCGCCGCGACCGCGCAGCTTCAGTCCGCCGCGAAAGCCGCCGGCATCCCGCACCAGCGCGCGCTCATGCAGGGCGGCACGTGCGAGGCCACGGCCTACGCGCTCTACGGCTACCGCACCGCCGCGATGTGCGTGGCGCTCGGCAATTACCACAATTGCGGCCCCGGCGATCGCATCGCAGCGGAGTACGTGAGCGTGGAGGACACGCTCGGCATGGCGCGCCTGTGCGCCGCCGCCGCCAGCGCCACGCCTGCCGATCCGAGTCGCGAACTGCGCGCCACTTTGGAAAAGCGCCTCGCGGATCACCGGCGATATTTCCGCAAGCTGGCGAAGTGATCCGCCGCCCGGATGCCATGGTGAAAAAGAAAGCCCTTGCGTTCCCTGAGATTGTGTCTCTACTCCGCCTCGCAAGTTCAGAGCCCCTTTGGGCGTTGGTAGATTGCTAGTTGTGTTTGCAGTGCGGTGTTAATCGCAGAGCTTCCTTTGGCAGTTTGAAATCCGATAGTCGGAAACATCCGCAGAAAGACTCCGCAAGTTGCAGAAACAAACACATGTCAAACAGCAAACTCTACGTTGGGAATCTCTCTTTTGAGACCCTCGAAATCGAACTCGAAGACCTCTTCAAAGAAGCAGGCACCGTCACGGAAGCAGCCCTCATGCAGGATCGCATGACCGGCAAGTCCCGCGGCTTCGCCTTCGTCACGATGGGCACGGCCGAAGAGGCCAAGAAGGCCATCGAAATGTTCAACGGCAAGCAGATCGGCGGTCGCGCCCTCACCGTCAACGAAGCTCGCCCGCGTGAAGCAGGCGGCGGCGGCGGTGGTGGTGGTGGCGGCGGACAGCGCCGCTCCTTCGGCGGCGGCGGCGGTGGTGGCGGCGGCGGTGGCCGTCGCGATTACCAGCGCTACTAAGCTGGCCTGCCAAGGCCACGCCTGACGCGGAATCCCGCGTTAAAAATTCAAAACGCCCCGGTGTAAAAGCCGGGGCGTTTTCTTTTGCCCGAAAGACACGCACCCGGTGGAACGCGCGCTCCGCCGCGCGTTTCCGATCGCCAGTTCGGAGCCGACCCCGAAGTGTGCCCGGAGCGCCCGCTCCACCGTGCTGCTACGCCAGCAGCGGCTTTGCGATCTCGCCCGAGATATCCGTGAGGCGAAAGTCGCGGCCCTGGTAGCGGTACGTGAGCTTCGTGTGCTCGACGCCCATGAGGTGCAGGATCGTCGCATTCAGGTCATGCACATGCACGGGATCGCGGACGATGTTGTAGCAATAGTCGTCGGTCTCGCCGTGCGTGATTCCCTTCCGCACACCCGCGCCCGCGAGCAGGACGGTGAAGCAGCGCGGGTGGTGATCGCGTCCGTAGTTCGTCTCGGTGAGCGTACCCTGCGAGTAGATCGTGCGGCCGAATTCCCCGCCCCAGACGATGAGCGTGTCATCGAGCAAGCCGCGCTGCTTCAGATCCGTGAGGAGCGCGGCGGTCGGCTGATCGGTGTCGCTGCACTGGCCCCTGATCGCGTTCGGCAGACCGCCGTGGTGATCCCAGCCCATGTGAAAGAGCTGCACGAAACGCACGTCGCGCTCGGCGAGCCGGCGCGCGAGCAGGCAGTTCGAAGCGTAGGTGCCGAGCGTCTTCACCTCGGGGCCGTACATGTCGAGGACGTGCCGCGGCTCCTTCGAGATGTCCGTCAGCTCCGGCACGCTCGTCTGCATGCGAAACGCCATCTCATATTGCGAAATGCGCGTCTGGATTTCCGGATCGCCGAGTGCGTCAAAATGTTTTCCATTCAGCGCCGCAAGTTCGTCGAGCGTCTCGCGGCGCGACTCGCGATCCATGCCGGGAGGATTGGAAAGGTAGAGCACCGGGTCGCCCTTGTTGCGGAATTTCACGCCCTGATACCTCGACGGCAGAAAGCCCGCACTCCACAGCCGATCGTAGAGCGGCTGGTCGTCTTTGCGCCCCGTGCCAAACGACGTGAGCACGACATACGCGGGCAGATCCTTGTTCTCGCTGCCGAGCCCGTAACCGACCCACGAGCCGATGCTCGGGCGTCCCGCGAGCTGCGATCCCGTCTGGCAGAAAGTGATCGCCGGATCGTGGTTGATCGCCTCGGTGAAAAGCGATCGCACCACGCAAAACTCATCCGCGACTTTCGCCATGTGCGGCATCAGTTCGCTCAGCCACGCGCCGCCTTTCCCGTGTTGCGCGAATTTGAAAATGCTCGGCGCGACGGGAAATTTTTTCTGCCCGCTCGTCATCGTCGTGAGGCGTTGTCCCTTGCGGATCGAGTCCGGCAAATCCTCGCCGCGCTTCGTCGCGAGCTGCGGCTTCGGATCAAAGAGATCCATCTGCGACGGCGCGCCCGACTGAAACAGATAGATGATGCGTTTCGCCTTCGGCGGGAAATTCGGGAACGCCGACGGAACTCCCGCTGCCCGCAGCGACGGGTCGAGCAGTGAACCGAGCGCCGCGAGCCCGATGCCGCCGGCCGACTGTTTCAAAAACGTGCGGCGCGAAACCGCCATGCGTTGCGCAGCGGTGAGGGAAAGGAACGCGGGATCGTTGCAGTTCATCGTCGTGGAGTGACGGTGACTACCGTGCAGCGCGACTCATCGTTGGGCAAAAGAAAATCAGGCGCCAACAGGCGCGAGCCGAAGATCGCGTCCGCACCGTGCCGGGCACGCCTGCGAGTGGGATCGCCGCCTACGCAAACACACCCGGTGCCGGCTTGCCCTTGTTCCCCACACTCATCGGACGTCCGCTCGGCGTCATGATTTCCTGCTCAAGCGGCAAGCCCGCGGCCCAGCCGATCGTCGCGTGGAATGAGCCCACGGTCATCGCCTTGTCCGCCGGCTCGTAGCCCGTCGGATCGCTCGCGCCGTGGACGTAGCCGCGCTTCACCCCGCCGCCCGCGAGCACGGTACTGAAGGCCAGCGGATGATGCCCGCGCCCGCCGCCGTCGAAACTCGGCTTGCGGCCGAACTCCGTGGTCACGGCCACGAGCGTCGAATCGAGCAGACCGCGCGCATCGAGATCGCTGATCAGCGCGGCGAAAGTGCGGTCAAATTCCCCGCCGCGATCCTCCATGCTGTCGGCGAGTTGCTTGTGCATGTCCCACCCGCCGCTCGACACTTCCACGAAGCGCACGCCATTTTCGATCAGCCGCCGCGCGAGCAGGCAGCCCTGGCCGAATTTGTTGCGCCCGTATTTGTCGCGCATCGCCGCCGGCTCGGACGCGATGTCGAAGGCCTTCAGGTCGCTGCTCTTCATGAGCTCGAGCGTCGTGTCGTAAAAATCGCCGTACGCCTTCACATTTTCGTCCGCCATTTTTTTGCCGAAAGTCGCGTCGAGTTGCTCGAGCAGGCCGATGCGTTTCGTCTGCACATCCGCGGAGACCGGCGAGGCGGAATTCACCAGCCCCTGATCCGGATCGAGGATCGGCAGCGGTGAAAACGCCGCGGGAAAATATCCGTTGCCGTGATTCGCGGGGCGGTTCACGCACACCGTCGAGGGCAGCGTCTTGTGGCTTTTTCCGAGGTAATTCTGCGCCCATGCGCCGAGCATCGGATGCACGATCGTGCCGCGTTTTTCGTAGCCGGTGCGCATGAGATACTGCGCGTTGGCATGCACGCCGACCTTCGCGGTCATCGAGCGGATGACGGTGATCCTGTCCGCGATCTTCGCCGTCTCAGGCAGATATTCGGTGAGCTGAAAGTCCGCCTTCGTCGAAATCGGAGCGCCGGGGCCTTTCGATTCGCCGGTCTTCGGATCGAACGAATCAATGTGGCTGAGCCCGCCCTGCAACTCGAGGAAGATGACGTGCTTCGCCTTGCCAAAGCCCGCGCCGCGCGCCGCCGAAGTGATCGCCGTGGCGACGGCGGATTTTTCCGCCACGGCAAATGCGCGCCCGGCGAAAACCGGCAGCACGGTGAGGCCGAATGCGTAGCGCGCGCAGCGCTCGACGAAGGTGCGGCGCTCGATGGGATCGCGGAGAGAATCAGGATTCATGGGGATGGGTGTGGGGTGAATTATTGGATGAAAAGAAACTCGCGCGTGTTCGCCAGCGTCCACGCGATGTCGGTGATGCCGAGGCCGGTCGTCAGCGCGCTGGTCGCGGCGGGGCGCTCCATGGCGGTGGGCTTGCGGGCGAGGAATGAGAGATACAACGAGTCAATTTTCGCGTCGGGCGTCTCCGCGTTGCCGGCCGCGACTACCGCCGCGCAATTTGTCTCGCTGACGAGTTTGCCTGCGCTGCCATTCATGAGCATGAGCGCCTGCGGCACGCTGCCGTCGGTCGTATTCGTGTCCGCGATCAGCCGATCGCTCTGGCCGAAGAGCCGCAGGAAATGCGTCTCCGCCGCGGGCTGCGGCAGTTCGCTCGCGCGGGCGAGGATCATGCCGAAACGCTGCTGCGGCTTCCCGCCCTGGTACTCCGCGATGAGTCCTTTCTCGCTGCCCCCGCCGGCTTTCTTTTTTCCTCCGCCCATCACCGCGCCGGAGCTGCCCATGCGCTCGATCACGTATTTGAAATTCTCCGCCGTCACCGCATTGCCCGGCAGCGACATCAACTTCTCGTCCTCGCCGCGGCGCAGGATCATGTTGTCCACATCCGATCCGGCGCTGAGCACCATCAGGCTGTCCCACACCTGCTCGGCCGTCATGCGGCGCACGAGCGGGCCGGGGAAAAGATACGGGCCTTTTTCCAAGTCCGGCGAAGTGCTCGCCGCGCGCTGGTACGTCTGCGAATTGAACAGCACGCGCTGGAATTCGCGCAGGTCAAATGCGCCCGCCTTCACGATCGTCGCGAGGTGCGCGAGCAGCGCGGGATTGCTCGCCTTCGTCGGATCATCGAGGTCCGACACCGGTTCCTGCACCGCGAGGCCGAAGACTTTTTTCCACACACGGTTCGCGATGTTCGCCGCAAAGCGCGGGTTGCCCGGGCTCGTCATCCACTTCGCAAATTCCGCGCGCAGTTGCGCCGGATTCGTCGTGTCCACGCGATACGCCGGGTTCTTCGCGTCGGCCTTGCTCCACATGATGAGCGTGGGCGTGACCGCCGAACTCGGCTTCACATCGCTGTATTTGTAGTCCTTCGGAAAAGTGAGGTGCTGCTTGTTTGTGTCCTCCATGCGGTACGCATTCGCGTTCGCGATGAGCTGCACCTGCCCCTTCGGCAATCCGGAAGCCGCCTGTCCCTTCCCGCCCTTCGCGAGCCGCTTGCCCGCGCCGAGCATCTTTTCGTCGACTCCGTCCGCCGCGCCGAAGAACGCCGCCATCTGGTAAAAATCACGCTGCTTCCAATCCGCGAGCGGGTGGTCGTGGCACTGCGCGCACGCGACGTTTGCGCCGAGAAAAGTGGTGAGCAAATTCGACACGCCATCGAGCGGCATCTGCGCATCGTATTCGAGAAAGCCCACCGCGCCGTTGTCGCACAGCTTGCCATCCGCCGTGAGCATCGTGCGCACGAGCGCATCCCACGTGCGATCCGCGTGGAGCTGATCCTTCAGCCAGTCCTGAAAAGTGAAGGCCGGCACATTTTTTCCGAACGTGTCCTTCACGCGCAGCATGTCGCCCATCCAATTGTACATCTGCATCGTGTAGCCCGGCGAAAAGAGCAGCTTGTCGATTAGCTTCGCCCGCTTCTCCTTCGTCGGCGTCGTGTCCGCGAGGAAAGTGGACGCCTCCACTGCGGTCGGGATCCGGCCGACGGCATCGAGGTAAATGCGCCGCACAAACTGCTCGTCCGTCGCCTCCGCGTTGAACTGCTTGCCATTCTTCACGAGCGTCGAGCCGATCAGATAATCGATCTGATACGCCGCCTTCTTCACGTAATCATCGGCGAAAGAGCGCGCCCGCAGCTTCTTCGCATAGTCATAGGCAAAGGCACGATCCGCCGGCACGAGATTCATCAGATTGATCTGATACGTCTGCCCTTCATGCGTCTGGATCGTGACCACATTTCCGTAAAGTGACGCAAACGCCGCCTCGATCGTCTTCCCCGAAGGATCGCTCCACGTGCGCCACGCCGAAGGCATTTCGCCGGACATCGGCTTCGATTCCGCCGGTGCGGGTTTCGACGGCAAAGCCGAAGGCGCGGGCGCCGGCTGCAGCGGCTGCTGTTTTTTGCCCGGCTTCGCACCGGAGGCGGTGGCTGTCCAGACGAGGACGGAGCAGGCTGCGAGCGAGGCGGAAAGGACGAGACGTTTCATGGCTGCGGGGATGTTGCGTGAGGTGGAGGGGTATCCCTCACAAAGTAGGAATAACGCCACATTCCACATTTACGACGAGAATCTCCGCAGCCCTTCTGCGGTTCAAGCAGGAGCATTCGCGGATCTCACGCACGTCCGAGCGTTCACACGCAAAGCCGCACCGACGCGCAACGCTCAAAACTTCCCGCCCGATTTCAGAACCGCAAGTTCGTGGATGCTCCAGAATTTACCCTGCACCGCTCCGGTCTGCGTGATGCGGATGAACTTCGCCTTCACCGGCGCAAACGGGATATCCGTGATCGGCCCGCTGCCTTTTCCCTCAGCGACGGGCTTGCTCCACTTCGCGCCATCGCTGCTCACCTCGACCTTGAAGCCGCGCGGAAAATCATTCGCCGACTTCGTCGCGTCGAGCCGCACGCCCGCGACTTCCGTCTCCGAGGGCAGCTCGATCTGGAACCACTGGCCCGGCGTCTGAAAACTGTGCGTGTCCCAGCGCGTCGTCGCATCGCCGTCGGTCGCGGCGCTGCAGCCCTGCGGATTCACGCTCGCGGTGAGCTTCCATTTTTTCGCATCGCCCAGCGGCTTCGGCAGCGCGTCGAGGAGTTCCTTCTGCGTCCACGGCTGCGTGCGATCCTTCGTCGCCGCGCGCAGGCGCTTCACTTCGTCCGGTGTCACGAATGCACCGCTGTTGCCAAAACTGTTCCGCACATAGCTCGCGACCGACGCGATCCAGTCGTCGGAATTGCCCGCCATCGAGACCATCTGCGCCTCATACGTCTTGCCATTCACCGGCCCGGTGAGGCCGTGCAGCAGCGCGAGCACCGGCCCATCGCGATGACCGCTCACCGTCTTCGATCCGACAAATGGCGGCGCCATCGTCACGCCAGCGGCCTGCCCCTGCATCGGCATCCCCTTGCCGTCGAATCCGTGGCACGCGAAGCACAGCTCCTTGAAAATAGCCTCGCCCTTTTTCAGCACCACGATCTGCTCCTTGCTGAAAACATTCGCGTCCATCGGCTTCGAGGACGTGATCAGCGCCTTGCCGATTTCCTGCACGCCCGCCGACTTGCTCGCCGCAATCGTGAGCTGCGCAAACTTTTCCCATTCGGGAAAATTCATCGTCTTCGCCGTCCCGATCACCTGAATGACGACGTTCGGATCCGTGTCGTTCGCCAGCGCGGAAATGTCCGCTGCCAGCGTCTTGTCGCCCGCCTTGATCAGCGACTCCGTCGCGCGGATTGCATTTTCACGCACGCGCGGATTTTCGTCCTTCAGCTTCTCCCGCGCGAGCGCCGCGTCGAGCGCGCCGAGCCCTTCGAGCGTCCACATTGCGTGCATGCGCGCGAGCGGGTTCTTGCTCGTGCGCGCCATCGTTTGCAGCGCCGGGACGACAGACTGATCCTGCCGCACAACGAGCAATTTCTGCGCAGTGTCACGCCAGAAACCATTCGGATGCTCGAGGTGCGCCACGAGCTGCGCGGATTTTTCATCGAGCATCCTCGGCTGCGGGCCGGGCGTGAAATCCTTGTGCACGAGCCGCCACACGCGCCCGTGGTTCGTGTTGTTCTGCAGTCCGTTCCGCTCCACCTGCGGACGCAGGTACGATCCAGCCTTCACCCAATTCCCCTCCTGAATGATCCCGCGATACGCATCCACGATGTAGAGGCAGCCATCCGGCCCCGTCGTCATGTTCACCGGGCGGAAATTCAGATCCGTGCTGCGGATGAATTCCGACTGCGGATACGGATTCTTCAGCGTCGTGATGCCGTCCTTCATCTCGACAATGCCGCGCCGAATCATCCGCCCGACCGGCTCCGGCAAAAACACATTGCCGCGCATTTCCGCAGGCAGCCGATCACCGCGGAAAATCTCCTGCCCGCACGACGCCGTGAAATGATTCAGCGTCCCATCGTCGCGATGCCGCCCCTTTCCACCCTGCACATCGAACACGCCCACCAGCGGCCACACCGTCATCCAAGAATCGTCCCACTGGCTCGGCACATTGATTGCGCCGTATGCGACGTGCGTCTGGAAATTCCACACGCCCTTCTCGCCGCCCGCATTCGAAAACCACAGCTTGCCGAAATCATCCTGGCAAAGTCCCCACTGCCCGCCGTTCGGCGCAGTTGGTTCCTTCAGCGGCGCGCCCTTCGGATTCCAGCGCAGGCGGTAAGCGTTGTAGGTCGTGTAGATCCAGTTATCCATCGCCCACACCAGCCCGCTCGGCTGATGCTCCATGTTTCCGCCGCGCGGGCCGCCCTCGAAGAACGGCTTCTTCTCATCCGACACGCCGTCGCCGTTCTTGTCGCGAAATTCGTTCACATCATTCGTATTCGTCTCGCCGATGAGCACCGAATCCTGCAGCGGCAGCACCATGCGCGGCACCACGAGGCCATCCGCAAAAACCGTGTGCTTGTCGAATTTCCCATCCCCCTTCGTGCTCTCGTGGCGCGACACGCGGCTCTTCGGATCGAGTTCGCCCGTGCCGTCAATGTCCTGCATGTAAGTGCGCATCTCGACGACGTACATCCGCCCATTCCCATCGAACGCGATCGCCATCGGCTCCTTGATGTCCGGCTCGCTCAGCACGAGTTCGAGACGGTAGCCCGCGGGGAGCTGGATCGTCTTCAGCTCCTCGTCAGGCGAAAGCATCGGTACCTGCTTCGCCAACGGAGTCGCCTGCCCCGCGGGCAGGATTGGCGCGGGCGTGAGTGTGCTCATGGTCGCGCTCGCCGGTGCTGGCTTGGCATTGGGGGCGGAAAAGGCGGGCGTCGCTGCGAGTGCGGCAGCAAGTGCGAGCGACGGGAGAGACGGAGTGCGTGGCTGGATCATGAGTTGGTTATTCGGAAACAATTTCGGCAGCGAATGAAAGACGGACGTTCTCGGGTAGGGTTGGCGTCCCGCCCGCCGTTCGCCGCGTCCCGCGTCGAACATCGGGCAACGCTGAACACATGATTCGAAAAGAACACAGGTCGTCCCCGCATGTGCCACGCGAGACGCGCGGCACGGCAGGCGAGACGCCCACCCTGCCCCGATGCATCGCCATTCGTCTACTCACGCGTGACGACCTCATCGAGATTCAGCAGAACGTTCGCCGTGCCCGTGTATGCCGCAAGTTCCACCGCGCGGAACTTCGCATCCGCCTTCGCCGCGCCGACCGCGAGGATTTTCGCCGCCTCATCCGGCGACTGCTGCAGCCGCGCGGTGCGCTTCGCGAGTCCGTCGGCGAGCACTTTCACCTCGTCCGCGCGCGGCGCGCGGCACGTCGCGAGACGGAATGCCCATGCGATCCGCTGCTCCGGCGTCGAGCCGCCCTCGGCGATCATGCGTTGCGCAAGGATGCGCGCGGCCTCGACGTAGGTCACCTCGTTCAGCAGCGTGAGCGCCTGCAGCGGCGTGTTCGTGCGCGAGCGTTTCACCGTGCAGATTTCGCGCGACGGCGAATCGAACAGCGTCATCGTCGGCGGCGCTGCCGTGCGTTTCCAAATCGTGTAAAGCGTGCGGCGGTAAAGTCCCTCGCCGGTGTCCTCCTTGTAGTTCCGCATGTCGCCATAGACGCTCGTCTCGTCCCACACCGCCGCCGGCATGTAGGGCTTCACGCTCGGCCCGCCGATTTTCTCCACGAGCAACCCGCTGATCCCCAGCGCCTGGTCGCGCAGCGCCTCCGCGCTCAGGCGGAAACGCGGCCCGCGCGCGAGCAGCCGGTTCTCGGGATCCTTCGCGATCAGTCCCGGCGTGACGCGCGACGACTGCCGGTACGTCGCGCTCGTCACGATGAGCTTCTGCATCGCCTTCATGTCCCACTTCAGCCGCACAAATTCCGTCGCGAGCCAGTCGAGGAGTTCGGGATGGCTCGGCCACTCGGACTGCGAGCCGAGATTCTCCGAAGTCTTCACGAGCCCCGTGCCGAAAAAGCGCTCCCACTCGCGGTTCACCCACACGCGCGCGGTCAGCGGATGCTCGCCGCTCACGAGCCACTTCGCGAAGCCGAGCCTATTATTCGGCGCACCCACGGGCAGCGGCGGCATCACGGCGGGCAGCGCGCGAGGCACGACGTCGCCCGGCTTGTCGTATTCGCCGCGTTTCAAAATGTGCGCCTCACGCGGCTGCGCGATTTCCTCCATCACCATCGTATTTTCGACTTCCGCATCCAGCGCGTTGAGCGCCTTCTTCGCCGCAACGATCGCGACCTCCGCGCGCTTCACTGGGGTGTCCGTGCTCTCGCGGAAAAATTTCGCAAGCTCCGTGAGCTGCACGGGCGTGCGTTTCGCCGGCTCCGCGTTCAGTGCTGCGACGATCGCTGGCGGCACTTTCGCGCCGTCGAGTTTCAGCGCAGCGGCAGGCAGCGACGACGTGGAAAGTCGGAAGCGCCCGATGTTGTGCGAGCTGATCGCGTCATGGCGCAGCGAGATGGAGATGGTCGCGTTCGGCGGCACGGTCAGCGGCGTCGCAGCGACAAACATCGCCTTGCGCGCCACGCGCTTCGCCGGGTCGTTGCCGTCCACCGCCCAGCCGCGACGGTTCTTCGCGCCCTTGCCCCGCTTCGGCTTGTCCTCGACGATCAATTTCACCTCGTAGCCCGGCTGGTTGTAGTCCGCCTCGGCGCGATTGAAATCCGCGACGAGCGGCTTCGCGAGGCCCGGTGCATTGATCTCCGCGATCACATCCGTGAGCACAAAGTTGCCGTTCGAGTTTCTGCCGAGGCTCTGGTTTGGCAGAGATGGATCGGGCAGCGCGTCGAGCATCACCGCGCTGAATGTGCCCGCGGGAATTGGCGCGATGACGGTGTAGATGTCGTGCGGCGGATTCGTCCCGCCCGCGAGCCATGAGCCATCGGACTGCCGCGTAAAAGTCGTGCCGCCGTCGCTCCGCACTTCCTTCGGATCGAGCACCGTCCACACCGTCATGCCGCCCTTCATCTCGGCGCGGAACTTCGGCTCCCACGCCGCCTGCGCCGCCGGGAGTTCCTTCGCCGCTGCGGCCACGCGCGCCTCGGCGTCCTTCACGGCCTTGTCGAATTTTGCGATCTGCACCTCCTGCTCCGGCGTGGGCAGTGGGAGTGCGGGGCGCGAATTTCCGCCGCGCCGCGATCTGCCTGCGCCGCCAAACTCATCGAGCACGCCATTCTCGTTGTTGGAATTGAAATAGGCGAAGAGCTGATAGAACTCCTTCTGCGAGATCGGATCGTATTTGTGATCGTGGCAGCGGCAGCAGTTGAAAGTGAGCGCCATCCAAGTGAGGCCGGTCGTCTCGACGCGATCGATCACCGTCTCCGCGAACCACTCCTCGACGATGCGCCCGCCCTCGCCGTTCAGCCGGTGGTTGCGATTGAATCCCGTCGCGACGATCTGTTCGCGCGTGGCATTCGGAATGAGATCGCCCGCGAGCTGCTCGATGGTGAATTGATCGAACGGCTTGTTCTGGTTGAACGCGCCGATGACCCAGTCGCGCCAGTGCCACATGTGCCGCTGCGTATCACTTTGGAAACCGTTGCTGTCCGCGTACCGCGCCATGTCGAGCCAGCGCGCCGCCATGTGCTCGCCGTAGCGCGGCGACGCGAGCACCCGATCCACGACCTTCTCGTAGGCGTTCGGAGATTTGTCCGCGAGGAATGCGTCCACTTCCGCAGGAGTCGGCGGGATGCCCGTGAGGTCGAGGGTCACGCGGCGGATGAGCGTTTCCTTCGCAGCCTCGGGCTGCGGCTTGAGGTTCTCCTTTTCGAGCCGCGCGAGCACAAAGGCATCAATCACATTCGTAGCCGACGACGGAAGGAGGCGGGCACTTTTCGCCGCGGCCATCGCCTGATCAGCCTGCCTCCTCACGTCGATAGCGACGGGCGCGATGAACGACCAGTGCCCCTGATATTCCGCGCCCTCCGCGATCCAGCGGCGAAAGGAATCAATCTGCGCGCTCGTCAGCGTCTTGCCGCTCTTCTTCGGCGGCATGAGATCATCGGCATCGTGCGTGATGAGCCGCTTGAAGACTTCACTCTCCTCCGGCTTGCCCGGCACGATCGCCGGGCCGGAGTCGCCGCCTTTCAACGCCGACTCCTTGTTGTCGAGCCGCAGCCCGCCTTTGATTTTCGAGACATCCGGCCCGTGGCACTTGAAGCAGATGTCCGAGAGGATCGGCCGGATGTCGCGGTTGAAGGAAACCTTCTCCGCGGCGTGCGATGCGCCCGTACCGAGCACGAGCGCAAGTCCGAGCGTGGCAAATGAAAGTCCGCGCGCGGCACGGAAGAGGCGTGCAACGGAGAGGGTGGGCGTCCCGCCCGCCGTCCGAGGCGTCCCGCCTCGAACGGCGGACGTCGCAAGATCATATTCCCGCGAGGGATCGCCTTGGGTATTCCGGTGTGTCACGCGGGACGCCCACCCTACCCGAACACTGCCAGTCGCATTTCGTGCGGATTCATTTTCCAGATGCGACGTCACCGCTGCGGACGAGAAAACTTTCGCGTTTTGCATGGCTGCGGATTTCGGGGACATGCGGATTCTACACCGCGCGCGCTATTTCTGAAACGCCTTATCCTTCGGATTCCCGCCACTCACCAAGTATGCAATCAGGTCGAGCAGTTCGTCCTTGTTCAGCGTATTGATGAGGCCGGGTGGCATCATTGAGACATTGAAGACCGTGCGGCCCTTCACGTTCGCGGAGGGCACGGCGGTGAGATCGTCGGGCGCGAAGGGGTTCGCCATCACGAAGAGCTTTCCGTTTTCCTCGACGACGACGCGGCCCACGACGAGGCCTCCGTCCTTCAGCTCGATCTGGTCGGTGCCGTATTGATCGCTGATGACCTTCGACGGCTCGATGATGTTCTCCGCGAGATCGTGCATCGTGTAGCGATTCCCCGCGCCGGTGAGGTCGGGGCCAATGTTGCCACCTTCGCCGTTGAAGTGATGGCAGCGCGCGCAGAGCGTCGCGGTGAACATCGCCTTGCCCTGTGCGAAATCGCGCGCGTGCAGTCCGCCCTGTGTGAGCGCGACGACGTCTTCCGTCGTCCAGGCTTTGCCGGGGCCTCTCGGCATCACGACGTTTGCCGGCGGTGCGGGCGGCGCTTTTTTCGAGAGCTCGTCGAGGGCGGTGCGCTCGGCGGGCTCGGGAACAAAATTCGCGAGCGCCTCGGTGCGGATGTTCTCGATGAATTTCGGGAAGCTGTTTCCGCCATGCCACGCACGCGTGCGCGGGAACCACGAGAAGAACGTCTTCTTCAGCTCCGGCGTCCACCCGGCACGCGCGTTGCGCAGCGACAGCATGAGCGCGATCTGCTGGAGATTCGGCCGGGTCTCCTTCGTGCTTTCAAATGCCCGCGCGTAGTTCGGATTCCGCGCGAGCAGTTCGTCCGTCGCGATGAGGCTCGGGTCTTCGCTCGCAGTGGCCACGAGGCCAAGTGTCTTTGCCACGACGCTCTTCGAGCCGAGGAAGATGAGCACCTGCGCCAGCTCGCGGTTCAGGAACGGATTCGCCTGCGGGTAGAGCGGGTCGAGGTGCGCGGCTTCCTTTGCACACGCGGCGGCGTCCGGTTTCCCGAGGCGCGCGAATGCAAGCTGATACGCCCGCACGAGCTGGAGCTGGTGGTCAAAGTCGAGCTTCGCGAAATCAACGCTGTCGAGCACTGCGAGGATCTGCGCCTCCAATTTCGCGTCCTCCGCATTCGCGGGGCCGACTGCGCCGGACGAAGTGCCGGGCGCGGGCTTGCGCATTTCCTGCGGGTTGTGGTTTTCCGTCCGCCCGACGCGGGCGAGCGCGATCATCGCCTCGATTTTCCCCTGCGTGTCCTTTTCCGCGAGTGCGCGCGCGGCCCACAGCTTCACGGGCTGGCGCTCGATGGCGACGCGCGCGACGAAGCGCAGGTAGCGATCCGCGCTCGCGAGGAAAGGCCACGCCTTGTCAATCGCGCCGGGGCCCGTGCCCTCCTCGTGGAGTTTTTCCAGTTCGTGCCGCTGCTTCATTTCCGGCGTGAGCGCGTAGGGCGCGGCCAGCGCGGTGGATTCCTTCCCCACGTACGTCACGCGATACACGGCGCTCTGTGCGCCGCGTCCGCCAATGGCGAAATACATCGCGCCGTCCTGCGGGCTGATCACCACGTCCGTGAGCGGCAGCGGTTTGCCGGAGAGAAATTCCTCCTTCGTCCCCTTGAACTCCGCGCCATCAGGCGTGAAGTGGATCGCGTACATCGTGCCATAGGTCCAGTCGTTGCCGAAGAACGCGCGCTGGTATTTCGCGGGGAATTTCGCGCCGGTGCCGAAGGTCACGCCGGTCGGCGAGCCGGGGCCGATGTCCACGACCGCGGGCAGGCTGTCCTCGTAATACGCGGGCCACTTTCCGCTGCCGGAGCGCCAGCCGTACTCGCCGCCGCTCACGCAAAAATTGATGCGCGTCGGGCGGTACCACGGCGAGCCGATGTCCCATTCCATGTCCGCGTCGTAGGTGAACATCTCGCCATTCGCATCGAGCGCGAAGTCGAACTCGTTGCGGAAGCCCGAGCAGAACAGCTCGATCTTTTTCCCCTCGGGGTCCGTCTTGCAAATCGCGCCGCCCGGCGCGGTGATGCCGCGCGCGTGACCGTTGCCGTCCCACATGCGCGGGAGGATGTGATCCTCGTCCCACGATTTCCACGCCGTGCGCGAGAGCGTGAGATTTTCCGGCAGGTGCGTGTGGTTGCCGCTGTTGAAAAAGACGCCCTTGCCGTCCGCCGTGACCTGGATCGAGTGCGGGCCGTGCTCGCCGCCGCCGTCGCATTCGCTGAGCAGCACGGGCTTGTCGAAGTGGTCGTCTCCGTCCTTGTCCTTCAGCCGCCAGAGCCCGTGCTTCATGCCGCCTGTATCATTCACCATCCCGTAGAGCGAATCGTGCGCGTAGAGCAGCCCGTGTGCGCCGCCGATTTCCGCATCGAGCGGCTCGACAATCGCCTTGTCCTTCGAGCCAATCGCCGGCGGTGTGAGACGGTAAAGTCCGGCGTTTTGAGCACCGCAGATCAGCCGGCCCTTCTTGTCCACCGTCATGGAAACCCACGAGCCCTGCTCGGCCTTCGGCACGGTGTAGAGCAGCTCGACCTTGAAGCCCTCGGGCACATGGATCTCCGAGGGGTCGGTCGCGGCACCGGAGCCGTTGTCAATGTTGCGCCTCCCTGCGCCCTTCGCGGGCTTTCCTCCCTTTTCATTCCGAGCAAGCGCATCGCCCCACGGGCCTGCTCCGTATTTTGCGATCACAGCCGCGGGCTTGAAATCCGTGCTACCCGCGGACGCGGCCTGCCAGTCGCCGTTTGTCTCGATGATCACCTTCTGCCCTTCCGCAGTCTCGATCGTGAGCACGGCCACCGCAGCCGCGCCGCCATCACGGTTGCGCGCGTCGAGGCGCAGTTCGTTTTTCCCCGGCTTGAGCAGCGCCTTCACGTCGCCTTTCACCGGCTGCTGCCAGTCGGGATTTTCGAGGGACTTCTGGCCATTGATCACCGCAGTCGCGCCGTTGTCGCACGTGAGCTGCAGCACCGCGGATTTCACCTCGCCCTTGATCTCAAATTCCTTTTTCAGCGTGACCTTCTCGTTCGCCTTCGCGTTTTTCGAGAGCCAGATCCACTCAGGCTCCGCGAAGGCCGCGAGCGACGTGCCGAGAAAAATGGCGGGGACAAGAATGCGGGTGAGGACGGTGCGTTTCATGTGAGGGAGTAGGAGTCGGAAGCTGGTGTGATGATTAGATCGGAAAACGGAACCGGGCGCGCAGCGGTGATTCTGCGCGCCCCGCGTGAATGGGTTCGCCTACTTGTGTGCGTGCGGCGGCACCGGCGCGCCGGGTGCGGGCAGCGTCGCGTCGGGATGCGCGGCGAGGTAGGCGTCCACGTCTTTCGTGACGATGATTTTCCCCCACATGATCATCCAGTGGCCGGGGAAGGTGCAGACATATTCGTATTCGCCTTCGCGGTTCGGCGCGGTCCACTTGATGGTTTCCTTTTGTCCGGGCTCGATGAGCTTCGTGGCCTCATGCACGCGGCGATCCTTTTCGGGGACGTACGCGCGGCCTTTTTTGTCGTGCTTGTCGGGGCGATCGGTCTGCACCGCCTCGGCGACGGCCTGGCGCGCACCGCCGTCCACGATGACGAGGTTGTGCGGCATCGCGTCCATGTTTTCGACGATGATTTCGAAGGGCTTGCCCTTTTCCACGACGATGCGCGTGGTGTCGTAGCGCATCTGCTCGTGGACGGTCTTCACGACGAACACGCTCACACCGAGCCCGCGCAGTTCCTTGCGGATGCGCGTCGCGTCGGCGGCGGGCAGCAGGCTCGCGAGCTCCATGCCGGTCTGCACGGTTTCCACGAAATCCTGCTTCGTGCGGTCGCCCTGCGGGACGGTCTTCGCCCACGCGATGATGGAATCCGCGACGGGCGCAACGGCGGACTTGTCCCACGAGTCGCGCGGGAGCTGCATGATGGCGCGTGCGGCGGCGGTGCGCGTGTCGTTGGCCTGCATCGCCGTGGTGAGTGTCTTGAAGTTCGCCTTCGCATTCTCCGCGCCCATGAGCGGGAGCGCCTTCAGTGCGGCGTTACGGAATTTCGGATCGCCGAGCGCGACGATGAGCAGCGGCTGGAATTTCGCGCGCAGCGACGGATCGGGGATGAAAGCGATGGCTTCCATGAGGCCCTTGCGCTGTGACTCGCTGGCAGCGGTGGCCCACACGGTCTCGGGCTTGCCGTCGCCGATGGCGAGCGCGGCCCACGCGGCGTTGCGCACGGGCGCGAGATGCGCCGTCTGCGCGAGCGCGGCGAGGCCGGCGCGGGCCTTCGCGAGATCGGCGGCGGGGCTGAGGCCGAGCGTCTTTGCGATTTCCTGCGCGCCGGGGCCGGCACCTTTTGCATCGAGCTTGCCGAGGACGGAGATGATTTCCGTCACGCGGTCGGTCTTGTGCAGCTTGGCAAGTTCGTTGATCGCCTTGTCGCGCGCGCCCGCGTCGGTGGTCCTGCGTTCCAGACGCGCCATGTACACGCGCTCGCTGCCGGGAGCACGGGCGAGATCGCCGTCGGACATCTTGTCGATCATTTTCGCGAGGATCGCGGGATCGGTCGGCATGTTGGACTCGCCGCCGATCGAGCGGAGCTGCTTGAGCGTCTCATTGTAGCAATACTCGAGGTAGTAGTCCGTATCGCGCTTCAGGATCGTGTAGGCCACGTCCATCGCGGCAGGCACGTCCTTGCCACTGAAGAAACTCGCGACGCGCACCGCTTCGAGGCGTACGCGCGGGGCTTCGTCCTCGGCGGCGACTTTGAGAAGTGCGAGCGCATTCGGCACGCGGTCGCGCCAGTAGCCGAGCACGCGCACGGCCTGCGCGCGGGCGCGGGGCTCGGGCGACTTCAGCACGTCGTGCAGCAGCGCGACATTCACGCTGTTGTGCCACTGGTGGACCCACAGCGCCTCGAGGCGGTTGTGCTCGTAGTTCTTGTCGGATTTATCGAGCGCCTTCTCCCATTTCTGAACCGCCGCGATGACCTGCTTCGTATCGTGCGTGTCGAGTTCGATCTTCGCGCGCAGGCGGACGTTGTCCTCATGCTCCCGCAAAAGTTCGACCAAGTTTTCCACCGACTCGCCGGCGATCTTTTTCGGCACCAGCAGCGGCCGGCTGGGAAAGGTGATGCGGTAGATGCGCCCATGCTGATGATCGCGGTTCGGGTCGCGCAGGTGATGCTGGAGATGGCCGATGAGCATCTGCGACCAGTCCATGAAATACAGCGAGCCATCCGGCGCGACGGCGACGCCGCTCGGGCGGAAGTTCGGGTCCGCCGCGATGTCGCCATCCACGAGCGCCTCGAGCGTCTCGCCCTTGATGCCCGATCCTTCATCCGTGATCTTCGCGCGGAAGATGGACTGCAAACTGATCACGTTCGTGTTCAGGAACTGCCCCTGCCAGTCGTCCGGGAAATGACGGCTGCTGAGGATCGCGGTGCCGGGGCACGGACGCGACGGACGCTGCCAAAACTGCTGCATGTTCGGGTGCGCGCCGCTGTCGAGATGCCCGCTGAATGCCGGGCCGAAGTAGTTCGCATTGCCGGTCGCGTCGGTGATCAGATCGTTGCCCCAGTAGTCGAACACGCGCCCGTGCGGATTCGCGAAGGCGTACGGCACATGCCGCTCGAACTTCGACGTGCGCGGCTCGAAGCGGTAGATCGCGCCGTTCACATTGCGCACCGGACCGTTCAGCGTCTCGACATTCGTGCGATGGAAAACGCCGTCGCTAAAATACACCGCGCCGCCCGGCTCGTAGCAGATCGAGTTTGTCTCGTGGTGCGAATCCGCCGCGTCGAGACCATGCACGATGCGCTCCTTCCAGTCAGCCTTCCCGTCGCCATCCGTGTCGCGCATGAACCACATGTCCGGCGACTGCATCACGAGCACGCCGTCCTTATAAAGTTGGAAGCCCGTCGCGCAGTTCAGCCCGTCGGCGAAGGTCGTGCATTTCGCGAATTTCCCCGTCTTCGGATCGATGTCGAACACGAGCAGCTTGTCCATGGTCTTGTCCGTCGGCGTGGACTCGGGATACGTCGGCCATGCTGAGACCCACAGGCGTCCGCGCGTGTCGAAATTCATCTGCACGGGATTCACCAGCTCGGGGAATTCCACCTCCGACGCGATGAACTCCACCTTGCACCCTTCGGGCACCTTGATGTGCTTCACCGCCTCCGCGCCAGACATGTACGGCACGGGCTCCGGGCGGTTCGACGGCACATGGTCCACCGCCGGGAGGTTGTCGTCCTTCACGGTGAAAGTGCCACCCTTCGCCACGGCCCACACCGCGCGGTCGCGGTTCGCCACCTTCACATCACGCTGCGCGAGTTCCTCGCCCATGATCGTCGCGTTGTCCACGCCGTCGCCGGGCGCATCCTTCGCCTTGTATTTGATGCGCGAGCGCTGGCCGAAAATGTTATACTGATCGACGGTGCGATAGCGGTGGTGCCACTGCACATTTTTCTCCAGCACCGCCTGCCGGATTTTCTCCACCGCGGGCTCCGTCGTGCTCGGCGCATCCTTGCCGAAGATCGCCTTGAATTGCAGCGGCGCGAGCGCCTTGTCGCCCTCCTCGCTGAGGTGGATGCCGTTGATCGTGAGCGGATGCGCGGCCTGCGCGTAGAGCCCCTGCGACGCGGCGAAAAGATCCACGAACGGCACGTTGTTCAGCTTCGCGACCTCCGCCATCGCGCCCGTGTAAAGCGCGAGATTTTTGTTGTTCGCCGAGCCATCCGGATAGTCCGCCGGGTCCTTCATATCCTCATGCGCGATCGGCGAGAGCAGCACGATGCGCGGGCGGCCGCGGCCGTTGTCCATCGCCCGCATTTTTTTCAGATACTCGTCGAGCGCCTTTTTGAAATCCGCCAGCCCCGCCTCGCCCTTGAACGACTCGTTGAAGCCCCAGTACGCGAGGATCACGTTCGCGTGGAAATCCGCCCCGGCGCGATACACCACGTCCGTCTTGCCAGCCTTCGTCGCCAGCGCGCCCGGCTTCATGTTCAGGAAATATTCCGTCGGCGGGACTTCGTCGCTGCGCGGATGGACGTTCACCTCATCGGCGGCGAAACCGAGATTGCGCACCGTGAGATCCAGATCGGGATACGCCTTGTGAATCAACGCCTCCAGCCACGCATGATGCTGCTGGCGATCGGCGAGACCGCTGCCGACGATCGCGATGTGGTCGCCACTTTTCAACTCGAGCCGCGCGGCCTGCTGGGCGACCGCAGGGTGGGCTGACGCGACGAGCGCGACGATGGAAGTGGCGAGGTAAGGGAAGGATCTCATGGCAGTGGGTGGAAGTGTCGGAGGATGCGCGTAAATGAACCGCGAGCGCGCGTTCGGCTTAGTTCCCAAAATGGGACTGCGCCAAGTTGCGCCGCGAGGGGCGGCGTTCGTGGCAGGTTTTGTCACAGCGCGCAACCGTCCCGTCTCGTATTGCGACACTCGCACGCCGCGAGGCGACCTTCGCAGCCGTGCGGAAAAAATTTGGATTTCTCCCCGTGCCGCGGGCATTTTCCCTCGCACCGCGCCATGCCACCGGGAGCCGCCCCGCGTCCGGGAAAAGCGCGATGGCACGAGCGATGCTAAAGTTCAGACACTCCCATGCTGACGCTGAGCAATCACTCCAAGCAGCACCCCCAGGAAACCTGCCGCGCGCTCCAAGCCGCCGAGGGCTACGTGTTCTTCGGCCTCCACCGCGACGCGCTCAAGGAACTCGATTCCATCCCCGAAACCGAGCAGGACGACTGCGACGTGATGATCGCGCGCACGCGCGTCCTGCTGCATCTCGCCCGCTGGAAAAAGGCGGCGGAACTTTCCCGGCGCGGCGCGAAGCTGCATCATTCCGAGGACGAATTCACCGTGCAGCGCGCCTTCGCCCTGCATCAGATGAATCTCGGCGACGACGCCGCGCGCGTGCTCCTCGATGCGCCCGAGTGGCTCCGCCGCACCGGCATCCTGCACTACAATCTCGCCTGCTACGAGGCGCGCTGGGGGAACCTGACCATCGCGCGGCAATGCGTGGCCGCGGCGATCCAGATCAATTCCGCCATCAAGAAAAACGCCCGGCAGGATCCGGATCTCGCGGAACTTTGGAACTGAGCGCCGGTTGCGGCGGGATGCGGCAACTTTAAACTCCAGCCACGTGCCGCGTGATGTATTCACGCACCGCCTCGCGCCAATCGCGCGGCTGCACTCCGGTGAGCTGCGTGAGCTTCGCCGTGGACATCGCGGTGTTCGGCGGACGCTTCGCGATGAAGGCCTTCAGGTCCGCCATTTTCAACGGGCCGACCGTGCGCGCCTTCAGCGGCATCCCGGCTTCGATCGCGCAGTCGAGCGCGTACTGTCCGTACTCCTGCCACGTGCACGAGCCGCCGTTGCAGACGTGCAGCACCCCGCCTGCGGGCACGTCAAAAAGGAACGGCTTCAGCAATTGCGCGGCGTCCAGCGTGTAAGTCGGCACCGCGATTTTGTCCGCGATGGCCTCGACCTTTTCCTCGGTCAGCGCGCGCTTCACGATGCCGTCCACAAAGCTCGGCCGGTCCGGGCCGAAGACCCACGACACGCGCACCGCGAGATTGCTTTTGGAAACTTCCAGCAGCGCGAGTTCACCCGCGCGCTTCGATTCGCCGTAATGGCTGATCGGCACCACCGGATCGTCCTCCGTGTACGCCCCGCTCTTTGCCCCATCGAAAACATAGTCCGTGCTAATCTGCACGCAGCGCGCGTCCTTCGCCCCGCAGATTTCCGCGAGCGTGCGGACGGCGTGCGCGTTGATCTGCATCGCCTCCTCGGGATGCGTCTCGCACCGGTCCACATTCGTCTGCGCCGCGCAGTTCACGAGCACGCCAAAATCCACCGCGTCGAGCGTGCGCCGCATCAGCTCCGGCTGCGCGAGATCGAGTTCCTGCCGGCCAAATCCGAGCACGTCGAGACCGGCGGATTTCCATTCGCGGACGAGCGCGGCGCCGAGCCGGCCGCCGGCTCCTGTGACAATAATGCGAGGCATGGGCGATGAATTTAAGATTTAGGATTTAAGATTTGGATGCGCTCCGAGCGCACGTTGGCGGACAGAAACCAGAAGGCGCTCAGGATGGAGAAATCTTAAATCCTAAATCCTTAATCTTAAATTATTTCCTCAGCGGCTCCCACCACGCGCGGTTCGCGACATACCATGCGATCGTTTCCTTGATTCCCTGCGCCGGGCGATGCTTCGGCAGCCAGCCGAGTTCCTTCTGCGTCTTGCTCGAATCAATCGCGTAACGCCGGTCGTGGCCGAGGCGATCCTGCACGTATTTGATCAGCGAATCCGGCTTCTTCAGCTCGCTGAGGATCATTTTCACGACCTCGATGTTCGTCATCTCACCGTCGCCGCCGATGTTGTAAACCTCGCCCGCTCGCCCGCGCTCCAGCACGGCGAGCGCGGCTTCGTTGTGATCGTGGACATGGATCCAATCGCGCACATTCAGGCCGTCGCCATAGACGGGCAGTTGGATGTCGCCCATCGCGTTCGTGATCATCAGCGGGATGAGCTTTTCGGGGAACTGATACGGTCCGTAGTTGTTTGAGCAGCGCGTCACGAGCACCTCCTGCTTGAACGTGTGAAAGTGCGCCAGCGCGAGCAGGTCCGCACTCGTCTTGCTCGCGGAATACGGCGAACTCGGCTGCAGCGGCGACTGCTCGGTGAAGCGCCCCGTCGGCCCGAGCGAACCGTACACCTCATCGGTGCCGATCTGCAAAAAGCGCGCGACCTTGTGCCGCCGCGCCGCGTCGAGCAGGATCGCGGTGCCGACGACATTCGTCTGGATGAAAGCGAGCGGCCCGGTGATCGAGCGGTCCACGTGCGACTCCGCGGCGAAGTTCACCACGGCGTCAAATTTTCCCTCCTCGAAAATGCGCTCCATCGCCGGTGCGTCCGCGATGTCCGCCTTGTGGAAAACGTAGCGCGCGCCCGCCTGCGGCGCGACATCCGCGAGGTTCGCCGGATTGCCCGCGTAGGTCAGCACGTCCACGTTGTGGATGGTCCAGTCCGGCCGCGCCGAGAGCAGGAGCCGCACAAAATTGCTGCCGATGAAGCCGCAGCCGCCGGTGACGAGGATTCGCATGGGGCCGGGTAGCTAGCAGACGAGCGCGGGAGCGCAAAGAAATCTTCGGCTGTCTCCGCAGCTCCGCCACGGTGGATTTCCCGCGGAATTTGGCGTTGAGCGTTTGACGTTGAGCGTTAAAGCCACGCGCAGCGGATTCATCGGCGTCAGGACGCTTCCACGGAAATCGAAAAGTGCCTGCGGCGGCTCAACGTCCAACTTCAAACGTCCATCTTTCAACTTTTAAGTGGGGACGCTGCGAACCGCCGGTGTGTGTTGCATCCCGCTCCCGCCCCGCTATCCTCGCCGCCATGATGCGCACCTCGAATCCCACACTGACACCCGCGACCTTCCACCAGCCTGTCGCCGTCGGCGAACAGCGCATGACGATCCAGGGCGCGGTGAACAAAAGCGCCATCCTGCTCGCGCTCGCGATTCTCTCCGCTGCGTTCACATGGAATCGCTTTTCGCAAGACCCCGGTGCGGCGATGCCACTGGTCGTCATCGGCGCGATCGGCGGCCTCATCATGGCGCTCGTCACTTGCTTCAAAAAGGAATGGTCCGCCGTGACCGCGCCCATTTACGCGCTGCTGGAAGGCCTCGTCCTCGGCGGCATCTCGCTGATCTTCAATGCAAAATGGAACGGCATCGC
This sequence comes from Chthoniobacterales bacterium, assembly GCA_038239865.1. Classification (GTDB taxonomy): domain Bacteria; phylum Verrucomicrobiota; class Verrucomicrobiia; order Chthoniobacterales; family Chthoniobacteraceae; genus SXWH01. The sequence continues at coordinate 49,137 of JBBSEI010000018.1, forward strand.
GCTGCAGGCCGGGATGCTCACCTTCGGCACGCTTTTCGCCATGCTCCTCGCGTACCGCACCGGGCTGATTCGCGCCACGGAGAAGTTCAAAACCGGCGTCATCGCCGCCACCGGCGGCATCTTCCTCCTGTATCTCGTCTCGTGGATCCTCGGCATGTTTCACGTGAACCTGGGCTTCATGCACGACAGCTCGATGCTCAGCATCGGCATCAGCGTCTTCGTCGTCATCATCGCCGCGCTGAATCTCGTCCTCGACTTCGACGTGATCGAGCAGGGCGCCGCGCTCGGCGCTCCGAAATATCTCGAATGGTACGCCGGCTTCAGTCTGCTCGTCACCCTCGTGTGGCTCTACCTCGAAATCCTCCGCCTCCTCGCGAAGCTCAACTCGCGGCGCGACTAGGCCGTGGCGGAAGGGGCGCTGCCCCGAATCGCAATTGGAGATTTTGCCATGCGGCTTCCAGTCATCCACGGTCTGATTCGTCGGAGGTTGCTCGTCAATTTCCGGGTGGACGCCGAAGTGATGAGGCGCTTCCTGCCTGCGGCCTTCCGCCCCAAATTGCACCGCGGGTATGCCATCGCTGGCATTTGTCTGATCCGGCTGGAGCAAATTCGCCCCGCATCGCTTCCCCGCTTTTGCGGAATCTCCAGCGAGAATGCCGCCCATCGGATCGCCGTCCTCTGGGATGAGCCTTCGGGCGAAACGCGAGAAGGAGTGTTCATTCCACGCCGTGACACTGGCTCGTGGCTCAACCACTTCGCGGGCGGACGCATTTTTCCCGGCGAACATCAATTGGCGGACTTCGCTGTCACCGACAACGCCTCCCGGATTTCCATGAACATCCGCGCTCGCGACGGGCGCATGAGCGTCCAGCTCCGAGCCTTCGAAAGCGAATCACTGCCAGACACGTCCTGCTTCAAGTCACTGGCTGAGTCTTCCGCTTTCTTCGAGGGCGGTAGCGTCGGCTACTCCGTCACACGCGACTCCTCCCGTCTCGATGGCATCCGGCTTCAGACTGATGCCTGGCGCGTGAGTCCGCTCGCCGTGGAGCAAGTCGAGTCATCCTTCTTCGCCGACAAATCGGTTTTTCCGGCGGGCAGCGTCACGTTCGATCACGCACTCATCATGCGCGACATCAGTCACCAGTGGCATGGAGTTGCCGACATGCTCACAAAATGAACTCAGGCTTCCTTCTTCAGGAGCCGGTTTTCATCTCATTCACCTCGGGAACATCACCGCCCCTCCGTCGCATCCAGCCCGTCGCCTGACACCTCCTCGAACTCCTCGAAGTGATCCGGGCGCAGCGGCTCGCTGATTCGGTATTCCTCGCCGAGCCATTTGCCGAGGTCGATCATCTTGCAGCGGTCCGAGCAGAAGAAGCCGGCGGGCGGAGCGTTGAACTCCGCCGGCTTTCCGCAGACGGGGCAGAGGAGTGATTTCGTTTTTTCCGGCATGATTGACTGCTCGATCACTTCCGCCGTTTTGTCCACCGTCGGCGACGGCCGATCTCCGCGCGGGACAAGCGAAGATTTTCCGCGCGCCGTCGCGCGGTCGCGGCTCCCTCAGTCCGGCAGCTTGGAGAAGTCGAACGAGCAGCAGCCGAAATCGAGCACCGGGCCCTTTTTTTGCAGGCGCTTCCGAAACGGTTTTGCGATGCAATATTCGCGGCGCTGCGCGATGGCCTTCACGTCCACGATGCCCGCGTGTTTCAGCACGCGCAGGTGCTTGGAGACGTTGTATTGCGAAAGGTCGAGCGCCTCGGAGAGGTCGTTCACGCTGCGCTCCTTCGCGAGCAGCACCTTCACCAGCCTCATGCGGGTGCGGTCGGCGAGCGCCTTGAGGATGCTGGAGCAGTCGGCGGCGGGCATGGCCGTGGCATGAAGAAACTTTCGCGCGGCGGCAATCATTTCCTTGACGCTATATGCCTCACTGCGCATACGCGCACGCTTCCAAATGAAAACACCCATCCCAGCCCTCCTCCTCGCCACCGCCACCGGCGCGCTCGCCACGCCGAGCGGGCTGAACAACATCCCCACCGCCGACACCACCCCGCAGGGCACGTTCGTCCTTCAGGGCTTCACCACGCTCGGCGGCAATCGCGATGCGGATTTCAATCTGGGCTTCAAGACCGGCATCGATCTCAAGGCCGTGAAACTCGAGCTCGGTCTCGCCAGCCATCTCGTCCCCGGCAAGGGCGGACCGGTGGAACCGCACGTCAAACTCGCCGTCCCGCTCGGCAAAGGGCTGCCGACTCTCGCGGCCGGCGCGGCCAATATTTCCTTCGACAGGAATGATCGCCGCCGCGCGGGCGACACGTTCGCCTACTTCGTCGTGTCCCAGGATTTCAAATGCTTCCGCCTGCACGCGGGCATCGCCGAGCAGGACAGCCAGCCGCTGCCGTTCTTCGGCGTGGACAAGACTTTTCGCGTCGAAAAAAAGCGCGTGGTGAGCGATGGCAAAGGCACGCGCGCGGTGAGCAAGACGGGCGGCACGGGCGTGGGCACCGGCCACGGGCAAGGCACGGCAGAGGAAAACGCGCCGCTGGAAACGCGCGACCTGTTCACGCTCCGGGCGGACGCCATCCAGCAGACCAACCACACTTGGCTCGCGTCCGTCGGCGCGCTCATCCCGGTCACCAAATGGTTTGTCTTCGAGACGTGGGGCAACTTCCCGACGGACGGCGCGCAAGCCTCCGCGACGCTCAAGGCGAACTTCGTTTTCAGCTTCTGAGCAGGCGCACTTTTCCACCTAAAAATCCTCAACCCAAAATCCAACCCATGAAATTGAAACGCACTCTCCCGCTGCTCGCCTCGCTCGCGCTTTTCTCCTCCGGCGGTCTCGCGCTCGCCGACATCGGCATCATCTCGGCCGCCGACGCGAAGAAGCTGATCGAAGACCCGAACCCCGCGAAGCGCCCCGTCGTCCTCGACACGCGCGGCGGCTACAAGGACTACTTCCGCGGCCATCTGCCGACGGCGCAGCACCTCGAATTCGACACGCTGCGCGGCACCGACCACGGCGTGCCGGTGCAATATCTGCCGGATGATCTGACACGCGCGCTGCTCATCCGCGCGGGCGCGGACAAGGACCGGCTCATCCTCGTGTACGCCACGGGCGAGGCGCTGCCGAACGACGAAATTCTCAGCAGCACGATGGTCGTGCATGTGCTGGAAAAGTTCGGTTTTCAAAACGTGATGATCGTGGATGGCGGCCTGCCCGAGTGGAAGAAACAGGGCTTCGCTCCCACGCAAGAATACTTTGGCTATCCGCCCGGACATCTGCCGAAAAAGATGGAGCCTGAAATCGCGGCGAACGTGAGCGACGTGCAGAAGCATGTCGGCAAGCCGGGGAACCTCCTCGTGGACGCGCGTCCGCTCAATGAATTCCAGGGCGACGATGCGATCTGGCTGCGCAAGGGGCACATTCCCGGCGCGATCAGCTTTCACTGGGCGCGGCTCATGGAGAAGGACAACACGCACAAGTTCCGGCCATTCTCCGAGACGAAGGCGGAGCTCGAAAAGGCGGGCATCACGCCGGACAAAGCCATCATCTGCTACTGCGGCACGTCGCGCGAAGGCAGCCTGCTGCGCTTCTATCTCAAGCACGTCGCGCACTACCCGAACGTGCGGCTCTACGAGGGCGCGTGGAAGGAATACGTGTGGCTCAAGGACAAGTCGCTCCCCGCGGAAACGGGCGGCGAACCCGCGGGAAAATAGCGGCCGGAAAATCGCTCACCGACTGCGCCGCTGCCTCTGGGCGGCGGCGCAGTTGCATTTTCTGAACTCAGAATTTCCCGCCGGCCGCGTTGCGTCATGCTGTTCGCGCTCCTCTTCCTCGCCGCCTGCTGCGTCGCATTCACGAATGGCGCGAACGCTAATTTCAAGGGCGTCGCCTCGATTTACGGCAGCGGCACCGCGAGCCTGCGCACGACGATCGTGTGGGGAACGGCGACGACTTTCGCCGGGGCGGTCGCCGCGCTCTTCGCCGCGCGCGGCTTGCTCGCGGCGTTCAGCGGCAAAGGGCTCGTTCCCGAAGCGCTCACGCACTCGCCGGCGTTTTTGCTCGCCGTCGCGGTCGGAGCGGCGGCGACGAGCTTCCTCGCGACGCGGCTGAGTTTTCCGGTCTCGACGACGCACGCGCTCATCGGCGCGCTCGTCGGCGCGGGCCTCGCGGGCGGCGACCACACCGTGAACTTCGCGGCGCTCGGAAAAACGTTTTTGCAGCCGCTCCTCATCAGCCCGGTGCTAGCAATCGCGGCCGGCGCGCTGATGTATTTTCTGCTCAAGGGCGCGCGCCTCCTGCCAGCGCAACGCACGCGCACGCTCGACACGCTCCACTTCCTCAGCGGCGGCGCGGCCAGCTTTGCGCGCGGGCTGAATGACACGCCGA
>JBBSEI010000019.1:0-51757 GCA_038239865.1 Chthoniobacterales bacterium
CTGGAGATCCTTCAGCGCCTTGCGCAAATCGCCGTCGCGGTGCTTCGCCGTCGCCTCGATATCCTTCCGCATCTCCTGCTTCGCGGTCTCCATGTAGTTCGCGGTCTCCAGTTGGAGCTTGTCCGCGGTCGCGAGAAATTTCTCCGCCTTGATCCGCGCTTCCTTCTCGCGCGTCAGCTCGGTCGCCGTTTCCTTTTGCGCCTGCTCGAGCGTTTTGATGCGCCGGTTCAGTTCGTCCACCATCCGATCGGATTCGCGCTTCGGGCGTGCGCCTCCGCCGACGGGGGGGGCGGTCGCCGGAGCGGATTCCAATTTCGCCACCTCCGCCTTCAGCCGCTCGATCTCCTGATGCTTCGCATCGAGCTCCTCCTTCATCTTCTCGCGCTCCTTCGCGGAACGTCCCGCGAGCTCGGTGCGAACGGACACCGCCGTGTCGCCTTCCGCGATCTGGTTCACCGCATTCTCCAATTCACGGCGCAACGCCTCGGCCTCGACCGCGGATCGATCGCGCGCCTCGATGAGCGACTTACGCTGCTTTTCCAAATCAACGAGCTGCCGCTCGTAATCGCCGCGCATCATCGCGACGCGGCGCTGCACATCGACGGGCAGATTTCCGAGATCGAGATCCTGCTTCGATGCCGCGGGTTTTTCCGCCGAAGGCGCAGCGGCAGTGGGAGCGCCGACTGCGGGATTTTCCGTCACGAGGCGCAGCGGCTCGGCCTTCTCGACAGGTTTTTCAGCGGGTTTCTTTTCCGCGATCGGCGGCGCAACTGCGGGCGCGCTCGCTGGCGTCGCGGCGGGCTTGGGCGTGACGGGGCCCGGCGATCTCTCGGCCGGTTTTTCCGCGCCGGTGCGCGTGAACCATGAGGCTTGGCCCGCGCCTCCGCGGCCCGGCAGCACCGGGCCCGCGGGCGTCGGCGAGGGTAGCGCGGGCGGCGCGGCTTCCTTGCCCGTTTTCGCGCTGGGCCGCGCGGGCTGCGTCGCGCGAAGTTTTTCCGCAAGCTGCGGCCCCTGGGCCGCGGTCTTGTCGTCGGGCGATGCGCCCTTCACATTGGTCACGAGCTTCGCGATTTTCTGCCACGGGAAACGGATCTCGACGCTGTCACTTTCCAGCACCTCCGATCGGAAAATCTGCGGAATCCTGCGGTAGATTTCCGCGAGGTTCACCATCGTCTGCCCCTTCGCGATGCGCTGCGAGAGATCGGCGATTTCAAAGCGCAATTCGCTCTTCAGATTATGCGGCCCCGGCAGGAGGAGCTGGACCGGAATGCGATGGAGAAAATCGCCCAGTTCCAGCCGGATTTCGTCGGGCGACGGCGCGGTTTTTGGCGGGATGGGCTGGCCGATCCCGGGCGACTTGGCGTCGGCGGATTTTTTTGCCGGATCGGTTTTTTTATTCTCCGCCGCCGGCACGGGATTTTCCTCCGGTTGTGGCTTGCGCTTGAATCGGTCGAGGAAACTCATGCGTTGGGTTGGGCTTTACGCATTTTGGTGGGAGGGCGTTTTGCGTAGCTGCTTTCGGGCCGGGTGTCGCGAAAAACCTTGCGCGCCTTCGCCGGGACGCGGGGCTTCGTTCCGGGTTTCGGCGGGGCCTGGACGTAGCTCGCGCAGGCCGCGGCGAGTTTTGGCGAAAGGGTGACGGTGACGAGGGCGTCGCCGCCGTCGTACTGGATCTCATGCACCTGCCCCTCGCGGTGCAGGCGCGCGAGCAGGCCGGCTTCACTGGAGGGGATCCGCAGTGCGCGCGTGACGGTGCCGGGCGCGGCAAACTCCGTCATTTTCTCCAGCAGCGCGGGCAGCCCCTCGCCGCTGTGGACGGAGATGAAAAGCGCGTCCGGGAAATGCCCGCGCAGCCGGTGCAGCGCGGCGGGATCGGCGACTTTGTCCACTTTGTTGAAGACGGTGATCATCGGGCGCGCGCCGGCGCCGAGTTCCTCGAGCACATCGAGCGTGGTCTGGTGAAAGGCGACAACCTCCGGCGCGCTCGCATCGAGGAGATGGATGAGAAAATCCGCCTGCGTCGCTTCTTCGAGCGTGGCCTTGAAAGCCTCGACGAGCCGGTGCGGCAGCTTGCGCACAAAGCCGACCGTGTCCGTGAGCAGGAGCGGCTGTTTCGACGGCAAAGCGACCTTGCGCGTGGTCGTGTCGAGCGTGGCAAAAAGTTTGTCCTCGACCAAAACTTCCGCGCCGGTGAGGCGGCGGAGGAGCGAGGATTTTCCGGAATTCGTGTAGCCGACGATCGCGCAATTCGGCACCGGCGTGCGCTGGCGATCCTTGCGCTGCGTGGCGCGCGCGCGGCGGATGTCGGCGAGTTCGCGCTTGAGCTGATCCATCGCCTTCCAGCTCCGCCGGCGATCCTGCTCGAGCTGGCTCTCGCCCTCGCCGCGCCCGCCGATGCCGCCGCCCTGCCCGCCGAGATGGCTCCACGCGCGCGTCAGCCGCGGCAGGGAATATTCGAGCTGCGCGAGTTCGATCTGCAGCCGCGCCTCGCGCGTCCTGGCGCGGGCGGCGAAAATATCGAGGATCACCTTTTGCCGATCCCACACCGGCATGCCCGCGAGCGTCTCCCAATTCCGCTGCTGGCTGGGCGAGAGATCGTGATCGAAAATGATGCCCGCGAGTTTCTCCGCCTTGGCGCGTTCCGCGATGGCCTCCGCCTTCCCGCTGCCGATGAGGTAGCGCGCGTGCATCTCGCGATGCGGCACGAGTTCGCAGCCGGCGATCACGAGTCCGCGCGTGCGGACGAGGTCGGCCAGTTCCTCGAGCAGGCTCGCGGCTTCCTCGCGCTGCGAGGCCGCGGTGTAATTTCCGATGAGCAAAACCGCGCCGGGCATCGCCGGATTTTCAGGAGGATTGGGCATGTTTGAAACGAACTGGGCGCGGACGATACGGGCGCGGACCCGATTCGCAAAGCCCCGTTTCCCACTCTGCCGCCGCGTGCCGCCCGACTGCGGCGGAGCGGCGCGACATCGCGCTTCATCTTGGCGCGCAGTCTGCTACTCTCAAGCACTGTGCCCACTGTAGTCCTGCCAAGCCAGCAAGCCCAGCCGGCGAACCATCGCAGGAAGAATCCGCTTTTGCCCGACGGTCTTCTTCCCGCGATTCCCCCCCGTACCGATGCGAGCGGCGCGCCTTCGCAAGTGCGGCTCCGCGTCTCGCACCGCCTGCTTGTCGCGGCGCTCTCGTTCGTCATTCCGAGCGCCACGATCGCCGTCGCAGCCTTCGGCATGCGCTCCGGTTTTCTTTCGGAAAAAATCTCGCAGATCGTCCTCCTCGGCGGCGTCGCGGGACTGGTCATCGGCCTGCAGATCGCCATCCAGATGTTCCGCGGGATCACGCGCTCGCTCCACGAACTCGCCGTGCAGGCCGCGCTCGTGGCCGAGGGCAAACGCCAGGACCTCAGCTTTCCGCGACGCAACGATGAAATCGGCGAGCTGGCCGATGCCTTCAGCCGCGTGGTGGACACGAGCCGGCGCGATCGCGACCGGCTCACGATGAACAACAAGGAACTGCTCGGCATGAATGAGCAGCTCGAAAAAGCGAGCGAGCAGGTGAAGTCCTTTGCCTTCAAGGCCGGCGAGGCGAACATCGCCAAGCGCGAATTCCTCGCCGTGATGAGCCACGAAATCCGCACGCCCGTGAACGGCATCATCGGCATGACCGAGCTGTCGCTCCAGACGGAGCTCACGCCCGGCCAGCGCGACTATCTCGAGACGATCAATTCGTGCGCCGAATCACTGCTCGCGCTGCTGAACGACGTGCTCGATTTTTCCAAGATCGAAGCCGGCAAGCTGGAACTCGAGCGCACCGATTTCAGCCTGCGCGAACTGCTCGGCGAGACCGTGACCACGCTCGCGCCGCGCGCGCAAATCAAGGGCATCGAGCTTTTGCTCCACATCCGGCCAGAGGTGCCGGACATGCTCGTCGGCGACCCGCACCGGCTGCGGCAGGTCATCGTGAATCTCGTCGGCAATTCGCTCAAATTCACCGAGCGCGGCGAGGTGATCGTGCGCGTGGAAAATTCGCGCTGGGTGGATGGGAATGCGGAACTCGTCTTCAGCATCACCGACACCGGCATCGGCATCCCGGCGGATCGCGTGGACTCGATTTTTCAGGCGTTCAACCAGGCTGACTACTCGACCACGCGGCGCTTCGGCGGCACCGGCCTCGGCCTCGCGATCACGCAGCAGCTCGTGCAGCTCATGGGCGGCGACGTGAAAGTGGAGAGCGAGCAGGGCCGCGGGAGCGTGTTCCGCTTCACGGCGAAATTCAACTATCGCGGCGGCGACGAAACCCGGGAGGACCGCACGCTCGCCGACTTCCGCGGCCTGCGCGTGCTCGTGCTCGACGCGCATCCGAACAGCCTCCGCATCACCGCCGAGCTGCTCAACAATTGGCAGATGCACGCGCACACCGTGCGCGATGTGACCAGCGCGCTCAGCGAACTCCGCGGTGCCAAGGCCGCCGGCCAGCCGTACGATCTTTTCGTCGCCGATGCCGTGCGCCCCGAGAGCCCCGGTGTGAAGCTCGCCTCCGCGATCGACACCTACCCCGAACTCGCCTCCACGCGCGTCGTCCTCCTCGTTTCCTCGATGCGCCTCGGCGAGATGGACCGCTACCAGCACGCCGCCATCCGCGCCACGCTCATCAAGCCCGTCACCGCCCGCTCCCTGCGCATGGCCGTCGCCAAGGCGCTCGAAGGTCCGAAAAAAGATGGCGGCATGTCTGTGCCCAAAAATAGCAGCGTCCCCGCGCAGCGTTCCCTCGAAGTCCTCATCGCCGAAGACAACGCCGTCAACCAGCGCCTCGCCAAACTCAACATCGAAGGCTGGGGCCACAAAGTCACCCTCGCGAACGACGGAGCCGAAGCCGTGGATGCGTACAAGGCGAAAGATTTCGATCTCATCCTCATGGATCTGCAAATGCCGCGGCTGAGCGGCTTCGAGGCCTCCGCCGCGATTCGGAAGCTGGAGAAAATGCGCGGCATCACGCGCACCCCGATCCTCGCACTCAGCGCCAACGTCCTCAAGGGCGTCCGCGACGAGTGCGTGAAATCCGGCATGGACGGCTACGTCTCCAAGCCCGTCCGCCAGCCGGAACTCCTCAACGCGATGGCGCAGCTCATCCCGCGCTTCTTCGAAGACCCCGCCGCCGGCGACGCTTTCCTCGCACTCCAAGTTGCCAAGAGCAACACTGCCAGCCCCACCTCCGCCGTGTTTTCCTCCACCCCCAGCCAGCCCGAGCCGCGCCGCGTCGCCCCGAATCCCGCCCCGCGCATCACGCCCCCGCCGGAACCGCCCGCCGCCGCGATGCCCGCACCCGTGGTCCCGCCGGTCGCGGTCGCTCCTCCTCCTCCGCCCGAGCCGGCGGATGCAAAACCGCCAGCACCCAGCCGTCCCCTTTTCGATCCGGAAGCCCTCATGGACAATCTCGGAGGCGACAAGGCGATGCTCGGCGAAGTCATCCTCCTCTGCCGCGAAAACGACGCTCGACGCCTGCTCGCCGAACTCGCGCAAGGCATCGCCGAGGGCAATGCCGACGCCGTCGCGAGGACCGCGCATGCCCTGAAAGGAATGGTCGGCGCATTCAATGCGAGCGACGCGTGGGCTGCCGCGAAACTCCTCGAAATGACGGCCCGCGCCGGCAAAGTCGAGGCGCTCAAAGACGAAGCCGATGAGTTCGTCCGCGCATTGCGGGCCCTTCTCATCAGCCTCGAAAATTTCGCCGGAGTCGAACATTGCGACATTAGCTGGACATAGTGCGGAAAGTCCGTGCGATGCACGAAGTCCGCGCTCGCCAGTTCGCCGCCGATGCGCCGGTCCGAGTGATGCGGCGGGAATTCGAGCGGCTTCGGCACATACCACGGCAGATGTGCATTCGCGAAATCCGTGCGGAACGAATAGCGCGCGTCCGTCTTCGGCGCATCCTCGCCGAAGCACGCGACGGCCAGCACGAGCAGGCTGGCGCACGACGCAGCGAGCGTTCGGAAAAAGGCGGGGTTGTTCATCATTGGCAGCAAGTGGAAGCGCGCGTCCGCGGAAACCTTTGAGTCCCGCCACCGGCCCACGGTTTTCCGCCATTTCCTGTCTCTGATTTGAACGTCAAGCGCATCCGCCCTTCACCCACTCCAGCGCCTCGTCGCGCGTGCGCAGCGTGCCTTCGAGCTGGCGGTTTGAGACGGCGTCGAGGATTTCCTTGAACTGCGGCCCCGGCCTCATTCCGAGTTTTTTCAAATCCTCGCCGGTGATCAGCGGCGGCGGGATGAGCGGCTCGGCGGCGAACTCCTCGCGCTTGCGCTGCACGAATTCGTAATTGTCCACCATCCCGTGGCTGCTCGTGCAATCCACGCGGTGCAGCTCCATCTCATCGTCGAAGCCGGGCCGCGCCATGAAGCGCTTCAGCTTCGCCACGCGCATCCCCTGCACGTCCTTGAAGACCATGTGATTTGCGACGGCCATCACCGTCGCATCGATCTCCGCGCGGCTGAAGCGCAGGCGCGTCATGATCGCCTCGGTCATCTCCGCGCCGAGCTTGTCGTGGCCGTTGAAACGGATGCGCCCTGTTTCATCCACGGCAAAAGTGCCGGGCTTGCCGATGTCGTGAAACAGCACGCTGAACACGAGCGGCAGACTCACCTGCTCCGGCAGCAGCGCGAGCATCGCGCGCGTGTGGACGAAGACATCGCCCTCGGGATGAAACTGCGGCGGCTGCTCGCACCCGCGCAGCGCGGTGATCTCCGGCAGCACCTCGTGCATCAGCCCGCTCTCCACGAGCAGATCGAAGCCATGCACGCGATTGCGGTGAAGGAAAATTTTCTCCAGCTCCTCGCGGATGCGCTCCGCGCTCACGTCGTGGATTTCCGCCGCGTGCTCTTTCACCGCGGCCCACGTCGCGGGCTCGATTTCAAAACCGAGCACCGCCGTGAACCGCACCGCGCGCAGCAGCCGCAGCCGGTCCTCGCGAAACCGCGCGACCGGATCGCCAATCGCGCGCACGATGCGCGCCTCGATGTCCCGGCGACCATTCACATAGTCGAGCACCTCGCCATTCAGCGGATCGAGGAAGAGCCCGTTCATCGTGAAGTCGCGCCGCTCCGCATCCATTTGCGGCGTGCTGAACGTCACGCCCACCGGCCGCCGCCCGTCCACATACGCGTGGTCGCTGCGGAAGGTCGCGACTTGAAAATCGTGCCCGCCCTCATGCACGACGATGACGCCGAAATGCGCGCCGACGGCAAACGTGTGCGGGAAAAGCGGGCGCACCTGCTCGGGCCGCGCATCGGTCGCGATGTCGTAGTCATGGGGCGTGTGGCCGAGCAATTGATCGCGCACGCAGCCGCCCGCATACAGCGCGGTGAAACCCGCCTCCCGCAGGCGGCGGATGATCGAGACGGCGATATTTTTCAAAGAGTCAGACACCCCGTGAAGGAAAGGGCCGCCCCGCCGATGCGCAATCGGGAAAGCGCGACCGGCAGCGCAAATCCATTTCTCGCGATGTGCAGTGAGCATCGGCCCCGAGCCCGAAGGAAGTCCCGCATCCGGCGACGCGATGCTCGGGGCGCGAACGTCGTTTCGCATTGCGCGGGTTTGGCGGGATGCGCACAACGCGCGGATGTTTGCTCTCGGCGGCGACGCATTTCCCCACGACTCTCAAAGCCTCCAACTCGCGCTCGATCGCGGCGCGCGTGCGCACGGTGCGGGCGAAAGTGCCGTCGCGCTGAGCGGAGATTTTCCCGCGCTCGAAACGCTGCGGATGAATCTCACGGGCGCGCGCCTCGGCGCAGAAACGCGGCCCGCGAAGATCACCGAAAGTGCGGCGGGCGGATTTTTTGCGCGCAGCGTCGAGGTGACGGCGGAGCCGGCGACGGCCGCCGGCATCCCGATCCATTTGCGGGTGCAGGCGCAGGATTGCGTGTTCACTTTCGGCACCGCGGCGGACGGCACGCGCGCGGCGCGGCTCGACAAGTGCACGGGCGGAACGCTCGACGCGCACGCCGCGACGGCGGACCTCGAGACCGCACTGCTGGCACTCGCGCGCGATGCGGCATCGAAGCACGGCGCGGAGGTGCAGTCAGTGAACATCACGCTCGCCGCGGAGAGCCCGCGCGCGCTCGCGGTGACGGCAGTCGCGGTCGCGAAGGTGATGTTTTTCACGGCGACGCTCACGCTGCGCGGGCGAATCTCGGTGGATGAGGAGATGAATTTGCGCCTCAGCAACGCGACGTGCACGGGCGATGGGATGATCGCGAATCTCGCGGCGGCGCAATTGCGTCCGCGGCTCGCGGAGTGGGAAGGCCGCGCGTTTTCGCCCGATGCGATTTTGCCCGCAGGGCTGCGCGCGGCGAAGGTCGCGCTGAGCGGCGGTGAGGCGCTGCGAATCCACGCGGCGTTCGCGGCGAAATAAAATCTTAGTGAGCATCGCAAATTTTTCTTTTCATCCCGGAGTCGTTGCGGAAGAAAGACCGTCCACGTTCGTTTCAGCAGGAACGACCGGCCCCGCTCCCCAACCACCGACCATGAAAATTCTTGCGTTTGCATTTGCCGCCCTCAGCACCGCCGCCTTCGCCGCCCCGTCCGCCGTGCCAGTGCAGATCACGGCGCGGAATGTGAAGATTGAGAAAATCCAGCCGGCCATCGTCGGCACGCCGGAATTCACCGTCACCAACACGACCACAAAAAGATACCAGGCCCAGAAATGGATGGAGATCGAAGTGGAGTTTGCCGTCGAGGGCGTGGAGATCGTGGATGAGCTGACGTTCAAATTCGACGTGCTGATCAGCGGAAAGCTCTACACGGGGGAAATCACCCACGTGAACATTCCCAAGGGAAGGGAACGCTACACGGTCATGTATATTTCGCCGCGGAATCTCGACCGCATCACGGGGGGCAAGCAGCTCACCGAGGCGATGATTGAGAATGTGTGGATCACCATTTCCAAGCAGGGACAGGCGCTGGCCATTTCTTCGCGGAAGGACAAAAACACGAAGGGCGTGCCGAATCTCCCGCTCTTTCCGGGCTTGCTGACGCCGAAGGCGGAAACGCCGTTCAGCGTGCTGTGGACGGATCGTTACGAAGCGGTGAAACTGCCGACTCGCTAAGCGCAACCTCAAACGGAAACGCATGGCCGCACCCAAGGGAATCCTCGCACTGAACCTCGGCACGCAGACGATCAGTCTGGCCGAGTTTCACAGAAATTCTGACGGCGGACTGACCCTCACGCGGCTCAAGCAAATCGAAATCCTCGGCGATCCTTCGGCGGATCCGACGCGTTCGGCGCAGACGAAGCTGCAAGTCGAGCAACTCGTCTCGGAACTCGGACTCAAAGGCCGGGCGGTGAATTACGCGATCGCGTCGCATGTGATTTTCACGCGGCCCGTGACGCTGCCGAGTGTCGGCGATGCCTCGCAGGTCGAGCAGATCGTGATTTTCGAGGCGCAGCAAAATGTCCCCTACCCGATCGATGAAGTGGTGTGGGACTGGCAATTGCTCGACGCGGGCGACGGCAGCAAAGTCGAGGTGATCCTCGCGGCGATCAAATCCGACCTCCTCGACGAAATCAACGCCTCCGCGCAGGCCGGCGGGCTGAAGCCCGCGATCGTGGACATCGCGCCGATGGCGCTCTACAACGCGCTGCGCTACAACTATCCGGATGCCGAGGGCTGCAGCATCCTGCTCGATATTGGTTCGCGGACGACGAATCTTTTGTTTTGCGAGCCGGGGAAGATTTTCCCGCGCCGGCTGAACATCGGCGGCAGCTCGATCACGACGGCGATCGCGAAGGATTTCGGATGCAGTTTTTCCGAGGCGGAAGCGCGCAAGGTGAAGGACGGATTCGTGAGTCTCGGCGGCACGTATGCGGAGCCGGACGACGCCGAGATCGCGCGCATTTCCAAAATCACGCGCAACCAGATGACGAAGATGCATCAGGAAATCGCGCGCAGCATCACTTTCTACCGCAGCGAGCACGGCGGGGCACAGCCGGTGCGCGTGCTGATCGCGGGCGGCACGGCGTCGCTGCCGTACATCCGCGAATTTTTTCAGGAGAAGTTCCCGGCCATGGAGGTGGATTACTTCAATCCGCTCCGCAACGTGACAGTCGCCGAAGCCGCGAACACCGACAATCTCGCGCACGCCACGCACACGCTGGGCGAACTCGTGGGCCTCGCCTTGCGCGGTCTCGGGAGCTGCCCGATGGAACTGAATCTGCGCCCTGCCAGCGTCTCGAAGGCCGAGAAGCGCGCCGCGCAGCGTCCGTACCTGATCGCCGCCGGGGTCTGCGCGCTCGCCGCGCTCGCCGCGTGGTGGCAATATTACGAACGGGCCGCGGTCGCGACCAACGAGGTGACGCAGACGCTGACGGCCAAAGCCGCGCCGCTGAAGACGCTCGACGACCGGATGAAAGCCGCGCGCGGCGAAGTGGACAAACTCTCCGAGTCCGCGCTGCCGCTCGCGAAAATCGCACGGGAGCGCGAGTATTGGATCGATGTGCTGGCGGACATCAACAAGCGGATCCCGAAGGATTTCATCTGGGTCACGAGCTTTGAAGTCGTGCCGCCGGAATTGAAGAAGAAAGCGGACGAGGAAAACGCGGCCAAGCCCGCGGGCGGCAAATCGAAATCCAAAAAGGGCGGCGACGGCGGACCCGAAACGATCGTCATGATGAAGGGCCTCTACCTCAGCCGCGACGCGGGAAATAATGCGGGCCCGGCGGTGGTGGATGAATTCATCGCCAAGCTGAAAGAATCCAAATTTGTCAAACCCATCGACGAGGCAAGCGCGGGCTACGTGCGCGCGAGCGACGACACGAATGACTGGGCCTTCAAATTTGCGCTGCCTTTGAAACTCACGAATCCGATCCAAATCCAATGAGCTGGGTTTCCCAAAACAAATTTCTGACCGGCTTTGGCGTCGCGATGCTGGTGGGCGTCGGCACGTTCGGCTACCTCATTTACGCGGGGATGGACAAATACGACACGGCGGCGGGCGAATTTGAAGCCGGGTCGTCGAATCTCAAAAAACTGCAGGAGACCAAGCCGTCGCTGAGCGATGCGCACCTGAAGGAACTGCTCGCGCAGAAGCAGGAGATGACGGACAAAATCGGGGCCTTTCAAAAGGAGCTGAAGTCCCGCGTGCTGCCACTCGAGCCGATCCAAAAAGAGGCGTTCCAGAACAAGCTCAAGGAAACCGTCGCGCAAGTGAACGCTAGGGCGGCGGCGGCGAATGTGGAGCGGCCGAAGGAATTCTACATGGGCTTCGGCGAATACCAGTCCAAGCCGCCGGATGACAAGGCCGCACCGGCTCTGGCGCGCGAACTTCGGGCGATCGAATTGGTGATGGGCGCGCTGATCAGGGCGGGCGGAATCGAGCTCGAGGAATTCCACCGCGATCCGCTGCCGGAGGAGGGCGGAGCGAAACGGAAAAACGCCACGGATCGGGCCGACCACGCGGCGATCGAGCGGCATGGGCTTACGCTCAAATTCACCTCGGGCGACGACGCGCTGCGCAAGGTGATGACCGAGCTGGCGAACCACAAGGATCAGCTTTTCGTCATTCGCAATGTGACGGTGCAAAACAAGCAGATGGAGTCGCCGCCACGCCTCGGCGGGCCCTCCGCGCCCGCGCCGGATCCGAACGCCGCGCCGGCCGCACCCGGCACGCCGGACAATCCCCCGCCCGCCCCGGTCGCCCCGCCCGCGACTCCGGCTCCCGTCGCGCCAGCCGCACCCGCGGCCGGTGAGGGTGGCCCGCTGGCTTACGTTTTCGGCACGGAGAAAGTCACCAGCGTCATCGAACTCGAAATCCTGAACATCGACGAGAAGGCCGCTTCCGAGAAGCCGGAGAAGTCTGCCAAAAAGAAGGACAAGTAACGATGGACTGGATTAAAAAAAACCCGGCCAAACTCACGCTGGCGATCGTGGCGCTGCTCGCGCTCATCGCGACGGCGCTGCTGTGGTCGAAGGTCTCCGCCTTTGACTCCAACTTTGAATCCATCCGCAACACTTCAGTCTCGAATGCGGCGGTGGAAAAGCTGAACACCGAGACGCTGGATGCCGCCGGCAAGGCGATCGAGCAGCCCGTGAAGTGGGAGCCGCCGAAGGACGCGGGGAAGCTTTTTGTGAGCAAGCTCTACGTCCGCACGGAACGCGGTCTCGAGCAGCCGCTGGGCAAGATGTTTCATCCGCCGGTGACGAACGACTGGCTGAGCCGGTACGGCCTGAACGTTCTCGGCGCGAATGTGCTGAACGAAGACCCGGACGGCGACGGCTTCACGAATCTCGATGAATGGAACGGCCTCGATGGCGTCTCGCACCTCGACATGAACGGGCAGCCGGTGATGGGTGCGGATGGCCAGCTGCTGCCGGCGGATTCGACCGATCCGACGAAGGCGGATCAGCATCCGCCGTATGTCACGAAGCTGGATCTCATGAAAGTCGTGTACGTCCCCTTCCGCCTCAAACTGATGTCATACGATTTGCCCGACGTGGTGAAGAAGCCCTCCGATGTGACGGTGCAAATCAACACGAAGGATCGCGGAAACAAGACGCAGTTCCTGCCGGTCGGCGACGACATCCCGGGGACGAAATTCAAGATTGAGAAGTTTGAGAAAAAGGAAATCCCCGGTGCCGACGGGACGAAGGATGACGTCTCGGAAGTGACGCTGACCAATAAGGAGACGGGCGAAAAGGTGGTCCTCCCACTCAAGAAGGAAGTGGACTCGCCGGACTCGTACGGGATTTTCCACTACAAGTGGATGAAGCCGGGTGGCAAGGAAACGCCGAACTTTCCCAAACGCCGGGGTGAGACTTTCACCCTGCCGCCCGAGGTGGACAAAACTTACAAGCTGATCGAAATCAAAGGCCAGGATGCCCTGATCGAACTCCCCGACGGCACGAAGAAAACCTTGACCGCCCCCCGCTAGACAGACACACGAAGCCGCCCGTGCGGCAGCCCGCATCGCCCCATTTTTTAGCAACGACCCCAGCCAACCCTACCGAGAAAATATGATCCGAACCCCGCTTTCCGCTTCCATTGCACCCCTCGTCATCGGGAGCATGCTTTTACAGCCAGTCGCCATCTGGGCGCAAAATACGCAGGCCACCGCGGACCGCGAAATGGCGCGCCGCGTCCAGCGGGAAGTGGGCGGCCGCGAAGAGATCGCGAAGGGCCAGGACGCGTTGCGGAGAAAGGATTACGAGGCGGCGTTCGCGCACTTTAAGAATGCCTGCGACAACATCGTCATCGGCGCTCCCGCGACCGCGCAGAATCGCCGCGCCGCGGAGGACGGCATCACCGTCGCAGGAATCCGCTTCGCCGAGCAGCGCGTGACGGAGGGCTATTACGCAAGCGCCGTGCAAATCCTGCAGGAGGTGCTCAGGCAGAATCCCACCGACCACGCGGCCGGGCCGTTTACGGCGCGTTCGACGACCCGCCTGCTCGCGAATATCGAGGCACCGGATTATTTTAACAAGCAGGTGACTCCGAAGCACCGGGAGAGGGTGGAGGAAGTGAAACAGCTTTTCATCCAAGCGAAAGGTTACTCGGATCTCGGACGCTTTGATCTCGCGGATCGGAAGTACCAGGAAATCCTCGCGACCGATCCCTATAATATCGCGGCACAAAATGGACGCGAGGAAGTGGCGCTGCTGAAGATCCGCTCCGAGCGTGCCGGCTACAATGCCGCCCGCAGCATTGCGATGTGGGAAGTGGAGAAGGAATGGGCGCGCCCTCACCGCCGCTTCGACCGAAAGACGACCTACGTCAAGGAGCAGGGGCCTTCCACGGCTCCCAACACGGCGGAGATTACGAACAAGCTGAACAAGATCATTTTCCCGAAAATTGATTTCCGCGATTCGACGGTGCGCGAGGCGATTGAGTTTCTGGTGACAAAATCCAAGAGCCTCGATCCGCAAAACCAAGGCGTGAACATCGTCCTCCGCCTCGGCGATGAAGGTGGTGCCGTCGCGCCTGCGCCAGCCCCCGCACCGGCTCCGGCGGCCGGCATTCCCGGCCTCGATCCCGCACCGGGCGCGATCCCGGGCATCCCCGGTGGCGGTGCCGTCGGCGGCGGCGGCAGCACCCGAATCACGCTCACGCTGAACAACGTCCCGCTCATCGAGGTGATCAAATACATCACCAACCTTGCCAATCTGCGGTTTAAAATCGAGCCGTTCGCGGTGAATATCGTCCCGATCGGGACGCAGATCGATGAGCTCTTCATCAAGCAATGGAAAGTGCAGCCCAGTCTTTTCCGCGCGCCCGTCGCAGCCGGTGCGGCTGCAGGCGGAGCGGCCGGAGCGGGCGGACTGGGTGCGCCGCCGGCGGCGGGCGGGCTCGAAGGCGCGGGCACGGGTGGAGCTTCCAATGCGAAGGACTTCCTTTCGGCCTCCGGCGTCACGTTTGGCCAAGGGTCGTTCGCGATGTACAGCGCTTCGAGCAGCACGCTCATCGTCAAGAACACGCAGGAACAGCTCGATCTCGTCGAACGCATCATCGAAATCGGCGGAAACGAAGGCGGCATCAAGCAGATCGAAATTCAGGCGAAGTTCGTCGAAATCTCGCAGACGAACGTGAAGGAACTGAGCTTCGACTGGATGCTCGGTCAGTCGAACGTTCCGGGGAATTTCAATGTCTTCACCGGCGGCGGCACCAGCGGAAACGGCAATGCATTCAACGCGCAGAATTTCCCGTTCAGCCAGAACACCGGAGATGCTCCAGTCACCGCGGGCAATCGCAGCGGCTCGACCGCGATCAGTGCGAACGCGATCGACACGCTGCTCCTCGGCACGACCGGAGGAGCGGGCGCACTCGCTCCCGGCATCGCGTCCATCATCGGCGCGGGCACCGATCCGACCTTCCAACTCGTGATGCGCGGGCTGAATCAAAAGAAGGGTGTCGATCTCCTCTCCGCTCCCCGCGTGACGACGAAGAGCGGCCAGCGCGCCGTCATCGAAGTCATCCGCGAATTCAAATATCCGACGGAATTTTCCGCGCCGCAGATCCCGCAGACGATCGGCTCGACGGGCACCAACAGCATCCTCGGCGGCGCCACTAGTGGGGGTGGATCGTTCCCGGTGACGCCGACCACGCCGACGGCGTTTGAGAAAAGGGACGTGGGTGTGACGCTCGAAGTGGAGCCGACCATCGGACCCGACGGCTACTCGATCGACATGCAGCTTGCGCCGCAGGTCGTGGAGTTTGAAGGCTTCATCAACTACGGCAGCCCGATCCAGACCACGAGCACGAATCCGCTCACCGGCGCGACGACCACGAACGTGCTGACGCCAAACATCATCAACCAGCCGATCTTCAGCACCCGCAAGGTCAGCACGAACGTGACCGTTTTCGACGGTGCGACCGTCGTGCTCGGCGGCCTCATCCGCGAGGATGTGCAGAAGGTCGAGGACAAGACGCCCATCCTCGGCGACATCCCGCTGATCGGCCGTCTCTTCCGCTCGAATGTCGATCAGCACATCAAGCGCAATCTCGTCATTTTCGTGACGGCGCGCCTCATCAACCCCGAAGGTCAGCCGATCAGTTCGGACGACGAGAAGGAAGAATCTGTGGACGCACTCCCGCTCCCCGAGATCGTCCCGCCGCTCATCGACCCGGGCGGCAAGACGTATCGCCCGCTCGAGACGACGCAGACCACGCGCACTTACCGCGCGATCCAGACCTCTGCACCCGCGTGGAACGAAGCGCGCGGCGGTGCATTGAATCCGTCCGCCCGGCGCCTCGAACGCTAATCGCCGCTTTGCCCCTTGCCTGTCATCGGTCTCACCGGGGGCATCGCCACGGGAAAAAGCACGTTTAAACGGTGCCTGCGCGCGCATTTGCTGGCGGAACATTTTGACTCCGACCAGTGCGTGCATGAGCTGCTCGCCACGGACGACGCGGTGCGGGGTGCCATCGTCGCAGCCTTTGGCCCCGCATGCCTCGGCGAGACGGGGCGTCCCGATCGGGCAAAACTTCGCGCGCTCGTCTTTGCCGATGAAGATCGGCGCAAGCAGCTCGAAGCCATCCTGCATCCCCTCGTCCGCGCCCGCTGGACTGCTCTCGCGGACGCAGCGCGCTCCAGCGGCGGGTGGGCATTGATCGACATCCCGCTGCTCTACGAAACCGGCACCGCCGGGCATTTTGACCGCATCATCGTCGTGGCCTGCCACCGCCAGACCCAGCTTTCGCGCCTCACGCACGAGCGCGGGCTTGCACCCGGCGTCGCCACGCAGATACTTGCCGCCCAGCTCGACCTGGGAGAGAAAATTAAGAAAGCAGATCACGTAATTTGGAATGACAGCACCGTCCCAAACCTCGACGGACAATCCCGCATCCTCGCAGCCTGCCTCCGGCGACACTTCGCCTGAACCGCAGGCCGCAGCACCAGCGGCGGCGGCACCCGAGCCCGCCGCGCCCGCTCCCGAAATCGCTCCCACGGCGGACTGGACTCCCACGCGGACACATTCCGACTCGCCCGCCGATTCAGTGCCGCCCGCTGCGCCCGAGGCTCCGAGCGCGCCGCCGGCGGAGCGCGAACGTCCCCCGGGATTGCAGCCGCGCGATCTGTGGATCGATGAATTGCACGCGCTCACGCACCGGGAACTTCTGGAGCGCGCCGACCTTCTCCGCCTCCGGGTGAATGCGGAAAAGAGCCGTCAGCACCTCGTCTATGATCTCCTGCGCGCGTATCACGCGCTCGGCTTTACGCTCTTCGCGGAAGGCATCACGGAATTCATCACGAGCGACGGCTCCGGCTTCGTGCGGTTCCCGCGGCACAGCTTCCGGCCCGGGCCGCAGGATCCGTTCGTGAGCTTCCAGCTCGCGAAGCGGCTGCACCTCAAGGGCGGCCACCTCGTCACCGCGCGCTTCCGCCCGCCGGGTCATCGGGAAAAATACATGACCGTCGAGGAAATCCTCACCATTGAGGGCATCGCGGTCGCGGATTGGAAGGAACCGAAGGACTTCGACACGCTGACCGCGCGGTTCCCGGATGCGCGGGTCATTCTCGACAACGGCTCCGGCTGCTCGCTCACCGCGCGCGCCGTGGATCTCATCGCGCCGCTCGGTCGCGGTCAGCGCGGCCTGCTCGTCGCGCCGCCGCGGGCGGGAAAAACGATCCTCATGAAGGAACTCGCGCAGGCAGCCATCCGCTGCAATCCCGGCCTGCACGTCATCCTCCTCCTCGTGGACGAGCGCCCCGAGGAAGTCACGGACATCGTCCGCAGCGTCCACGACGCGGAGATCTATTCCTCGACCTTCGACGAGCCGAGCACGCGCCACATCCAGATCGCCGAGATCGTCGCCGACCGCGCGCGCCGCCTCGTGGAACTCGGCAAGCACGTCCTCATTTTCCTCGACTCGATCACGCGCCTCTCGCGCGGCTACAACAACGCGCAGCCCGGCCGCGGCCGCACCATGTCCGGCGGCGTGGATACAAAGGCCTTCATCAAGCCGAAAAAATTCTTCGGCAGCGCGCGCAACACCGAGGAGGCCGGCAGCCTCACCATCCTAGCCACCGCGCTCGTCGAGACGCACAGCCGCATGGACGAGGTGATTTTCGAGGAATACAAAGGCACCGGCAACATGGAGGTGAAGCTCGATCGCTACATCGCCGAACGCCGCATTTTCCCCGCGATCGATCTCCTGCAGAGCGCCACGCGCCGCGACGAACTGCTCTACCATCCGCACGAGTTTGACCGCATCGCAGTCCTCCGCAAACAGCTCGCCGCGCTCCCTCCCGCCGAGGCGACCGAGGTGCTTTTGCACGCTCTGCGCAGCACCAAATCCAACGCCGAGCTGCTCATGGGCGGCCTCCGCGGCTAGCACAATTTTTCATGACTCCGATGACCGACACTCCCGAAGCGCTCGCCGCCGTGCCGCCGCTCCTCACGCCGCACGACCGCATCGCCGTGGACACCGAGGCCGACTCGCTGCACTGCTATTTTGAAAAGCTCTGCCTCATCCAGATCAGCGTGCCCGGCACCGATTTGCTGATCGATCCGCTCGCGAAGATGGATCTCAATCCGCTCTGGTTCGCATGGGCGGGAAAGGAAATTCTCCTGCACGGCGCCGACTACGATCTGCGCCTGCTGCGCCGCTCCGGCTGCCCCACGCCCACGCGCGTATTCGACACGATGCTCGCCGCGCGCCTCAGCGGCGTGGCGGAATTCAGCTACGCCGCGCTCTGCGAAAAATACTTCGGCGTGAAAATCGCGAAGGCCTCGCAAAAGGCGAACTGGGCCATGCGACCGCTCGCGCCGCAGATGCTCGAGTACGCCGTGAACGACACGCGCCATCTCACTGCGATCGCCGACATCCTCTACGCCGAACTCGAACGCCTCGGGCGCGTGACGTGGTTCCGCCAGTCATGCGAGCGCGCGATCCGTTCCGCGGAGATCGACAAGGAAATCGATCCTGACCAGCTCTGGCGCATCCCCGGCAGCGGCCACCTGCGCGGGCGCGCCGCCGCGATCTTCCGGGAGCTGTGGCGCTGGCGTGATGACGAGGCGCGGCGTCTCGACAAGCCGACCTTCCACATTTTGCACAGCGAGAAACTCGTGGACGCCGCGATCGATCTCGATGCCGGGCGGGACGTGGACATCCGCCACCTGCGCGGCTCGCGTCTGGATCGCTTTTATGCCGCCGCAAAGCGCGGCCTCGCGATGGAAGAATCGCAGTGGCCGAAAGTCATCCGCACCCCGCGCAGCCGCCCCTCGCAGGCGCAGTTCGATCGTTTCCTCGAACTCAAAAAACACCGCGACCAAGTCGCCAGCGAAGTGCAGCTCGACCCTTCGCTCATCGCCGCAAAAGCCGTCCTCGAAAGCCTCGCCTTCCGCCCCGAAGAAGCGCTGCCGAAACTGCTCCCGTGGCAGCGCGAACTGCTGAAGGTATAGCGTCCGAAAATAGCGCAGCACTTAAGTGCTGGGATGATCGAAGAAATGGAAAAAGTCCCAGGGGGGACGAAAGAAATCTTCGTTTCCCCGGTGGATTCTGCCGCCCCTCCGGGACTCGCTCCGCCCTGACATCCGTCACCCAGTGCTGAAGCGCTGGGCTATTTTCGGGCACAACAGAGTTTCTTCACGGACGCTCCGGCCACCGCAGCCACTTGTGGAGGAATTTGAAAGTCCCCACGCCATGGATCGTGTGCGGCCCGTCGAACCACTCGACCTCCGCGCGCGCGCCCATGCCGAGCTTGTCGTACCCGCGCCGCACTTTCGCAAACTCGTGCCCCACATCCTCGTCGAGCCCCACCCCATCGTCGTGCCCGCGCTCGACCATGAAGGGCCGCGGCGCGATCAGCAGCGCCATCTCCGCATAGTTGAAAGTGTGCGCGAGATCCCACTCCCAGATCTCCCATTCGCCCGTGAAAATGTAGCCGTTCGGATGCGTGTTGGAGGAGCACTTCATCACCCAGTCGTTGAAGTCTCCGGAGCAAATCGAAAGGCAGTACCGCTCCAGCACCGCCGGCACGCGCATCGCCGTTTTCCCGCCGTAGCTCAGCCCGTAAAATGCGATGCGCTCCGGATCCACAAACGGCAGCGACGCGAGCCATTGCGTCGTCACATCGTGCTGCGCGATGATGAAGGAAAACAGCGACAGCCCGAGCGGATTCGCCTCGCGCTGGATGCGCCGAAAGCTGTCGCCGCCGCGATACGGATTGTGCGGCGCGTACACGATGAAGCCGCGCTCGCACAACTTAGCCGCGAAGCCCTTGTAGTATTTCCACGCAGACGAATTTTCATCCCGCGTGATCGTGTCCTCCGGCAATCCTTCCAGCCCATGCTGGCACACCACGACCGGTCGGCGCTCGCCCGGTTTCAAATCCTTCGGCACGAGCAAAATTCCCCACGCAAAAACATCCGGCTGCACATCGAGCATCACCTCGTAGCCGCGCCATTTTTCCTCGTCATGCACCAGCCGCGTCCGCGGATTCGGCGGCAAATATCCGCCCGGCAATTTCCCGATCACGTTCTCCCAAAGATCCGCCCGCGCGTCCTTCTGCACCGCCTTCCACTCCGCGCCCGGCTTCAGCTTCGTCCAAATCGGCAGCGCCTTCCGCACCCGTTCACCATCGCGGAGAATCGCCTGCGAAAATTCCTCCAACTCACGAACGGTGCGCCGCTGGCGGGCGTCAATCACCGCTTGGTTCACGACGGCGCGGGTGACCTTCTCAGTCTGCGTCGGCTGCAGTTGGACGCCCAGAGAATCCGCCAGAAACACCTCGTGCGCCACGTTCCCGCTGCTCGGAAACATTTCCGGTCCACACGTTTTCGGCCACGCCATTCCCACGGTTTCAAAATAGTTCCAGCCCCCAAATCCCATGGCGCTCACATCGATCTTCTCCCGCGGCTCGATCTTCCCCGGAGCCGCGCCGCGACGCGCGCCTCGCGGTGACGGCGGCCCCGGGACGTGCGGACTTTTGCTGAGCGAAAATGCGAGCGCCCTCGGCGGAATGAGCGCGGCAACTCCCTTGTCGCCAAATCGCAGTTCGCTCGCGAACACGTTTCGATAAAGGGGCTCCTCCGATGGCGTGCGCGCGAAACTGTCGTGCACCGCGGCTTCCAACCTGACGTCCAGCGCCGCGGCGTGGAGGGCGATCACGCCGCCCTCACCGTAGCCGAGCACGCCGATCTTCGCGTCCCGCGCGAGCAACGCTGACGACGAACCTTTCAACGCGTCCACCGCGGCGAGAACCTTCTGCACCTCGTAGCCGATAAGAGTGCGACCGGACTCGAACGACTGCCGGTAAATCCATTCGCGATGAGGCGCATTGGTGAAGCGCTTCAGCTTCTCGCTGCCGGACCATTCATCGCGCCGATCCACGAGCACCGGCACCACGACGAGAAAGCCGCGCTCGGCGAGCCGGCGCGCAAATTGCAGTTCCGGTGCGAAGCCGGGCTGGATGCCTGCCGACTGCTCGGGCGTCTGATCCGCATCGGGCACCACGATCACCGCGGCGCGGGCAACACCCGCGGGGCGCAGCAGCAGTCCCTCGCCGCTCACTCCATCGAATACCGGCCACCGCACCGCATCAATCGTGTAGCCGCGCGCACCCGGAGCGGGGAGCGGCACCGTGGCATCCGCAAAAATCTGCAGCGCACCGGCGCGCCGTTCATCCACCGCACCGATCATGTGCGCGAGTTCGATGCGGCGTGCTGCAGCAATCTTGGGCCACGCCTCCACATTGGCAGCATCCATTTTCCAGTGCGCCTCGCGCACCTCCTGCGCGCGTCGTTCTTCCAGAGTCAGCCAGCGGTGGATCCCTTCGACCATCTTCACGGAAAGGTCGCCCTCCGCCGTGAGCGGCTGCGTGCCGGGCAGCGGCTCGCCGGCGAAGGAAAATGAGACGACGGACAGGAGGAGACCGATCAGCGCGCGGAGGGAAGACATGGCGATGGAACAACCTGCGGCGGCACGCTTCGCAAGCGCGCGGTTTCCATGGATGCAAAATTTTCCGCCGCGCGCGGCAAATCGCGCGCAGGCGGCGGCTGCATCCTACCCGTTAGCGCACCCTCACCCGAGCCACGATTCGATCTTGGCGGCGTCCTTCAGCGGGCCCACCACCGCGATGCCGAGGCGTCCCATCTTCAGACATTCTTCCGCGACGGCCTGCACCTCCGTGCGCGTCACGCCGAGGATGCGCTTTTCGATTTCCACGGGGCACAGCACGCGACCGTAGCCGAGCAGGCTCTCGCCCATCCAGAGGATTTGATTCGTCGTGCTCTCGAGCCCCATGAGCGTCTGGCCGATGGTGTAGTCCTGCGCCATTTTCAACTCCGCGCGATTCGGCCCGCGTTTCGCGATCGCGGCGATTTCCTTGAGGATCATGCGGATGGCGCGTTCGAGCTTGGCAGGATCGAGACCGGCGCAGATGTGCAGCGCGCCGGTATCCGCGAGCGTGACCATGCCGCTCGAGACCGAGTAGCAAAACGCGTGGCGCTCCCGCAGTTTTTGGAAAAGGCGCGAACTCATGTTTTCGCCGAGGATCACACTGAGGAGCTTCAGCGCGAAGCGCCGCTCATCGCTGCGGCCCCACGTGTGAAAGCCCATCGCGAGATGCGTCTGCTCGGTGTCGTGCGTGTAGAGATTTACCGAGGGCCGGCCGGGATGAATCGGCGAACGCTGGAAGCGCGGCCGCTTTCCCACGGGCAGCCGCACGAGCGCGGGACCGAGCACTTTCACCACCTCCGCATGAGGAATGCGGCCGGCCACCGTCACGACGGTGTTCGCGCCATTGTAGTTGCGCTTGTGGAATTCCGAAATCTCGCGCCGCCCGAGCTTCGAGACAGTCTCGACCGTGCCGGTGAGCGGACGCCCGAGCGGATGCCGCGGCCAGAGCGTCGAGGTGAGGAGCTCCTGCGCGTGCTGCGCGGGCTGGTCGCGATACATCAGGATCTCCTCGCGGATCACCTCGCGCTCGCGGTCGATTTCCGCCTTCGCGAAGACGGATTCCGTGTACATGTCCGTGAGCACATCGCACAGCCGCTCGAAGTGCGGCGCGCCCGCCTTCGCGTAGTAGCACGTGTGATCCTCCGTCGTGAATGCATTCAGGTATCCGCCGACGCCCTCGACCGCCGCAGTGATCTGCCGCGGATTGCGCCGTTTCGTTCCTTTGAAAAGCAGATGCTCGATGAAATGCGAGATGCCTCCCTCCTGCACGCGCTCATGCCGTCCGCCGACGCCCGCCCACACGCCCACGGTCGCGCTCCGCATGTGCGGCATTTCAACGGAGGCGATCCGGGCTCCGTTGGGCAGCCGCGTGACGTGGTAGGTGTGACTCATTCAGTTTCGAGGATCGCGGGCGATTTGGAGGGGGGTGAACATGCGCAGATTCTTCACCAGCGCAAGCCGCCTCATCTGATCCAGGAAATGAAGGCGCCGCCCTCAGCCCTTTTTCTCACGGCCATGCCGAATATCGATCACCTGCTCCGCGAGCGGCAGATCGCGCGCGAAAGTGATTTTGAAATTGTAGTCCTCATTCTCCATCAGCGCCACGCGCTTGCCGATTTTTTGAATGGCGGAAACCTCGTCCGTCACGAGTTCATTCCGCGCCATGAGCGAAGCGTATGCCTGCATGATCAGCGCGCTGCTGAAGACCTGCGGCGTCTGCATCGCCCACAGGTTTTGGCGTTCGATGTCTTCGGTCACGAGCTTCTCGTGCGAGGCGCGTTTCACCGTGTCGGGGATCGGCGAGGCACAGCACGCCGAGCCGTTCTTCGCCGCGAGCGCGATGCATGCGCTGATGAGCTTCGGCGTGACGAGCGGGCGCGCGGCATCGTGGATGGCGACATTCTGGCTGCCCTCCGCGTGGATCGCGCGCAAGCCGTTCCAGACGGAAAGGTGCCGCTCCGCTCCGCCTTCGACGACCGCGGTCACCTTCGTCAGCTTTTCCGCGGCGACGAGCTTCTTTACGTCCGCCACTTTTTCCGGGCGCGTCACCACCACGATCTCGTCGATGTCCGCGCATTCCTGAAACGCCGCGATGGACCAGAACAGCACCGGCTTCCCGAGCAGCATCGCGAAGATTTTGTCAAAGCCCATGCGCCGGCTCGCGCCGGCTGCGACGATGATTGCGGAGTTCATCCTTTTTGTATTCGGGAAAAGTGCAGCGTCACGCGAGCAATCTGCCCACCGCAGCGCTGAGCGCACGCCCATCCGCACGGCCCGCGGCGCGTTCGGTCGCGAGCTTCATCACCGCGCCCATCTGCGCCTTCGAGGTCGCGCCGCTCTCGGCGATGGCGGCTTGCACGAGCGCTTCGACTTCCTCCGCGGTGAGCCCTTTCGGGAGATACGCCGCGAGGACTTCCGCCTCGGATTTTTCCTTGTCGGCGAGGTCCGTGCGTCCGCCTTTTTCAAAGCACTCGATCGAGTCCTGCCGCTTCTTCATTTCCTTCCGCAGCACCGCGAGCCCGCTCGCATCGTCTAGGGCTTCATCGGCGACACCTTTCTCCATCGCCGTCGCCTTCAGCGCGCTCTTCAGCATCCGCAGCACGCCGAGTTTTTCCGCCGCGCGCGCACGCATGGCGTCCTTGATGTCCGAATCGATCTGAGCAAGCAAAGTCATGCGCGCGAGGCTAGCGACGGGCGGAAGGGCGGCAAACGAATTCCCGGCGGTGAGGAAGAGTGGGAGAATGGCGGGGCAGCGAAAATTTCCCTCTCCCCCTCTCCTTGTCGCCCCCTCGCCCCCTCTTCCCTCAGTCCGGCAACTGCCTCCCGATCTCCGCGACGCGGTAGCCGAAGCCCGTGGCACCCAGCGTTGAAAGGTCGAGCACTCCCCCGCGGCGTCGGTACAGGCCGGGGTGGATTTTCGCCTCGGGCAGCGAGGCATCAGGGGAAAATTGCATCGAGTTGCTCTCGACGCCCATGATGGTTCCGGCGTGCGCGGCGAGGGTGACGTGCGGGATTTGCGCGAGCATCGGATTCGTGAGGTCCTGCACCATGAGCGTCATGCCGTTTGCGCGCGCCCATGCGAGGCTGAGCAGCGCGCCGGTGAGCGTCTTGCAGGTCTTCAGCGCGACGCCGGTCCAGCCGAGTTCGCGACCGAGACGCACGAAGCGCCAGTCGTGCGCGCTCTCATCGAGGAAGAGCGGCTTGCGCGCGCTCACGCTGCGGACATCGATGCGATGCGCCTCGAGGTCGTACGGGAACGGCTGCTCGATGTAGAGCATCATGCCGAAGATGCGCGGCTGCTCGGCGAGCAGGCGGTCCAAAATTTCGCAGACGTATTCGGGGTCGGTCACGGTGCAGTTGAAATCCGCGGTGAGCCACTCGCAGCCTTCCCCGATCGCGATGCGGCCGATGCGCACGATGCGATCAAAATCCCACGCCGCGTCCGTACCGCGCAGTTTGATCTTCAGGCACTTCAGCCCGTCGGTGCGAATCCAGTCGCGGAGCACGACCGGGTAGCCGTCGTCCGGCTCGGTGCCGGTGCGGTCGGAATCTTCCAGCGGATCCAGTCCGCCGACGAGGTGCCACACGGGCAGGCGCGTCTTTTTCGGACGGAGAAAATGCGGCGGACGCAGCCCGGCGAAGCGCGCATCGCCATCGAGAAAGTGCGCGAGATCCGCGGAGAGGAATTCCTTGCCGAGCGTCTCGAAGACGGGACGCGCGAGGAGGTTTCCGAAGGCATCGTGGATCGCGAGATCGAAAACGGAATGGCACACGAGCCCGGCGAGATGCGGCATCGGCTCGGCATGGCCGGCATTCGCCGTTGCGAGCAGCGCGTCGAGGCGCGTGCGCTGGAAGGCGTCGCCGATTTCCATCGGATGTCCGCTTTCACCGAAGGCCACGAGCTCGCGCGCGAGCACCTCGCAAAAATCGCGCATGCGCCTTTCCCGCTCCTCCCACGCGAGCGGCGACGGCCACACCCACGCGACGCTCAGCGGCGTCTCGCCCCACCCCTCCGCCGTCCGACCGGTGCGATCTTCCACGACGATGCACGCCCGCGCACACACCGCTCGCGAGACGGTCTGCGCGCCAAATTTCAGCGGCACGCGCATCGCCACAGGCAGGTAGTGGAGGGACACTTCACGGACGCGGATATCGGAGGGCTTCGGCACGCGCGGAACGTGCCGGAAAAGCGCGCGCCGTGGCAAGCGACGGATCGCGCCGCGGGCGTCCAAACCCGCGCGGTCCGCGATTTTCATTGAAGCACCGAACGCTGCCCGCCACAGCACCCGCACTCTCCTGCCTTTGAAAAAAACCGCGCCAGATCAAAGCAAAAAGTCCGGGCGTGTCCGCCGCTTCTTCTCGAATCTCGGGCCGGGCCTCGTGGCGGGCGCGGCGGACGATGATCCGTCCGGCATCGCGACCTACTCCGTCGCGGGCGCGCAACTTGGAACGTCGATGCTGTGGACGGCGTTCATGACGTGGCCGCTCATGGGCGTCGTGCAATTCATGTGCGCGCGCATCGGCATGGTCACGGGCGAAGGGCTCGCCGGCGCGCTGCGGAAGAAATTTCCCAAGCCGGTCCTCGTGCTCGCCTCGCTCGCGCTGCTCGTCGCAAATACGATCAACATCGGCGCGGATCTCGCGGGCATGGCGGATGCGGCGCAGCTGATCACGGGGTGGAATGCGCGGCTCTTCGTCGTGCCCATCGGCGTCGGGATCGCGTATGCGACCGTGCGTTTCCGCTACCACGAAATCGCCCGCATCCTGAAATGGCTCGCGCTCACGCTGTTTGCGTACGTCATCACGGCGTTCCTCGTGAGGCCGGATTGGGCGAGCGTTTTTTATGCGACCTTCGTGCCCTCATGGCCGCACGGCCACGAGGCGTGGGCCACGCTCGTCGCGATCCTCGGCACCACGATCAGCCCGTACCTTTTCTACTGGCAATCCTCGCAGGAAGTGGAGGAGGACAAGGCGCTCGGCCGGCGCACGCTCATCCAGCGGCGCGGCGCGGCGAAGGAAGAAATCAGCAACCGAAAACTCGACGTGAGCGTGGGGACGTTCTTTTCGAATCTCGTGATGTATTTCATCATCCTCACCACCGCGCTCACGCTGAACAAACACGGCTTCACAAAGATCGAAACCTCGCGGCAAGCCGCCGAAGCGCTGCGCCCGCTCGCGGGCAATGCCGCCGCGCTGCTCTACGCCGTTGGCATCATCGGCGTCGGACTGCTCGCCATTCCCACGCTCTCGGGCTCCGCCGCCTACGCCTTTGCGGAGACCTTCCGCTGGCGGCAGGGGCTCGATGAAAAATTCGGGCGTGCCGTGCCGTTTTACAGCGTCGTGATCCTCTCCACGCTCGTCGGCATCGTTCTGAATTTCTCGAAAATCAGTCCGGTGAAAGCGCTCTTCTGGAGCGCCGTCACGAACGGCCTGCTCGCGCCGTTTCTCCTAGTTGGCATCCTCCTCGTCGCCCGCGATCCCATCATCATGCGGAAGCAGCCCAGCTCGCGGACCTCGCTCATCATCGTGACGATCACCACCCTCGCGATGTTCGCCGCAGCGGTGGGGCTGTTCGTGTTTTAACTCGCGATAAAAGCGACTCGCCGCACGGTTAATTTCATGCGGATGCTGTCGCAATGCCATTCGAATTCGATCCGCAAAAAAGCACGGGCAACAAGTTCAAGCACGGCATTGATTTTGTGGAAGCTCAGATGCTGTGGGAGTCGGCGCGTGTGGAATTGAACGCAACGGACGCGACCGAGATGCGATACCTCGTCATCGGCATCATCAAAGGCGTGCATTGGAGTGCCATCATCACTTATCGGGGCATGACAATTCGCTTGATCAGTGTTAGAAAATCCACGCCGAAGGAGATTGCTGCATATGCCAAAATCACGCGCTAAACAAACAACCGCCGCAAACCTTGATGCGAAATTCAACGCGGGGGACCATGTACTCGATTATTTCGACCTCAGCACGGCGAAAGTCATGCTTCCGACCAAACTCACATCCCAAAAGCCCGAGCGCTTCGCCATGGCGAACCAAGGCACGCTCCGCCGTGCGCTGGAGATCGCGGCGGAAATTGAAAAACTCGGGGGTGAATTGAGTTTACTCCTCGGAGTGCCGCGCGCGAAACAAGCGCACGCCGCGCGGAACGGGTAAGCAGCATGTCGGAGCGGCGAAACCGAGTGAAAGCGGCCGCTAGATTTTCACATCCCACCCCGGCCGGTACGCCGGGCGCTGCCACAGTTTTTCGCCCTCGGGATTGCTGACCATTTTCCCCGTCGCCGGGTCGCAGCGGACGACCGTGTTCGTGCGGTAGGCGATGTTGCCGAGATGGCAGAGCATCGTGCTCTTCTGCCCTTCGTCGATCGGCGAATTGAGCTTTCCGTTGCCGCGAATCGCGTCGAGAAAATTGCCGATGTGCGCCGCATCGCCGCCGCCCCGGCCCTTGCCTTTGCCCACCTCTTTTCCGGCGGGATCGAAAATCGTCCACGCATCGCGGTTGATCGCCATCGTGCCTTTTTCACCGTAGAAAATGATCTCCGCGAGCGGCTTCTCCGCGTTGCGCGGATGGCAACTGCTCTGCACCCATTCGCAGCCGCCCTTCTTGCCAAAATCATACACCGCCGTCCCCGTATCGGGCGTCTCCTGCGTGTCCTCGAACCAGTAACGCCCGCCATTGTAAGTCACGCGCTCGGGATATTCGGCCTGCAGGCCCCAGCGCAAAATATCGAGCGTGTGGATGCCGTTGTTGCCGAGTTCGCCGTTGCCCCAGTGCCAGAGCCAGTGCCAGTCGTAGTGCGCGTAATTTTTCATCTCGTGCTTCGTGTCGTCCGGCACTGGTCCCTGCCACAAATTCATGTCGATGCCATCGTCCGCCTTCAGCGCGCGCTGCCCGATCGCTTTGCGCGAGTTGTAGTAAAATGCCCGGCCAAATTTCACTCCGCCGATCGCGCCACCATGCAGCGCCTCGATCGCTTCCTTCATCCACGTCCGGCGCTGATTTCCCATCTGCACCACGCGCCCGTATTTTTTCTGCGCCGCGACGATCATCTCCGCCTCGTGCGGATCGTGGCTGCCCGGCTTTTCGACATACACATGCTTCCCCGCCTGCATCGCCAGCAGCGCCGCGGGCGTGTGCCAGAAATTCGGCGTTGCGATGAAAATGGCGTCCACCGTCTTGTCCTCGAGGATGCGGCGGAAATCCGTGACGCCCTCGCAGATGCTCGACTGCTTCGCCGAGATGGTCTTCATGCCGGTCGCGAGGCGCTTCGGGTCCACCTCGGCCACATACGTGACCTCGACATCCGGCAGCGTGAGCAGCGCCTGCACATGCGCGAGCCCGCGCCCGAGCGCCACGACGGCGACGCGGAGCTTGCGCCCGCCGGCATCGGCAGCGCGGAGACTCGGGATGCGCGAAAGTGCCGCACCGGCGGCGAGCACGGCGGTTTGTTTCAAGGCGGAACGGCGGGTGATGTTCATGGGAGTATTGCGTTGGGGATTTGAAAAACTTCGGACGTGCGGCGGCAAAGCCGTGCGGGAGGAAAATTCCCGCGCACCGGATACCTTTGAAACGCCGTGCCGCTTTTTCGAATGCAAAACCAGACGGAAGGCATTCGAGGCAGTTCCGTGGATGAGAGGAGAGATGTCACGCAAAGGCGCAGAGGCGCAAAGTTCGGATTCCCGTCAGCACTTTCTGTCATCTTCCCGATTCCCAATCTTTGCGTCTTTGCGCCTTTGCGTGACATTCCGATCCCGGAGACTCCGGCGGGAATTGCAATCAGTTGCGCATGGATGTCGCAGCATCACTCCGTCCGCAGCGCGCCGAGCTGCGAATGCCGGAGCGCGAGGCGCGTCGCGAGCCATGCACACACCGCGCCGACCAGCGCCATGCCCGCGATCAGCGTCAGGATTCCCCGCCACGGAAAATGCGACGACTGCGCCGCGAGCCGCGGCCACACGGCGGTGAGCGCGCTTATCGCGCCGATGCCGAGCGCGCCGGCGATGAGCCAGCGGTGCTCCGCGAAGACGAGAGCACGGAGCAAACGCGGCGTGAAACCGACGGCCTCAAGCAGCCCGAATTCGCGGCGGCGCTCGAAGACATTGCGCGCGACGACGATGCCGAGGCCCGCGCTGCCGAGCAGCATCCCGAGCCCGCCGAGCACTTGAAAAATCGAGAGGTAGGTGTTCTCCACCTCGTTGAATTCCGCGAGGCGCTTCGTCGCGGAGACGAGTTCCAGCCCGCGATCACCAAGCTGCCGCGTGAGGTGCTCGCGCACGGCGTCCGCCTTTTCGCGCGGGCAGTCCACGAGGAAAAAACGGGTGCCGGCGGTGTTCGGGAATTTTGCAACGAAGTCGCGCTCGGGGATGATCACGAGGCCTTGCAGAATGCTGCCGTCCACCGTTGCGGCGAATTCCACACGCACCGTGTCGCCACGTTCGCCGGGGATTTCGAGCACGTCGCCGAGCTTTTTCTGCATCGCCCATTGCAGCGTGTTCGCATCCACGACGCCGGGGATGCCGCCGCCGGTTTTCACGCTCTGCCAGTCGAGGCCGAATTCGCGCGCGTGCAGTTGGGCGAAGTCGAGACCGAGGATGCGCGGCTGCACGGCGCGGTTGAGATTCAGGCAGCTCGCATCGTCGCCGTCGCGCACGCGGAACTGCATGATGTGGACGCCAGCCATGAGCTTGTCGTCGAGCGCATAGGCGTCGCGGCCTTTCGCCGAATTGAGGTCTTCGTAAATCGGCGCGCTGCTCTCGCCGATGAATGCGAAGCCACCCGTGCCGGTGTCGCGGCGCGTCGTGTCTTTGGGCGCGGCTTTGCGGAAGGAATCCACGGCGATGACCATGAAGACGCCGCTCGCGAGCACGGCGATGGTCGCCATGCTGCGCCCGCGCCGGCGCGAGATGTTGCGCGCGCCGAGCTGTGCGATGGACTCCGCGCCGGTGCCTGTGGCGACTCTGCGCAGAGCCGCGAGCGCGAAGAGACATCCCCCGATGAGCAGTAGCGCGCCCGCGCCGAAAAATGCGCCGGAGTTTCCTTTTGCCAGCACAGCGAGCGCGAGCGCGCCGACGGTCGAAATCGCTGCGGCGGGCATCAGCCATTTTCGAGCGGCGGTGCGTTTCGTCGGCGTCACTGCGGATGCCCTGCTTTCATCCTCAGCAGCGCCGCTCAGAAGCGCGGCGGCCTCCATTTTGAAAAGCCTGCGGCTCGCGAGCCACATCGCGATCATCGCGACGAGCACTCCGCTCGCGGTGCCGATGGCGATCGTGACCGCCGATGGCGCGAAGACAAATCTGGTGCCGCCGGTCGCGCCGCTCCACACGCTGGCGAGCGCGTGCAGCACGCCTTTTGTGTAAAGCGCGGCGAGCAGTGCGCCGGCGAGCGAGCCGATGAGTGCGAGCACGAAGCCTTCGCGCAAAAAGAGTCGGCGCACCTTTTTCACCGGCCATCCGACGGCGAGCAGCAGTCCGGCTTCGGTGGCGCGCTGCTCGATGGTAAAGGTGAACAGCAGCCCCGTGAGCACCGCCGCGGCGGCGATGAGGAAGAAGCTGAAATAGACAAACAGCTCGCCGAAATCCACGGGCGCATTCGTCGCGGCGAGCGCCTGCTCGCGGAGGTTCACGGTGCGGAAGCCGAGCGCGGCGGGGTCAATGAACGCGGCGATGCGCTCGACCTGCTCGCGTGTGACACGACCGGATTCTCCGGGGCCGGCAGGATAGCGGATGCTCGTGAGGTTGCCCCAGCGGTTGCCCCACAGCTCCTGGCCGGTTTTCAGCGTCACGAATGCCTTCGGTGTGCCGCGGTATTTTTTCCAATATTCCTCGTCCTTTTTGCGGATGCGCGTGGCGTCGAAGTCGAAGCCGGGCTTCCATTTTCCGAAGCTGTCCCCGTCCGGCACGTTTGGAAAATCGGGCATCCACGAGGTATTGAGCTGCGGCGTGTCCATCTCGAGGATCGGCGCGGCGACGGTGAAGGTGCGCGTCTTCTCGGTGAGCTGACGCCGCTCGCCCATCACGAAATATTTCAGCGTGACCTTCGCGCCCGGCGCAATGCCGAGGTCGTCCGCGAGCCAGCGCGTGATCTGGATTTCGCCGTCCGCAAGCTTAGGATTCACGAAGCCCGACGCGGGCGCATCAATCGCCGTGACCATCGAGTAAGGCGTCGCGGGCGTCTTCGCATCCGAGCCGTCGCCCGCGCGGAGTTCGTTGACGAAGTAGGTGAGGGAGTCGAGGCCGCGGGGAGGTTTCGGACCCGGAATCCGAAAATCAATCGATTCGGCGATTCCGCTCGCAACCTCAGCATCCTCGGAAGAAAGCGGAATGTCCTGAGAGATCAGCTTCTCGTCAGAGTTTTCACTTCTGCGTGCCGCTTTTGGGATCGAAGGATCGAGAAAGATCCGACGGCTGCGAAGTTCAAATCCACCAGAATTTGGCAGTTCGACAATGCGGTATTCGTCTCCGAACTGTCGAATTAGCTCACCCTCCCCTTGCAACAAACTACTCGTGGCAAACGAAACTCTCCCTGACTGCACGATGCCAAAGGTGAGTCGGCTGAACGCGATGCTTCGCTGAACCTTCGCCTTGTCGGCAGCACTCACAACAGAACCCGCCGACTTAGATCGCAGGAACAAATTCACCTGCGCGCCGAAACCTAACCTCTCCTGCAACACAGCGAGCGGCACGAATGCCGTGAACGGCGGCACTTGGCCGCTGACGAGCGAGAAGCGTCCGAAGTCCGCATCGCCCACGATGCGTGCGACACGCGCGGTGAGCGTGACGGCTGCGTCCTCCGCGCCCGAGAGCGGGGCGTCCTTGGAAATCGCGGACGGCTTTTCCATCCGCAGCCGGACTTCGTCGCCGGCCTTCACGCCGAGCTGTGCGGCAAGGCGTTCGTTGAGGATGATGTCGTAGGATGTGCGTGCATCGGGGAGCGCGCGCGCACCGCGCGCAGCGTCACGCGCCTCGCGGGACGCATCGGGCGTCGCTGTGCGATCCTTTGCAGAGGGCGTGTCGTGTTTCGTTCCGTTGACGACGCCCGATGTTTCCGGCGGGGCGCCGGAAACGGCGCGCGAGGCGCGCGCGCTCCCCACGCTGCCATCAGCACTGCTTTGTGCGCCTGCTCTTTCACTGCGGCCTTGCGCGCCGAGGTTCCATTCCTGCGGCACATTTCCACTCCGCGACAATTTCCAAAACGCCTCGTCCACTCCGACGATCTGCACTTTGTTTGCACGCGCAGTGCCGCCGGATGCGCTCGCGCTGCCAGTGAGCATGAGCACGCCTGCGGCATCCGGCCCGGGGACAAATGTCCGCGCCACGACTTGCGCTCTCTTTTCCACCTCACGCGGCCACGGCACGAAGCGCTCGCCGCAAAGCAGTGCCTCGCCGATTTTTCCGACGCGCGCCTCGGCCTGCGCTCGCAGCGTGGCCTTCACGGAATCGCCGACCATGAGCGCGCCGGTGAGCACGAGCGCGGCGAGCGCGGAGCCGAGGATGACGCCGAGGTGCGTGCGCCAGTAGTGGCGGATGCTGTCGAGCAGCAGGCGGCGCGTGGTCATCGCGCGCTACGCCTCCAACCCGGTGCGCGCGTAGATCGCGTCCAGCGTGACGCTGAATTCCAGCTCGGGCACCACGAG
Source organism: Chthoniobacterales bacterium (assembly GCA_038239865.1). GTDB lineage: Bacteria > Verrucomicrobiota > Verrucomicrobiia > Chthoniobacterales > Chthoniobacteraceae > SXWH01. The sequence goes on from JBBSEI010000019.1 coordinate 33,023, forward strand.
CGTGTCCGCGCCGGTGAGGATGGTTTTTTCCCAGCCCTCGGGGAGGCGGCGAAAGACGGTGACTTCGCGCCTGTCCTGATCGGCAAGAATGTAGGTGTGGAGGCTCGGGATGCGGCGATAGGCTGTCAGTTTTTCGCGGCGGTCAATCGCTTCGGTGCTGGGCGAGAGCACTTCGACGATGAGCGCGGGTGTGTCGCAAAAGTAGGTCTGCTGCCCGGCGGGATCGCAGTTCACCATCACGTCCGGATAATAGTAAGACTCATCGCGCGCGTCGTGGATCCGGGCCTTCATGTCGTTCATGAAAGGGGCGCATTTTTTCCCGCGCAGATGGACGCCGAGTTCCAGAAAAAAATTTCCCGCGATGTAATTGTGATTCACGCTCGTGCCAGCCATCGCATACACGCGGCCCGAGATGTATTCGTGGCGGACTTCGCCGAGAAGTTCACCAGCGATGTATTCCTCCGCAGAAACGAGAGTTTCGATTTTGGGAACGGCGCTCATGGGGTGACGATGCGGTTCAGGAAATGCGGTGTCAAACTGCGGCCAGCCGCCCGTCTTCGAGCGCGAGCACGCGGCCCATGCGGCGGGCGAGTTCGGGGGCGTGCGTGACCATGACGATGGTGACCTTTTCCCGCTGATGCACCTCGGCGAGCAGGTCGGCAAGGCGCTCGGCGCTGGCGCGGTCGAGCGCGCCGGTGGGCTCGTCGGCGAGCAGGAGCTTGGGCTCGTTGATGAGCGCGCGGGCGACGGCGGCGCGCTGGCGTTCGCCTCCGGAGAGCTGGCCGGGGCGGTGGTCGAGCCGGTGGCTGAGGCCGGTGGCTTCGAGGAGCTTCGCGGCGCGGGCGCGGAGTGCGGCGCGGTCAGCGTCCTTGCGCACGATGGAGGGGACGAGGACGTTTTCCAGCACGGTGCATTGCGGGAGCAGGTGGTGGAGCTGAAAGACGAAGCCGACGGTGGTGTTGCGGAATTCGGCGAGCTGCTGCGCGGTGAGCTTCGTGAGGTCGCGGCCTGCGACGCGGATTTCGCCGGAGTCGGCCTGATCGAGCGCGCCGAGAAGATTGAGCAGCGTGCTTTTCCCGCAGCCGCTCGGGCCGGTGATGGCGACGGTCTCGCCCTCGGCGATGGTGAGGCTGATTCCGTTCAGCACGGAGACCGCAAGGGCACCGGAGCGGTAGGATTTGGTGACGTTGTGGAGTTCCGCGAGCATCGGTGCGGAGCATCGGCGATCCTCGCGCCGATTTCCAATGCCGAAGTTCGGGCGGTCATGACTGCTCCCCTGCAAAAACTTACCCCGCCGTGCCCGAGGGACGCGACGGGGTTTTGTAAAAGTATGACTTCGTGTGTTCCTAATTCATCCGCAGGCCACGAAGCGAACCGCACGGGCCGAACGGCCTCAGATGAGGCGCGCACGCACGGAGCGACTGCCCGCCCGCAGGCGAACACGGCCCGTTTCGAGCAGATCCGCCACGGCGGCGACCGTTTCGCGGCTGTTGCGGCTTTGGTTGCTCACGGCGAGGATGAGGTCGCCGAGGGTGAAGTTGCGGTGTGCGATTTTCAGGGGCTTTTTCATGGGGTTGGGAGTATCGGGTTTGTATCAGAAATGATCAGGCGACGCGAGCACGGATGATACGTCCGTTGTTTGAGAGACGGACGCGTCCGCTTTCCAAAAGGTCGGTCACCGCTGCGGCGGTTTCGTTATTGTTCCGGCTGACACTGCTGACGGCGAAAACCAGATCGCCAAGGGTCAGGTGGGTGCTGCTGCTGGATTTGAGGGAGTTGTTCATGAGAGCGGTTCAGTGGTTCGAGAATTGTTAAAGCAGCCGGTGTGCCAGGCCGAAACTTCGGCGGATATTGTGCGAGGTATGACGTGGTGGACGGGCAATTTGTTCAAATCCTTAAATAAAAAAGCTATCATGGTCCTTGGACTGATTTATCAAGCATCACCACAACGTTTTACATCGTATATCGTCCTCTGCGAGGTCGCAAAATCGCGAGTCGTCAGCGCGCTTTTTTCGGCCTCCAAAAAATTTTACAACAAAAACGGGAGGCGGCCCGTTCACACCTTCCTCATCCCGAAGCGTGTCGGGCTAACGGACACCGTGACGCCAACAGTATTCGAGCAGCGCGTCGAACTCGACCCGCTGCAGGCGCACGCATTCCGGGAGCGCGTCCGTGTCGCCGAATTTCGCCTGCTCGCACATCCCCGTCAGCAGGGATGCGTCCCACGAGGTCTGCTTCGCCATGTTCGGCGACACGTCCGCGGCGACGGCGTGCATTCTATCGAAAATCGGCAGCCGGCCCGCGCGGCGAAACCAGTACCGGGCGTTGTCAAAATCACCTTCGCGGCGGTGCATCACGCCATGCCAGTAGCTCGCGATGTCGCTCGGATCGTCCTGGAAAATGCGGTGCGCCGCGTCCAGCGCATCGGCCGCGCAGAGCAGCGCGCCGCGGACGAGCGCGAACATTTTCCGGTCCGTGATCTCCCCTCCCCCGCAGATCGTCCCGTCGCTCGCATCGCGGATTTTTCCCGGCCACTCCCAGTCGAGCGGCTCGCTCGGAGTCAGCTTCCGGAGCAGATCGGGATTCAGCAGCAGACGTTCAATGAGATCGGAATAGCCGGCCATTTTGAAAACACTGCCCGCGCGCTCTCCCGAATCAAGCTCCGCGGCTACTTGCCCGGCTGCGCGGTGACGGGCACGAGCAGCCGCTGCTTGAGTTGGTCGGACACCACCGGCGAGTTCGCGATGAAATTGATCGCGCCCTGCTGGTCCGTCCGCGACCAGTGGCGGTAGATGCGCTCCATGGCATTCTCGCGCTGCGCGGCGTCGTAGATCGTCCCGGCCCACGCGGCGGCACCGGCGGGATCCTTGTCCGTCACCTGCCGCGCAAATTCGCCCACGGCCGAGTCGCGTGAAATTCCAGCCGGCAGTTTTTCCACCCACGCCGCGGTCTTTGCGACGTCGCGATCGGCCCACGTCGCGACGATGTTTCGCGTGGCTTTGCTCCGCGAATCGCCCTCAGGCAGGCTCGCCGCCCACTGCGAGGCCGCGCCCGGATCGTTCGTCGCCCAGCGCGCCGCGAGATTGCCCGCCGCATCGTCCTGCGAACTCGTCGGCAGCGTCGCGATCATCTTCGCCGCCGCGCGCGGATCGCTGTCCCCCATCGAGACGATCACCGTCGAGAGCGCGCGGTCTTTCAGCTTCCCATCCGGCAGCGTATTCGCCCACGCGAGCGCCTCCTTGGAATCGCTCTGCGTCCAGTTGCGCAGCGCCTGATTCACCATGAATCCATCCGCGGTCATCAGCTCGTGCTTCGCAAAATAATCGAATGCCGCCTTCGGATCCTGCTGGCTCCATGTGTAGGCGATTCCGGAAAAGGCCGAGCCTCGCGCTTCCGCCGGCAGCGACTCGGCCCACGCGAGCGATGCCATCATGTCCGTCCGCGCGTAGCGCATCGCCACGTTGTTCACGCTGTCGGATTTTCGCCGGTCGGTCGGCAGTTGCGTTACCAGTTCCGCCGCCGCCTTCGGGTCCGTGTAGGCGAGCGAATTGATCAGCATGGATGCGCCCGAGTTCCGCGCGCTGCCTTCGGGAAGCTCCGCGAGCAGCGCCCTCGCATCCTCCGGATTTCGCCCGGCGATCTGGCCGATCAACGTGGACACCGCGCTGTTCCGCAGCTCGCCCTCCGCGAGCGCGAGCACCGCGGTCCGCGCGCCCTGCGCATCGAGCGACGCCCATTGCGTGATGATGCCCTGCATCGCCTGCGACTGCTGGGATTTTTCCGAAATGCCGCGCGCCCACGAGAACGCATCCGCCGGGCTGCTCTGCGCCCAGCCCGTCGCCACCGCACGAATCGCCCCGTCGCGATTCGCGCCCTTCGGCAGCTCCATCGCCTTCGCCGCCGCGCCCTGCGCATCCGTCTGCGCCCACGCGCCGAACACCGTCTGGTAGCCGGTGCCGCGCGACTCGGCAGGCATTTCCTGCAAAATCGCGAGCGCCTTCTGCGGATCGCGTTTCGCGAGCGACGCCACGAGACTCTGAATCGCATTCGTGCGGTGATACCCCGGCGGCAGCGACATCGCCCATTCCTTCGCGGCGTCCGCACTTTGATCCACAAATGCCGCCATCACGTAGCGCATCGCCCGATCGCGCCCGTTTTTGTCCGTGATCGAGACGAGGTAATTTCCCGCCGCCTTCGGATCCATCTGCGCCCAGCGCGACATCACATACGGCATCAGCATCTCACGCGCGTCCGGCGGCATCGCACGAATGCGCGCGATCAGCCCCGGCAGTTCTTCGAGGGAAATCGCGCCCGCCGCCTCCACGAGATCGTGCGTGCGCTTCAGATCATCCTGCTCCCGGACCGCGCTGAAGAACCGGCTCTCCTTGTCCGTCGCGCCCGAGATCGTCGCAAATTGCGCGGACTGCCCCGCACCATTCGCCGCCGCGCGCTCACCCGCCGCGGCAGACTTTCCGCCCGGTGCCGATCCCGTGGAAAAATCGCGCGCCGAATTTCCCGCCACGCCTCCGCTGCCGCCGCCGGCAAAATATCCCGCGGCGAAAGCGCCCGTGCCGATGCACGCAGCGAGGATGAGTTTGAGTTTGTCGTCCATGCGGGGTGAAAAGCGCAGCCTTCGTCCGAGAACGTGGCCTGCGTGAAATTAAACCGGATCGCGAACGCCGCCTTAGAACACCTCTCGACAACATTCGCACCTCGCCGTGCGTGGTCTTGCGCATCGTGGGGAAAGGTCGTTTCCTGCGAACCTCGTGAGCACCCACATTATTTGCAATTTGTCGCTCCTGCCGGAGTTGAAACCATATGTCGCAGGCCACTGAACCAATGACGGAATCCGATCGGCCTCCCGCGCCGAAGTCCGACGGGCATCCGCTCGAAAACACCCCGGCGAAACCCGCCGGGCCGGCTCCGCGCCGCCGCCGCGTGCTCCGCAATTTTCTCCTCGTCATCGCCCTCGGCGCGCTGGCCGCACTCATCATCCGCGCCGTGAATGCGCCGACCCCAGCGAAGGGCCGTCCTGACGCGGGGAAATCATTTCCTATCCCCGTCATCGCGGGCGCTGTGATGCAAAAGGATGTCCCCATTTTCCTCGATGGCCTCGGCACCGTGCAGGCGCTCAACACCGTCACCGTGCATCCGCGCGTGGATGGTGAGTTGAAAAAAGTGGGCTTCGAGGAGGGACAGGATGTGAAGGCGGGCGACGTGATCGCGCAGATCGACGACGCACCGTTCCGCGCGCAAGTTCAGCAGGCCGAAGCCAAGAAAGGTCAGGACGACGCCCTGCTCGCAAACGCCCGCCTGGACCTCGAACGCAACGCGGACCTGATGGAAAAGAAAGTCATCGCGCCACAGCAGTACGAGACGCAGAAGGCCCTCGTCGCGCAGCTCGAAGCCGCCGTGAAAGCGGACGACGCCGCGGTGCAAAATGTCCGCGTGCAACTCGACTACACGACGGTCCTCGCGCCCATCGCCGGCCGCACCGGCATCCGCCTCGTGGACCAGGGCAATGTAGTCCACGCCGCCGATCAGCGCGGCCTCGTGGTCATCACGCAGCTCCAGCCCATCTCGCTTTCCTTCACCCTGCCCGCGCAACACCTCGGCGAAATCCAGAAACAAAAAAGCCGCGGCGGCCAGCTCGAAGTCCTCGCCGTGGATCGCGACAACAGAACCGTGATCGACACCGGCAAGCTGACTGTCATCGACAATCAGATCGATCCCACCACCGGGACGATCCTGCTGAAGGCGACCTTCCCGAATCGCGAACTGCAACTCTGGCCCGGGCAATTCATCAATGCGCGCCTGCTCCTCACCGTCCGCAAGCAGGGCCTCGTGGTCCCCGCGTCCGTCGTCCAACGCGGTCCGAATGGCACGTACGCATTCGTGATCAGGGAGGACCTGAGCACCGAGATGCGGCCCGTCACCGTCGCGCGCATCGAGCAGGGTGAGGCCCTGATCGATGACGGCCTCCGCGCCGGCGAACGCGTCGTCGTGGACGGCCAATACAAACTGCAGCCCGGCTCGAAGGTGAAAATTTCCGATCCCGCGGCGAAGGGCGGAACGACCGGTGCGATCGGCGAAAGATCAAAACCCGGCGCGCCGAAAAAATAGACGCTGCGCCGACTGCGCATCCTTGGCGTGAACGTCTCCGAAATTTTCATCCGTCGTCCGGTCGCGACCTCGCTGCTCCTGGTCGCGGTCGTCCTCATGGGCCTGCTCGGGTATTACCTGCTCCCGGTGTCCGCGCTGCCGCCCGTGGACTTCCCCACGATCCAAGTCACCGCGCAGTACCCCGGCGCGAGCCCGGATGTCATGGCGTCGTCCGTGACCACGCCGCTCGAGCGGCAGTTCGGCCAGATCAGCGGGCTCACTTCAATGAACTCGATCAGCTCGTTCGGCAACGCGCAGATCACGCTCCAGTTCACGCTCGATCGCGACATCGATTCCGCCGCGCAGGACGTGCAAGCCGCGATGAACGCCGCCGGCAGCGTGCTCCCGAAGGACATGCCGGGGCCGCCCGTGTATTCGAAAATCAACCCCGCCGACACCGCGATCATCACGCTGTCGCTCACGTCGGATTCGCTCCCGCTGGAGAAAGTGAACGACTTCGCCGACACGGTGCTCGCGCAAAAGCTGAGCGAAGTCACCGGCGTCGGCCTCGTCACGATCGAGGGAAACCAAAAGCCCGCCGTGCGCGTGCGCATCAATCCGGCGGCACTTTCATCGCTCGGCCTCGGTCTCGAAGACATCCGCACCTCGCTCACGCAAAACAGCGTGAACGCGCCGAAGGGCAGCTTCGACGGCCCGCGCCAGTCGTACGCCATCGGCGCGAACGATCAGCTCCAGACCGCCGCCGAGTACCGCTCGATCATCGTCGCATATCGCAACGGCGCGCCCGTGCGCGTCGGCGATTTGGGCGAGGTCGTGGACCATGTGGAAAACGTCCGCCTCGCCGCGTGGGTCGGCGGTAATCCCGCGGTCATCCTCGACATCCAGCGGCAGCCCGGCGCGAACATCATCGAGACCGCGGATCGCATCAAAGCCATGCTGCCCGCGCTGCGGCTCGCGCTGCCAAAAGGCGTGAAACTCGAAGTGCTCACGGACCGCACCGCGACCATCCGCGCCTCCGTGAGCGACGTGCAGTTCACGCTGCTGATCACGATCGCGCTCGTGGTCATGGTCATCTTCATTTTCCTGCGAAAATTCTGGGCCACCGTGATCCCGAGCATCGCGCTGCCGCTCGCGATCGTCGGCACGTTCGGCGTCATGAAGCTCGCCGGCTTCACGCTGGATAATCTTTCGCTCATGGCGCTGACGATCGCGACGGGCTTCGTCGTGGACGACGCGATCGTGATGATCGAAAACATCGTGCGCTTCATCGAGATGGGCGAGACGCCGATGAATGCCGCGCTGAAGGGCGCGAAGCAGATTGGCTTCACCGTGATCTCACTCAGCGTCTCGCTCATCGCGGTTTTCATCCCGCTGCTTTTCATGACCGGCATCGTCGGGCGCCTGTTCCGCGAATTCGCGATCACGCTCAGCGTCGCCGTCGCCGTCTCCGCCGTCGTGTCGCTCACGCTCACGCCGATGATGTGCGCGCGGCTGCTGAAATCCGAGTGCGGGGAAAAGCACGGCCGTCTGTTTTTGTGGAGCGAGCGGGTGTTCGACGCGATGCTCGCCGCGTACGAGAGCGGACTGAAATGGGTGATGCGCCACCAGCTCTTCACGCTCATGGTCGCCGTCGCGACGCTCGTGCTCACGGTCTGGCTCTACATCATCGTGCCGAAAGGCCTGCTGCCGCAGCAGGACACCGGACTCATCGTTGGCGTCACCGACTCCGCGCAATCGATCTCTTTCAAGGCGATGCTCGATCGCCAGCGTGCGATCTCCGAAATCGTGCAGCGCGATCCGGACGTCGCGAGCGTCACGTCCGTCGTCGGCTCAGGCACGATCAACGCCACGGTGAACACCGGCCGACTTTTGATCGCGCTCAAGCCGCGCGACGAACGCACGCAGAACGCCAGCCAGATCATGGCCCGCATCCGCGAAGCGACGAAGAATACCGAGGGCATCTCGCTTTTCATGCAGTCCGTGCAGGACGTGCAGATCGACAGCCGCGTGAGCCGCACGCAATTCCAGTACACGCTGCAGGACGCCGACGAAACGGAACTGACCGACTGGGCTCCCGAACTCCTCGCAAAGCTGCGCACGCTGCCGGAACTCGCCGATGTCGCGAGCGATCAGCAGTCCGGCGGATTGCAGCTCCGCGTGAACATCGACCGCGAGCAGGCGGCGCGCTTCAACGTGCTCACGCAGGCCATCGACGACACACTCTACGACGCCTTCGGCCAGCGGCAGGTCTCGATCATTTTCACGCAGCTCAACCAGTACCGCGTGATCCTCGAGGTGCAGCCGAATTTCCAACTCACGCCCGACGCGCTGCGCAAAATCTACGTGCGCTCCACGCCCGGGCAGACGGTGCCGCTCAGCGCATTTGCGAAGCTCGACACGGTGACCGCGCCGCTCTCGATCAGCCACCAGGGGCAGTTCCCCTCAGTCACGCTGTCGTTCAATCTCGCGCCCGGAAAATCCCTCGGCGACGCGGTGCCGGCGATCCAGCGCGCACAGGAGGAAATCGGACTCCCGGAAACCGTGGCCACGACATTTTCCGGCAGCGCCGCGGAGTTCCGCTCCTCGCTGAAAAGTGAGCCGTTCCTGATCCTCGCCGCCGTCATCGTGATCTACATCGTGCTCGGCGTTCTGTACGAAAGCTACATCCACCCGATCACGATCCTGTCGTCGCTGCCGAGCGCCGGCGTGGGCGCGCTGCTGGCGCTCATCGTCACCCGCACCGAGATGTCGCTCATCGCGCTCATCGGCATCATTCTCCTCATCGGCATCGTGAAAAAGAACGCGATCATGATGATCGATTTCGCGCTCGATGCGGAGCGCAACGAGGGGATGCCGCCGGAGAAATCGATCTACCAAGCGTGCCTGCTGCGGTTCCGCCCGATCATGATGACCACCTTCGCCGCGCTCTTCGGCGCGCTGCCGCTGGCCCTGCAAAATGGGACCGGCTCCGAACTGCGGAAACCGATGGGCATCGCGATCGTCGGCGGTCTGCTCGTTTCGCAATTCCTCACGCTCTACACCACGCCGGTGATCTATCTCTACCTCGACCGGCTCGCACGGCGGATGCGTCGCGGGCGCGGCGAAGAAACTTTGCCGAGCACCGCCGCGGCGGCGCCGGTTGAAGCCGAATTGCCGTGAACCTCTGCGAGCCATTCATCCGGCGTCCCGTCGGCACGACGCTGCTGGCGATCGGATTGTTCCTGCTCGGCATCGTCGCGTACCACCTGCTGCCGGTCGCGCCGATTCCGCGCGTGGATTTTCCCGTCGTGTCGGTCAGCGCCTCGCTGCCGGGCGCGGACCCGGAGACCGTCGCCTCGTCGCTCGCCGCGCCGCTTGAGCGCCACTTGAGCCAGATTTCCGGCGTCACCGAGATCACTTCCACGAGCACGCTCGGCGGCACTTCGATCAACATCCAATTTGATCTGAGCCGCAAAGTCGAAGCTGCCGCGCGCGACGTGCAGGCGGCGATCAATGCGGCATCCAGCGAGCTGCCGATCAATCTCCCTTCCCCGCCGATCTACCGGAAATCCAATCCCGCCGACGCACCGATCATGGTGCTCGCGATGACCTCGGATTCGCAGCCGGTGACCTCGGTCTTCGAGGCGGCGGATGAGATCGTCGGCCAGCGCCTCAGCCAAGTCGAGGGCGTGAGCCAGGTGCTGATCAGCGGCGGCGCAAAATCCGCCGTGCGCGTGCAGGTGAATCCCGCGGCGATCGCGGCGATCGGCTCGAGTCTCGAGGATGTCCGGGCCTTTCTCACACAGGCGAATGCGAACAAGGCGAAGGGCAGCGTGGACGGCGAGCAGGCGTCGTACACGATTTACAGCAACGACCAACTGCTGCGCGCGGACCAGTATAAGGATCTGATTTTCGCGCAGAAAAATGGCACGCCGATCCTGCTCAGTTCCCTCGCAACCATCGTCGAGGGCGTGGAGAACACGCGGCTCGGCGGCTGGCACGGCATGAAGCCCGCCGTGCTCCTCGTCGTCTTCAAGCAGGCCGATGCAAACGTGATCGAAACCGTGGACCGCATCCGCGCGGCGCTCCCGCAGACGGAGCTGTGGCTGCCGCCCAATCTGAAACTCGAAGTGCTCAGCGATCGCACGGTCACGATCCGCGCATCCATCGAGGAAGTGCAGTATTCGCTCCTGCTCAGCATCGCGCTCGTGGTGATGGTCATCTTCCTTTTTCTCCGCCGCTTCTGGCCGACTTTCATCGCGAGCGTGACGGTGCCGCTCGCGCTCGCCGGCACTTTCGGCGTGATGTATCTGCTCGGCTACTCGCTCGACAATCTCTCGCTGATGGCCGTGACGATCTCCGTCGGCTTCGTCGTGGATGACGCGATCGTCGTGATCGAAAATGTGTTCCGCTTCATGGAAAAAGGCGACAGCGCCATGGTGGCGGGATTGAAAGGCGCGAGGCAGATCGGCTTCACGGTCATCTCGATGAGCATCTCGCTCGTCGCGGTTTTCATCCCGCTGCTTTTCATGGGCGGCCTGGTCGGCCGGCTCTTCCATGAATTCGCCGTGACGCTCAGCGTCGCCGTCCTCGTCTCCGGCGTGATCTCGCTCACGCTCACGCCGATGATGTGCTCGCGGCTGCTGAAGCCCGAAGCGTCGCACGGAGCGCCGGGATTTTTTTACCGCACGAGCGAAGCTGCGTTCAACTGGATGCTCGGCCTCTACGAAAACGCGCTGCACGCGGTGCTGCGCCACCGCGGACTCACGATGCTCGCGGCGCTGCTCACGGTCGTCGCCACCGTCTGGCTCTACGCGGTCGTGCCGAAGGGATTTTTCCCGCAGCAGGACACCGGCATGCTTTCCGGAAGCACGGAGGCGTCGCAGGACATTTCCTTCCCCGCGATGGAAAAGCTGAACCGCCGCATCGTGCAGATCGTCCTCGAGGATCCCGCCGTCGCGACGGTCGGATCATTCATCGGCGGCAGCTTCGGGAGTTCCAGCGTGAACACCGCGCGGCTCTTCATCGCGCTGAAACCCCGCGCGGAACGGGGAGCCCGCGGCGAGGAAATCATCGCGCGCATTCGCCAAAAGGCGGTCGCAGTGGAAGGCATCACGCTCATCATGCAGGCGATGCAGGATGTCCGCGTCGGCACGCGCGGGAGCAGGGCGCAATTCCAGTACGCGCTGCAAGGAGGCGACCTCGAGGAACTCAACCGCTGGGTGCCAAAAATGGTCGCGAAGCTCGGCGAATTTCCCGAACTCAAGGACGTCTCCAGCGACCAGCAAATGCGCGGACTGCAAAGCACCGTGACCGTGGATCGCGATGCCGCCGCGCGGCTCGGCGTGTCCCCCGCGATGATCGACAACACGCTCTATGACGCCTTTGGCCAGCGGCAGGTCTCCACAATCTACCGGCGCTACAACCAGCACCACGTCGTCATCGAGGCCGATCCGCGGTACCAGCTTGAGCCCTCGTCATTGCAGAAAATCTACGTCCGCTCCGGTACCGGCGCGCAGATCCCGCTCGCGAGCGTGGCGAAATTTTCCACCGGCAATGCGTCGCTCTCGGTGAATCACCAGGGCCAGTTTCCTGCCGTCACGCTGTCCTTCAATCTCGCACCCGGAGTCTCGCTCGGACGTGCCACGGATCTCGTCGAGGAAGCCGCGCACGAACTGAAAATGCCCGCGAGCATCCACGGCAGTTTCCAGGGCACCGCGCAGGTTTTCCAGTCGTCGCTCAAGAGCCTGCCGCTGCTTCTCGCGGCCGCGCTTTTCGCCGTGTACGTCGTCCTCGGCATCCTTTACGAAAACCTCGTCCATCCGCTCACGATCATCTCCACGCTGCCCTCCGCGGGCGTCGGCGCGCTGCTCGCGCTCCTGCTCACGGGCAAGGATCTTTCGCTGATTTCCTTCATCGGCATCATCCTCCTCATGGGCATCGTGAAAAAGAACGCCATCATGATGATCGACTTCGCACTCGACGCGCAGCGCAACGAAGGCATGAGCCCGCAGGACGCGATCTTTAAGGCCTGCATCATCCGCTTTCGCCCGATCATGATGACCACGCTCGCCGCGCTTTTCGGCGCCATCCCGCTCGCCATCGGCCACGGCGCCGGCTCGGAACTCCGCCAGCCGCTCGGCATCGCCGTCATCGGCGGCCTCATCGTCTCGCAGCTTCTCACGCTGCTCACCACGCCGGTGATCTATCTCGCGCTGGAGAAAATGCGATTCCCGCGACGCGTCCGTCCTCTCGCGCCGACAGCAGCAGCCAGCATCGTGGAGTGCAAATAGCGCGCACTTTCCGCGTGGGCGTCCTCTCGCGAAACCTTCCGGAAAGTCCGATCCTTCGCGCTTCCCGCACGCTCACGCCTCTGCCATTTTCGCGGGCGATGCTTGCCAAAGTTTTCTCCGCCGCCGTCTTCGGAGTTGAAGCCTACGATCTGGATGTCGAAGTCAGCGACAACGGCGGGCAGAAGGACGCCATCGTCATCGTCGGCCTGCCCGATGCCGCTGTGCGCGAGGCGCGCGACCGCGTGAAGACCGCGATCTCGAACAGCGGCTTCCGCTGGCCCGCCGGACACGTCACCGTGAACCTCGCGCCGGCCGACGTGAAAAAGGAGGGCCCGAGTTTTGATCTGCCCATCGCGCTCGCGATGATCGCCTGCGCGCAGGACGTGAAGCTCGATCACGCCGCCGACTTTTGCTTCGTCGGCGAACTCGCGCTCGACGGCGCCGTGCGTGCCGTTCGCGGCGTGCTCTCCGTCGCCCTCGAGGCGCGCAGGGTCGGGCGGAAAAAGCTCGTCGTCCCGCTGCAAAATGCGCGCGAGGCCGCGATGGTCGCGGGCATTGATGTCTTCGGCGTGAGCAATCTCCGCGAGGCTTTCACCTTCCTCACCGGCGAAAATCCGCTCGCGCCCGTGCGCGAGGATCTCGCCGCGTTCTTCGCCAGCCACCGCGACTACGACGTGGATTTCGCCGACGTGCGCGGCCAGCAGCATGTGAAGCGCGCCATCGAGATCGCCGCCGCCGGCGGTCACGGACTTTTGCTGATCGGCCCGCCCGGCTCGGGCAAGAGCATGCTCAGCAAACGCGTGCCCACGATCCTTCCGCCGCTGACGATGGAGGAAGCGATCGAGACGACAAAAATTCACAGCATCTGCGGACTGCTGCTCGATAAGTCCTTTGTCGCCACGCGCCCCTTCCGCGCGCCGCACCACACCGTCTCAGACGCCGGCCTGCTCGGCGGCGGCATGAATCCCGCGCCCGGCGAAATCAGCATCGCGCACCACGGCGTGCTTTTTCTCGACGAGCTGCCGGAGTTCAAACGCAGCACGCTCGAAGTCCTGCGCCAGCCGATGGAGGATGGCAAAGTGACCGTCTCGCGCGCCGCGGGCACGATGACTTTTCCCGCCGAGTTCATGCTCGTTGCCGCGATGAACCCGTGCCCGTGCGGCTTTCACGGCGACCCGAAACGCCAGTGCCGCTGCACGCCGCAGCAGGTCGAAAAATACCGCGAGCGCATTTCCGGCCCGCTGCTCGATCGCATTGACCTCCACGTCGAGGCGCCCGCTGTCGCATTCGACGAACTCCGCAGCACCGAACGCGCGGAGTCCAGCGCGGACATCCGCGAACGCATCATCCGCTCGCGCGATGTGCAGCGCGCGCGTTTCGGCGAGGGGAGCAAAGTGCGCATCAACTCGCGCATGACTTCGTCGCAAGTCCGCAAATTCTGCGTGCTCGATGCCGACGCGGAAAACCTCCTGCGCATGGCGATGGACAACCTCAACCTTTCCGCCCGCGCCCACGATCGCATTTTGAAAGTAGCTCGCACCATCGCCGACCTCGGCGGCTGCGAGCACCTCGCGCCCGATCACATCGCCGAGGCCATCCAATACCGCACCCTCGATCGCAAGCTCTGGCGGTAACAACAGCGCCTACGGTTTTCGGAAGCGGTAGTGCGAGACGTGCCACTCGTTGCCGTGGCGGTAGCCCCAGAGTTCTGCGCAGGCCATGAAGAATACGCGCCAGTAGGTCCACCAGCGTTTGGTTTTGCCGACGCCGTAGGTTTGCTCGAAGAGCGGCAGGATTTCGGCGCGGTGGGCGTCCATATTTTCCAGCCAGGCTTCGGCGGTTTTTTTGTAGTGGGTGCCGCTGACGCACCAGTGTTGTTCGATGCGGAGGTCGTCCTGGAAGTAGAGGAGCAGATCGTCGGAAGGCATTTGGCCACCGGCGAAAAAGTAGCGGGTCATCCAGTCGTCGGGGCCTTCGTCCTCGTAGTGGTAGGCGTAGCGGCGGTGCGTGAAAATGTGGACGAAGAGCTTGCCGCCGGGCGCGAGCCAGCGGGCGACTTTTGCGAGCAAGAGTTGGTAGTTTTTCATGTGCTCGAACATCTCGACGCTCACCACGCGATCGAACTGCGCGGGGATGTCGAAGATGTTCATGTCGCTTGTGATCACGGTGAGGTTTTTGAAACCGCGCTGTGCGGCCTGCGCGTCGATGTGTTCCTTCTGCGTGCGGGAATTCGAGACGACGGTGATTTGCGCGAGCGGGTATTTTTCCGCCATCCAGAGCGAGAGCGAGCCCCAGCCGCAGCCGAGTTCGAGGATGCGCTGGCCGTCGGCGATGTCGGCGCGCTCGCAGGTGAGGGCGAGCATTTTTTCCTCGGCGGCGTCGAGCGTGGTGATGCCGTCGGTCCAGAGGCCGGAGCTGTACTTCAGGCGTTTGCCGAGGCAGAGTTGATAGAAGCGGGTGGGCACTTCGTAGTGCTGTTCGTTGGCGTCGCGTGTCTGGATCGCGATGGGACTTTGCTTGAGCCCGGCGATGTGCGCGAGGAGGGCGGCGCGCTGGTCCTCGACGTTGGCGCGGCGGTGTTCGCGGAGCGTGCCGGCGAGGAGTCGGCGGATGCCGCCGCGGATGAGTGCGTCGGGGATGAGGTTGGTTTCCAGCAGGCGGTCGAGTGAGATCATGGTTTGGAAGATTTGCGGAACCACGGGACGAACGCGCTCGTGGTGCGCTGATACTCGCGGTAGGCGTCGCCTTTGCTGCGCACTGAATGCTCCTCGGTGAGCGGGATGCCGGTCACTTTCCACAGGAACCAGAGCATGAGCAGCGGGCACACGATCGTGACCCAGCCGTAGGGCGAGCCGAGCGCGACGAGAAAAAAAGCCCACCAGATGAGTGACTCGAAAAAATAATTCGGGTGACGCGAGTAGTGCCAGAGTCCGGCCTGGCAGACTTTGCTGCGATTGGCGGGGTCGGCCTTGAATTGCTTGAGCTGCCGGTCTGCAAGTGCTTCGCCGCCGAGTGATAGAACAGCGAGAGCGAGGCCGGCGATTTCGAGCGCGCTGAGTTGCGGCGCGGTGTTGAAGCTCACGATGAGGAATGGAAGCGAGAAGATCGCGACGAGCACGGCCTGCATCTGGAAGAAGACGTAGAACATGCCGGTGCCGGGCCAGCGTTTGCGGAGCGTCTCGTAGCGCACGTCCTCGACGGGATGATGCCGGACAACGCGGATGAGGATGTAGGTGCCGAGGCGCAGGCTCCACAGCACGCCGACGATGACTACGGGCCACTTGTGCGCCGCGATGCCGGGTGAGTTCAGTGCGTAGAACGGCGCGAGGATCGCCACGCCATAGGACCATGCCACATCGAGAAAGCCGTAGTTTTTCACGCGCACACTGATCGCCCACGTGAGGCTGAAGTAGGCGACGGCGATGAGAAGTCCGAGGCCGAGGAGTGTGAGCATTTTCTAAGCGGCGCGGCGCGCGAGCTTTCGCAAAAGCGGGCGCGTGGTGAAGTAGAGCGCGACGACGAGGACCGGCGCGAGGATGCACCAGACGACGATGCCCTGCACGGCGATCATTCCGAAGTCGCGGAGGAATTGTCCGAAGTCCGCGCGGAAGCGCTCGAAGATGAGCGGGATGGAAAGTGGGATCGGCGCCTTGCCGAACAGCTTCTCGCCCGCCTGATAGATGGGGATGATCAGTGCGAGCTGCACGGGATAGGCGAAGTAGTTCACGAGCTGGATGACGGGCTGGTTCAAACGCAGCGCGATCGCGGCGGCACCGCAGAGCAGCGTGGTCGCTCCGAGGATCGGAAAGATTCCGAGCACGAGGCCAAGAGCGACGGTGAGCGCGAGTTTCTCGGGCGTCACGCCCTGCCTGAGCTGCGCGATGAGCGGTGTGACGACGCGCCGTTTCCAAAACGATTCGCGCACTGTCGGGGCGATCTGGCTCGCGGTGTCGGCGCTCATTTTTTTCGCAGGAGCAACTGCTCCATCGTGGCGTTCGCGGGCAGGCGGAAGAGCTGATTCAGCATGTAGATCGCCATCGCGATATTTCCCAAAAGCAGGATCGCGATGAGCCACACGACGCGCGCGACTTTGCTGGTCTCCTTGTATGCAACCCATGCGTAGAAGGTGAGAAAGGCGAAGTAGGTGTCGAACAGCGTAGCGATGAACCACGGGTGCGTGGCGACGGCACGCGGCGTCTTCCACAGCGCGATGACGCTGCTCGCCCAGCCGGTGACGGCGAACATCGAGATGAGGACGCCAATGAATGCGATGCGGAGGAACCAGATCATGCGGAGGTGCGGAGGCGCGGGTTGTTCGGGCGCGTGTAGATGGCCTGCACGACGCTGATGTTCCGCATCGAGAACGCGGCCTCGCAGTATTGGAGGTAGTAGTTCCATTTGCGGATGAAGCGGTCGTCGAATCCGAGTGCGCGGACTTCGGCGGCGCGGGCGTTGAAGGTGTCGAACCACATGCGCAGCGTGCGTGCGTAGCTGAGGCCGAGATCCTCCAGGTGGTGGAGAGAAAGATCGCCGGTGCGGTTCAGCGCCTGGTTCACGCGGCCGATGCTCAGCAGCAGCGAGCCGGGAAAGATGTGTTTCTGGATCCAGTCCACGCCACGCTTCAGTTCCGCGTGGCGCGAGTCGGGGACGGTGATGTATTGCACGCCGACGAGGCCGTCGGGCTTCAGCAGCGAGTGGATTTTTGCGAAGTAGGTTTCGAGGTAGCGGTCGCCGAGCGCTTCCATCATTTCGATGGATGCGACCTTGTCGAACTGGCCGGTGATATTGCGATAGTCCTCAAGCTGGATGTCCACTCGCGCGGCGACGCCCTCGCGCTTGAATCGCTCTTTCGCAAAATGAAACTGCTCGGTGGAGATGGTGACCGTGGTCACGCGGCACCCGTAGTTGCGCACGGCGTGGCAGGCGAAGCCGCCCCAGCCGCTGCCGATTTCGAGCACGTGGTCGCTCGGGACGAGGCGCAGCTTGCGGCAGAGCGCGTCGTATTTTGCGGTCTGCGCGGATTCGAGCGTTTGATCCGGTGCGGTGAAAATTGCGCTGGAATAGGTCATCGTCGGGTCGAGCCACAGACGGTAGAAATCGTTCCCGAGATCGTAGTGCTCGGAGATGTTCTGTCTCGCGGTGCCGATGCTATTTGGGCGGAGGAGATGCCGCGCGCGGTTGTAGAACTTGAGCAGGTTCAGCGCGAAAGCGCGGGACTTCGAGCCGGACATCGCGGGGGAGTTTTCGACATTGAGGATCGCCCACGCGATGACGCGCTCAATGGAGTCGGTGCCCCAGTCGCCATCCACGTAGCTTTCGCCAAAGCCCACGTCGCCGAAGAGCATGCAGCGTTTGAAAAATGCGGCGTCGCGCACGCGGATGACGGCGCTGATTTCCGCGCCGGGCGTGCCGATCGTATGCACGGTGCCGCCGGGGAACTCGATGCGAAGACATCCCGCGGTCATCTTGCCGAGCGCATCGAGGACGAGCCGTTGGTAGAGGCCCGGAGATGCCTTGGCGGGAATGGCGGTGGAAGCGGTGAGGGTGTCGTTCATGGTTTCTTTCCTGCGATGGATGCGTGCGGACGGAGGACGTCGCGCTGAAGGTCGGGATTCGCGGCCTTGCGATGGAAGGGCAGTTTTTTCAGCCAGAGCCGGAAGGCGTGCCAGTGGATGAAGAAGATGACCTTCAGCGTGATGAGCGGATACTTCAGCGTGAACCACAGCAGCCGCGCAGTCGTGAGCGGTGTGCGTTTGCCGGTGAGCGCGGTGAGCAGCACGCGGCGTTCGCCGTCGCGATCATCGATGTGGATGTCGAGTGTGTCGCCGGGGATGCGGAGTTTGAAATCGAACGCGAGATCGAGCGCGGAGAATGGCGAGACGTAGAAGTGCTTCGGCGTGATGAGGCGGAAGTTTCCTTCGCTGCCGCGCTCGCGGAGCAGGTAGGGCTTCATTTCGCGGAAGGTGTTGCCGACTTCGACGACGGCGCAGAGCGGAGTGCCCGCAGCGTCCGAGCAAAAATAGAACGATACGGGATTGAAAATGTAGCCGAGCACGCGGGGCAGTGTCACGAGCAGGATACGGCCATCGGCGGGGAAGCGGATGCCGTTCTCGGCGAGGTAGGCGACGAGGTTTTCCTTCGTGGATTTGGTTTCGCCGCCAGCCAGCGTGAGATGATCGCGGTCGCGGAATGTGTAGAGGTTCCAGCGGTTGAGGCTGAAGAACGGGAGGCGCTTCGCGAGTGCCGGCACTTCATCAAGATCGAGCGCGAACATGAAGATGCGGTAGTTGAAATGATGCTCCTTCGGCTCAAGCCGGTGGTGCATGACGGAGCACTCGTA
>JBBSEI010000020.1:0-51497 GCA_038239865.1 Chthoniobacterales bacterium
CATGCTCGTCATCAGTCCTTTCGACGCCTCGACGACGCAGGTGATCGAAAAGGCGATCAGGGAATCCAAGCTCGGCATCCAGCCGGTCGTGGATGGGAAAATCATCCGCCTCCCGATTCCCGCGCTCAGCGAAGAGCGCCGCCGCGACCTCGTGAAAACCGTGAAGCAAATCGCCGAGGAGACGCGCGTGCGCATCCGCTCCGCGCGGCGCGAGGGCATGGACTCGCTGAAAAAAGGCGAAAAGGACGGCGGCATCACCGAGGACGTCCTGAAGCAATGCGAGAAGGAAGTACAGAAGCTCACCGACGATTACGTGAAGCGAATCGACGATTCCTTCGCGCTGAAGGAAGCGGAGATCATGAAGGTCTAGCGATGAGCGCGCGCCGCCTTTTGCTTTCTGGTGTGGGTGCAAAAATCATCGCCGCCGCGCTTTTGGCGGCCGTGATTTCTGTGGCGCATGCAGGCCTCGTGCGTCCCGCGCCGCCGTTCACTTTCGCGGGCGCGGCGGGGAAAAATTCCCTCGGCAGCCTGCGCGGCCAGCCCGTCGTGCTCGTCATCGCGCAGCACGGCGACACGAAGGCGCTACGCTCGCAAATGAAGAGCCTGCGGAACATCTATCACGATTGCGCCAGCCGCGGCGCGGTCTTCATCGCCGCGCTCGCCGATGGCGGCGGCAGTGTCCCGAGCGACATTCCCTTTGCGCTCGCGCACCATGGCGCCGCGGTCGCCGCGGCGTACGGGATGCGCGGCGATTTCCTGATCGCGGTCATCGGCCGCGATGGGAATCTGGACCTCATCACTGGCGAACCGATCCCCGGCGCGCGCGTCTTTGAGGTGATCAAAAACAATTTCGACGTGCAGGAAAAAGCGCGCCGCGAACTGCCGAAGGGACCGCCGGGCAGGTAGCGGGGATGCGCATCGCCGTCATCGCCGACACGCACGACCGACTGCCGGTGAGCGTGTGCGCGGCCCTCCGCGGCGCGGATGCGATCTGGCATCTCGGCGATGTGTGCGCGCCGGCGATCCTCACGACCCTGGAAAAACTCGCGCCCGTGCGCGTCGTGCGCGGCAACTGCGATGCGGAAACGCGCTGGCCGCTCACGCTCGATCTCACGCTCGGCGGAGTGCGCTTTCACCTCGAGCACATCCCGGCGAGGAAGCCGCCCGCGTGCGACATTTTCCTCCACGGCCACACGCACGTGCCGCGCGACGAAACGATCGCCGGCGTCCGTTTCCTGAATCCCGGCTGCATCACGCGTCCGAACCGCGGCGCACCCGCGAGCTACGCGTGGCTCACGATCGGCGACGGCGAAGTGATTTGGAAAATCATGCCCGTGCAGAAAGTCGCGCAGATCTGAGCCGCCGGTTCGCTGAGGCAGTTCGCATGATGCGAGGATGCCAGCGTGCGGTGCTTGGGTAGGGTGGGCGTCCCGCCCGCCTTGTCCCGCGTCTCGCGGGACACAGCGGATTACGCAACGCGTCCGGCCGGGAGCACATCGATGCCCGAAGTGCCACGCGAGACGCGCGGCATGGCAGGCGGGACGCCTACCCTACCCGAACGCAGCCATCCCGAGATCGGTTACCACATTTCACTCCGCAAAAAATCCGCCTTCACCGACGGAACGCACATGCTTCGCCACTTCGCGGACACGACGCCGGAATACCTCCCAATCCACCGGCGTGCTGATGAACATCGCCTCGGCGAGCGAGCGTTCGTCGGTGAATCCGAGAAATTCTTTCGTCGTCCCGATGGGCTTTCCCTTTCGCTCCGCCGCGAGAAATTCCTCCAGCGCGAACAGGCGCGTCACGGCGCGCCGATCGAAACGCGTCACCGTTTTCCGGAACCGGCCCATGTTGCCCTGATCGTCCTCGAAGCTCCCGCCGCCATTGTCCACGGCGAGAAAATGCGCGCGGCCCTCCGCGACGACCACATGGAGATTTCCGCCGCTGAAGCGATCCCATTCACCCGCGAGCGCATCGACGACCAGGATGTCCGAGAGTTCGCGTGCGAGACTCGCCGCGGGAGCGTGGCCGTCGAGGTGCTTGAGTTTGAGTTCCGCGGTGCCCGGCTGCGGCGCGTCGCATTTTAGGAACACCGCCACGCGATCCTCCTCGTTCAGTCCGCCATTCGGCGGCAGCGACGGCAACTCGAACGCAAAATATTTTTCCGCATTCGCCGGCGTCGTCATGCGGAAGCCGCCGCGCAGGCCCGCGGGATTGCGCGCGATTTCCTCCAGCACCTGCCGCCGGTCGTCCTCCTTGAATTCCGGGAACCGCGCCGTCTCCATCAGATGCCGGAAAGTCGCCAGCCCTTTTCCGCGCAGCGTGATCGGGACCGCGGGCTGGAAAAGTTCTCCGCAACCGAGCACGCGCGCGATGCTGTAACTCGCAATTTCGCCGTCCACACACGTCGAGGAAGTCTCGGTGCGAAATGCGCCGACGACCTCCTCATCGCGCAGCACCTTCGCGTGGACGTGCATTTTCTTCATCTGAAAACTGAACCGCGCATCGCCGCTCTCCAGCCCGGCCTCGACCTCGCGCACGAGCGAAAACCAGCGCCCCAATTCCGCGCTCTGCGGGAGCATCGCCGGTGCCGCCTGCGCCCGGTGTGCGCACAAGCAAATCATCGCCAGCAGCGCGCGGAAGAAAATGGGACGGGGCATGAGATGAAGGAAACGGCGCGGTGTTAATCCCCCACGTGACGATCCCTCAGCGCATGTTTCGCGCGGGTCGCCGACGAGAGGAACCGCCCAGCAGTGCGGATGAGCGCGGATGAAATTTCGGACGCTCTCCGTTCCGCCGCGCGTATCGGCTTTTGGAAACTCGCGCTCAATGCCTCGGTCCGCACTGTGTCGCGACCCATGCGAGATAATCCGGCCAGCCCGCACTCACGGGGATCTGCAAAATCTCCGGCACCTCGTAGGGATGCAGCGCACGCAGCCGCGCCTGCGCGTCGGGAGCGCACGCCATCGTCGTTTTGCAAACCGCCATGACCTCCGCGCTCGTCTCCACAGCGCCCTTCCATTCGTAGATCGATTCGATGCCAGGGATGAGGTTGCCGCACGCGATGAGGCGTTCTTCGACGAGCGTGCGCACGGCCTGTCGCGCCGACTCCGCGCCGGGGAAATTGCTCAGCAGCAGCACGACCTCCGCGCTCATGCTAGCGCCGAGCGCCGCAGCCCGCGCCGAGGCCGGTCAGCGTTTCGAGATCGCCCTCCGGCTCCTGCGTCACCGGCGCGCGCTCCGCGACTTTCTGCCGCGTGATCCACCCGCCGCCGAGCACCTCGTCGCCCCGATAGCACACGGCCGCCTGCCCCGGCGTCACCGCGCGCGCGGGCACATGCAGCCGCACGCGGGCCGCGCCATTTTCACCGGGGAAAACCGTCGCCGCCGCGCCCGGATGCGCGTAGCGAATTTTCACCGTTACCTCAAAAGGTTCGCCCGGCTCCGTGTGCCACGAGCAGTGATCCATCTCAAACTCCGCCGTGATGAGATCCTCCGCATCGCCCACGATCACGCTGCTCGTCGCCGGGTCGATGTCGATCACGTACACCGGCTTCGGCGAACCGCCCGGCAGCCCTTTGCGCTGGCCGATCGTGAAAAGCTCGATGCCCTCGTGCTCCGCGACGCGACGTCCGGTTTTGTCGAAAATCCCGCCGGGATGAAATTCGTTCTCGCCCATGTGCGATCGGAGGAACGCCTTGTAGTCGTTCCCCGGCACGAAGCAGATCTCCTGGCTGTCCTGCTTGTCCGCCGTCTTCAGCCCGAGCGTGCGAGCGATGGCGCGAATCTCCGTCTTCTCCATCCCGCCGAGTGGCAGCAGCGCGCGCTGGAGCTGCGGCTGGCGCAGGGAGAAAAGAAAATACGACTGGTCCTTCCGCGGATCGTGGCCCTTGCGCAGCACGGCGCGTCGCTGGCTCTCAGGAAGGCAGGAAGGCAGGAAAGAAGAGCTGAGTTCCCACTTCTCTTCCTCACTTCCTGCATTCCTGAGAGTCCAATGCTCGACGATCGCGTAGTGCCCCGTCGCGATGAAGTCCGCGCCGATGCTCTTCGCCTTGCCCCAGAGGTTGCCAAATTTCACCTTCTCATTGCACATCACGCACGGGTTCGGCGTGCGGCCCGCCTGATATTCCGCGGTGAAATAATCGATCACCAGCCGCTCGAAATTCTCCCCTTCATCCACGACGTAATGCGGAATGCCCAGCGTGTGCGCCACCGCCCGCGCATCCGCGATCGCCTGCGGCCCGCAACATTTGTCCTCCGCACGCGAGATGCAGTCCTGCGGCCACACTTTCATCGTCACGCCGATCACCTCGTAGCCCTGCTCCTTGAGCAAATGCGCCGCCACACTGGAATCCACACCGCCACTCATCCCCACGACCACGCGCCCGCGCCGGGCCCCGATCGTGTCCGCGTGCCGCGCCGTAGAGATGTCAGTGCCGGATGCCATAAAATTTCGAGCGGCGACCATCCTGCGCCGTGGAGCGCACGGCAAATGATTTCTCCGCGCAGCCCCGCCGCGCCTTCTGATCCGGAGCCGCCCATCGCCGAGCGCACGCAGCGTGGAGGCGAAAACTTTCACAAGCGCGCTCACCCCGGCCGCGGCGAATAAACTCCGTATGAAAACTCCTCTCATCCTCCTCGGCGCCATCGCGCTCGCACCGGTGGCCTTCGCCGTCGAATACACCGTCTTCCACGTCGTGGACGACACGCATATCATCCGCACTTCGGACGGCAAGGAAGCCGGCCATGTGGAATACCTCATCGTGGACCCGGAAACCCAGCGCATCGTCTCCACCATTGTGAGCGGCGGAGCGGTTGGGGAAAAATTCGTCGCCGTGCCGTACCAGTCCATGCACTTCGGCACGGGCCGGGAAGTCACGCTGACCGAAATCACGCGCGAACGGCTGATCAGCGCCCCCGTCATCGAGCGCCGCACTTTGACCACCAACGTGATCGAGCCCGCGGTCTTCCAGCGCGCCTCGCAGCATTTCGGCGTGCGCTTCGAGACCACCGTCGGCGGCGCGCCCGACCGGCCCGGCGCGCCCATCGGCAACCGCCATCCGCGACCCGGTGAACCCAATTCCCCCGCCGCTCCCGGCAACACGACGGAGACGCGCATCGTGATGCCCGGCGGAGCTCCGGGAAATCCCCCCGCCAGCGATCCGGCGCGTCCCGGCCTGCCTGGCCAAAACCCCACGACATCGGGCCAGACCGTGCCCAATCCCGCGCGCCCCGGCCAGCCGGCAGCGCCGAACAACTTGCCCTCCACTTCGGCAAACGCTCCGGCTCAACCCGGACAGAATGCGCGCCCCTCCGGCACTCCTGCGCCGCTAGCCAACCCCGCGGCTCCCGCGAGCCCGAACAACACGCCGAACCGACCCGGCAACAAAGCCCGACCCGGCACCGGAAATCCCGACCGTCCCACCAGCGCGGAACGTCCGCCGACGGACGACCAACCCGCGAAGCCCAACCATCCCGGCGCGAAAGCGGACACCGAAAAATCGGGACGCCCGGCCAAGGATGACCAACCCGTGCGCAACCGCAAATCGCCGGAAGCCGACCGCCCCGCGGGTGAAAAGCCCGAAGCCGGGGCCGAGAAACGCATGCGCGACCGCCCAAATGCCGACAAGCCGCATGATGGCGACAAGCCGAAAGCGGGCGAAGCAGACGACCGGCCTGCGCCCGGCAAGGGAGCCCGCAAGACGGAGCACTCCTTGGAAAAAGCGGGTGAAAAGGCCGAGCATCTCGGCGGGAAAATGAAGGACAAAACGGAAGGCGAGGCCGGCAAAGCCGCCAAGGGCCAGGAAAAGCCGTCGCACCTGCCCGACGCCGAAAAGCGCTCTTCGCCCGAAAAGAAAGATCGCCAGTAGCATCCCGCACATTTCCCGATCGCACATCAGCGCAAGGCCCGCCCCGCAAACCGGAGCGGGCCTTTGCTTTTCCGAGACGGAAGTATCCGGGACGGATGCTCGCTTCGGTCCGCCGAGTCCGCAGCACCAGCCCTCCATTTTCGCCTCGCCTCGCGCGGATTCCTCGTTAGCTTCCCGCCCGCGCAATGGACGAAGGCATCACTCTTGGCGAATTTGAAATCCTCGAGCAGATCGGGCAGGGCGGGATGGGCGCGGTGTACCGGGCCCGGCAGACGGCGCTGCGGCGCTTTGTCGCCATCAAGACCCTCCAGCCCGCGCTCGCTTCCGATGCGGAATATGTCGCGCGCTTTCACAATGAAGCCGTCGCCGCCGCCGGACTGAATCACCCGAATCTCGTGCAGGTCTATTCCGCGGGCATCGCGGACGGGCTGCATTACTTCGCGATGGAATACGTCGAAGGCGAGTCCGCGCAGGATCGCCTGAAACGCAAGGGCCGCATCCATCCCGCAGAGGCCATCGCCATCGCGATGAATGTCGCTACTGCGCTCGACTACGGCTGGCGCAAGGCGCAGCTCATCCACCGCGACATCAAGCCCGACAACATCTTCCTGAGCGGCGACGGCGAGGTGAAGCTCGGCGACCTCGGCCTCGCGAAAAGCCTCTCGCAATCCCAGAGCCTCACGATGACAGGCGCGAGCATGGGCACCCCGCACTACATCAGCCCCGAGCAGGCGGAGGGGAAAAAGGACATCGATCTCCGCACGGACATCTACAGCCTCGGCTGCACGCTCTACCACCTGCTCAGCGGCCAGCCTCCGTACGGCGGCGACAGTGCCGTGGCGGTGATGATGAAGCACGTCAGCGCCCCCGTGCCCGACCTGCGCAGCGTCTGGCCCGAATGCCCGCCCGCCCTCGCCGCCACCGTCGCGAAGGCGATGCAAAAGTCCCCCGCCGCGCGCCAGCAGACCTACGGCGAATGGAGCGCGGAACTCCGACGCGCCTACGACGCGCTGGATGCTCCAATACCCTCGGCGAAGAAACCGAAGAAGCCGCTCCTCTTGATCGGCGTCGCCGTCGCTGCTGCGGTGGCCATCGCTGCTCTGTTGCATTTCGCGCCGTGGAAAAAGAGCGCGCCTCCCGAAACGGCGACGCCGCTCGTCACGCTTGAACCCGGTGCGATCCGACTCTGGGATTCGCCGGAAAAGGCCAAGGGGGATGGAGCCGAGTGGGAGGACGGAGCAGTGCGGCTCGATAAACACAGCCTTTGGAACAAGCTGACGGCGAGCCGGGATGTCGCCCTCAGCGCGCAGATTCGCATGAACTCCGATGCGGTCAGTCCACAAATTTGGCTACGTAAGAAAGGACAAATGCAACACGGCGACGAGATGTTTTACAGCTTGGGCATCGCCCACGGCGGCAAGACCGTGCAGCTTGATACGGTCGTCGATGGGCGAAGACAGACCCTCAAGGAATGGCCCTTGTCGCGTGCGTATGGATCCGACGAATGGGTCCGCGTGGAATTGCGCGTTGTCGGTGACGAATTGACCGCATCCGCCGAGGGCCATGTGCTCGGCACCCTACACGACACCTCGCAACCCCAGTCTGGCGGAGCCAACCTCTACGCCACCGCCAAGGGCTACTTCCGCGACATCGTCTATATCCCGCTCGATAAGACCGGGGTTTCGGACAAGCCAGCCACTCGGTCTGCAAACGACCCGCAGCCCGCAGAGTGGCTTGACGCCTCCCGCGATGCAACCCTTGCCAAGGGCAATTCTATGATGCGGCCAAGCGGGAACGGCTGGACCATCACGGGTCAGGGACGCTCGTTTTTTGCAGGCGGATCACAGCGCGACGGTGCCGTGCGAATGCGGGCTTCCTTTGCCGAGAAGAACAACATCAGCCTAATCGCACGCTGGAACGAACAGCCGCAGAATTACTACACGGCTTTCGTCCTCGCGACTGGCGATGACGTCGGTTTGAACTGCTATCGCGATGGCAAGCTCTTCAAAACGCTGAACAGTGGTGGGCACACGTTGCCGAAGCCCATTCGGACAGGAGAGGAATACGAACTTGAACTGCGCGTGGTGGGCGATCGGTCCACCGTCAAGCTGCAAGGCACCGTCATGATCGAGGTGCGCGACGCCACCTATGCGACCGGTGCATTTGGAATCGCGTCCGCCCTGCCGTCGGGCGACCAGCGACTGGTCAGAACGGTCGAGTATCTCGACCTCGGCGGCCCGGCGCCTGCAGTCTCAGCAACTGCTCCGCACACGACGCCCGCCGCGGTGGCCTACCGGCTGTCGCCTTCTACCGAGCCGTGGGTGGATGCCGTGAGCCAGCCGGATCTCCTCAAGGTCGCGGTGAAGGAAGGCCCGGCGCTACGGATGACGGCAGCGAGCCTGGGCCACAACATCGATCTCACGCCGGAGTTGAAAGATGGCGCGGTGCGGATGCTCTTCTCGGGTGCCGGTGCCCGCATCGGTTCATGCTCCGTCAATGTCCGCCGGACGGAGACCACCTCCTACCATTTCCACATGGAGACCAACTACCTGCACGTCGGCATCGGGATTTTCGACAGCGCCGGCAACCGCACCATCAAGGGTGACCGGCTTCCCGCAGAAGCGCAGCGCCCCGAGGATGCGCCCGTCGAACTCGAACTGCGCGTGACCGGCACCACGCTCATCGCCAAGGCCAACGGCTTCGAAGCCGCGCGCATCGAGGACAGCACCCTCCGGCAAGGGCACCTCGACATCCGCCTCGAACCCGGCGTCCTCCTGCACGCGGTGCAGACGCTCGACTTGTCCAAGCCATCCACTCCGCCCGCCGCGCGAAACCCCACTCCGTCCGCCGCGCGGATGAAGGACCTCTGATTCGGTGCCCGGCGCCCGTGGCGGCCGGACCGCGCGATTCCCCGAAGTCCTGGCGCACAGGCTGCGGGTGCCCGCGCAGAGGTGCGGCGGTTCATTTTTGAACGAATATTTTCGGCCTGCGGCAGGCTGGCGTGGGCTTCTCGGTGACTTATCCGCCGACGCAGGCTGTGCAGGCCATCGCGAACAAGCTGGACGAGCTGATCACGGTGCTGCGGCGGTTGCAGGCGTACGAAGTCGGAAGTCGGAGGGGGCCCTAGGAGTTTTCACGGCACAGGACGAAAGGGCTCGAAACGCTCCCCCATTTTCCAATGCCTACTTCCCTCGGCTTTCCGCCTTTCCCTTCATCTACCGATGCTCGTGCTTCGCCTGCTGGAGGTCGGCATCGACCATGATGCCGGTGAGTTCGGTGAACTTCACTTTCGGCTCCCAGCCGAGGATGCGCTTGGCCTTGGCGTAGTCGCCGATGAGCAGCTCGACCTCGGCGGGGCGCTCGTAGCGGGCGTCGAATTTCACGTGGTCATTCCAGTCGAGGCCGACGTGGGCGAAGGCGACTTCGCAGAATTCGCGGACGGTGTGGGTTTCATTCGTCGCGAGGACGTAGTCGTCGGGCGTGTCCTGCTGGAGCATGCGCCACATGCCCTCGACGAACTCGGGCGCGTAGCCCCAGTCGCGCTTGGCGTCGAGGTTGCCGAGGTAGAGTTCCTTCTGGAGGCCGAGCTTGATGCGGGCGACGGCGCGCGTGATTTTGCGGGTGACGAAGGTCTCGCCGCGGCGCGGGCTCTCGTGGTTGAAGAGGATGCCGTTGCTCGCGTGCATGCCGTAGCTCTCGCGGTAGTTCACGGTGGCCCAATAGGCGTACACTTTCGCGACGGCATACGGGCTGCGCGGCCAAAAGGGGGTGGTCTCGGTCTGCGGGACGGCCTGCACTTTGCCATACATCTCGGACGAGGAGGCCTGGTAAAAGCGCGCCGGGACCCGCGATTCGCGGAGCGCCTCGAGGATGCGGATGGTGCCGAGGCCGGTGATGTCGCCGGTATTTTCCGGGATGTCGAAGCTCACGCGCACGTGGCTCTGCGCGCCGAGGTGGTAGATTTCCTCGGGGCCGATGCGGTCAATGAGGCGGGTGAGATTCAGCGAATCGCTGAGGTCACCGTGGTGCAGGAAAAGCCGCACCCCGTGGATGTGCGGGTCCTGGTAAAGGTGGTCAATGCGCGAAGTATTGAACGACGAGGCGCGACGGATGATGCCGTGGACTTCGTATCCTTTTTCGATGAGCAGGTCAGCGAGGTAGCTGCCGTCCTGGCCGGTGATTCCGGTGATGAGGGCTTTTTTCATGATGAGGTAAATTCGTGGTCGCGTGGGAGAAGATGCGACGGTCCGCGACTTCGAGGGGGTGAGTTTTCAACAGGCCCGCGGGCGCATTGGCGAGCACGATCTGCGGGGCTGCGGGCAGGCAGGCCTCGCGGGTCAGTGGCGGCGGACGTTTGCCGGAAGAGGCGCGCGGGCGGTCTTCCCGGCGGGGTCACGCGGCGGGGTCACGCGGCGGGGTCACGCGGCGTCCTTGTCCTGCTTGCGGCGAATGAGCGGAGTCTTTTTTCCTTCGACGACCGCGCGGTTCACGGTGACTTCCGCGATGTCCTCGCGGCTGGGCACGTCGTACATCACGTCGCGCATCACTTTCTCGAAGAGCGAGCGCAGCGCACGCGCTCCGGTGCCGCGCTTCACGGCGAGTTCGGCGAAGGCGCGCAGGGCGTCTTTCGTCACGGTGAGATGCACGCCCTCCATCGCCATGAGCTTCGTGTACTGCTTCACGAGCGCATTCTTCGGCTCGGTGAGGATGGAGACGAGTTCGTCTTCAACCAACGGGTCGAGCGCGGTGACCACGGGGAGGCGGCCGACGAATTCCGGGATCATCCCGAAGCGCAGCATGTCCTCCGGTTCACAATGGCGGAGCAATTCGCTCACCGGGATTTCCGCCTCGCGGATTTCCTGCTCGGTCTTCTGCCCGGAGGTGAAGCCGAGCATTTTTTTGCCGCGGCGCTTCTCGATGATTTTGTCCATCCCGACAAACGCGCCGCCGCAGATGAAGAGGATTTTCTCCGTGGAGACCTGAATGTATTCCTGATGCGGATGCTTGCGTCCGCCCTGCGGCGGGACGTTGCAGGTCGTGCCCTCGAGGATTTTCAAAAGCGCCTGCTGCACGCCCTCGCCGCTCACGTCGCGGGTGATGGAGACGTTCTCCGTCTTGCGCCCGATCTTGTCGATTTCGTCAATGTACACGATGCCGATCTCGGCGCGCTTCACGTCGTAGTCGGAAGACTGGAGCAGCCGCAGGATGATGTTCTCCACATCCTCGCCGACATAGCCGGCCTCGGTGAGCGTGGTCGCGTCCGCGATGCAAAACGGCACGTCGAGAATGCGCGCGAGCGTGCGGGCCATGAGCGTCTTGCCGCTGCCGGTCGGGCCGATGAGCAGGATGTTGCTTTTATCGATCTCGACATCCGCAAGCGGATCGCCGCCGCCGCCGATGCTGCCACCGATCGTGCTGTTGTGCAGGATGCGCTTGTAGTGATTGTGCACCGCGACGCTCAGCGTCTTCTTCGCGGACTCCTGGCCGATCACATAATTGTCGAGCTGCCGCCGGATTTCCGCGGGCTTCGGCACGCGGAGTTGCGTGCTCGTGCGCTTGGCCTCTTCGTTCAGTTCCTTGTCGAGGATGCCCTTGCAGACATTGATGCACGAGTCGCAAATGTACACTCCCGGCCCGGCGATGAGCTTGCGGACTTCTGCGTGCGACTTGCCGCAGAACGAGCACATGGTGAGGTTGGAAGCGCGGGCCATTCTTGGCGACTGTAAGCGGAAAGCGTTCCTAGCTCACTCGGTTTTCTTCGAGGACTCGGCGAAGTTCGGGATGTCCTTGCGAAAGGCCACGACCTCATCAATCAGCCCGTACGCTTTCGCCTCCGGCGCGCCCATGTAGTAATCGCGATCGGAATCGTCGTGCACCTTTTTTTCTGCCTGCCCGGTGTGGTGGGCGAGGATGCTGATGAGGCGCTTCTTCAGCTTGAACATGTACTCCACCGTACGCTCGACATCGCTCGCCTGCCCCTGCGCGCCACCGCTCACCTGATGGATCATGATGTCGCTGTTCGGCAGCGCGTACCGCTTGCCCTTCGTGCCGGCCGCGAGGAGCACCGCGCCCATCGAGGCCGCCATGCCGATGCAATACGTGTTCACGTCCGGCGAGATGAACTGCATCGTATCGTAAATCGCGAGGCCCGACGTCACGCTGCCGCCGGGGCTGTTGATGTACAGATGGATGTCCTTTTTCGCATCGTCCATCTGCAAGAAGAGCATCTGCGCGATGACGGAATTCGCCACATAATCATCAATCGCCGTGCCGAGGAAAATGATGCGGTCGCGGAGCAGGCGCGAATAGACGTCGTAGGCTTGCAGATTCCCGCGTCCGTCCTGCTCGATGACCGTCGGAGCGTAGTACGCGCCGCGCGGTGTGGTGATGCCGTTATTGGGTTGGATGATCATAGGTTCGATTTCAAAAATTGGCGCTCAATGCTGCAGCATGCGATCCTCGACGGAAACGATGTGCAATCCATCCACGACCTGGTCCACGTCGTTCTCATCCACGACGACCACGATCCCTCGTCCAATCGCAATGAAGTCCCGATGCGGGACCGGAATTTTCCGTCCGTCCGTCAGATGCAATGTAAATGGCTTGAAATCGGCATTCAGCCTGTTGCGGATGGGATCGAGGTTCAGCATGCATTGAGTCTTCGCGGCGGATCGGATCGCCGTCAAGGACTCTGCTAGCTTGCCGCAGTTTCCGCGGGTGCTTCAGCAAGTTTTTCGGCTTCGACTTCTGCGGGCTTTTCCTCCGCCGCCGCACTCGCGACGCTCGCCTGCGAGGCCACGAAATCCAGCGTCTTCGCCGTGATCAGTTCCTCGCGGATCTGATCGATCACGCCGCGCTTCTGGAGTTCCTTCAGCATCTTGTCGAACGACATCCGCGAGCGCTGCGCGAGCTGTGCGATGCGGCGGCGCATGTCCATGTCCGTCACGCCGATTTTTTCCTTCTCCGCGATGCGGAGCAAAATGAACGTCCCTTTGATCCGGTCGCGCGCACTCTGCGCCGCGCTGCCCACGAGATCCTTCTCGTGCTCGCGCAGGATCTCATCGGCCACGCCGCGCTCCTGATTTTCCTTCACGATCTCATCCAGGATGCTCTGCGTCTGCTGGCGCACGAGATTCGTCGGCAGTTCGCATTCCACCTTCGCGGTGAGATGTGCCATCACGCTGCTGCGCTTCGCCGCATCGGCCTGGCGCTGCTTTTGGCGCGTGATTTCCTCGTGCGCCATCGTGCGCAGTTCCGCGAGCGTCTTGCCCTTTGCGATCGTCTCGGCGAATGCGTCATTCACCTCCGGCAGCACGCGCTCCTTCAGTTCCTTCAGCGTCACCTTGTAGTGAATCTTGCTTCCGGGCATGCCCTCGACCGGGAAATCCGCGGGTACTTCCACATCAAACTCACGCGTCTCGCCGAGCTTCATGCCGTCAAGATTTTTGCAGTAGCCCGGAAAGAACGCCTCGTCCGTCATCTTGATCCAAAAATCCTTGTTGTGCGAAAGCGGCTTGCCGGCCTTCGGGAATTTCACATGCACCGGCTCGCCCTCGATCGTGCCGTCGTAATCCACCACGACATAATCTTCCATCGCCGCCGGCCGCGCCGGCGTGACATCCGGGAAATCCGCCTGCTGCTCGCGCAGGCTCTCGATGGACTCGTCCACATCCTTGTCCGTCACTTCCGAATCCGGGACCGAAACAGGGATGCCCTTGTAGTCCGGCACGTCGAATTCCGGCTGCAGCACGAGCGTCGCGCGGAACTTCAGCGACTTGTCATCGCCCCATTCCACGTCCTCGATTTCCGCGAGCGAGAGCACGCGCAGCTTCCGCTCCTCGATCGCCTCGCGGCAGGCATCGCTGAGCACCTGCCGCGTCACTTCCTCGCGGATTTCCTTCGTGAATTTTTTCTCCACCACCGCGCGCGGCGCCTTGCCTTGGCGGAAGCCGGGCAGCCTCGCCTGCTTCGTGTACTGACTCGTGATCTCGCCCATTTTCTTTTGCACGTCGGGCGCATCCACCTCGATTTTGAGGTTGGCGAGACAGTTGGGAAGCGGTTCAAATGCGACGTTCATGATGTAGTGTTGGCGGATTAAAGGGCGGCGAAAATAGCGGTCTGCGCGCGCTTGCCAAGCGGGGACTTCGACGAAATGAAGCCGCCTTACCGCGACATTCCAAAAAACGCACCGATGACGGTGCCCCAGAAAACCTGTTGCATTCCACCGCAGCATGCGCTTTTCTGCACGCCCCGAATTTGCGCACACACAAATAGCGCTGTTGGTCCTCGGACTCCGGTCGTCAGGCCGCGAGTCACATGCGCCGAGGGTAACCCAGCGACAGTAATACAAAGGAAAACAAACACTATGGCCGTCCGTCTTGGCCGCTTCGAACTACCCAAATTGCCCGTCAAGGACGAGGCAACCGCCACCGCAAACTACGCCAAATTTGTGGCCGAGCCCTTTGAGGCCGGCTACGGCGTCACCATCGGCAACGCGCTCCGTCGCGTGCTGCTCAGCTCCGTCGAAGGCGGCGCGATCACGAATGTGAAGATCACCGGTGCGAACCACGAATTCCAGACGCTGCCCGGCGTCGTCGAGGACGTGACCGACATCATCCTGAATTTGAAGCAGGTGAAATTCAAGTGCGCCGACCACGAACCGCGTACGCTTTCCATCAATGTGAACAAGGAAGGCAACGTGACTGCCGGCGACATCCAGGAAGTCACCGGCGTCGAAGTCGTGAACCGCAAGCAGATCATCTGCACGCTCGACAAGAAGGTGAAGTTCGAAGCCGAACTCACCGTCCGCGTCGGCCGCGGCTTCGCCACTGGCGACGAGAACAAGTTCGCGGACATGCCCATCGGCGTGATCCCGATTGACTCGATTTTCTCGCCCGTCACGCGCGTGAAATACGCCGTCGAGGCGACCCGCGTCGGCCAGCGCACGGACTATGACAAGCTCATCCTCGAAGTGTGGACGGATGGCCGCATCGATCCGAAGCAGGCCGTCATCGAAGCCTCGAGCATCCTGCGCAAGCACATCGAGCCTTTCTACAACTACGACGAGGCGCTCGTCGCGTTCGATGAAACCCCGCAGGCGCAGAACCAGGAAAACCAGAAGATGAAGAAGCTTCTGAACATGTCCGTGAACGAGATCGAACTCTCCGTCCGCGCGGCAAACTGCCTGAACAACGCGAACATCACCACCGTCGGCCAGCTCGCGCAGAAGTCCGAGCAGGAGATGCTGAAGTATCGCAACTTCGGCAAAAAGTCGCTCAACGAAATCAAGGAGAAGCTGACGGGCCTCGCCCTGTCGCTCGGGATGAAATTCGAGAGCGGCCTCGTCGAACCGAACAACGCCGAAGCGCGCCCGGTCACCGAAGGCTAAGCGAGCCCGCGAAGGCTAATCCAACCACAGGAAGACAACTCAAATGCGTCATCAAAAAAAGACCGTCAAACTCGGCCGCACGCAGGGGCACCGCAACGCGCTCCTCGCCAATTTGGCCGTGAGCCTCATCGAACACGGGCAAATCAAAACGACCGTCGCCAAGGCGAAAGCCGTCCGCCCCGTCGTCGAGAAACTCGTCACCAAAGCCAAGACCGGCACGCTCCACGCGCGCCGCATGGCCCTCGCGGATCTCCGCCATAACGAAGGCGCCGTCCGCAAGCTCTTCACCGAGATCGGGCCGCTGAATGCCGAACGCAAGGGCGGCTACACGCGCATCGTGAAGCTCGGTATGCGCCGCAGCGATGCCGCTGAAATGGCGATCATCGAGTGGGTGGACAAGCCCGCCGTCGCGCAGCCCGAAGCGAAAGCCACCGGCAAAAAAGCCGCGAAGCCCGCGAAAGCCGACGCGACCAAACCCGCCGGCGCGAAAGCGGAAAAGGCGGCTGAAGAAAAGCCCGAAGGTGAAGCCAAGGCGAAGCGCGCACCGCGCAAAAAGAAGACCGAAGGCGAAGCGGAAGGCTAAGCCGAGGTTCCCAAAACTCACGAGGGCGGGTCTGCGAAAGCGGACCCGCCCTTTTTTTGTACCTGCCGACGGCAGGAGGCGGGCACGCTGTGCTTCGTGGCCGGTGATCGGTGATCCGTGATCGGTGTGCTGATTCACGCCGAGCGTCCGGTTCGCAACAACCGATCACGGATCACCGATCACCGATCACAAAATCCAGCCCGCCTCCTCCGGTACGCAGCTACGGTGTTTTGCTTCCGCGAGCACCCGCCTGCGGCTATGCAGCACGCGCATGAACTCCGGCTTTCTCGACAAACTCCTCGAACGCCTCGGCCGCGTCCGCCCCGAGGAAATCCGCGATTACGTCGTCCGGCTCGCTGACGAGAAAGGATTCTTCGAGACGATTTTCGATGCCTTGCACGAGGGCGTGATCGTCACCGATCCGAACGGCTCCATCACGTATCTCAATCGCACCGCGTGCGGATTTTTCGGCATCGAACGCGATGCAGCGATGGGGCGACCGCTCGCCGAGCAACTCCGCGGCCTCGACTGGCACGCCATCGCCGCCTCCGAAAAATCCGTGTCGCGCGACATGGAAGTTTTCTATCCGCAAAACCGCTTCCTCAATTTCTACGTCGCCCCGCTGCGCGTGGACAAAGCGCCCGTGCGCGTGGAAAATGCGCCGGTGCGGGTCGAAAAAAATTCCGCGGAAAAAGGCGCGGCCTCCGAGCAGGAATTGATCGGCTATGCCGTGATCCTGCGCGACATCACCGAGAGCCGGAAGAGCACCGAGGAGACGATCCAAAGTGAACGCCTCAACGCCCTCACGATGCTCGCCGCCGGCGTCGCGCACGAGATCGGCAATCCGCTGAACTCGCTCACGATCCAGCTCCAGCTCCTCGGTCGGCGGCTGCGAAAATTACCCGAGTCGCAGCGCAAGGATCTCGTGAGCAGCGTGGAAGTCGCGAAGGAGGAAATCTCGCGGCTCGACACAATCATCCGGCAATTCCTCGGCGCGATCCGCCCCGCGCGGCTCGAGCGGCGGCTCGAAAATGTGAATCAGCTCGTCGAGGAAAGCGTGCGCTTCCTGAACGCCGAAACGACCGACCGAAACATCATCGTCGAGACCGAACTGCGCTCCGACCTTCCGCTCCTCGATCTCGACCGCACGCAGATCAAGCAGGCGTTCTTCAACGTGATCCGCAATGCCTTTCAGGCGATGAAAAGCGGCGGCATTCTGCGCGTGCGCACGGACATGGATGACCGGTTCGTGAGCATCCGCTTTGCCGACACGGGCGGCGGGATCCCGGAAGGCGAGATGAGCAAGATTTTCGAGCCCTACTTCACGACGAAAGCCGCCGGCAGCGGCCTCGGCCTGCTCATCGTGCGCCGGATCGTGCGCGAGCACGGCGGTGAGATCGAGCTGCTGAACGATTCCGGAAAAGGACTGGCGCTCACGATGAAACTCCCGCTCAGCGACCAGCGCATGCGGATGCTCGCCGCACCGCCGGTCCCCACGGAGATCGAAGGCACGCCGGGGGCGAAAACTCAGTAGCCGAGCTTTTGCAGTTCGCGATCGAGCATCACTTGGAATTCCTCCACGTCGCCCTCGGGCGGACGGTAGCCCTGATCGCCGGGCACCACACCGAGGCGTCCCTGCTGATCGAGGTACCATGACGCGGTCTTCGCGTCGCTGAAGGTCACGCTGCCGCTGACGATCGTGCCGGGACGCGCGATCGTATCCACGGTGAGCGAAATTTTTGACGGCGGTTTGGCGGACGCCTCGGCTGCATCGGAGATGAGCGCGGATGGCTCGCCCGCCGGCGGCTCCGGCGCGGGAGGCGCAGGAGTGGCCGGCTCCGTTTTTTCCGCAGGCGGCGCAGGCGGTGCTGGTGGCGCGGGTGGCTCGGGCGGATCTTGCAGCACGAGCCTCAGATCATCCACGACCATCCGCACGTCCATGTAGGTCAGGCGCAGCGCGAACTCCGTGTCGAGCCGGCCTTGGATGTCGGAAAGTTTCACGCCCTCGGCGATCCATGCGGTGACTTTCTGTTTCTGCTCGTCGGTAAGTTGCATGTCGTGATCGGGCGGATTCCGGCGCTCGCTGGCAAGCGCGGAATTGGGGGAAGGTTGCGGGTTGAAAGTTACAGGTTGAGCGCCCCGTCCTTTCAATTCTCAACTTTCCACGCTCAACTTTCCTCCGTCGTCACCGTGCCGCCCGATTCGCCGAGCGCCTGCTCGAAGGCGCGCCACGCGAGCATCGCGCACTTTACCCGCTGCGGGAATTTCCGCACGCCACGCAGCAGGATCAAATCACCGAGGCCTTTCGTCGCGGGCTCGGTCTCCGAAGTCACGAGTTGATGAAAGGCGCGGAGGAATTCCTCGGCTTCCGCGCGCGGCTTGCCCTTGAGTTTCATCGTCATGAGCGAAGCCGACGCCTGGCTGATCGCGCATCCGCTGCCGGTGAATTTGATGTCCTCGACTCCGCCGTCCGCGCGGAATTTCACATGCAGATCGATCTCGTCGCCGCACGACGGATTGTCCCCATGCACGCTCACCGCGCCGGGCAGTTCGCCGCGGTTTCGCGGGCGCTTCGAGTGATCGAGGATGACCTGCTGGTAGAGTTCTTCGAGTTCGGTGTTCATCGGTCAAAAAATCTGCGTGCCTCGCGAAGGATCTCGCCCATGCGATCGACTTCCCCGGGCGTGTTGTAAAAGTAGAAGCTCGCGCGCGTCGTGCCGGGGAGCTTCAGCTTGCGCATCAGCGGCTGCGTGCAGTGGTGGCCGCCGCGCAGGGCGAGGCCATGCTCGTTCGCGTAAGTCGTGAGGTCGTGCGGATGCGCCCACTCGGCGTGAAAGGCGGCGAGCGCGCCGCGCGCATTTTTCGGCCCGAGCACGCGGACGCCGGGGATTTCCTCGAGGTGGCGAACGGCGCGCGCGGTCAGATCGGCGTCGTGGTCGAAAATATTCTGCCTCCCGATCTGCTCAAGGTAATCGATCGCCGCGCCGAGGCCGATCGCGCCCGCGATGTTCGGCGTGCCGGCCTCGAATTTGTGCGGCGGCTGCTTGTACGTCGCGCGCTCGTACGTCACACTCACGATCATCTCCCCGCCGCCGTGCCACGGCGGCATTTTCTCGAGCAGTTCGCGTCGCCCCCAGAGCACGCCGATGCCGGTGGGCGCGCAGATTTTGTGGCCGGAGAAGACGTAAAAATCGCAGCCGAGCTCGCGGACATTCACCGGCATGTGGCCGGCGGATTGCGCGCCATCCACGAGCGTCACCGCGCCCACGGCGCGCGCGGCGCGGCAGAGTTCGGCGGCGGGATTGATCGTGCCGAGCGAGTTCGAGACATGCACGAAGGCGAACAGCTTCACCTCGGACGTGAGCAATGTGCCGAGCTGATCGAGCGCCAGCGATCCATCCTCCGCCACGGGCACGAAGCGCAGCTTAGCGCCCGTTTTCCCCGCGAGCATCTGCCATGGGATGAGGTTGCTGTGATGCTCCATTTCGGTGAGCAAAATCACGTCGCCCTCCTTGAGATTCGCCGCGCCCCATGTGTTCGCGACGAGATTGATCCCCTCGGTGGTGCCGCGCGTGAAGACGATTTCCTCCTCGCTCGCCGCGCCGAGATAGCGCGCCACTTTCACCCGCGCGGCCTCGAAGGCATCCGTCGCGCGCGAGCTGAGTTCGTGCAGTCCGCGATGCACGTTCGCATTGTCGTGCTCGTAATATTTCACCAGCGCCTCGATCACCGCGCGCGGCTTTTGCGAGCTGGCGGCGTTGTCCAAGTAGAGCAGGGGTTTGCCATTCACCTGCTGCGCGAGAATCGGAAAGTCGGAGCGCACTTTCGCCCAATCAATGCTTGTCATCGCGCGCACCTTCTCATCCTGCCGCGGTGGATTCAACTGCGCGCCGCGTTTGTTTTTTCCGCGAAACGCGGCGCTCCACCATCACGCTGGCATTTTCGCAGACGCATCCCTATACCCAGTCCCGATTCAGATCTGCCATGAACCTGCTCACCCGCCGCCACGCCATTCAGACCATCGCCCTCGCCGCCGGAGCCCTCGCTACGCCCGGCACCTTTGCCCAGCCGGCCGCCACGCCGCCGGAGGTCTTCAAGCTCCCGCCGCTCGGCTACGATTACGACGCCCTCGAGCCGCTCATCGATGCCGAGACGATGAAAATCCACCACGACAAGCATCACGCGGCATACGTGGCGAAGCTGAACGCCGCGGTCGCGAAGGAGCCATCGCTCGCGAGCAAGAGCATCGAGGATTTGCTCGAGCATCTCGATGCGGTGCCGGAAGCCGTGCGCATGGACATCCGCAATCAGGGCGGCGGGCATTTCAATCACACGCTCTTCTGGCAGCACTTGAAAAAGGGCACCGGCGGACCGCAGGGCGCGCTGCTGAAGGCAATCGAAAAAAGCTTCGGCAGCGTCGCGAAGTGGCAGGAGCAATTTGGCGAAAGCGCGATGAAAGTTTTTGGCAGCGGCTGGTCGTGGGTCGTCCTGCGCAAAGGCAAACTCGCGATCGAAAGCACGCCGAATCAGGACTCACCGCTGAGCACCGGCGGGCAGCCGCTTTTCGGCATCGATGTGTGGGAGCACGCGTACTACCTGAAGTATCAGAACCGCCGCGCGGAGTATGTGAAGGCGTTCAACGACGTGATCAACTGGGAGTTCGTCGGCGCGCGCTTTCAGAAGCTGCAAGGTTGATCGTTGCCGGGATTTCCGGCAGCGATTCTGCAACGCATGAACACGCCGGCCATTGCCATCGAAAGCCTCACGAAGGAGTTCACGAATCCTTCGGTTTTCCGCCGCGGAAAAATCACGGCGGTGAAAAATCTCACGCTCAGCGTGGAGGCGGGCCAAGTGTACGGTCTGCTCGGTCCGAACGGCTCGGGCAAAAGCACGACGATGAAAATCGTGCTCGGCCTCGTCACGCCGACCGCGGGGCGCACCTCCATCTTCGGGCGCGACAGCCGCGATGTGGAGAGCCGCGAGGCCGTCGGCTTTCTCCCGGAGAATCCGTATTTCTACAAATTCCTGACCGGTGCGGAGACGCTGGATTTTTACGGGAAGCTGTGCGGACTCGGCGGGAAAGTGCTGCGCGATCGTTCGCGCGAACTGCTCGCGCTCGTCGGTCTCGAAGACGCGGCGAACCGGCGCGTGGGCGGATATTCAAAGGGCATGCTCCAGCGCATCGGTCTCGCGCAGGCGCTCGTGCAGGAGCCGCGGCTGCTCGTGCTCGATGAGCCGACCGCCGGCGTGGACCCGGCGGGCTCGCTGGAAATCCGCGACCTGATCCTGCGCATGAAGCAGCGTGGCATCACCGTGATGCTCTGCTCGCACCTGCTCAGCCAGGTGCAGGAAATCTGCGACCGCATCGGCATCATGAACCACGGCGAACTTGTCCGCGAAGGCGCGCTCGACGATCTCATTTCCATCGAAAACCAGACTGAACTCACGCTCGAGAATGCATCCCCCGCCCTGCTCGCCGAATTGCGCGAGCGTGCCGAAGCCGGCGGCGCGCGCGTCCTCGCCGCGCACAAGCCGCAGCAAAATCTCGAGCGCTATTTTCTCGAGGTGACGAGAGAAAAGAAATGAGCGCCGACAATCCCATCACCGTCGCGACGGTCCACGCCTCGGCGCACAAGCTCTTCTCGGTGCGGCGCACTTGGGCGATCGCGTCGAACACGTTCCGCGATCTGGTCCGGCAGAAAGTGTTCTACTTCATGCTCGTCTTCGCGCTGATCCTCATCGGCACGTCGGTGGCGATGGCTTCGATTTCGTTCCAGGGGCAGCTCCAGACGGTGATGGATGTGTGCCTCGGCGCGATGTCCGTTTTTACGATGCTCCTCGCCGTGCTCTCGACGGCGATGCTGCTGCCGAAGGACATGGAGGATCGCACGCTCTACACGATCCTCGCGAAGCCGGTCGCGCGCTTCGAGTATCTCGCGGGCAAGCTGATCGGCGTGACGATGATCCTCTTGATCGCGACGCTGCTGATGACTGCGGCGTTCTGCGTCGTGCTCTACTATTGGCAGGGACGCGAAATCGAAAACATCCGTCTGAATGATCCCGTGGAACGCGCGACGGCGGCAATCGCGC
Organism: Chthoniobacterales bacterium; assembly: GCA_038239865.1. Lineage (GTDB taxonomy): Bacteria > Verrucomicrobiota > Verrucomicrobiia > Chthoniobacterales > Chthoniobacteraceae > SXWH01. The sequence goes on from JBBSEI010000020.1 coordinate 21,935, forward strand.
AACTGAAGGCCGGCACTTTTACGCCGACGCTCTTCGGCGGCATCGGCATCATTCTTCTCCGCTCCATCGTCTGCGCCACGCTCACGCTGATGCTTTCGTGCTTCGCGACCTCGTGGCTTTTCACCGTGATCGTCGCGCTGATGATGATCCTCGCGGGTCACCTCGTTCCGATCGCGCGGACGGTCTGGCAGGGGCCGCTCGGCAGCGCGATGGATGTGCCCTTTCACATCGCGATCCTGATGCGGCTCATCACGGTTTTCGTGCCGGACATGCAGATTTTTATTGTGGTGGATGACATCGCGGTCGGCGTGTCGGTGAGCGGCGAGGTCTTCCTCCGCATCGCGGGAATGGGCGCTGGTTACGTCGCGGTTTACCTGCTCGTGGGCTACCTGTTTTTCGCGTGGAAGGAGCTATGAGGCTCGCGCTGGAAAGTTCGGCGAAGGGCCGCATCCTCGGCATTCTCGTCCTGCTCGCGTGGGGCATCGCGAAATTTCCGCTCGAGGCGCGGCTGGAAAAGCGCATGGAGGACACGCGCCTCGGCGGCTACCGGCCGACGGCGAGCCTCCGCCAGCAGGCGGGACAGGCGGGCTTCATCGCGGCGCTCGGCGGCTTGCGCGCGGCGGTGGCGGACATGCTGTGGATCCGCGCGCACATGGCCTGGCAGGATGTGCAGTATGGCCGGATGAAGCTGCTCTTCGACACCTGCACCGCAATGCAGCCGCGGCGCGTGAGCTTCTGGGACATCGCCGCGTGGCACATGGCGTGGAATGGCTCCGTCCACATTGAAAATGCGGAGCACGACCCGATCGTGCGCAGGGCGAAGATGCGGGAATTTTACCGGCTCGGCGAAGACTTCCTGCTGCGCGGCATCGAGAGCAATCCCGAGAGCTGGGAACTCTACGACCGGCTCGGGATGCTCTACCGCGACAAGTTCAAGGACATGGCGAAAGCCTCCGCCGCGTACGAGGAGGCCTCCCGCCGACCCGGCCATCTCGAATACACGCGCCGCTTCGCCGCGTACTATCTCGCCGAGGTGCCGGGCCGCGAGCAGGAGGCGTATGCGCGGCTGCTCGCGCTTTTCCACGAGGGCGAGCACGAGTGGCTGCCGACGCTTTTCCGGCAGATCCAGAAAATGGAGGAGCGCCTCGGCATCCCGGATGCGCAGCGGATTTATCACGAAGTCGTGAAATTCGCCGGCACGCCGGGACACGCGGAGTCCGCCTACGCCGCGCTCCGCGACCTGATCAAAACCGGCGCGCGCCAGCCAGCCGTGATCGAAATGGCGCGCGCGCTCGAACAAAAGATGGACATGCCCGCCGAGCGCCAGATTAAGTTGCCGCCCCACGACCAGCGCCCACCAGAATGAACCGATGCGAATAGCCATCTTCGGAGACATCCACTCAAACCTCGAAGCACTTGAGGCCGTGCTGGCTGACGCGAAGGCGCACCAATGCACGCAATTCGTCTGCCTCGGAGACATCGTGGGCTACAACGCGAATCCAAAGGAGTGCCTCGACATCGTGCGCGCGCTCGAGTGCCCGACGGTGAAGGGAAACCACGACGAACTCGCCTGCATGAGCATCCATCCGAGCAATGTCTCCGGGCTCGCGAACGAGGGCATTTCCTACACCCGCACGCAGCTCACGCCGGACGATTTCGCCTGGCTCGAGACGCTGAAATTTGTCCGGCAGGTGCGCGACTTCACGGTCGTGCATGCCACGCTCGATACGCCGCACAAATGGGGCTACGTGCTGAACCAGCTCGATGCCGGCGCGAGCTTCAGCTACCAGCACACGCAGTTGTGCCTCTTCGGCCACACGCACGTGCCGCGCGCGTACGTCCGCGATCACCAGGTCCACACGGTCGACCGCTGGGACATGATGCTCGTCGAGCCGGGGCGGAAATATTTCCTGAATGCCGGCAGCGTCGGGCAGCCGCGCGATGGCGACTGGCGCGCATCGTATGCGATTTACAGCCCGAAGGAGCACCACATCCAACTCCGCCGGATCGAATACGATGTGGAGAAGGCGCAGCAGAAAATCCTCGATGTCGGACTCCCGCCGCGGCTCGCCACTCGCCTCGCCGAGGGGCGGTGACGAGATTTAAGATTTCGGATTTAAGATTTAAGATTTGCCGCTCCCGGACGGGCGGCGTACGCTCTGAAAAATCTTAAATCTTAAATCGCAAATCTTAAATGGCCTGCGCCCCGCGCTCCATCCTCATCATCAAGCCGAGTTCGCTCGGGGATGTCGTGCACACGCTGCCCGCGATCGCGCGGCTGCGGCGGCGGTGGCCTGAGGCGAAAATCCGCTGGCTCGTGAATCCCGAGTGGGCACCGATCCTCGAGGGCAATCCGGACATCGACGAGGTGATCGAATTTCCGCGCAGCCGCTTCCGCGGGCTCGCCGGCTGGGCGCGGCTGCCGCGCTGGATTCGTGGACTTCGCGCGCGCGTGCAGCCGGATCTCACGCTCGATTTTCAAGGCCTCCTGCGCAGCGCGTGGATCGCCCGGTTCGTCGGCGGCGACTGCTGGGGCACGTCGGATTCGCGGGAGGGCGCGCGCTTTTTCCACCGCCACATCGTCCGCGTCCCGCCGCGCTCCGAGCCGGTGCATGCGGTCACGCGCTACCTCGCCCTCGTCGCGGCGCTCGGCTGCGACATCGCCGCGCCGCTCGAATGGCGCATCCCCGCCGGCACGGAGCCCGCGGACTGCCCGCGCGGATTCATCCTGCTGCACCCGTTTTCCCGCGGCGAAGGCAAGTCGCTGACGGTCGAGGAAGTCGCGCAATTTTGCCGCGAAGTCGCGCCGCAAAAAGTCGTGCTCGCGGGCCGCACGGACGCCGTCCTTTCACCGCTGCCGAACACGACCAACCTGCTGAACAAAACCACGCTCGCCGAGCTGTGCTGGCTCGTGCGGCAGGCGGCATTCACCGTGAGCGTGGACAGCGGCCCGATGCACATCGCCGCCGCGGTGTCGGAAAAATTGCTCTCCATCCACACGTGGAGCGACCCGCGAAAAGTCGGCCCGTTCCAGCCCGGCGCGTGGATTTGGAAGGATGGGAAAATTGGCCGCATGGCCGATTTTCCGAATGGCGCGAGCGTGCCGCGCACCGGGATCGGCCGCTGGCTCGCGGCAGAGCGTGATCTTCGCGCCGGTCAGCCTAGCTCGCCTGCTTGAGCTTCGCGCCGAGTTGCTCGCCGAAATTCGTGAGCTGGCTGACCACTTCCGGAGTGCGCTGCAGCACGGCTTTGGCGAGTTTTTCGAGATGCGCAGGATTGCGCTGGCCGAGTTCGCTCAGCGCCATGATGACGGCAAAGGTGTTGTTGATCCCGTGCTTCATCTCGCGAAAAGTCGCGAGCAGTGCCTCGAGTTCACTGCGCGTCAGGAGCGGTTCGCTGGGGTCCATGAGAGTGGTGGCGGAAATTTGTTCGGTGATCATGCGCGCGCTTTCGAAGGTTAATTCGGCCTCAAGAATGCAGGAACAGTGCCACCGCGGACGCTTTCTGGCAGCTTCGCCGGGCGGTTCAAGATTCCTCTTTTCGCCCCCATGCCGCGGCTGCTTGAGTGGGCGGTTGCAGCAATGCGCTCCGAATGCCCGCAGCCATGATCCGAATCGCTGGCGCCCGCCAGCACAACCTGAAGAACCTCACGCTGGAAATCCCGCGTGAAAAACTCGTCGTGATCACGGGCCTCAGCGGCTCAGGAAAATCCTCCCTCGCCTTCGACACGCTCTACGCGGAAGGCCAGCGGCGCTACGTGGAGAGCCTGTCCGCGTACGCGCGGCAGTTCCTCGATCAGATGCAAAAGCCGGACGTGGATTTCATCGAGGGCCTCTCGCCGGCCATCGCGATCGAGCAGCGGAGCAGCGGCGGCAACCAGCGCTCGACCATCGCGACGACGACGGAAATTTACGACTATCTGCGCGTGCTCTTCTCCGCGATCGGCAAGCCGCACGATCCGAAAACGGGCCGCGTGATCCGCCGCATGACCCCGCAGGAAATCGTGGACGCGATCCTCGCGATGCCGGAGGAAACACGCGTGATCCTGCTCGCACCGATCATCAAAAACGAAGTCGGCGAATTTCGCGATGTGCTGGAAAAATTGCGCCGCGAGGGCTTCGTGCGCGTGCGCGTGGATGGCGAGACGATCGAACTCGGCGGGCCGGCGCCGACGCGGCTCGACAAGACCAAAGCACACCGCATCGAGGCCGTGGTGGATCGGCTCGTCGTGCGGCCGGACATCCGGCAGCGGCTGAGCGACAGCGTCGCGACTTCGCTGAAATGGGGCGAAGGAAAGCTCATCGTCCTCCTTCCTCCCGCCGATCCGGAGCACGCGCCGGTGCTGCGAAATTTCAGCGTTCACTTTGCCGATCCCGACACCGACTTCACGCTGCCCGCGCTCACGCCGCGGCATTTTTCCTTCAACAGCCACCTCGGCGCGTGCCCCGCGTGCCAGGGTCTCGGCAGCGAGCAATTCATCGATCCCGATCTGATCGTTCCCGATGCGGACCGCTCGCTCGCAGACGGCGCAATCGCGCCGTGGGCAAAGGCGAACAAGCGGATGCAAGGGTACTACAACGGGGTGCTGGAGTCGCTGTGCCGCGCGTTCAAGGCGAAGATGGAAACGCCGTGGCGCGAGCTGCCGGAGAAATTTCAGGACGCCGTGCTCAACGGAACGGGCGACCGCGAAGTTGAAGTCGTGTGGGGCGAAAAGAGCACGCGCGAGACGGTGAAGAAACCCTTCGAGGGAGTCGCGCAGCATTTGCAGCACCTCTACGAATCGACGGACAGCGAACTTTCGCGCCAGCGTCTGCGCGCCTACATGGGTCGCCGCACATGCAAGGTCTGCCATGGCGCGCGGCTGCGACCGGAGATCCTCGGCGTGACCGTCGCGAGCGCAGAGGGCGAAAAAAACATCCACCAATTTTGCACGCAGACCGTCGCGGATACGCGGTGGTTCATCGATCACCTCGCGCTCACGGACACCGAGCGCATCGTGGTGACGGAGGTCGCGCGGGAGATCAAAAACCGGCTCGCCTTCATGGAAGAAGTGGGCCTCGGCTATCTCTCGCTCGATCGCGAGAGCGGCACGCTGAGCGGCGGCGAAGCGCAGCGCATCCGGCTCGCGACGCAGATCGGATCGGGGCTCGCGGGCTGCCTCTATGTGCTCGATGAACCGAGCATCGGCCTCCATCAGCGCGACAACGATCGGCTGATCGGCACGCTGCGCCGACTGCGCGATCTCGGGAACAGCGTGATCGTCGTCGAGCACGACGAGGACACGATCCGCGCCGCGGACCATGTGATCGATCTCGGCCCCGGCGCCGGCACGCGCGGCGGGCATCTCATCGCGCAAGGCACGCCGGAGGAAGTCGCCGCGAACCCCGCCTCGCTCACCGGCCAGTACCTTGCGGGCACCGCGAAAATTCCGGTCCCGAAAAAACGCACCGCGCCGCGCGGGACGGCACCGGCAGGAGTGGGACAGACGTCCCACTCCCACGCCGCGCCGCGCACAAATCTTAAATCTGAAATCTTAAATCATCAATCTTCCCCCGGCTGGCTGAGCATCATCGGCGCGAGTGAAAACAATTTGCAGGACGTGACGGCGCACTTTCCCCTCGGGTGCGTGACGTGCGTGACCGGCGTGAGCGGCAGCGGGAAAAGCACGCTCGTGGATGACATTCTGCGCCGCGCGCTGTTCCGCCATTTTTTCCGCGCCAAGGACAAGCCGGGGCGGCACCGCGCGATCCTCGGACTCGATCAGGTGGACAAGGCGATCGTGATCGATCAGACGCCGATCGGCCGCACGCCGCGCAGCAATCCGGTCACGTACACCGGCGCGTTTGGCGGCATCCGCGATCTTTTTTCCGGGCTGCCGGCGTCGCGCGTGCGGGGGTACGAGAGCGGGCGGTTTTCGTTCAACGTGAAGGGCGGGCGCTGCGAGGCTTGCGAGGGCGACGGGATGAAGCGGATCGAAATGCACTTCATGGCCGACGTGTACGTGGAGTGCGAAGTGTGCCGCGGGCGGCGCTACAATCGCGAGACGCTGGAGATCACATACAAGGGAAAAAATATCGCCGACGTGCTCGACATGACGGTGGACGAAGCGGTGCGATTTTTCCGCAACATCCCCGGCGTGTCCGACAAGCTGCTCGCACTCGACGATGTCGGCCTCGGCTACCTGCACCTCGGCCAGAGCGCGACCACACTCAGCGGCGGCGAGGCGCAGCGCATCAAGCTCGCGGGTGAACTCGCGAAGAAGGCGACAGGACGCACCGTTTACATCCTCGATGAGCCGACGACCGGGCTGCATTTTGCGGACATCCACAAGCTGCTCGAAGTGCTCATGAAACTGCGCGACGCGGGCAACACGCTGATCATCATCGAGCACAATTTGGAGGTCATCAAATGTGCGGACTGGATCCTCGACCTCGGCCCCGAGGGTGGAGCGGGCGGCGGGCGGCTGCTCGCGGAAGGCACGCCGGAGCAAGTCGCGAAGGTTGAGCAAAGCCACACGGGACGCTATCTTCATCGGATGCTCACGCCATGAAGACGCCGCGATCGCTGGCACAATTTCCCGCACTCGCGCTGGCGCTGCTTGTCGCAGTGGCGCGATCGGGAGCGGCGGAACCTGCGCTCGTCTCCGAGGCACGGCAGGCGATCGCGGAAAATATTCCAGAGGTGGCGATCGAGAAATTGCGGCAGGCGATCGAGAGTCTGCCGATCGGGAGCGAAGGACGGCCCGACGCTCTGGCGCTGCTGGCCGAGGCGCAGTTGAACGCCGGCCAGGCCGCGGAGGCGCTCGGCACGCTTTCGCAAATCACGGCGGGCCACGATGCGCGCCTCGTGCGGCTGCGCGCGCTCACGTTCGTCGCGCTCGCGCGGTGGGACGAGGCGCTCGCGCAGTTCGAGGCGCTCGGGGCGCGCGAAGACGCGACGGCGGCAATCATGGGCAGGGTGCAGTGCCTGCAAGCGCTCGGGCGCAGGGAGGAGGCCGTGGAACTGCTGAAGGCGCTCGCCTTTTCCGACGACACGCCGGCGGCGCTCCGGCTGCAACTCGCCGCGCTCCTCGTGGATCTCGATCGCATCGCGGAGGCGCTGCCGATTTTGCGCTCCACCCGTGCAGCCACGGCCACCGACGGACACTGGCGGCGCTACATCGAGGCACGCATTCATCTTCACGAAAAAAAACCGCTCGCCGCGCTGGACGATCTCGCGCCACTCATCGGCGATGGGAGCACGCCGCCGCCCGCCGGGCTCACGCACGATCTGCGCGCCGCCGCCCTGCTCGCGGAGGCCGATGCACGCCTCGCCGCGAGCGGGCCGGAGACGGCGGAAAAAGTGCTCGAGGCTTTCATCCGGCAGAATCCCGCGAGTCCGCACATCGAGGCGGTGTTTCACCGGCTGGACCAGATCTACTCGCTCGATCCGAGCACCGATGAAGGTCCTCTCAGCCGCATGGCCGCGGAGCTTCCGGCGCAGACGGCCGCGCTCGCGCAATTCCATCTCGCCCGCGCCCTCATCCGCGCCAAGCGCAGCGATCTCGCGGATGCGGCGCTGAAAAAATTCCTCGCGCGCTTTCCCGAGCACCGGCTCACGCCATCCGTCCACGCGATGCTCGCGGAAAATGCGCAGGCCCGCGGCGATCTCGCAGGCGCGGAGACGGCGCTCGATGCCGCGTCGCGCACCGCGCAGACGGAAAAACAGCGCGGGGAATTCGCGCTGCAAACGGCGCTGCTGAATCTGCAGCAGGGCGAATTTGTGCGCGCGTCCGCGGGCTTCAACACCGCCGCGCTGCGCTCGCCGTCGCTGAAGGTCGCCGCGCGCTACGATGCGGCGCTCGCGTGGCTGCGGCAGAAAAACTTCGCGCGGTTTGCGGAGGATTTCGCGGCGTTCACGACGGAATTTCCGGACCGCACGCTCGCGGGAAATCTGCGCATCGAGGAAGGGCTCGTGCGCGCACGCACCGGCGATGCGCAGGCGGGGAAGTCGCTGAAGGCGTTCCTCGTGAATTTCAAGGATCACCCGCGCCACGCCGAGGCGCAGCTCGCGCTCGCGGAACTCGCGCTGAACGACGGCAACATCACCGAGGCGCAGAAGCTCCAGCGGGCGGTCGTCGCGGACGATCCGTCGCCGGAGATGCGCGAACAGGCGGAATATCTCGGCATTTTCCTCGACGATGCGAAGGCTCCGCGGAACGAGGAGCAGGCGATCGCCCGCGCGCGGGATTTCATCCGGCAGCATCCGTCGTCGGCGGTGATCGGCGAAGTGCGGATGAAACTCGGCGAGATTTATTTCCGCCGCGAGGACTACCTGAAGGCGGAGGAGCAATTCGAGACGCTCGCCCGCGAGCGCGCGGACGGTCCGCACGCCACGGCCGCGCTTTTCCTCGCCGGGCAGTGCTCGATGAAGCTGCTGAACACCGAGTCGCTGAACCGCGCGCTGGAGCTCTTCGGCAGAGTGATCGAAAAGCACGGGGCGCTCGAAACGCATGCGCGCATCCAGCAGGCGATCGTGAAAACCAAGCTCGGCGCGCCCGACGATGCGGTGAAAATTTACGACAGCATCGTCTCCGCGCAGCCACCCGTGGAAGCGGAACTCCGCCTCGCCGCGCTGACCGGCAAGGCGGACAACCTCGTCACGCTCGGGAAGACCGACGCGAAGCAATTCGCCGCGGCGATCGCGACGTACGACCAGATCATCGCGACGGAAAAAGCGCCGCCTTCGTGGCGCAATCAGGCGTCTTACAAAAAGGGGAAGACGCTCGAACTGCAGGATCAGAGCGACGCGGCGCTCGTGATTTTCTACGACATCCTGCAGCGCACGGCGACCGGCCCGCGCGAGACGTTTTGGTTTGCGAAGGCGGGCTTCGACGCCGCTGCACTCGTGGAATCCCGCCAGCAATGGAAGTCCGCGATCGGCATCTACGAAAAAATGGCCGCCATCCCCGGCCCGCACGCCGAGCAGGCAAGGCAGCGCGTGCGCAAGCTGCGGCTGGAACATTTTCTGTGGGATTAGCAGGGGCTCACTGAGATGGCTCCTGATCCGCTTTCAAATTGGCTGTCGTCAGTCAGTTCGGTTTTCGCACGCGCGGCAATTTATGTGACGGCTGTAATCACTGGCTGTGCGCTTCCTCAAATTTTTGGCGGCGAATCAATCAGTGGAATCGTGTCCGAATTTGTCGGGCAGGCTCTCATAGCTTGCATGCTATGGGGTGGCTTTTGCTGGATGGGTTGGCTGGCCGTCCCTGCGATCGTTTACTTCGGCTACGTCTTTGTGACCATAGACACGCCGAAGAAAAGCCTCTTCATCGGTTTCTCGCTCACGTTCTTCCTGTTTTTCAGCTTTGCCCGCTTCGATCCGGCAAAAGTTACTCTGCTCATTCTCACTTACGCAGCCATTTTCTGCCTGTTCTTTGTTTTGCCCAAGTTCCTTTCACGTGATGAAGCAAAGGAGCACGGCGAAAAAAAAGACGCTTGAGTGAATGCACGTCTTTTACGCGCATCGAACCGCACTCACATGTTTGGCTCTCTGTAATAGCCTGTGAGTTTCTAACGAAACGTCGCCGGAATTTTCTGTATCCCCCCCGGCGATTTCCACGTATCTCCGCCGCTCCCTTCGGCACAAAAAGACACACCACCGACTCCACACTGAACACCATCCACACCATGCCGAAACTTTTCATCCCGGGCCCCGTCGAAGTCTCCGAAAAAACTTTCCGCGCGATGTGCCGGCCGATGATCGGGCATCGCAGCGCGGATTTTAAAAAGCTCTACGGCGGGATCCAGCCGCGGCTGCAGGAGCTCTTCGGGACGACGCAGCCGGTGTTCCTTTCCACGTCGAGCGCGTGGGGCGTGATGGAGGGTGCGGTGCGAAATCTCGTGGGCGCGGGCAAGGTGCTGAACTGCATGTGCGGGGCGTTTTCGGACAAGTGGTTCGATGTCTCGAAAAAGTGCGGCAAGGAGGCGGTGTCGCTCGCGGTCGAGTGGGGGCAGCCGATCCGCGGGGAGCAAATCCGCGCGCATCTGCAGCAGGGCGGCTTCGATGCGGTGACGCTGATCCACAACGAGACTTCGACGGGCGTGATGTCGGACATCGAGGAAATCGCGGCGGTGATGCGGGACTTCCCGGACGTGTGCCTGATCGTGGACACGGTGTCGTCGTTCAGCGTGGTGCCGATCCCGATGGATGCGCTGGGCATCGATGTGCTGCTCACCGGATCGCAGAAGGCGCTGGCGATGCCGCCGGGGCTCGCGCTTTTCGCCGCGAGCAAGAAGGCGATGGAGAAGGCGGCGACGGTGAAGGGGCGCGGGTACTATTTTGATTTCGTGGAGTTCGCGAAGAACCAGCTCGAGGACATGACGCCGAGCACGCCGAGCATCAGCCACATCTATGCGCTGGAATCGAAGCTCGATGACATTTTCACCGAGGGCGTGGAGAAACGCCACGCGCGGCATGCGGAGAATAATGCGCTCGTGCATGCGTGGGTGCGGCGGCACGGGTTTGAGTTTTTCGCGCCGGAGGGTTTCCGCTCGATGTCGCTCACGTGCATCGCGAACAACAAGGGCATCGATGTGGCGGAACTCGGGAAGAAGGCGAAGGATCGCGGGTTCATCATCGATGGCGGCTACGGGAAGCTGAAGGGGAAGACCTTCCGCCTTTCCAACATGGGCGACGAGACGCCGGCGACGATGCAGGAGCTGCTGACGGCGCTGGACGCGTGCCTCGCCTGACGGCTCCGCGCTCGACAGTCTGCGCGAGAGCGGCCACCTTTTTCCCAAAGTGCCCAAGGCCCCACGCGTAAAATCCAGACCGGTTCGCAGGGATGACGGCCAGCTCGAACTGGCCGAATTCTCGGAGTCGGCGCGTCTCGAAGTGTCGGCGCAGGCGAAGGCGGCGGCGGACGTGGAAGATGAAAGCGCGATGCCCCGCCGCAGGCTGCGCGACCGAGTGTGGAATGCGCTCGCCGGGTTGAGCCTCGTGCCGTTTGCGTGGATTTTTACCGACGCGCTTTTCAACGCCTTTTCCCACGCGACGGCGCGCACGCGGCATGTGCCGTTTTGGATGACGCATGCGTTCCTCATGTTCGGCCTCGGCGCGGTGGCGTGGCTGGGCTGGTGGTGCGTGAGCCTCCTGCTGTGGAAGCGCCCGACTCCGGTGCGCGTGTACGTGCTCGGGCATGAGCTCATGCACGTGCTCATGGCGCGGCTCTCGCGCGGCAGGATCAAGGACTACCACATCAGCCCGGAGGGCGGCTACATCGTCACGACAAAGTACAATTTCCTGATCGCGCTCGCGCCATACCTGTGGCCGTTTTACTCGGTGCCGGTGCTGGCGGCGTGGGGCATTTCGTCCGTGTGGAAAGGCGCGCCGTTCATGCGGGAATTCTTCCTCGCGGCGCTGGGGCTCACGTGGATGTTTCACCTTACCTTCACGCTCTGGGTGCTGCCGCGCGGGCAGAGTGATTTTCACGGGCCGGGGCGCGTGTTTTCGTTTGTGATCATCTATCTCGCGAATGCCGTGCTCCTCGGAGGCGCGCTGGTCGTGCTCGCACCGGAAGTGAGCTGGCATGCATACGGCCGGGAATTGTGGGCGAGCACGCTCGCATTTTACCAGTGGGCGGGCGATGCCGTGGGGCATTGCCTGGACGCGTTCGGATTCGCCTGAGCGGCCGGCGCAGAGCGTCTGCGCAGATGGAAAATCGCAGTGGTTCCGGCGGTGGCACGGTTCCCGCTTTCTCAGATCTTGAACCCGATGAAAACGCTCCTCCACGATCGCAACACTGCCCGCCCGCTCGGCGGCACCGCCGGTTCGCGTGAGACTTTTGGGAGCGTCCTTCCGGGCAGCGCGATCCCGGCGAATTCCGGCAGCCATCTGCATCTGCGGATGCAGCCCGCGATGGGCCGCACCGGCGCGATTCGACTTTGTTGATTGTTGGTTGGGAAAAAGGTGGGCGGAGTCCGGGGGGGCTCCGCCCACCTCACCCGATCAGGCGCGGTGGAGATTTGAAAGTGCGCGCCCTGAATCCATCCGGAGTTTGCAATCCGAACTCGGAAAATGCCCGGCTCGGGCACGGGCGAATGCCTGCTCGCGTTTGACTTTCACGTTCGTGGTTTGATGGATTCCAAATTGCCTCCGCTGATTTCGCATCCGATGATCCGCGCGTTCCATGGGCGACTTCACTTTCACCTTCCTCGGCACCGGCACCTCGCAGGGCATCCCGATGCTCACCTGCGATTGCGCCGTCTGCCGCTCGACGGATCCGCGAGATAAGCGCACCCGCACTTCCGCCTATGTCGAGACGCCGGAATGCTCGTGGGTGATCGACACCGGGCCCGATTTTCGCCAGCAGGCGCTGCGCGAAAACATCCGGCGCATCGATGCCGTGCTGCTCACGCATGCGCACACCGATCACATCATGGGCTTCGACGACCTGCGTGCATTTTGCGCCGGGGGAAAATCTCTCCCTGTGTTCGGCTCCGCGGACACGCTCGCGGATCTGCGGCGCGCGTTCTCGTTTGCCTTCGACGGACAGAACCGCTTCCCCGGCTACCTGAACCCCGACCCGCGCCCCGTGGATCGCGCCTTTCGCCTCGGCGAAACGGAGATCGTCCCGCTGCCTGTGCCGCACGGGCGCACGACCACGCAGGGCTACCTCTTCACCCGCCGCGGCCGGCCGCTCCTCGCGTATCTCAATGATTGCAAAGCCGTCCCTGCCGCCGTGCGCGAGCAGGTCGCAGGAGTGGATACGCTGGTGCTGGATGCGCTCCGCCGCCGCGAGCATCCCACGCACATGAGTGTCGCCGAGGCGCTGGAAACCGCGGATGCGATCCGCCCCCGGCAGACCTTTCTCACCCACCTCTGCCACGACCTCGGTCACGCCGAGACCGAGGCCACGCTGCCCGACGGCGTCCGCATCGCCACGGACGGGATGAAAATCACGCTCTGACCGCGCCGATCATGATCGCCATTTTTCGCACGCTCTGTATTTTTCGCAGCCTCCTATGAAAGTCATCCGTGCCCCGTGGATTCGCTGCCGTGCTGATGAGGTGGATGCCGTATCATCCGCATTGGAGTGGCGGGGACGGAGGTTCCAAGTGCTGGCGTATTCGGAAAAGGAGGCGTCCGAGTGGTGGCGCGGGCTCTCGGATCGTGAACGCGAAGAGTGCCTCGGACTGGACGGGGAAAAAGGCGACGACAGTCCGGGGCTGTTCTGATGCCGACCGCGCAGCGTCGAGGCGCATCCGCGGCTCGCTGCGGGTTTTGCTCTTGACCCCCTCCGCCACAAACCCAAGATGCGCCCTTCTTTTTGCCGGAAACGGCTTTTTTCAACCGCATGCCCGACAATCTGGGAACAATAATTTGGACGCTTTGCTACACTGCCGTATTGCTGGGAATCTCCCTGTACGGCCTGCATCGCTATCACATCGTCTATCTTTTTCTGAAGAACCGGCGGAACGTCCCGCAGCCTCTCGCCAAGCTGGCGACGCTGCCGCGAGTCACGGTCCAGTTGCCGATTTTTAACGAACTCTACGTCGTCGAGCGCCTGCTCGATTCCGTCTCGAAGCTCGACTATCCGCACGACCTGCTCGATGTGCAGGTGCTCGATGATTCCACCGACGAAACGCGCGAACTCGCGACCAAGCTGGTGGATGCGCTGAAAGTCCGCGGCTACGACATCACGCACATCCACCGTGTGGATCGCACAGGCTTCAAGGCGGGCGCGCTGGAAAATGGGCTGCAGTCGGCGAAGGGCGAATTCATCCTCATCCTGGATGCCGACTTCGTCCCCACGCCCGACGTCCTGAAGCGCACCGTGGATTATTTTTCCGACCCAAAAATCGGCATGATCCAGACGCGCTGGGGCCACCTGAACCGCACCTACTCGATGCTCACGCGCGTGCAGGCCATGTTCCTCGATGGCCACCTGCTCCTCGAACAAACGGGCCGCAACCGCTCGGGCCGATTCATCAATTTCAACGGCACCGCCGGCATCTGGCGGAAGTCATGCATCATCGAAGCCGGCGGCTGGCAGCACGACACGCTCACCGAAGACCTCGACCTGAGCTACCGCGCGCAGATCAAGGGCTGGAACTTCGTTTTCCTCCCCGACCTCGTCACGCCCGCCGAGCTTCCGGTGGACATGAATGGCTTCAAATCCCAGCAGCATCGCTGGACGAAAGGCAGCATCCAGACGTGCAAAAAGCTCCTCCCCGCCGTGTGGCGCGCGGAGCTTCCGCTCAAAGTGAAGCTCGAAGCGACCGTGCATCTCACGTCGAACTACGCGTTCCTCCTGCTCGCCGCGATCTGCATCCTCATGCACCCGACCGTCGCCGCCTCGACGAACGGCACTTGGGGAATCTGGCGCACGATCCTGATTGACATCCCGATCTTCATCACCGGCTCGCTCCCCGCGATCGTCTTTTACATCGTCTCGCAGCGCGAACTCTACCCGCGCTCGTGGGGCCGCGAAGTGCTCTATCTTCCCGCGCTCCTCGCGCTCACGATCGGCCTCGCCGTCAACAACGCGTGGGCCGTCATCCAGGGCATGTTCGGCGTCACCGGCGAGTTCACCCGCACGCCGAAATACGGCATCCAGACGAAAACGCAGGCCTGGAAAAAGTCGAAATACTCGGTCGGGAAAAACCTCCTGCCCTTCGTCGAGATCGGCTTCGCGGCCTACTTCATCTACTTTTTCGCCCACGAAGTCGCCGCGCATAACTGGCTCGCCATCCCCTTCCTCGGCCTCTTCGCCAGCGGCTTCACCTACGTCGCCATGTGCTCCTTCGGGCAATGGTTCCCGCAGATCCGCGCTCCGTGGCGCGACACCAGCGAGATTCTTTCCGCATAGAAAATCGACATGATCCGCCAGCCCCACGTCATCATTCGGAGGTCGCGAAAATGAGGTTACGACTCCTCCTCGCGACCCTCCTTTCGCTCCAGACGTTCATCGTCTTCCAGTCCGCCTTCTCGGCGGAAAATCCCACGCTCGTCGTCAGCGTCCCCGAGCAGAAGCTCTACCTCTTCGACGCCGACGGCCACAAAGTCGCATCGTACCGCATCTCCACGTCAAAATTCGGACTTGGCGACACCCGCAGCAGCTACGCCACGCCCACCGGCCAGCTCGAGGTCGCCTCGAAAATCGGCCACGGCGCCGAGTCCGGCACCGTCTTCCACCACTGCCGCCCGACCGGCGAAATCTGCCCGCCAAATGCCCCTGGCCGCGACCCGATCGTCACGCGCATCCTTTGCCTCCGCGGCCTCGAACAGCAAAACGCCCGCGCCCTCTCGCGCGGCATTTTCATCCACGGCACGCCCGACGAACGCCACATCGGCCGACCCGTGAGCTACGGCTGCATCCGCATGAAATCCCGCGACGTCGTCGAACTCTTCGACCAAGTCCGTCCCGGCTCCCGCGTGGAAATCACCGCGGCGCGCGTCGGCGGCCTCTTCGGCAATGTGACGCACCTCGCGGCAAACCGGAGCTAGCGCCATCCCGTCTTCCATCGCAAACGCGATTTTGAAAAGCTCCGCGGTCCCTCTCGCCGCTCAGTCCTCGATCACCTCGAAGTGGCTGAAGAGCTTGAAGCTCTCGTAGCGCGCCTGGATGTCCGTTTGCGTGAGCGTGCGCATCCGTTCGAGGCTGAACTGCTCCACATTGTAGCTCGCCAGCACGGAGCCAAAGACGACCGCCTTGCGCAGATCCGCAAAAGTCACCTCGTCACCCATCGTGGATGCGAGATGCCCGGCGAGACCGCCCGCGAAGGTGTCCCCCGCCCCGGTCGGATCATGCACGTCCTCGAGCGGGTACGCGGAGCAGGAAAAGAAATCGCCGTTTTCCCCGAAGAGCAGGCAGCCATGCTCCCCCTTCTTCACCGCGACGAACCGCGGCCCCATCGCCTGGATCTGCTGGCCCGCCTTGATCAGCGAGGTCTGCCGCGTGAGCAGCCGCGCTTCGCTGTCGTTCAAAATCACCATGTCCACGCGCGTGAGCAGCCGCTTCAGTTCGTCCAGCGCGATGTTGATCCACAGGTCCATCGTATCCGCGATCACGAATTTCGGACGCTCCATCTGGTCGAGCACATGGTTCTGCAAATTCGGCCCGATGTTCGCGAGCAGCGCGAGCTTCGTCTCCTTGTAGCCCTGCGGCAGCACGGGCGTGAAATGCTCGAAGACATTCAGTTCCACGCTCCGCGTTTCGCGCACGTTCATGTCCAGCATGTATTCGCCCGACCAGCGGAACGTCTTGCCCGGCACCGTCTGCAAGCCCGCCAGATCGATGTTCCGCGATTTGAAAAAATCCACATGCGCCTTTGGAAAATCATCGCCGACGATCCCCACCATGTTCACCGCCGAAAAAAACGACACGCCCACCGCCGCGTAGCTCGCCGAGCCGCCGAGCAGATCGGCGTGCTCCTCGAAGGGAGTTTTGACGGTGTCGAGTGCGACGGAACCAACGACGAGGACGGACATGGCGGTGAGGATAAAGGGTGGATGGGTGACGGATTTCGCGCACCGCTTTCGGACACGAAGGGCGGACGACTTACACAGTCAGCGGCACCGCGTCCAGCCGCGCTTTCACCTCGCGGCAGTACGCCGCGATGTCCCGCGCCTGCAGGATGCCGCTCACGATCACCACCCGTCGCGCACCGGCGGCGATTACCGCATCGAGATTCTCCAGCTTCACGCCGCCGATGCAGAAAATCGGCACACTCACAAGCGCGTGCACCCGCGCGATGTCCGCGAGCCCGATCGCCGCGCGACCCGCCTTCGTCGGCGTTGGAAAAAGCGGGCCGAACCCGATGTAGTCCGCGCCCTCCGCCGCCGCCGCGAGCGCCTGCTCCACCGAGTGCGTGCTTTTTCCGATGATCGGCAGCGGCACCTCGCCCTCCAGCGCGCGACCCGCACGCCAGCGCGCATCGGCGACGGTGAAATCATCCTGCCCCACATGCGCGCCGTCCGCGCCGACACTCGGCACGAGTTCGGGATGATCGTTGATGATGAAAGGCACGCCCGCATCCCGCAGGATCGGCGCGACGTGATTCGCCATCTCCTCAATGTCGCATGCATCGCGCCCCTTGGCGCGAAGCTGCATGATATCCACCCCGCCCTCGCACAACTCCGCCGCAGCCCGCTCCAGCGAATCCTCCGCGACGTAACCGAGATCGAGGATGCCGTAGAGCCGCGCGGCTGAGAGACGATTGCGGACTGCGATTTCAAAACTCATCGCTGCCTCATACCCCGGAACCGCCCGCCCGCCAAGCCGCTGCTGAGACTGCCCTGCTGCGCACCGCACTTTCTGAGAGACAATCCTCCCTCGCGTGCCATCATGCAGGGCTAGTGAATCCGAACCAAGACATCCCGCAGACCGGCGCGCCCGGCATTTCAGAACCGCTCCCGGTCCAGCCCGGCTCAGGACTTTCCAGCGCGCCGGAGGAAAAGTTCACTCACTCGCAATCCGTGCCCGACGCTGTGCCCGCCGACGTCACAAACCTCGCGGTCGGCGCGGGTCTGCTGCTCAGCGCATTCCTCATTTTTTGGATGGCGCTATATCTGCCGAATCAGGTCGCGCTGCGCACGCTGGTCGCGAGCTTCGGCACCTTCGCCCTCGTGTGGGTGCTCTACCGGCTGCGCGTTTTTCACCGTCCGCACGGCGGTCTGATCGTCGCGGGCGCGGTCGCATTGTTCGCGGCGGCGCTGCCCTTCATCGAGCGCGGATTCCAAAAGCTGGATCACGCCGCGAAGTCCGGCCTCGCCGACGAGTCCGCGAAAACCGCCACACTCGCCGGTGAATCCGCGCAAGGACTGCCCGTGCCCACTCAGCAAAATAATCCCGGTCTCCCGCCGCCCACGGCACCCGCGACGCTCCCGCCTCCCGCGCCGCCGGAGGATGACACCGTGCATGATCTCATCGCCCCCGCGCCGGATCCTTCCATCGGAAAAATCATCCTCGTCCGGCAGGACGCCAAAGTCGCGATCGGCGGGAAAAAATATCTCATCCGCGCGGGCAGCAAATTTCCATTCAAGAAACTGGAGGACGGGATGGTCACCTTCCAGGCCGGCGATCAGGAAGTGACGATCGGCGTCGAGATGGTTTCCTTCGGCGGCCAGTCGAAGGAGACACCCGAGGAAATCACCAAGCTCGCCAAGACCGAACTCATGCGGCGCTACCCCGCCATCGGCGTGAAGGACTCGCCGGAAAACGAAATGTTCGTCGCGCGAATCAATGATCTGAAAACGGAATTCCCCGACATTTTCAAGAACCCGCGCTGGCCGCTCGAAATCGGCGAACAGCTCGCCGCGCAGGAAGGCTGGACGCGCGCAGACGCGCCGGCCGATGACGCCGCATCGCGGCCGCCAGCGGGTCGTGATGACGCGCCGAAGCTCCCGCCGCCCGGCGCGCCGATGCCGCCGGCCGATGTCCCGCAGGAAGCGCCGCCGCCGGCAAAATAGTCGCGGCTATTTTCCGAGCAGGTATTTCGGATTCAGCGCGTGCAGCGCCGGTGGGACAAAGATGCCGTCCTTCCGGATCAGTTTTCCATCGAACCAAATCTCGCCGCCGCCCCAGTCCGGGCGCTGGATGCAGACGAGATCCCAATGCACTTGCGATCGGTTTCCATTCTCCGTCTGCTCGTAGCACTGCCCCGGCGTGAAGTGAAATGAGCCCGCGATTTTCTCGTCGAAAAGGATGTCGCGCATCGGGCTGAGGACATGCGGATTGAAGGCGATGGCAAACTCGCCGATGAACCGCGCGCCCGCGTCGCTGTCGAGGATCGCGTTCAGCTTTTCCGTGTTGCTCGAAGTCGCCTCCGTGATTTTTCCGTCGGTGAAAGCGAGCCGCACATTGTCAAACGCGATGCCCTGGTAAATCGTCGGCGCATTGTAGCTCACATGCCCCTGCACGCTCGTGCGGACCGGCGCGGTGAAGACTTCGCCATCGGGAATGTTGTGCGTGCCGCCGCACGAGATCGCCGGGATGCCCCTGATGCTGAAGCGCAAGTCGGTGCCCGGTCCCTTGAGCTGCACCTGATCCGTTTTCATCATCAGCGCCGCGAGCGCCTTCATCCCCGGCTGCATCCGCCGGTAGTCGAGCGTGCAGACGCGAAAATAAAAATCCTCAAACGCCTCCGTGCTCATCCCCGCGAGCTGCGCCATGCTCGGGCTCGGCCAGCGCAGCACGCACCACTTCGTCTTCTTCACGCGCCAATCGATCACCGGCCGCATTTTTTTTGCGACGAGTTGCATCTGCTCCTGCGGAACGTCGGCGCTCTCGGTGACGTTCGCTCCTCCGCGAAACGCAATGTAGGCGTCCATCTTTTTCATCTGCGCGAGCTGCACGCCCGCGGCGACATCGAGCCCGTCATCCACCGCGCCCAGCGCCATCTCGCGGCTCACGCGCCCGTGGTGCATCTGCACAAAGGGCACCGCGCCGATCGCCCGCGCCGCGCGCACGAGCGCGACGGTCATTTCATCCGGCACGTCGAACATGTCGAACAGCACCCGCTCGCCGCGTTTCAGCGAAGTGGAAAATGAAACGAGATTCTTGGCGAGGAGATCGAAACGAGGATCGTTCATGGCGCGCGACCGTAGCGCGCACGCCTGCGCTGCCAAACAAACTTTCGCCTCGCGCCGCTGCGCAATCTCCGCGAAGCAACGTCCATGAGCTTGGAAAAATTGAAGTCCGTCCCGGAACTCGCCGCGGTCGCCGCGCAGTTTGCCGCAGGCGGGAAAAAGCTCGTCTTCACGAATGGCTGCTTTGACCTCCTGCACCCCGGCCATGTCCGCTATTTGCAGCAGGCGCGCGCGCTCGGCGATGCGCTGCTCGTCGCGCTGAATGGCGACGCGAGTGTGCGCGCACTCAAAGGCCCGACGCGCCCAATCAACAGCGAGCAGGATCGCGCCGAAGTGCTCGCAGCCCTCGCGTGCGTGGACTTCGTGACAATCTTCCACACCGAGCGCATCACCGATCTCGCGCGCGCAATCCGTCCGCAGATTTACGCGAAGGGCGGCGACTACACCGTCGAGTCGCTCGACCCCGGCGAGCGCGGCGCGCTGCAGGAAGCCGGCGCGGAAATCCGCATCCTCCCCCTCGTGCCGGGGAAATCCACGACGGGCATTTTGGAAAAATGGCAGCGCTGAAACTCGGCATCCTGGGCTCGGGCAAAGGCTCCAATTTCCGCGCCATCGCCGACGCCATCGCGCGCGGCGGACTCGATGCGGAAGTTTGCCTTGTGATTTCCGATGTCGAAGGCGCGGGCATCCTCGCGCTCGCGCGCGAACGCGGCCTCCGCGCGGAGTTTGTGCATCCGGGAAAATTCCGCACGAAGATGGAGCCCGAGCGCGAGGGATTGGTCGCGCAAATGCTCCGCGATGCGGGCGTCGAACTCGTCGTGCTCGCCGGCTACATGCGCATGGTGAAGGCTCCGCTGCTCGACGCTTTTCCGCGCCGCATGATCAACATCCACCCCTCGCTGCTCCCCGCCTTCCCCGGTCTCGAAGCGTGGACGCAAGCCGTCTCCGCGCGCGCCGCGACCAGCGGATGCACCGTGCATTTCGTGGATGGCGGCATGGATTCCGGCGAAATCATCGCGCGAGCCGAAGTGCCCGTGCTCGCCGAGGACACGCCGGAATCGCTGCACGCGCGCATTCAGATCGAGGAGCACAAGCTCTACCCCGCCGTGATCGCGCAGCTCGCGGTCGAGATTCCGCGCTGAAAATCGGAACCATCGTTGCAAAAAACCGCGCGCGTGTTTCTCTCGCCGCCCGCGAATTTCACCATGGCTGCCTTCCGACTTTTCGATCTGAATCCCGAGCAGGAGCGCGCGGTGCGGACCACCGACGGTCCGCTGCTCATCCTCGCGGGCGCGGGCAGCGGCAAAACTCGCGTGATCACCGCGCGCGCCGCCTTCCTCATCTCGCGCGGAGTCGCGCCGGAGAACATCCTCGCGGTCACTTTCACGAACAAGGCGGCGAAGGAAATGCGCGAGCGGCTCGCGTCCATCATCGATCCGGAGCAGGCAAAGAAGACCGTGATGTCCACCTTCCACGCGCTGTGCGTGCGCATCCTGCGGCAGGACATCGAGAAGCTGGGCTACAAAAAGAATTTCTCGATCTACGACGAGGGCGACACGACGGGGCTGATCAAAAAGATCATTACCCGCACCGCGGCGCGCGATGAGAAGCTCGATCCCGGCCTTGCCAAAAATCTCATCAGCAAGGCGAAAAACCGGGGCTGGCGCGAGCCGGCGGACGACAAGACGCTCATCGGCGCGGTGTATGCGCGATACAATCAGGAATTGAAAAACCTGAACGCGGTGGACTTCGACGATCTCCTCCTGCTCACGGTGAAGCTGCTCGATCAGCACGGGGATGTGCGCGAGCGATGGCAGCGGAAATTTCACTACCTCATGGTGGACGAATTCCAGGACACCAACCGCCTGCAGCTCGACCTCATCACGATGCTCGCCGACGAGCGGAAAAACGTCGCGGTCGTGGGCGATGACGACCAGTCCATCTACGGCTGGCGCGGCGCGGAGGCGTCGAACATTTTGGAATTTGAGACGCACTTTCCGAATCCCGCGATCATCAAGCTCGAGCAGAATTATCGCTCGACCAACTTCATCCTCGGGACGGCGAATTCGCTGATCAAAAACAACGCGCGCCGCCGCGTGAAGAAACTCTGGAGCGCGAAGGAGGGCGGCGAAAAAGTACGCGTGCTCGCGATGCCGGACGACCAGCAGGAGGCGACTTTGATCGCCAGCGAGATCCACAGCCGGAAGCTCGCCGAGGGGCTGAAGTGGGAGGACTTCGCCGTGCTCTTCCGCATGAATGCGCAGTCGCGCCTTTTCGAGACGAATTTCCGCGACCTGAAAATCCCGTATCGCGTCGTGGGCGGGAACAGCTTTTTCGACAGCCGCGAAATCAAGGACGTGCTCGCCTACGCCGCGTGCCTGCTGAATGCGGACGACGACGTGTCGCTGCTGCGCATCGTGAACACACCCGCGCGCGGCATCAGCGACGGCACGGTGGAAAAGGCGACCACCGCGAGCATTCACAAGCGGTGCTCGGTCTTTGCGATGATGCGCGACGACGGATTTCTCGCCGAGCTGCCGACTCGCGCGCGCGGGGCCGTGGAAAAATTCACCGCATTCCTCGACGACTCGGATTTGAAAATGCACGAGCCGCTCGCAAACCAGCCCGGCGTGCTCCGCGCGCTGCTGACCGACAGCGGCTACCTCGCGGAACTCCAGCGCACTTGCAAAACGCCGGACGAATGGCTGAAGCGGGAGCAGAACGTGGCATATCTGATCAATGACTTTCAGGCCTATCACGACCGCGGCGACAAGGGGCTGCGCGAGTGGCTCGATGCGATGTTGCTGCGCCACGAGCGTGAGGAGGAAAAGGAGGACGACACGGACGGCGTTACGCTCATCACGCTGCACGCGTCGAAGGGGCTCGAATTTCCGCACGTCCACCTCATCGGCTGTGAGGAGGGCGTGCTGCCGCACGAGCGCTCGAAGCTCGAAGGCACCGTGGACGAGGAGCGCCGGCTCCTCTACGTCGGCATCACCCGTGCGAAGCAGACGCTCGCGATCACCTGGTGCCGGAACCGCACGAAATACGGCAGCGCGGTATCGTGCGCGCCGAGCAGTTTTTTGAACGAGCTCGATCCCGATCTCATCGATCGCGTGGATGGCGGCGAACTGCTGAACAAGCCCGTGACGCAGGAGAAGGCCACGGCGAAATTCGGCGCGATCCGCGAGATGCTCGGCAAGCTCTGAGCCGTTCTTTCGAACAGAGCCAGACTCGCGCGGAGGCTCTGTTCGCAGTGTCGGCGCGCTCGGGAGAAGCGCCAGCCGCCCAGATTTCAAATCTGTGCTGCGCGGCTGCGGCGTGCGTCATTTTCCCGCACCGATCGGCGGCACGGGCGCAGACGGCGCGGGAACTGTAGGCGGAACAGGCGACGATGGGAGCGCGGGCGACGGGGGCGCAAGCGGCGTCTCCACGACCGTGATCACCGGCTCTTCCGCGGGGCCTTTCGCGGTGAAGGAAAATGGATTCGACTGATTCGTCCCACTGCCCGTCACGTCGAGAATTGGGCTGCGCGGCTTCGCGAGATCGAGGTGGCCAGCGATGCTGAAGTCGCCGTTCGCATAATGCCCCGCGGCCTGTTCGAGCCGGATTTGATTTTCCTCGAGGACGAAGCGCGCGCCCACGCCGCGGACCGTATGCCCCTGCCAGTCCAGCGGCAGGCTGCCTTGCAGCAGTTGCACCGCGCCGCCCAGTTTCAGTGCGCCGAGCCGACCGTCCGCAGTCACCGTGCCCGAGAGATTTCCCGCGAGCGGCCACTGCAATCCGGTGAGGCGCGAAGTCGCGAGCAGGTCGAGACTCGTCGCCTCGAGGCGCACATGGCTCACCGTCGCGTCATTCAGCAGATGCTCAAAATTTACATCCGGCCAGCGCTGCCAGAGATCGAGCGGGAGCAGCGCATCACCGCGCAGGCAGGTGCGCCCGTGCTGCTGCACGAGCACGTCGTGCAGATTCACCGCGCCCGGTCCGACGCTGATGCCCGCCGTGAGCACGGTGCCATCTTCGGCGAGGCGGAATTTTTCGCACTGCACCTCGCCGGGCCGGTACCCGCCGCTGAACTCCGCATCCAGCGGCAGCGTCCCGCCGCGCCCGATCAGATGGAAGTGGCTCAGCTTCGCGGAAAATTTGCCCTCGTGCGCGACGGCGCTGCCCTGCCCCGACCACGACGCCTCGACGCCGCCGCCGAGTGCGACCGGGAGAAGGCTGGGCGTGAGCACGGCCCGGTACGCGGCGAGGTCGCGCACGGAGAGCCGCCATTCGCCGGAGTAGCTGCCGTCGCCAAGGCTGATGCGGCCGCTGCCGCGCAGAAAATCTTCCGCGCGGAGCATCTGGGCGCTGATGATTTCCAGCTCGCGATCGTGGAAAAGCAGCGCGGCATTCACGTTATCGATCGGCGCCGTGCGCCACTGCATGGCGTTTCCGCTCACGATCATCTGGCCTTCAAATTTCGCCGGTACATCCGCCTGCGCGCCGGTGCCGCTCACGCCGCCGCGGATGAAAAGTTGCCCGGCGGCGAATTTGAATTCCGGCAGCAGCAGCGCGGAGAGATCGGTGAGATTGCGGATGTCCGCATCCACCTTGAAATCGAACTGCCGATCCCACCACTTCGCGCCGGGCTGCGGCAACGCCATCGTGCCGCTCATCGTGAGTTGATTTTTCCCCTGCCGCAGGCGGAACTCCGGAATTTGCAGCCGCTGGTCGACGAGCGAGAAGCCGAGCACGAGCGAATCCCACTGCCGCGAGTCCCACTGAAATGCGCCCGCCTCCAGCCGCACCGTCGCCTCGGATTTTGCAAAATCGCCCGGCGTCCCGTGGAAGCCAAAGGTGCCCGCGTTCAGCACGCCGCCGGCCGCCTCGCTGAGGCCGAGAAAGCTCGCGAGGCCCGCGACGCTGATCTTGGAAAACTGGCCGTTCCCATCAAACCGCAGCCGCCGATCCTCAAACGCGAGCTTCGCCTCCGCATCGATGTCGCCGCCGAACGCCTTGAGCGCCGCGGCAAAATTCAGCCGCCCGTTGGCAAATTCCTCCAGCGAGACGCTGAGGCTCTGCAGCGTGACGTCCGGCGCCAGCTTCATGCCCGTGAGCGTCGCGCGCGCGCCCTTGAGCGAGGTGCGGCCGCGCACGCCGCTGAACTGCTTCCGGCCGGACTCCGTCTTCATCGCGATCTGCGCCGCGCGCACAAAGCCGGCCGCCGTCTCGCTTAGCGAAAAGTGCGCGCCGCTCACCCGCAGCCAGTCCGCGCCGCGGTCGAAGATGAGGTCCGCATTTCTCACCGTATAGATTCCCGGATGCGCGGCGGGCGATCCGACCGCGCGCCGCAGCCACTGCGCGTGCGGTTCGTCGCCGCGGCCCGCGTCGGTGCCGACCGGCAGCGAGAGCCGCGCCGTCACGCCGTCCATTTCCACTTCGCGAAACCAGAGCCCATTTCCGCCGAGCGGATAAAAGCCCGCGCGTTCCGCCGTCGAGCGCACCCAGCCCGCGGCCGGCGCGGGAAAAATATTGCTCCACGCCAGCCATGCCCGCGCACGGCGGATCTCGACGCGCGTGACCGCGCCGGTGTCCGCGCGGTACGTCCACCGCAGATCGCGGATGACCACCGGCTCGAAAAGATTCCCCTCGATGCGGCCCATCGAAAGCGCCGCGCCGCTCTGCCAGGCGCGGAATTTCAGCACTCCGCGGACGACATGCGGAAACACCACGCTCTGCACCGCAATGAGCAGCAGCAAGGTGGCGCACAAAAGGAAAAGCCGGATGCGGCCGAGAAGCCCGCGCGACCTTTTTCGCCGGGGCGCGGCGGGACTTTCACTGGCGGCGGCGGACTCAGAATTTTCGATCACGGGTCGGTGAGGCTACGAGCTAGCGGAGAAAATGAAAGCGTGCGCGCGGCGGGGAAATGCCGGCGAGGTTTTCAACCTCGCCTACTTCTCCGCGATCTCGCTCAGCGTCACCGTGCGTCCTTCGCTCGCGCTTTTGTCCGCGGCGGCGATCACGCGGTGCGAGCGGAAGGCGTCGGCGAAGCTCGTGAGCGGCATGTCCTTTCCCGCGTCGAGCGCGTCGAAGAACGCCTGGAACTGCGTCTGGTACGGATGGTCGCTCACGTCGCCGCTATCGAGCATCTTCATCGAGAGCTGCGACCATGCGTGTTTGTTCAGGCCGCCGAGTTTCTGGCTGTGGAATTTGTTATCGAGGATGCTCCCCTCGCTGCCGACGAGATGCGTGTGAAAGTAGTAAGGCTGCAAACAATCCACGACCGCCGCGCATTTTCCGACCGCGCCATTTTGAAAACGCAGGAGGCTCGTGGAAGTCGTCGGATACTCGTAGGCCGCGAAGACGGGATTGCTGCTCTGCGACGAGAAGCTGCTCACTTCGGCGACTTCGCCGTCCATGCACAGCAGCAGCGCATCGAGCGCGTGGCATCCGGCGGTGAGCAGCGCGCTGCCGCCGAGTTCGCGCTTTGTGTTCCAGCGATACTGGCCGTACCACGGGCCGATGCCGTGGTAATAGTCCACCTCGCCGTAATGCAATTTCCCGACGAGTTGCGCGTCAATCACCGCCTTCGTCGCGAGGAATTGCGACGACCAGCGGCACTCGAAACACACGCACACTTTCACGCCCGAAGACTCCGCCGCGGACTTCATCGCGAGGATGTCGGCCCACTCGATCGCGAGCGGCTTTTCGACGATGATGTGCTTCCCGTTCTTGGCAGCGGCGATGAACTGCCCCGCGTGCTGGTTCGGGTAGCTCGTGATGTCCACGACGTGGATGCCCTTGTCCGCGAGCATCGCCGCGAGATCGGTGAACGCAGTGATCGGCGAGCCGTGCTTCGCGGAAAGCTCCGCCGAATCGAGCTTGCGCGAACTCCACACCGCGGTGACCTGCGCGTGCGTTGTGGCATTGATGGCGGCAATGTGAGCCGTGGCGGCCCAGCCATAGCCGATGACAGCGACGTTGTATTTTTTGCTCATGGGATTTTGGGAAAAGTAGGAGCTGGCGTTCTATTCGCGCGCGTTGTGAAGGCGAGCGGATTTCACGAAGGACGCCCGCCTGCGCTACCCGAACATACACCTCCGCATCACTGCGCCTCGCCCTTGAGGAACGACAGCAAGTCCGCGAGATCCTGCGGTTTCATCGTCGTCTCCAGCCCCGGCGGCATCAGCGAGTGCTCGCTCGCGGTGAGCGACTTGATGTTTGCGCGCGGGATATTCTCCTCCACGCCGAGCGGCTGGCGCAGCGTGATGGATTCCGGCGTGTCCGAAATGACGATGCCGATGAGTGCGCGCCCGTCCTTCAGCTCGACATTGCTCGCGGCAAATGCCGGCACGATTTCGTAATCGGGCACGACGATGTGCAGCAGCGCGGTTTCCTTCGGCTGATTGCGGATATCGAGCAAGTCGGGGCCGACCGTGTAGCCCTCCTGATTCAGCCGGTGGCACGATGAACAGAGCACCTTGAACACTTCCTTTCCGTGCGCCGCATTCGGCGCAAGCGCGAGCACGGCCTTCGCGGCCTCGTAGGCTTTCATGCGATCACCGTCAGCGGGAGCGCCGAAAAGTTTCGCCGCACGCTCGCGGATCGCGGCGACTCTGCTTTTGGAAAGTGCAGTGCGCTGCACGGCGCTGATCGCATTGCGCGGGATTGTGCCGGACTCGACCGCATCGAGCACGCGCGGCACATGCGCCGGACGCGCAAGCAGCGCGGAGAGCGTGATCTCACGATCGGCTGGCGAGAGAGAGGCTATGCGCTTCGGTGCAAGCAGCGAGGTTGCGACTTCGACGTTTTCAAAAGTGGCAAGTGCCCGGACTGCCTCGGTGCGAAGCGCATTGTCCGGCTCGGATGTTGCGAGCTTACCGAGTATCCGCAGCGACTCCAGGTCTTCGATCCTGCCGAGCAGTTTCACATACAACATGCGCTCCGCGGCGGGGAGTTTGGAGTTCACTGCCTTTCGCTGTGCGCAGGTGATCTCCGGCTCGAGCGATATGTCGTGCGTCGTCACCGTCAGTCGCTTTCCGCTCGCTTCAGAATAAGCGAGCATCAACGCGGCGGACGCCGGATTGCACCAGTCATCATTTGCAATCGGCGGCGGAGGGAGCGCCGCGAAAAGCGCACGCCGAAAAGCACGCTCGTCCTTGAACGCGCGTCCCGCCTCGTGCAGCAGTTCAACGCCGCCAGTGCCGACCGTTTTTGCCTGGGTTAGGAACGCGACGACGAATTCCTGTTCGCGATCCGCGACACCACTCAGTACAGCGGCGCGCGTCCAGCGATCCTCCACGCCGAGCGCGGCGATTTTCGCGAGCGCCGAGAGCGCGCGCGGATCGCTCGATTCGCCGAGGCCGAGCGCGGCGCGGAAACGCACGCGCGCGTCTTTGCTCTCCGCGCCGCGGAGCAATTCCTCGAGCGGCACCTTGTCCAAGTCATCGCGCTCCAGCCCGCGATCCTTTGCGTACGACCATTCGCGCGGCAGGTCCTTCGCGACTGGAGCGGACGATGTGATGCGCCAGATGCGGCCGTTCTTTTTCCCCGCCTCAAAGTCCGTGTGCTTGCGGATTTCCGCCGGAAGGTAGTCGGGATGCTCGATGGTCTTGCGATACATGTCGCAGACGTAGAGCGCGCCATCGGGACCCGTGGTGAGGAAGACAGGCCGGCACCAGTCGTCGCTCGATGCGAACAGCTCGCGCTTTTCCAGCAGCGGCTCGGCGGCGAAGGTCGCGCCATGCGGGACGAGCTTGTCGGCGTGAATGAGATTGCCCGTCGGGTCGCACGAGAGCGCGCAGCCGTCGAACTTCGCAGGCAGAGCGCCGCCGCGCCAGATTTTAACTCCGCACGCGGCGGTGAACGATCCCGCGTGTGAGTCCGCAGTGGTGATGTTTGAGCTGATCGGAAACAAGCGCACGCCGTCGCCGCCACCCTTGAGTCCCGTCTTCACGGTGCGGTCGTTGCAGTCCTGCA
The DNA here is from genome assembly GCA_038239865.1 of Chthoniobacterales bacterium. Classification (GTDB taxonomy): domain Bacteria; phylum Verrucomicrobiota; class Verrucomicrobiia; order Chthoniobacterales; family Chthoniobacteraceae; genus SXWH01. Next base: position 50,471 of record JBBSEI010000020.1, read on the forward strand.
CGGTCTCACCGAATGCGAGGTGCGGGTTCCGCCGCAGCCAGCGCGACTCGATCACGACGTGCTGCACGGGCAGCCGGTTCATGCAGATGAAGCGGCGGCCCATTTCGTCGAACGAGATGCCGTATTGCGAGCGGCCATCCACAGTCTCGAAGTCGCCGGTCTTCGGATTCCAGCGCAGGTCGCCGGTCATTTTCACCGCGGGCTTTTCGGGATGCTCGGGCGAAGTGATCGTCCCGCCGACGAGTCCGGCGGCGAAATAAATCCAGCCGTCCGGCCCGAGCGTCGGGCAGTTCACGCGGAGCTGTGTGCTCTTCGTCGCGTCGAAGCCGGTGAGCAGCACACGCTTCTCGTCGGCCTTTCCGTCGCCGTCCGTATCCTTGAAAAAGAAAATGTCCGGCGCGCAGGTGACGATGATCCCGCCGTCCCACGGCATCACGCCATTCGGGAATGTGAGGCCCTCGGCGAAGACCGTGCGCTTGTCGTAGTGCCCGTCGTTCTTCGTGGATTCGAGCATCACGATGCGGCCCACCGGCGGCTCGACGGTGTGCGGATAGCCGCGATTTTCCGCGACGAACAGCCGCCCCTTTTCATCGAACGCCATCGCGCACGGCGACTCGACCATCGGATCAGCGGCGACGAGTTCGACACGCAATCCGTCGGCGACTTGGAAAGTCTTCAGCTCCTCCTCGGGCGACAGCGCGCCACGCGGAGCGGGATTTTCCGCCGGGGAAAAAAGCGCGGAGGCTGCGAGCAGGACAACGGCGAGAGCGTGAGGAGACTTCATGGCGTGGCACTCAGGCCAATCCGCGCGGCGGAGCGCAATTAGCTTTTTGCTGCGGAGCGCGGGTGAATGCGGCGATCATGCAAAACAAATTGGTCAAAATCAGAAGCCGCGGCAAAGCACGAAGGGAATGGGAGCGCCCGCTTCCAGCGTGCTCCGTCCGGCATCCTGCCGGACGGTTTGCCAAATCCGCGACGCGCACTTCTCTTTCGCACGCAAGCTATGTGTCCGGCAGGATGCCGGACA
>JBBSEI010000021.1:0-51001 GCA_038239865.1 Chthoniobacterales bacterium
CGGGGTGTCGTGATCAATCGAAACGAAGCGCGCGGGCATCCTCCTTCAACCCGCAATTTCAAAATCCGTAGCGCGGAAAGTCCGACAGGCTGCTAGAGCGTTTAAGAAATGTCGTGGCCGCGCGGAACACAGGCTGGAAGCCTGTGTTCCGTTCGCTCCGCACGGCTACGACATTTCTAAATCCGCTCTACACGCGCCTGTGATGGGGCTGTGGATGGTCAAAGGCGCTTCTTCTTTGCCTACGAGTGGCATCCGCCACGAGGGATGAAAGCGAATGGTTGCGCACTGCCATGCGCCACGCCTTCCTCGCCCTCACCCTCCGCGCGGAGGAAAAGCCGGGCATCGCGTGGCAGCCGTGGTCGGATCAGATTTTTGAACGGGCGAAGGCGGAGCATCGTTTTGTGCTGCTCGATCTCGGCGCGGGGTGGTGCCACTGGTGCCACGTCATGGATGAGCTGACGTATTCCGATCCGCAGGTGGCGGCGCTCTACGCGGCCAGCGGCGATGCTTCGTGCCTCGCCGATGCGCGGCGGGCGGCGGAATGGATCACGGCGCACCGTGCGCTGCCGGGCGGCGGATTCCGGCACGATGAAAAAGACGCGGCTGGCCCGTACCTCGCGGATACGCTGGCGATGGCGCGCGCCTTTCTCGCGCTTTACACGGTGACGGCGGAACGTGCTTGGCTCGCGCGTGCGGAGGAGGCGGCGGCTTTTGCGGACGCGCATTTTCGCAGTGCGATCGGCTTTGCCACGGCGGTCGTCGCACCCGGCGCGCCGCTGCTGCCGAAGCCGCAGGTGGATGAAAACATCGCGCTCGTGTGCTTCGCCAATCTCCTCCACGCGCACACCGGCAAGCCCGCGCATCGCGCGATGGCCGAGCACGCGATGCGCTTTCTCGCCTCGCCGCTCGTCGTCGAGCGGCAGGGCTACGGCACGGCCGGGATGCTGCTCGCGGATCGTGAAATCCCCACCGAGCCCGCGCACCTCACCGTCGTCGGCGCGAAGGACGATCCCGCGGCGCGCGCGCTCTTCGCCGCGGCGCTGCGCACCGCTCCGCCGATGGCGCGGATCGAGTGGTTCGATGCGCGCGAAGGCGCGCTGCCGCGGACCGATGTGGAGTATCCGAAACTCGAGGCGCCCGCCATTTTCCTCTGCACCAATGGAAGCTGCTCGCGTCCGATGACCACGCCCGAGCAACTCGTGCAGACGCTCACAAAATCAAAGCGTTGAGCGGGCTCTGCGCATGTCCGCAGGCCGGCTGCCGCTGCGGCGGCAACAATGTAGGTGAGCGTTTTTCAACCTCGCGCGGGCGAGCGCAGCGAGGCGGTGGGAACACGGTTTGAATTGCACAGGTCGTTGGTTTCACCCCATCCCGCCGCCTCCTCCCGTCCTCCCGCGCGAGGTTGCAAAACCTCGCCTGCATTGGGGCGTCGTCCGCGGGAAATTTTTCTAATGGCGCATTCCAAAACCAGTTGTCTGCGGGCACTCCCGCATTGCCATGTTCCGAACCATTCTTTTTTCCGCCGTCGCGCCGCTCCTCATTTTCACGACGGGAGCTTTCGCCGCGGAGGTGGAGACCATCACGATCAAGACGCTCAAGGCGCAGATGCGCTATGACACGACGGAGTTCGATGTGAAGCCGGGGCAGAAGGTGAAGCTCGTCTTTCAGAACGACGACGACATGCCGCACAACATGTGCTTTTTCCAGCCGGGCACGGATGCGATCGCCCTCGCGAACAAGCAGATCGAAAATCCGGATGCGGCACTGAAGCGTGACTGGATCCCGGAGGACAAGAGCCTGTGGCTGCACTCGAAGGCGGTGCAGCCGAAGACGAGCGACACGCTCATTTTCACCGCGCCGGAAAAGCCGGGCGTATATCCGTTCGTCTGCACTTTTCCCGGCCACGCGGCGATCATGAATGGCAAGATGACCGTCGGCGAAAAGGGAAAGCGCGGGCCGGGACTGACGGGGCTGAAGTTCCAGCTCTATCTCGGCGAATGGAAGACGCTGCCGGATTTTTCCAAGCTGAAGCCGCACCGCGAAGGCGACGTGAAGGACAACCTCGTGCAGCTCAAATTCGACGACTACAAGAACGACTTCGGTCTCGTTTTCACCGGCAAACTCGATGCGCCGAAGGATGGCGAGTATTCGTTCCTCATCGCGTCGGACGACGGAGGGCGCATTTTGATTGATGGCAAAATGATCGCGGACGACGACGGCATCCACCCCGCGAGCACGGTGCGCGAGGGCAGGGTGAAGCTCACGAAAGGCGTGCATGATTTCCGGCTCGATTACTTCCAGGCCGCGGGTCAGGCGGAGCTTTATGCCGCGTGGCGGGGCGCGGACTTCGCGCTCACGCCGCTCACGAAGGCGCTGCATCCCGATTGGAAAAACGCCGCGAAGCCGAAGAAGAAAAATGAGAACAGCGGGATGCCGCTCGTCGTCGCGCAGGAGCCGATCATCTATCGCAATTTCATCTCCGGCGGTGGCAACCGCGGCATCGGCGTGGGCTATCCGGGCAATGCGAGCATCGCGTGGAGCGCGGAGTATTTCGGGCCGGTGATCGCGTGGCGCGGTGCGTTCATGGACGCTGCGCGGCACTGGAACGGCCGCGGCGGCGGGCAGCAGCTTCCGCTCGGCTTCGACGTGCTTCGTCCCGCGGGTGAAACCGCGCTGCCCTTTGCCGTGAACCCGACAGCGGATTCACCGTGGCCCGAAGTGCCGAAAGGCGAGCGCGCGGCGGACTACTCGTGGAAAGGCTACGATCTCGATGCGAAGCGCTACCCGACTTTTCACTACGAGTGGAAGGGCTCGAGGATTTCCGAGCGATTCGAAGTCGAAGGCGACGCACTCGCCGGGCAGGGCAAGCTCGTGCGCGTGCTGAAAATTGACGGCAGCATTCCCGCCGGCGCGGTGATGCGCGTCGCGACGGGCTCGGCGATCACGCCGACGGGTGGCGGCTTCAATGTGACGGGCGAGAAGCTTTCACTCGAAGGGCATGCGTTCGACAACGTGTTCCAAGTCGCAGTCGAAGGCGCGACGGTCTCCGGGAAAAATCTCACCGTGCCGCTGCGACCGGAGATCAAAATCTCCTACTCGTGGCCGAACCTGCACGCGCAGCACCTCCACTGAGCACTGAGGACTCCCTTTTCCCGCACATGAAAACTCTCCGCATCCTCACCGGCCTCATCCTCGCGACCGCCACACCCGCAATGCTGCGGGCCGCCGACCCGCAGGAATCCGACTACTACAAGATCACCACGTTCGACACGCCGAAGGAAACCGCGTTCGAGGTCAGCTCCATCGAACTGCTGCCCGAGGGCAAGCTCGCGGTCGGCACGCGCCGCGGCGAAATCTGGACTGTCAGCAACGCGGACAGCGAGCCCGCGAACGTGAAATACCAGCTCTTCGCGTCCGGCCAGCACGAGGTGCTCGGCCTCGCCTTCAAGGACGGCTGGCTCTACGAGACGAACCGCTACGAGGTCGCGAAGCTCAAGGACACGACCGGCGACGGACGCGCGGACAAGTTCGAGACCGTGTGCGACAAATGGGGCGTGAGCGGCGACTACCACGAGTACGCATTCGGCTCGCGCTTTGACAAAAACGGCGACCTCTGGGTGCTGCTCTGCCTCACCGGATCGTTCACCAGCCAGACGGAATTCCGCGGCTGGGCCATGCGTGTGAAGCCCGACGGATCGCTGGTCCCGACCTGCAGCGGCATCCGCTCGCCTGGCGGCATCGGCTTCGACGCGGACGGCGAGGTCTATTACACCGACAATCAGGGCCCGTGGCGCGGACCGAACAACCTCGGGCACCTCGTCCCCGGCTCGTTCCAGGGGCACCCCGGCGGCAACAAGTGGTATGAGAAGGCGCCGAACATGGGGCGGCGTCCCGTGGATCCGATCCCGGAGGCATTTCAAAACGGGAGAAAGCGTGGCGACCATGCGCCGCACACCGATCCGGATCGCATCGAATTCGAACGCAAGCGCATCAAGGAACTCGTGCCGCCCGCCGTCTGCCTCGTGTACGGAAAAATCGGCAACTCATCGTCCTTCATCGTCTGCGATCTGAGCGGCGGAAAATTTGGCCCGTTTGAAAAGCAGCTCTTCGTCGCCGACCAGAGCCACAGCAACATCGCGCGCGTTTTTCTCGAGGAAGTGAACGGCGTGAAGCAGGGCGGCGTGTTTCCGTTTTTGAAAGGCTTCAAGTCCGGACTCATCGGCGGGCGCATGAACGAAAAGGGCCAGCTCTTCGCCGGCGGCAGCGATCGCGGCTGGGGCGCAAAAGGCGGCCAGCCGTTTTCCTTCGAGCGCGTGGACTGGACCGGCAAGGTCCCCTTCGAGGTCCACGCCATGCATGCGAAACCCGACGGCTTCGACGTGACTTTCACCGAGCCCGTGGACGCAAAGACCGCGGGCAACGTCGCCAGCTACACAGCGCGCCAGTTCACCTACGCCTACCGCGAGGAATACGGTGGCCCCGAAGTGGACGAGGTCTTCCCGAAAATCACGAAGGCCACCGTCGCTGCCGACGGAAAATCCGTGCGGCTCACTTTCGACAAACTCATCCAAGGCGACATCCATGAGGTGCATTTCGACGGCGTGCGTTCCGCCGACGGCAAGCCCGTGCTGCACCCGGTCGGCTATTTTACACTGAACGAAATTCCGGCCAAGTAGGCCGCGTGCCGGACTCAACGGAAAAGCCGCTCGCATTGTCCCTTTGCCTGCGTAGAGTCCGCGCGCGATGCCGCTCGATCTCAAGACTCTCATCACCACGCGCCTCGGCGAAAACTATGACCTGCACGAGCGGCACCTGAATTCCACGCTCGTCTCCGTCCAGCGCATCATCGGTTTCGATCACGTCTATGCGCAGGCGCGCGGGTGCTACCTTTACGATCTCGACGGGCACGACTACCTCGATTTTCTCAGCGGCTACAGCGTCTTCAATATCGGGCGCAATCACCCCGCGGTGCAGCAGGCGATCCGCGATGTGCTGGAGATGGATCTGCCGAACATGGTGCAGATGGATTGCTCGCTGCTCAGCGGCCTGCTCGCCGAGGCGCTGCTGAAAAAATTGCCGTCGCATTTGAACGCGGTTTTCTTTTGCAACTCGGGCACCGAGGCGATGGAGGGCGCGATCAAATTTGCGCGCGCGGCGACGGGACGCACGGGGCTCGTGTCGATCGAGAAGGCCTTTCACGGGCTGACGAACGGCTCGCTGTCCGTGATGGGCGACGTGCATTTCCAGGAAGGCTTCGGCCCGCTGCTGGACAACTGCTCGCGCATCTCGATGGGCGACATCACGGCACTGAAGACGAAGCTCGAACGGCGCGACGTGGCCGCGTTCATCTTCGAGCCGGTGCAGGGCAAGGGCGTGCAATTTCCGCGCGACGATTTTTTTGTGAAGGCGCAGCAGCTTTGCCGCGAGACGGGCACGCTCTTCATCGCCGATGAAGTGCAGACCGGGCTCGGGCGCACGGGGCGCTGGTGGGGCTTTGAGCACTGGGGGCTGGAGCCGGACATCATCACGGTCGCAAAATCGCTGAGCGGCGGCTACGTGCCGTGCGCGGCGATCGTCGCGCGGCGCGAGGTGTACCAGAAAACTTTCAGTAGGCTGGATCGCTGCGTGGTGCATTCGTCCACGTTTGGGCGGAACAATCTCGCGATGGCGTGCGGTCTCGCGACGCTGCAGGTGATGGACGACGAAAACCTCGTCGAGCAGGCGCGCACGAATGGCGAGGAACTGCGCAGCCGCATCGAAGCGCTGAAGGAAAAGCACTCGCTGATCAAGGAAGTGCGCGGGCTCGGCATGATGATCGCGATCGAGTTTCACCAGCCGAAGGAATTCGCGGCGAAGATGGGCTGGAAGCTTTTGCACATGGTGGAGTCGGAGCTGTTCGCGCAGATGATCGTCACGACGCTTTTCAAAAAGCACCGCATCCTCACGCAGATCGCCGGGCACTCGATGGACGTGCTGAAAATCCTCCCGCCGCTCATCACGGGCGAGAAGGAGATCGAGCGTTTCGTGAATGCGCTCGATTCGGTGCTGCAGGAATGCCGCCGCTTCCCGGGGCCGATTTGGGATTTCGGCTCGCAGCTCGTGCGGCATTCGCTGCGACGGAAATCGCCGAAGGTCGCGTCCGTCGCCGAAGTTTAGCCCCCGCGTTTTCGCTGCGGCTGGATCCCGCTCGCGACAATTTTTTTACAAACTCCGCACTGCCGCCTGACACTGCGCGCGGCGCCGCAAATAGTGTGAGGTGCAACGATGAAAAAAAGCGTTTGGATATTCCTCTTCGCGGTGCTGCTGCCGAGCGTGGTGCTCGGCTGGCTGGCGTTGCGCAGTGCGGAGGAGCAGCAGATCATCTTCGAGCGGAGGACGGCGGAGCTTTATCAAAAGGAGACGGAGGCGCTCGCCGTGACCGTGCGCGACACGGTGGATGCGGAGCGCCGCGTGTTCGGCGAGACGGTTCACCGGCTGCTGGCGAAGGGCGATGCGGATGCGCTGGCGCGCGATTTTACGAATACGCTCGCCGATGCGTGGGAGGTGAAGGCCGTGGGATTTGCGATCAACCGCGACGGCAAGCTGGTGTCGCCGTCGGTCGCGACCGCATCGAAGCAGCCGGAGCTGCAGCGTTTTCTGCTCGGGAATGGCGGCTTCCTCACGAGCACGGAGCCGGCGATCGTTTACAATTGGGCCGGTGACAACAATGCGTTCCGGAACAACAAGCTCGAGTACGTGAAGGGCAAGTCCGGCACGAACCAGAGCACCGCGAACCCGTATTCCGGCGTGACCAGCGTCGTCAGCACCGGCGGCATCGCGGGCAAGGACGTGGGACAACTCAACGACGGCGCGGCGGTCAGCGGCGGGACGCTGGGCATGGGCAGTCGGCAAGATGCGGGCGCGGGCACGCTCGTGCTGAATGGCACAACGCAGGCGATGAATCAGCCGCAGGCGGGGGCGAGTGCGTTTGATTTCAGCGGAGTGTTGCGGGCTCAAAATCAGCCGGGCATGGACGACTCGAAACGGCTCGCCGACGCGCCAGGCGGCACGCCGATGCCGTTTTTAATGCCGAAAAAACCGGTCGCGCAGCAGAAGCGGGAGCGGGGCAATCTTGCTCCCGCGCAGCCCGCGCCGGCTCCAGTCCCGCAGGCCGCGAGCGCACCTGCAGCTCTGGCGGCGACATCGCGCGCGCGGACGCCGGCTGCCGGTGAAAAACTCGGAGTGGAACGCGAGGAGATGCCCGCCTCGCGGCTGAATTCCGCGGAGAAGGATGCCTCGGACGCACGCACGGCGGCGAAGATCGGGACGCGCGGTCTTGCGCGGGACGAAGTGGCATTGAAGACGAAGGCTGCGGAGCTGGCAACCGACAGCGAGTTTGCAAAGAAACGTGCTGGCGCGATTGACGAGCTGAAAAAGAGCGACCCTCGTCCGGAAAAGGCGATGCCGGCAAAGCCCACAGACAATGATCGCAAACCCGCGACTCCCACACTTTCGCCGGCTGCACCTCCCACAGCGCGACGAATCGAGCTGAAGACGGCCGAGGCAATGACCAAGCCGCAGGAGGCGGCCATGCCCGCGGCGGCTCCATTGCCGAAGGGGAGTGCAGTCCCACATTTTTCCAAGTCCAAGGAGTCCGCGGCTTCTCCGATGGCCAAGGCTCCCGCGGCTTCTGCGGCGGTCGCGTTTTCGGGGAAGGCCGAAGTGCCGCAGACCGGTTCAAATCCCGATGGCGCGTTCGGCGAGCAGCCGGTGATGACGAAGAGCGGCAGTGGCGTGCTTTCCTTGAACAGCGCGGTGAACCGGCAGGTGGAACCGCAGCAGGTGCTCGGCGCGCAGGGGCCGGCGCTGTCCACGGTCATGCCGGAGGAGGCGGAATTTCGCAGCCTCACCGAGGAGGGCGATGAGGGGATGGTCGCGCGTTTTGTGCAGGACAAGCTGAACCTCATCTTCTGGGTGCGACCACCGGAGGCGCCAGAGATGGTCTTCGGATGTCTCGTGGAGGCCGGGCATTTTTCCGATGTGTGGAAGGAAGTGCTGGAACGGCACCGCACGGCTTCGCGCGGCGCTCGTGCTGCGATGGAATCGAAGCCGGAATTTGTGCTCGCGCTGCTCGACGATCGCGGGAAGCCCGTGGCGACGCAGCCCGCGGATGCCAGTGCGCGCGACTGGAAACATCCGTTCGTCGCGAGCGAGATCGGCGAGGCGCTGCCGCATTGGGAAGCCGCGCTCTATCTCGCGAGCCCGACGGCGCTGGCGGAAAGTGCGCGCGGACTTTGGCGCACGCTGGCATTTACGATCGCGGGGATGGTCGCATTGATCGCGCTCGGCGGCTGGCTCGTGGTCGCGGATGCTCGCCGGCAGCTCGCGCTCGCGCAGCAGAAGACGGACTTCGTCTCGAACGTCTCGCACGAGCTGAATACGCCGCTCACGAGCATCCGCATGTTTGCAGAGCTGATGCACGACCGTCCCCAGCCCGCGGAAAAGCAGGGGCAATATTTGCGCATCATCACCGTCGAGGCCGAGCGGCTCACGCGGCTGATCAACAACGTCCTCGATTTCGCGAAGATCGGGCGGAAGCAGAAGCGTTTTGAGAAAAAGCCGCTCGATCTGCACGAGGTCGTCGCGCGCGTGTGGGAGAGCCAGGAGTTGCACTTGCGCGAGGATGGTTTCACCACGCGCTGGGAGGCGGAGCCGGGGCCGTATCCCGTGCTCGGCGACGACGACGCGCTGGCGCAGGTGCTGGTGAATCTGATCTCGAATGCGGAAAAATATTCGACGGAGAAAAAATGCGTGGAGCTGCACACATGGCTCGACGGCGGCTGGGTGAATGTCTCCGTGCTCGACTGCGGGATGGGCGTGCCGGATGGCGACGAGAAGAAAATCTTCGAGGCGTTTTACCGCGCGCACGATTCGCTCGCGAGCGGCATCCAGGGCAGCGGCCTCGGCCTCACGCTCGCGCAGCGCATCGCGCGCGAGCACGAGGGCGAGATCAAACTTGAGCATCGCGAAGGCGGCGGCTGCCGCTTTACGCTGCGGCTGCCGCTGGCGGAAAAGCATGCGGCTGAAAACATCGCCTGAATGAAAAAGCACATCCTGATCGTCGAGGACGACGCACACATCCGGCTCGGACTGTGCGAGGCTTTGCGCGCGGAGAGCTACGATGTCACCGACTGCTGCTCGGGCACGGAGGCGCTGCCGCTTTTCAAGCAGCGCAAGCCGGACCTCGTCGTGCTCGACATCATGCTGCCCGGCAAGAGCGGCTACGATATCTGCCGCGAGATCCGCGCGACGAAAAGCCGCGTGCCGATCCTCATGCTCAGCGCGAAGGGGCAGGAAATTGACAAGGTCGTGGGCCTCGAACTCGGCGCGGATGATTACGTGACGAAACCCTTTTCGCTCCGCGAACTCCTCGCGCGCGTGCATGCGCTGCTGCGGCGTGCGGATTTCGCCGTCGCGCGGGCGGGCGATCTGCCGGACGAGATTAAATTCGGCAAAGTGCGCGTGGAGACGAAGGCGCTGCGCGGCGTGCGCGGGAAGGAAAAATTCGAGCTGACACCGCGCGAACTGAGCGTGCTCGCGCTGCTGCATCGCGAACTCGGCAACGCTGTCTCGCGGGACAAAATTTTGAACGAAGTGTGGGGCATCGAATACTACGGCACGACGCGCACGCTCGATCAGCTCATCGTGAAGCTGCGGCAGAAAATCGAGGAGGAGCCGGGCGAGCCGCGGCACTTGCTGACGGTGCATGGGCTCGGCTACCGGCTGGATGCGTAGCGCGCGCATTCGCGGCTCGTCACGCGCGCGAGAGGCGCGCTAAAAATGCGCATCATGCGCACCTCCACCGCTCTGTTCGCGTTCGTCGCACTCTTTTCCTCCGCGCTCGCGGACAACTGGCCCGCGTGGCGCGGACCTTCCGCCGATGGCGTGACCGCGGAGACCGATCTCCCGCTGCACTTCAGCGCGACCGAGGGCGTGAAGTGGAAGATCGATCTCCCCGAGCGCGGCAACAGCACGCCAATCGTGTGGGACGGAAAAATTTTCCTCACGCAAAACGTCGGCACGCGCCGCACGGTGATGTGCCTCGACCGCAAGGACGGCCACACGCTCTGGCAGGCCGGGCCGGAGTGGACGGGCGAGGACGTGACGCATCAGACGAATCCGTATTGCAGCAGTTCGCCCGCGACGGATGGCGAGCGCGTCGTCGCGTGGTTCGGCAGCGCGGGCCTGTGGTGCTGGTCGCTCGATGGCAAGGAGCAGTGGCACGTGGACCTCGGCGCGCAAAAACACATCTGGGGCTACGGCGCGTCGCCCGTGCTGCACGGCGATCTGTGCATCCTGAATTTCGGCCCCGGCGAGCGGAGCTTCATCGTCGCGGTGGACAAGCGCACGGGAAAGGAAGTGTGGCGCTTCAACGTGCCGCCGCCCGCCGTAAGTGAAGGGCCGGGCGCGGGGAATGGATATGTGGGTTCGTGGAACACTGGGCAGATCGTGAAGCTCGTCGGGCACGAGGAATTCCTCATCTCTTTGCCGGGCGCACTTCACGCCCTCGACCCGAAGACGGGCGAGGAACTGTGGCACTGCAACGGGCTGAATCCGGTAACCTATTGCGAACCGCTGGTGGCGAAGCTCCCGCCGGGTTTCGGCGACATATTGCCCGACGACGCTAGCACAATTGCGGCTTTCGGCGGATACGGCGGCTTTAGCATCGGAGTGGGACTTAATCGTGTCGGTAAAGGCGATATCACCGCCACACACCGGACCTGGCAGGAAAGGAAGAATCCCCAGCGCATCGGAAGCCACGTTGCGTATGGCTCGCTCGGATTTCTCATTGGTGAGCCTGGAGTGGTTCAGTGCGTGGAACTATCGAGCGGAATAGAACTCTGGAAGGAGCGCATGCAGACGCCCGCGGGCCGCGCGAACACGTGGAGTTCGCTCGTGCTCAGCGGCGACCGTATCTACGCCGTCACGCAGAATTCCGACGTGGTCGTCTTCAAGGCCTCGACGGAAAAATACGAGCAGCTCGCGGTGAATTCCCTCGGCGACGGCCTCACGAATTCCTCCCTCGCCGTGAGCGACGGCCAGCTTTTCCTCCGCACGCACAAGCATCTCTGGTGCATCGGAAAGTAAGTTGGAAAACAGCGCGCGCTGCGAACGACAAGTGAGAGTGATCGCATGGCGGAAGGAAAACGGGAGCGCACGCTTCCAGCGTGCTGCCTCCGGCATCCCTGCCGGAGGCTTCGCCCGGTCAACAGCAACGGTCACAGCCGCCACGAGTGGGTTCGGCAGGATGCCAAACCCGGCACGCTGGAAGCGTGCGCTCCCATTTTCCTCTGCCCAACCGAAAGCCTTTTCTGCATCGTCTGCGTTTTGAATCCGAAACCCTTCACAACCACACACCCCATGTCCGCCCACTGGTGCCGCCTCGCCATCCTCACCGACGAAGTCTCGCAGGAACTCGACGACGTGCTGCGCTTCGCCGCGGAGTTCCAACTCGACGGCATCGAAGTCCGCAGCCTCTTCGGCCGCGCGTTCAAGGACCTCACGCGCGACGACCTCACGCTCATCGCAAAAAAATCGCGGGATGCGGGCCTCGCGATCGCGGGCGCGGCGTCGCCGGTTTTCAAATGCAACCTCGACGCGCCGGACGAAATCGCCGCGCATGTCGAGCTGTTCAAGCACTCCGTCGAAGCCGCGCATGTGCTCGGCACGGACATCGTGCGCGTGTTTGCATTCCTGCGCCGCTCGCATCCTGCGACGAACGATGATCTGAAGCGCGCCGCCTCGCATTTTCCAAAGCTTCTCGACATCGTGCGCGGGACAGGCATCCGCATCGGGATCGAAAATGAGGCGAGCTGCGTCGTCGGCAACGGGGCGGAGACCGCGGAATTTTGGAAGCACCTGCCCGTGTCGCCGCAGTTCGGCGTTGTGTGGGATCCGTGCAACTGCCTTTACCTCGAAGGCACGAACGATCCCATCCGCGACGACTTCCCCGCGGTCGCGGAGCACGTCGTCCACGTCCACGTAAAGGACGCGGCGCGCGAGGGCACGAAGTCCGCGCTCAAGTGTGTGGAACTCGGCAAGGGCTCGATTGATTTCCCTGGACACATCCGCGATTTGAAATCGCGCGGCTACCGCGGCTGGATCACGCTGGAAACTCACTGGCGCAGCATCCCGCTCGACGATGCCATCCAGCACCTGCCCGCCGGCTATTCCTTTTCCGCAAACGCAGAACCCGCGAGCCGCATCTGCATGGCGACGCTGCAGCGCTGGGCCGCGGAAGCGTGATGGCATGTCTCGGGTCGGGCGGGCGTCCCGCCTGCCGCATTTCGCGTCCCGCGGATTGCACTCGGACATCGGGAGAAGATCGTCCGCACACGGATGTCCGCCGGGTGCTGCGCGAGACGCGCAGCACGGCAGGCGGGACGCCCGCCCTACCCAATGCACGCCACTCGGAATCTTCGCGTCCCAACTTGATCGTGCGAGAAGTGCGTCACGCTTTGCGCTCGCCTCCGCGCGACCATTCACCATTCACTAGTCACCAGTCACAGCCCCGGAGCGAAAAAACCTCACCTCTTCCACCCGCACCAACATGTCCACTCCCGTCCGCTTCGCACTCGTCGGCACCGGCAATATCTCCGGCATTCACGCGCAGGCTCTCAGCGAAATCCCCGGCGCACAGCTCACCGCCGCGTACTCCGTCGCGGGGCTCGCGCCCTTTTGTGAAAAGTGGAAGTGCGCCGCAGCCGGTTCGATCGGGGAACTCGTCGCGCGCGAAGACGTGGACGCGGTGTGCATCACCACGCCGAGCGGTTCGCACGGCGAGCCGGCCATCGCGGCGCTGAAGGCGGGCAAGCATGTGCTTTGCGAAAAGCCGATGGAGATCACGGTGGAGAAAATTGACGCCATCCTCGCGGCGGCGAAGGCGAGCGGCACGATCATCGCGGCCGTTTTCCAGAGCCGCTTCGGCGAAGGCGCGCGCACGGTGAAGCGCGCGGTGGATGCCGGCCGCCTCGGGCGCCTCACGATGGCGAGCGCCTACGTGAAGTGGTGGCGCACGCAGGCGTACTACGACAGCGCAGGCTGGCGTGGGACTTGGGAAATGGATGGCGGCGGCGCGCTGATGAATCAGGGCGTCCACGCGATCGACCTGCTGACGTGGTTTGTCGGCGTGCCCGTGGAGGTGAAGGCAAACATCGCCACGCTCGCGCACGAGCGCATCGCCGTGGAGGACACGGCGGTCGCGACGCTGCGTTTTGCGAACGGCGCGCTCGGCGTCGTCGAGGGCGCGACGAGCACGTATCCCGGCTGGAACAAGCGCATCGAGCTGAGCGGCGACAAGGGCTCGATCATCATCGAGGACGACGCGATCAAATTTTGGGAATTCGAGACGGCGCTGCCCGGCGACGAGGAGATTCGCAAGGGCGGCAGCACTTCCGCCATCGGCGGCGGCGTCGCGAATCCGATGGCGATCAGCACCGAGGGGCATCGCCTGCAGCTCGAGGATCTGTGCAACGCCATCCGCGAAAAGCGTCAGCCCGCCGTCCCCGGCAGCGACGCGCGCAATGCCGTGGCCACCATCTGCGCGATCTACGAGGCCGCGAAGACGGGCAAAACGGTGCAGGTGAAATAGCCCTGCATTTTGCGCGGGCAATCCTCCGCCACGCTGCTATTCCCCTTCACCGTGAAACTCCCGCACTTCCCCCTCGCAGCGTTCCTCTGCCTCGCCACGATTTCCGCGCACGCTGCGCCGGATTCTGACGCTGCTAAAATTTTAGCAGATGCCGGTGTGAAAGGCGGCATCGTCGTGCAACTCGGCATCGGCGACGGCTCGCTCACCGCGGCGCTGCGCGCGAATGACAGCTATCAGGTGCAGGGCCTCGATACGGATGCAGCGCGTGTGGCGAAGGCACGCGAGGCGATTTTTTCCAAGGGCATCTACGGGCCGGTGAGTGTGGACAAGTTTGACGGCAAGCTGCTGCCTTACATCGACAACTTCGTGAACCTCATCGTCGCCGACGATCTCGGCGGCGTGCCGATGGAGGAGGTGAAGCGCGTGCTCGTGCCGGACGGCGTCGCGATTATCGGCGGGAAGAAGACGGTGAAGACGAAGACCGACGCGATCGATGAGTGGACGCACTATTACTACAACGCGAAGGGCAACGCGGTCTCGAAGGACAAGCAGGTCGGGCCGCCGGAGCGGTTGCAGTGGGTGGGCTCGCCGCGCTGGTCGCGGCATCACGACCGCATGTCGTCGCTCAGCGCGGAGGTCACGAGCGCGGGACGGCTGTACTACATCATGGACGAAGGCTCGCGCATCTCGATCCTGCTGCCATCGAAGTGGAACCTGATCGCGCGCGATGCGTTCAACGGGACGCTGCTTTGGAAAAAGCCGATCGACAAGTGGAGCGACCACATGTGGCCGCTGAAGTCCGGCCCGACGCAGCTCACGCGCCGGCTCGTGGCGGATGGCGATCACATTTATGTCACGCTCGGCATCGGCGAGCCGATCAGCGTCGTGGATGGCGCGACTGGAAAAGTGCTGCGCGATTTTCCCGACACGAAGGGCGCGGAGGAAATCCTGAACGTGGACGGCGTGATCTACGCGCTCGTGAATCCGAAGGAATGGGCGCTGAAGGATTTCGCGCCGAAACAGCAGCAAGACCAGGGGCGCGTGTCGCAGGAATACGAGTGGGACAAGCTGCCGCGCAATCTCGTCGCGGTGGACGCGGCAAGTGGGAAGCTGCTGTGGAAAAAAGAGCAGGCGAAGATCGCGCCGATCACGCTTTCGTCAGATGGAAAGCATGTGATCTTTTACGACGGCGATCAGCTCGTGTGTCTCGATGGCAAGAGCGGCGCGCAGAAGTGGGCGAGCGGGCCGGAGCCGAAACGCACTTTGCTCGAATACAACTTCGGCCCGCGCGTGCTCATCACCGGGGACACGGTGCTCTACGCGGGAGGCGACGGCTCGGAGAAGGGGCTCGACCTCGAGACGGGCAAGGAGCTTTGGAAAGCGCCGCATGAAAAATCCGGCTACCGTTCGCCCGAGGATCTCATCGTCGCGGGCGGGCTGGTGTGGAATGCGCCGACGACGAGCGGCAATATGTCGGGTGAATTCGTCGGTCGCGATCCGCGCACGGGCGTGGAGAAGAAAAAATTCGCGCCGGATGTTCCGGACGGCACGTATTGGTTCCATCACCGTTGTTACATCGCGAAGGCGACGGAAAATTTCATCATCCCGTCGCGCACGGGCATCGAGTATGTGGACATCGAGAAACAGCACTGGGATCTCAACCACTGGGTGCGCGGCGCGTGCCTCTACGGCGTGCTCCCCGCGAACGGCCTCACGTATGCCGGCCCGCACAATTGCGCGTGCTACCCCGAGGCAAAGCTCGACGGACTCAATGCGCTCTCCGCGGCGACCTCGCCATTTCCCGCGACCGCGCCCGACGAGCAGCGCATCGAGCACGGCTCCGCGTGGGGTCAGCCGATCGAGGAAAAATCACCCGCCACCGCCGACTGGCCGACCTATCGCCACGACGCCGCACGCAGCGGCGCGAGCGATCAGCCGCTCGGCAAGGATCTCGGCAAGTCGTGGGAGGTGAAACTCGGCGGACGCCTGAGCGCGATGAGCATCGCGGATGGCCGCGCCTACGTCTCGCAGCTCGATGCGCACACGCTGTACGCGCTCGACGCGGCGAACGGGAAGCAACTCTGGCATTTCATCGCGGGCGCGCGCGTTGATTCGCCGCCGACGATGTGGAAAGGCCGCGTGATTTTCGGCGGCATGGACGGCTGGGTGTATTGTCTCCGCGAGACGGACGGCGCGCTCATCTGGCGTTTCCAGGGCGCGCCGAATTCGCGCCGCCACGGCGCATTCGAGCAGATCGAAAGCGCGTGGCCGATTCACGGCAGCGTGCTCGTGGAAAATGACACCGTGAACTGCGTCGCAGGACGCTCCGTGTTCCTCGACAGCGGCCTCCGTTTCATCCGCCTCGACGCTGCGACGGGCAAGAAACTCGCCGAGGTGATCTACAACGAAAAAGATCCCGAGACCGGCGGCGACTTCCAGGATCGCCACAAGACGCTCCAGATGCCCGTGGGCCTGAACGACGTTCTGTCGAGCGACGGCCATGTGATGTATCTGCGCTCGCAGAAAATCCTCCCCACCGGCCAGCGGATCGAAATCGGCCCCGTGAGCGGCAACGCGGCCGAGCAGGGCGGCGCGCAGAAGGGCGAAGGGCGGCATCTCTTCGCGCCGATGGGATTTCTCGACGACTCGTGGTTCCACCGCAGCTACTGGGTGTACGGGAAGAGTTTCGCAGGCGGACACAGCGGCTATTTCCAGGCCGGCAAATACACGCCCGAGGGCCGCATCCTCGTGAACGACGACAAGAACGTGTACGGCTACGCGCGGCTGCCGCAGTATTACAAGTGGACGACCACGATGGAGCACCAGCTCTTCTCCGCGTCGAAGGAGCCGCCGGATGTCGCCGTGGTCGCCGAGGGCGGCGGCGGAAAGAAAAAGCAAAACGCACAGGCCAAAGCCGGCGCGAAAGCCGCGCGCGTGGAGCCGGGCGTAAAATTCGACGGCGACAAGATCGCGATCGCAAACACTGCGCTCACCGTCGAGGCGTGGATTCTTCCCGACGGCCCCGACGGCGTCATCTGCCAGCAGGGCGGCAGCGTCACCGGCTACGCGCTTGCGCTGCAAGGCGGCGCGCCGGGCTTCTCGATCCGCGCGAACCAGACCACGGTGACAGCGCAGTCCGCGCGCGCGCTTGATCAGGGCTGGCATCACCTCGCCGGCGTGCTCACCACGGAAAAATCGCTGCGCCTTTACGTGGACGGCCAGCTCGCCGCCGAGACGAAAACACCCGCGCTGGTCACCAAGCAACCCGCGCAGGGCCTCACCGTCGGCCATGCCGGCGGCTCGCTCGTGAGCGACTACGGCAAGGACGAGCCGTACACGGGAATGCTCGATCAGTTTGCGATCTGGGGACGCGCACTCGCTCCCGGCGACATCATCGAGCACGCGAACGGCGCGAACTTCATCCAGCGCGGCAACGGCGCGTTGCTCGCGTGCAGCTTCGACAACGGCACTGCAAAGGACGACGCGGGCGGCGTGCTGCTCGGCGCAATGAGCGGCGTCGAGACGGGCAAGGGCAAGATCGGCGCGGCGCTGTGGTTCCACAAACCGGGCAGCGCGCCGAGCATCCTCGGCGGCAACGCCGGCAAGCGCGCGGCTGCTGCTGGAAAAACTGCACCTGCCGCGCCCCGCGATCCGACGGAGCCCGCCGCGCCCGCCGGGACGGCGAAGGGCAGCTTCGTCGAGCACCAGTGGAACCAGCACTCGCCCGTCTTCGCACGCGCGATGTGCATGGCGAAGGACACGATTTTCGTGAGCGGCCCGCCCGACATGATTGACGAGGAATACGCCTTCGAGCGCATGTCGAAACGCGACCCTGCAGTTTACAAGGAACTTGCCGAGCAGGACGCCGCGCTTGACGGCAAGAGCGGCGGCAGCCTGCTCTCGATGAACACTGCGAAGGGCGAATTCGGCAGCGAAGTGAAACTCGAAAGCCCGCCCGTGTGGGACGGCATGGCCGTCGCGCAGGGCCGCCTCTACGTCGCAAGCGTGGACGGCAAGGTGCGCTGCTTCGGCAAAAAGTAGCCGATGCCCTGCAGGGTTTTATTTGGAAGCCATGAATCCAGGAAAAGCAGTGCGGTGCCGAAAGGGCGGATCTCTGTGCAGGGTTGCGCATTTTTTCCATGCGTCCGCTTTCATGGCTTCATGGTTTCCAAATTCATGATGGGACATCACCCGATGATTTTCCGCGCACTGCTCATTGTCGCCGCGGCATTTTCCGCCGCGACCGCACACGCGTGCTCGATCCCCGTCTTCCGCTACGCCCTCGATCGCTGGCAGGCGGATCCGTTCACGCTCGAAGTCTCCGCGACCGATGCGAAGGACGAGGCCATCGCGCGCTTCCTGCGCAACTTCACCGACTCCACGCCGCTGAACCTCTCGCCCTCGCGCTCGCAGGACGAAGGCCTGTCGCGCCTCGCATTCCCGCACGCCGCGCAGGACGCCACGCCCGCGTGGAGCGGCAAGCTCGACGCCGCGACGCTGCCGCGCATCACGGATTCCCCGGCGCGCGCGGAGATCGTGAAGCGCATCCTCGCGGGCGAATCCGCCGTGTGGGTGATCGTCGAAAGCGGTCAGAAAAATGCCGACGATCGCGCGGCGTCCACGCTCGAAAAACGCCTGCGCTACCTCGAACAGGTCGCGCAGATTCCCGCGATCGATCCGAGCGACCCGACGAGCCAACTCGGCCCCGGCCCCGCGCTGCGCGTGAAATTTTCCGTGCTGCGGATCAGGAGCGGCGACGAGGCCGAGCAGCCCTTCACCGCGATGCTCGCCGGGCCGAATGGCTCCATGGAAAACGCGAACGGCCCGTGGCTCGCGCTCGTCTTCGGCCGCGGCCGCGTGCTCGGCGCGTGGCCGGCGGAGGGCTTCGGCGACGAGCAGATTGACGAGGCGTCGCTCTTCCTCCTCGCCGCGTGCTCGTGCGAAGTGAAACGCATGAATCCCGGCTGGGATCTCCTGCTGAACGCCGACTGGACCGAATCGCTGCGCGCCATCGGCTACCCCGAGCCGCCGCCTGCTGAATTGCAAAAGCCGAAAGTCGCCGCAGCGGAACCGGAACTCGCGAAGCCCGAGGCCGCGAAGCCGGAAACCGTCACGATCGGCGCAGCGCCGCCGGTGCAGCGTGCGCGGCAAAATGGATATTCACCCGCGGCCATCGCCGCTGCAGTCCTGCTTGTGCTTGGCAGCGCGCTCGCGGTGCGCACATTCACTCGCAAGCCGTGAAAAAACTCGCCGTCACTTTGCTCCTGCTCGCCGCGCTGCTCGGTGGCGCGGCGCTGTGGCAGCATCGGCGCGCATCGCGTCCGAGCGTGGCAGTGCTCACGGTGTATTGCGCCGCGGGATTGAAAGTGCCCGTCGAGGCCGCTGCGCAGCAGTATCAGCGCGAGTCGGGCGCGCAGGTGCGGCTGCAATACGGCGGCAGCGGCACGCTGCTCAGCCAGCTCCGCATCGCGAAGACAGGCGACATTTTCATCGCTGCCGACGAAGGATCAGTCGGCGACGCGCGCAAGGCCGGCGTGATCCGCGAGGTGCTCCCGCTCGCGAAGCAGAAGCCCGTGATCGGCGTGCGCGCCGGGAATCCGAAGAGCATCCGCACCATCGCCGACCTGCTCCGCGACGACGTGAAAGTCGCGCTCGCAAATCCCGAGGCCGCGAGCATCTCGCGCGTCGCGCGCACCGTGCTCGGCGACACTTGGCCGAAGCTCGCCGCGCGCGCCGCGGTGATGAAGCCCACCGTCACCGAAATCGCCGCCGACCTTTCGCTCGGCACCGTGGACGCAGCGATCGTGTGGGACTCCGTCATCGCGCAGTTCAAAGTCGAGGCCGTCGAGGTGCCGGAGCTCTCGAAGCGCAGTGAGAATGCCTCGGCGTGCGTCACGGAATTCTGCACGCAGCCCGCCGCCGCGCTGCACTTCGCGCGCTGGCTCGCCGCGCCGGAAAAGGGCGGCCCGATTTTCAAGGCGAACGGTTTCACTCCCGCAGGCGGCGACGTGTGGGCCGACAAGCCCGAGCTGATCCTCTACAGCGGCGGCGTGAACCGGCCCGCCATCGAGGGCCTGCTGCGGCAGTTCGCCGAGCGCGAGGGCGTGACGGTCACCACGGTCTTCAACGGCTGCGGCATCCTCTGCGCCTCGATGAAAGCAATGGGCGGCGCGGACAATCCGAAATTCCCCGACGCCTACTACGCGTGCGATCTCTGCTTCGTCCCGCCGGTCGCGGATGTTTTCCCCGAGGCCGTCATCCTCACGCAGACGGACATCGGAATCGTCGTGAAAAAAGGCAACCCGCGCGGCGTGAAAACGCTCGCCGATCTCGCGAAGCCGAATCTCAAGGTCGGCCTCTGCAACGCCGAACAGAGCACGCTCGGCTACATGACGCGCGGCATGTTGAAATCCTCCGGGCTCAACGACAGCGTGCGCAAAAATGTGGTCGTCGAAACACCGACCGCCGACCTGCTCGTCACGCAGCTCCGCGCTGGCGCGCTCGACGCCGCGATCGTCTATCGCGTGAACACGATGGCCGGTGCGGGAGACAGCGTGGATTTTCTCCCGATCCAGCACGAGGGCGCGAAGGCCGTGCAGCCGTTCTCCGTCCGCACGAATTCGCCGAACGCACAGCTCGGCCAGCGCCTGCTCGCCTTTCTGAAAAGGAACCGCGCGAAGTTTGAGCAGAGCGGATTCCAGTGGCGCGGCGAGGAGCCGATGGCGAGCAAGGACATCAAGGTGCCGGACTGGCTGAAGGACAAATGAGCACACGCCGCGCGTGGCTCACGCCATTCTGGATCGGCCTCGCGCTCGTCGCCGGGCTCTACCTCGCATTTCTCCTCGCGCTCATCGGCTCCACCGCCACGCACACGTCGCTGAAGGATCTGTGGGCCGCGATTTCGCCGCCGCCGCCGGGGAGCAACCAGCCCTACTACCTCGGCTACTCGATCATGCTCAGCCTCGTGAGCTGCACGATGTCCTCGCTGTTCGCGCTGCTGCTCGCGGTGCCAGTCGGCTACCTGCTTTCGCGCGGACGCTTCGCGGGAAAATCGCTGCTCGATGCCGCGCTCGACATTCCGATCGTCCTGCCGCCGATGGTCGTCGGCCTGTGCCTGCTGATTTTTTTCCAGACGCGCGCTGGAAAATTTCTCGACGAAGCGCTGCCCGACGCGATGCGCAGCTCGGGGCTCGACGTGTGGCTCACCGGCAAACCTTTTCCGCCGGGCACGCGGACGTTCACTTACACCGTGTTCGGCGTGCTGCTCGCGCAATTCGTCATCGGCGCGGCGTTCGCAGTGCGCACGATGCGCGGCGTCTTCGATCACCTCTCATCGCGCCCCGAGGACGTGGCGATGACACTCGGCTGCACGCGCGGCCAGGCCGTGCGGATGGTCACGCTCCCCGCCGCGCGCCGCGGGATGTTCGCCGCGTTTTCGATCGCATGGGCACGCAGCCTCGGTGAGTTCGGCCCGATCCTCGTCTTCGCCGGCTCCACGCGAATGAAAACCGAAGTCCTCTCCACGAGTGTCTTCCTCGAACTCACCGTCGGCAGACTCGAAGCCGCCATCGCCGTGAGCCTGCTCATGGTCGTGCTCGCGCTCGCCGTGCTCGTCGCCGTGCGGATGGTCGGGGAGAAAATATGATCTCGCTCGACTCCATCGCCTGGCGCGCCGGCGCGTTCCGTCTCGAGAACGTGAGCTTCACCGTGCCCGCAGGCCGCTACGCGGTGCTCATGGGCCGCACCGGCTGCGGCAAGACGACGCTGATCGAAATCATCTGCGGCCTGCGCACGCCGCGCAGCGGGCGCGTGATCGTCGCCGATCGCGACGTGACGCAGGAAGCGCCCGGAGAACGCGGCATCGGCTACGTCCCGCAGGACGGCGCGCTTTTCCCCACGTTCAAAGTGCGCGAGCAACTCGGCTTCGCGCTGCGCCTGCGCCGCAGGCCGTCGGATGAAATCGCAACGCGCGTCGCCGAACTCGCGGACGAACTCGGCGTCGCGCACCTGCTCGACCGTCTCCCGCAGCACCTCTCCGGCGGCGAACGCCAGCGCGTCGCCCTCGGTCGCGCCCTCGCCGCAAAGCCGAAAGTGCTCCTGCTCGATGAACCGCTCTCCGCACTCGACGAGGAACTCCGCGACGATCTCGCCGCGCTGCTCAAGCGCGTGCAGCGCGAACACGGCATCACTGCGCTGCACATCACACACAGCCGCGCCGAAACGGCTGCGCTTGCCGATGTCGTCTTTCGTCTCAGCGACGGGCGCATCTGCGAAGTGCCCGCCGTCCCGGACGATTTCGACGGCTCGGAAGCCCCCGGCGCACCGCAGCCATGAACGATCTCACCCCCGAGGAACGCGCCATCTACGAGTGGCAGATGTGGCTCCCCGGCTTCGGCGAGGAAGGGCAGCGCAAATTGAAATCCGCATCTGTGCTCATCTCGCGTGTCGGCGGACTCGGCGGAGTCGTCGCGTATCAGCTCGCCGCCGCGGGCATCGGCAGGCTCGTGCTCGCGATGGGCGGGAAGGTGAAGCCCAGCGATCTGCACCGCCATCTCCAGCAGTCGCACGATCGCATCGGCGAGCCGCGCCTGCCAGGCGTGGTGAAGCGCCTGCGCGAGCTGAACCCGCGCGTGGAGATCACCGCCATCGAGGAAAACGCGAGCGAGGAAAATGCGGACGCGCTCGTCGCGCAGGCGGATGTCGTCGTGGATGCCGCGCCACTTTTCCTCGAACGCTACGCACTGAACCGCGCCGCCGTCGCCGCGCGAAAGCCGATGGTCGAGTGCGCGATGTTCGCGCTGGAGGCGCACATCACGACGATCATCCCCGGCACGACGCCGTGCCTGCGCTGCATCACGCCCGAGCCGCCGCCGGATTGGAAACGGCAGTTCCCCGTACTCGGCGCAGTCTCCGGCACCGTCGGCTGCCTCGGTGCGATCGAGGTGGTGAAGCTCATCACCGGAATCGGCGAGTCGCTCGCCGGCACGATGCTCACGATGGATCTCGGCACGATGCAATTCCGCCGTCTGAAAATCGCGCGGCGCGAAGATTGTCCGGTGTGCGGCGGCTGACGCCGATGTAGCGCCGACGCCCCGTCGGCATCGAGCTTGCCTGCGAATTGCAGCTGCGCGGCAAATCGCACCACGGCGCACAATGACAATCCGACAGCCTGCGCTGCCGACGAGTCGTCGGCGCTACATTTTGCACACCGCCGCCCATGCCAGCCCGTTCACCATTCGGCCGGTGGGCCGATGAGCGTGATATCAGTCCAGCGTCTGCCGGTAGCGCTTGATGCCGATGGTCATCATGATCACGGCGAAAATTGCGATGGCCCAGATCTCGCCGGCGACATCGGCAAGGCCGTTTCCTTTCAGCAAGATGCCGCGGACGATCCGCAGGAAATGCGTGAGTGGAAAAACTTCGCCGACCATCTGCGCCCAGTGCGGCATCCCACGGAATGGAAACATGAAACCCGAGAGGAGAATCGAGGGCAGGAAGACGAAGAAGGTCATCTGCATCGCCTGAAGCTGATTTTTTGCGATGGTCGAAAAAGTGATGCCCATCGCGAGATTCGCTGCGATGAACACGAGCGCGACGACGAGCAGCAGGGGGATGCTGCCAAGCATCGGCACGTGGAAAAGCAGCTTCGATGCGACAAGAATTACGGCGACCTGAATGTAGCCGATCACGATGTAGGGCGTGATTTTTC
Source organism: Chthoniobacterales bacterium (assembly GCA_038239865.1). Taxonomy (GTDB): domain Bacteria; phylum Verrucomicrobiota; class Verrucomicrobiia; order Chthoniobacterales; family Chthoniobacteraceae; genus SXWH01. The sequence continues at coordinate 23,340 of JBBSEI010000021.1, forward strand.
CGATGAGCACCTCGCTGGGGCGCGTGGGCATCGCGAGGAGATTTTCCATCGTGCCGCGCTCGCGCTCGCGCGTGATGGCGAGGCCGGTGATCATGATCATCGTCATCGTGAGGATCACCCCCATGAGGCCGGGGACGATGTTGTACTGCGTGACGGTCTCCGGATTGTAGAGCGCGTGGACGCGGACATCCACGGGCCCCGGCGTGGCGTTGAGAAATGCGAGCGGCCCCTTGAGATCATTTGCGAGCGCGCCGCTGAGCAGTGAGCCGAGCGAGCCCAGCGCGATGCCCGTCGCAGAGGGATCGGTCGCGTCGGCTTCGATGAGAATGCTCGGCCGATCGCCGCGCAGGAGATCGCGCGTGAAATTCTGCGGGATGTTCACGACAAACTGCACGTCGCCGCGCGCGAGAGCATCGCGGCCTTCCTGCTCGGTGCGCACCTGCCGCTTGAAGTCGTAGTAGCTGCTGTTTTGCAGCGCTTGGAGAATCGCGCGGCCCTGCGGACCATCGTCGGCGAGGAGCACGGCGGCGGGCAGGTGTCGCGGGTCGGAATTGATCGCGTAGCCGAAGAGCGTGAGTTGCAGCAGCGGGATGCCGAGCATCATCGCAAACGTGAGCCGGTCGCGCCGCATCTGCATGAATTCCTTCACGATGATCGCCCAGAGCCGCGCGAGTGAAAATGGCGGGTGCCTTTTCATCCGAGGATCATGAGCGGAAATTGTCCTGCGATTTTTCCATGAGGTGGATGAACGCGTCCTCCAGTCCCGAGCGGATGCGCTGCCATTCGTGCGGCGGTTTGCGAAAGGGCGCGATGGCTTTTTCCAGCGCCGCGTCATCGTCGCCGCTCACGTGGAGCATGGTTCCAAACGCGACCGCCTGCTGCACGCCGGGCCGCTTGCGAAGCTCTTCCGCGAGATGGATCAAATCAGGGCCGGTGACGCTCCACGTCGTGAGCCGCACGTGCGCAATCACTTCGTCCACCGTGCCGTGCGTGAGCAGATTGCCGTACGAGATGTACGCGAGCCGGTGGCAGCGCTCGGCCTCGTCCATGTAGTGCGTGGTGATCAGAAACGTGAGACCCTCGGCCGCGAGCACATGGATCTGTTCCCAAAAATCACGCCGCGCCTTCGGGTCCACGCCGGCAGTCGGCTCGTCGAGCAGCAGCAATTTCGGCTGGTGAATGAGGCACGCGGCGAGCGCGAGGCGCTGTTTCCATCCGCCGGAAAGCTGACCGGCAAGCTGCTTCTCGCGGCCTGCGAGGCCGAGCCGCTCGATGCTCTCCTGCACGGTCTGCGCACGATTTTTCACGGCGTACATCCGCGCGACGAAATCGAGATTTTCGCGAATGCTCAGATCCTCCCAAAAGCTGAACCGCTGAGTCATGTAGCCGACATGCCGTTTGATTTCCTCGCTCTCGCGGATCACGTCGAAGCCGAGGCAGGTGCCGCTCCCCGCATCCGCGCGCAGCAAGCCGCAGAGCATGCGGATGAAGGTCGTCTTCCCGCTGCCGTTCGGACCGAGGAATCCGAAGATTTCGCCCGTGCGCACCTGCAGCGCGATGTCATTCACGACGGTCGTCCCGCCGAAGCGCTTCGTCATCCCTCGCACATCGATCGCGAGATCTTCAGCCATACGTCACGGTGCAAATTCCACGTCCACCGGCTGCCCCGGATGCAGCTTCACCGCAGCGGCGGCGTCGAATCGAATCTCGATCATGAAAACGAGTTTCCCGCGGCTCTCCTGACTGTAGATCACCGGCGGCGTGAATTCCGCCTGCGGCGAAATGAAGCTCACCTTGCCGGAAAACGGCGCGCCTGCGCCGTCCACGAAGACGCGCGTATTTTCGCCGAGGCGGATGGTGCCGACGCGCGTCTCCGGCACGAACGCCCGCACTTTCACATTCGCGGGCGGAAGCAGCACGATCACCGGCCGGCCCGCCGCGACCCATTCGCCCGGCTGATAGAGCGTGTCGAAAATCAGCCCGTCCAGCGGTGCCGTCTGGCGTTTTTGCGAGAGCGCCCAATCCGCCTGCGCCACGCCCGCTTGCAGTGCGCGCACGTTGGCTTCCGCCGCCGCCACCTGATCTTCGCGCGAACCGAGGCGCGCGGTTTGCAGCTCCGCCTCCATCTGCGCCATGCGCTGCCGGTCCTGATCCCGAGTCGCACGCACGCGATCGAAAAGCTCCGTCGAACTCACGCCGCGGCGGTGGAGATCCTCCTGTCGCGCGTATTCTTTTTCGGAAAGCACGAGTGCTGCGCGCGCCTGCCCGAGTTGCGCATCCAGCGAATTCAATTCCGAGGGCCGCTTGCCTTTCTTCACGTCCGCGAGAGTCGCCTGCGCCTGCGCCAGCTTGCGCTCGGCCTCTTCGCGAGCCGCCGTTTCCATCCCGTGTTCGAGGGCAAAAAGCGGATCGCCCATTTTCACCTGCGCACCGCGCTGCACGGAGAGCGCGTCGAGCTGCCCTGCGAGCGGCGAGGCGATGTGGACGAATTCACCCTCGACGTAACCTTGCACCCGCTGGCGCGGACGCTTCGTGCAGCCGGCGAGAAGTGCGAGGACGAGCACGCTGCCGCAGAGCTGTAGCCAACGGTGCCGCGATGCAAAATTGCCGCGCGCGTTCATCGCTTCCCTCCTCGCGAACGCACCAGCGCGCCTTCCAGAAAAACCGAGATGATGTGCGCGAACCCCGTCCGCGGAGTCAGCCCAAGCTCGCCCATGCGCACCGGATTGATGATCGCATCCACCGCCGCGATGAGCATTTCGATCATCAGCTCCACCGGGATGTCGCGGCGGATCGCGCCTGTCTTGCAGCCATCCTTCAGCAGTTTTTCAAAGTGATGCCGGATCAGTTTCCGCCGCCCTTCCTGCACGAGCGCGAAGAGCTCCGGAGCCTCGCGCCGCACATCGCGGATGAATGCCGGCTGGATCTCATCCGCCTGCTCGCGCATGGCTGCGAGCATCCCGTGCAGCCGCGCCGGGAAATCCGCGGCGCGCGTGCCCGGCACGGCCTTCAGCCCCGCCTCCACGCTGCGCAGCTTGTCGGCGATCACGGTCTCCAGCAGCGCAGTCTTGCTCGGGAAATGCGCGTAGAGCGTCTTCTTGCTCATCCCGAGTTCCTCCGCGAGGTCGTCCATCGTCACACCGCGAAAGCCGTGCGCGAAGAAATGATGGCGCGCGCCAGCGATGATTTGTCTGGCGGGATCGCCGGGCGGGGAAGCCGCTGATTTCGGGGAGGGCGGAGATGGTCGCATGGCGAAAATACTTCGGAAACTAATTCAGTGTATTGAGTTTCCAGTCCGGAGCAAGCGGGCAAATCCCGCGGTGGCGGCGCAAGACGCAAAAGCCGCATCCGCGTTTTTCCGAGTGCATCCGGAGCGCTGAATCCCAGAAATGCCGCCGCTTTACCCGCGCTGCTCCGCGCTAGCGCGCAGGGCTTGCCGCCGGTTTTTTGCGCGACAGCAGGAGCAGCAGGCCCGCCGCGGCGGCGGTGACGCTGCCGAGGAAAAATGGCGAAGCCGGCGAGACGCGCGCGTAGAGCCACCCGGCAAAGACGCTCGCGGGCAGCGCGGCCAGACCCACGACCATGTGGAAGGCTCCCATCTCCGCGCCGCGCCGATCCGGGTGCGCGAGATCGGCGGCGAGCGCGCGCTGCGTCCCCTGCGTGAGCGTGTAGTAGAGCCCGTAGATCGGGAACAGAATCCACGCGGCCACCGCGCTGTGGAAAATCGCGAAGCCGAGATACACGAGCGCGAAGACGAAGTATCCCGCGACCATCAGCGGGCGGCGGCCGACGCGATCCGAGAGGCCGCCGGCGGAGTAGCCGAGCACGGCTTCCACGACATTGAAGAGCGCGTAGAGCAGGAGCAGGTGGCGCAGTTCCACTCCCATGTTTTGCGCGCGCAGGAGCAGGAAGGCATCCGAGGAATTTCCAAAGCTGAACAGCGCGACGACGAGCAGGTAGCGGCGGTACTCGGAGCTCAGTTGCGCAAAGGAAAAAATCGGCGCGCGTTTCGCCGTGTCACGTGCCTTTGCGCGCTCGCGCACAAAGAACCCGAGGACCAGTACGCCGAGCAGGCCCGGGATGAAAGCGAAGAGATACAATTTCCGAATCTGATCCGGATAGCGGAGCAGGAAAATGTAGCCGAGCAGCGGACCGAGCACCGCGCCCAAGGTGTCCATGCTGCGGTGAAATCCGAACGCTCTCCCGCGCTGCGCGGGCGGGCTGCTTTCGGTGATGAGCGCGTCGCGCGGCGCAGTGCGCAGGCCCTTGCCCACGCGATCCAGGAAGCGCGCGCCGAGCACGTGGCCCCACACGCCGGCGAACGCGATGAGCGGCTTCGCCAGGGCCGAGAGTGCATAGCCGCCGACGGTGAAGGGCTTGCGCCGGCCCACGCGATCCGAGAGCCAGCCGGAGTAAAGTTTGAGGATGCTGGCGACACTTTCCGCGACGCCCTCGATGAGCCCCACCGTCCACGCCGGCGCGCGGAGCACCTGCGTGAGGAAAATGGGATTCAGCGGATAGACCATCTCGCTCGAGACATCCGCGCAGAAGCTCACCGCACCGAGCGCCTTCACCGTTGGGCTGAGCGGTGCCGAGGCGGGATTCGTCGGATTCGCTGGCGGTGGTTCGTCGCTGGGCTGGGACATGCACGGAGGATAAAGTCGGCCCTCCCGCGGTGCGAATGAATTGCTGGCGCTCGGATGATTCCATGCTGATTTTCCGCGCAATGTGCGCCGCGCTCGAACTCAACTCCCGGATGCTCCGGCCCGGATGCCTCGTGCGTGCGTGGCGCAGGGATCAGATCCTCGCCGCGCTCGTGTGGGCCGGCTTCGCGCGGAAGGAGTCGCTCGGCTGGTGGAAAAAGAATGGCGGCGAATTCGTGGACGTGCCGGCGCATCGTTTTGCGGAACGTTCCGATCGCGATCGGCAACTCCGCTGGGACGACGTGCCGCCCGGTCTGATCGTGCGCGGGCTGGTGGATCCAAATGACGGTAAGCCGCTGCTGAAAATCGTGACGCGCGCCTCGACCGAGGAGGAACTCGTGCGCTTCGAGCATCCGCGGATGCCGCTGATCGAGCCGCCGCTTTTCAGCGCGGAAATCCCCGCGGATGATCCTGCAGAGGAGTCGGTGCAGGCGGAATTTTTTTAGCCGGCAGCACGAAGAAACGGAAAAAAACAGGCTGGCGGTTGCATTTTAGAGGCATCGTGTTATTTCACGATGAAATGCCAAGACCCGCCAGCCAGGACCTCACCGCCGCACAGCAGCGCATCGCGCGTGCGCTGGCGGATTTTGAACGCGCGGAGCGGCCCGGCTTTGTCGCGGATTTGCTGAAGCCGCTGCGGCTCTCCGCGGAAAGCAGCCTCACGCCGACCCTGCAAAAAATGGAGCGCAACGGCTTTGTGGAAATCCTCGGCGGCGGTGCGCAGGGGCGTTCGCGCGTCGTGCGGCTCACGGCGAAGGGACGCCATGCGCTCGGCATCGGCGGGCTGCCGCTGCTCGGCTCCATCCCCGCCGGACCGCTTTCGGAAGCCGTCGCGCAGGCGGCGGAAATCATCGAGCCCGGCGCGCTGCTGCCGCACCGGCCCGGCGATTTTCTGCTGCGCGTGCGCGGCGAATCCATGACCGGCGACGGCATCCTCGATGGCGATCTCGTGCTGCTGCGTCCGGGCGTCGCCGTGCCGCACAAGGCGGTCGCGGCGGTGTGCGTCGGCGACGATCGCGAGGGGACGCTGAAGCGCGTGCTTTACGAGGGCGAACGGGTGCGGCTGCGCGCGTCGAATCCGCTGTTCAAGGACATGACCGTGGCCGCCGAGCGCGTGCATTTTGCCGGGCTGCTGAAAGGAGTGCTCCGCCATGTCGGCTCTCGCAAATGACACCGGCGCGGCGATGCACCCCCGGCTCGCGGATCTGCGCCGAATGCTCGCCGAAAAATTCCCCGCCACGGAGCAAAAGCCCGGCGGCATTTTGCGCACCGGGCTCGCCGGGGTGGACGCGGCGGAGGGCGGATTGCGCCGTGCGGCGCTGACGGAATTTTCCGGCACCAGCGGCGCGGGCGGGCTTTTCCTGCACGCGATGCTGCGCGCGCTTTGCCGCGAGCATTGCTTCGCCGCGCTCGTGGATGCGGCGCGCACTTTTGAGCCGGAGGCCTGCCCGCGCTCCTCGCTCGCGCGGCTGCTCGTCGTGCTGTGCGCGGATGCGATGCAGGCGGTGAAAGCTGCGGATTTGCTGCTGCGCGACGGCAATCTTTCGCTCGTGCTGCTCGATTTGCAGGCTGCGCCGCCCGCGCAGTTGCGCCGCATCCCCGCGAACACCTGGCACCGCTTCCAGCGTCTCGCGGAACAGACGACCGCGGCCGTCGTCGTGCTCACGCCGCAACCGATGGTGGAGGCCGCGCACGTGCGCATCACCGGCGCATCGCGCTGGACGCTCGCGGCGCAGCGGCGCTGGCGGCACGAGCTTTTCGCGGGCGCGGCGTGGCGCGTTTTTCCGCGGCGCACGGCCATCGCGCCGTCGTGGGAAAGTGAACACGCCACCGCATGAGGACACGTCATGTTTGCCGTCGTCCTCGTTCCCAATTTCCGCCTGCAGGCGGCGCTGCGCTTCCGCGAGGAACTGCACGCGCAGCCCGTGGCGATCGTGGAGGAAAATGATCCGAAGGCGGGCATCCTCGAGATCAACGACGCGGCGCAGGCGGCGCACGTGACGATCGGGCAGACTTCCACGCAGGCGCTCGCACGCTGTCCGGCGCTGACGATCGTGCCGCGCAGCGTCGCGCAGGAGCACGCCGCGCAATCGGCGCTGATCGAAATCGCGGGCACGCTCTCGCCGGAAGTCGAGGCGACGGCGGATGGATTTTGCACGGTGAATCTCCGTGGCCTTTCGCCGAACTCCGCAGCGGCACGCGGGCAGGACTGGGCAGCGCTCGGTGCGCGCATCGTGGAAAATCTCGCAGCCCTGCGGCTCCGCGGGCAGATCGGCATCGCGGCAAATCCCGACCTCGCATTTATCGCTGCGCGCCACGCGCGGCCCGTGCTCACGGTGCAGACGCCGCAGACTTTTCTCGCGGACCTCGCGCTGCATGAATTGAACCCCGCGCCCGATTTGCTCGCGCTGCTCAGCGACTGGGGCATCCATAATCTCGCGCAGCTCACGAGCCTGCCGCGCGGTGAACTCATGGACCGCCTCGGCCCGGAAGCCGCGCGGCTGTGGGAGCGCGCGAGTGGGAAAGCGGAGCGCCCGCTGCGGCTGGTGCGCGCGGTGGAAGAGTTCGCCGAGGCGTTCGATTTCGAGCGCGAGATCGAAACGGTCGAGCCGATCCTTTTCATCGTCCGCCGCTTTCTCGAGCAGCTCACCGTGCGCCTCGGCCATGTCTATCGCGTCGCCGGGCGCATGACGCTCACGCTCACGCTCGCCGATGGCACCGCGCACGAACGCACCTTCACCGTGCCCTCGCCGACCGCGGAGGTGGACGTGCTTTTCCGCATCCTGCACACGCACCTCGACGGGCTGCGGCTGGAGCGCTGCGCGACGGGCGCGCGGCTCCGCATCGAGTCCGCGCACGTCGAGCGGCAGCAGTTCCAGCTCTTCGAAAGTCCGCTGCGCGATCCGAACCGCTTCGGCGAAACGCTCGGCCGGCTCGCCGCCCTCGTCGGCGCGGAAAATGTCGGCACCGCCGAAGTCCTCGACACGCACCGGCCCGACAGTTTCCGGCTCGGCGCGCCGCGTTTTCACGAGCTGCATGCGGCGTCGCCGACCGCGGGTGCGACGGAAGATTTCACCGTGGGGCTGCCGTTGCGCCGGTGGCGTCCGCCCCTCGCGGCGGAGGTGCGCGTGGTGCGGCACCGGCCGGAATTTATCGTTTCGGAAAAAGTGCGCGGCGTGATCCGCGACGTGCTCGGTCCGTATCGCGCGAGCGGCGGCTGGTGGGAAAGCGAGCGCTGGGCGATGGAGGAATGGGACATCGAAACCGAAGCCGGCGGTCTCTACCGCCTCGCGCGCGCAGGCGGTGAATGGCGCGTCGAAGGCAGCTACGACGGGCCGATCGCGGAGAGTGGCGCAGGCCGCATCGTGCCGATGCCGGCACAAATTTCGTAGCGATGTACGCCGAACTCCATGCACGCAGCGCGTGCAGTTTTTTGCGCGCGGCTTCGCATCCCGAGGCGCTCGTCGCGCGGGCGGCGGAACTGGGCATCGGCACGCTCGCGGTGTGCGACCGCGACGGCGTGTACGGCTCGGCGCGCGTGCATGCGCGGGCGCACGAGAGTGGCGTGCGCTCGATCGTCGGCGCGGAACTGACGCTCGACGACGGCAGCGTGCTGCCGGTGCTCGTGGAATCGCGCGAGGGCTACCGCAATCTCGGCCAGCTCATCACGCGCGCGAAATTGCGCGCGGAACACACGCTTCCAGCGTGTGCGGCCAGTGGGCTTCCAGCCCGCCGCACTGGCAGGCAGGATGCCTGCGGGCCGCACAGGCTGGAAGCCTGTGTTCCGGGCAAAGCCGGCACGCCCGTGCGCTGGGATGAGCTTGCGGAATTTTCCGCGGGCCTCGTCGCACTCACGGGAGATGAGGAGGGGCCGCTGCGTCGCGCGCTCGCGCGCGACGATCGCAGCGGGGCGGACGCATGTGCGGTGCGGCTCGCGGCGGCATTTGGAAAATCCAACGTCTTCGTGGAAATGCAGCGGCATCTGCGACGGGGCGAGGAGCGCGAGAATGATGCGTTGCGCGATCTCGCGACGGCAAACGGCCTGCCGCTGCTCGCGACGAATGGCGTGCTGCACGCGATGCGTTCCGAGCGCGCGGTGCTCGACGTTTTCACCTGCGCGCGGCATCACACGCACCTCGATGCTGCGGGCCGCCTGCTCTCGCTGAATGACGAGCGGCACTTCAAACCCGCGGCGCAGATGGCGCGGCTTTTTGCGGACACGCCGGATGCGATCACGAACACCGTGCGCCTCGCGGATCGCCTTGGCTTCACGCTGGAATATCTCGGCTACGAATTCCCGCGCTACCGCGTGCCGGAGGGCGAGACGATGGATTCCTTTTTGCACAAAGTGACGATGGCGGGTGCGCGCGCGCGCTACTCGCACCTCAGCCCGCCGGTGCTCGCGCAGCTCGCGCACGAACTCGGGCTCATCGCGCGGCTCGGCTTCAGCGGATATTTTCTCATCGTGTGGGACCTCGTGAATTTCTGCACGGCGGAGGGCATCCTCGTGCAGGGGCGCGGCAGCGCGGCGAACAGCGTGGTGTGCTATTCGCTCGGCATCACCGCGTGCGATCCGATCGCGTGCAAGCTGCTGTTCGAGCGGTTTCTGTCCGAGGGGCGCACGTCGTGGCCGGACATCGATCTCGATCTGCCGAGCGGCGATCGGCGTGAGCGCGTGATCCAGGAAGTGTACCGGCGCTACGGCAAGCACGGCGCGGCGATGACGGCGAACGTGATCACTTTCCGCGGAAAGAGCGCGATGCGCGAGATCGGCAAGGCGCTCAACTTTGCGCCGGAAATGCTGGATCGTTTTTCGCGCCTCTTCGGCAACGGCGATTTTCCGCACACGATGGAACTCGATGCGCAGCTCGCGAACGCGGGCATCCCGCGTGAGCATCCGCGCACGGCGGCGGCGGTTTCGCTTTATCAGAAAATCTACGGACTGCCGCGGCATCTCGGGCAGCACAGCGGCGGGATGATCATTTGCGAGGGGATGCTGAGCAGCGTTGTGCCGCTGGAAAATGCCTCGATGCCGGGGCGCGTCGTCGCGCAGTGGGACAAGGACGACTGTGAGGATTTGGGGATCATCAAAGTGGACCTGCTCGGTCTCGGCATGATGGCCGCAATGCAGGACACGATCGAGATGTGCCAGTCGCGCGGGCGGGGACTTCCGGAACACAGGCTTCCAGCCTGCGACGGCGCGGATGGGCAGGCAGGATGCCCGCCCTCCGCACAGCCAGGATGGCTGTGCCCCGCTTTCCTCGCGGCGATCCCGAAGGACGACGCGGCGACTTTCGATCTGCTCTGCCGCGCAGACACGATCGGCACTTTCCAAGTCGAGAGCCGCGCGCAGATGGCCACGCTGCCGCGCATGATGCCGCGCGTGTTTTACGACGTGGTCGTCGAGGTCGCCATCATCCGGCCCGGGCCGATCCAGGGCGACATGCTGCACCCGTATCTCGCGCGGCGGCAGGGGCGCGAGAAGCCCACTTATTTTGATGAACGCCTGCGGCCTGTGCTCGAGCGCACACTCGGCGTGCCGTTGTTTCAGGAGCAGCTTTTGAAAATCGCGATGGTCATGGCGGACTTCACCGGCACGGAGGCGGAGGAGCTGCGACGCGCGCTGAGCTTCCACCGCTCGCAGGAAAAAATGAACAAGGTCTGCGTGAAGCTGCGCGCCGGCATGGAGCGCAACGGCGTCGCGCCGGACGTCATTGAGCGCGTGACGAAGGCCGTGCAGTCGTTTGCCGTGTACGGCTTCCCCGAGTCGCACGCGATTTCCTTCGCGCTCATCGCCTACGCGAGCTGCTGGCTGAAGGTGCATCGCGCGCCGGAGTTTTTTGCGGGGCTGTTCAACAATCAGCCCATGGGATTTTACTCCCCCGCGACACTCGTCGAGGACGCGAAGCGCCACGGCGTCCGCATCCGCCCGGTGAATGTCGCGACGTCGGAGTGGCTCTGCACGATTGAGGAAGCTGAGCGTTGCGCCGTGCGCCTCGGGCTCTGCTACGTGCGCGGCATCAGTCGCGAGGACGGCACGCGCATCGTTCGCGAGCGCCAGCAAAAGCCATTTGCCTCGCTCGCGGATTTCCAACTCCGCACCGGGCTCGCAAAACCGGCGCTGCGCGCGCTCGCGAAAATCGGCGCGCTGAACGGACTCGCCGAGCATCGCCGTGCCGCGCAGTGGCAGGTGGAGGCGGTGCGGGAAAGTGATGATCTTTTTGCCAGCCTCGACGCGTCGCCGGCGCTGCCGCTCGCGCCGATGGATCCTTTCGAGCGCGTGAAAGCGGACTACGCGGGCACCTCGCTCACGACCGGCGCGCATCCGATGGCGCTGCTGCGCGGGAAGGCGCCGCACCTTTGGCGCGCATCCGATCTGGAAACCGCGCGCACCGGCGAGCGCGTGGTGATCGGCGGCATGGTGATCTGCCGCCAGCGTCCGGGCACGGCGAAGGGATTTGTTTTTGTGAGCCTGGAGGACGAGACCGGCGTCGCGAATGCGATCGTCACGCCGCAACTTTACGAGCGGTGCCGGCTCGTGATCGGCGAGGAGAAATTTTTGCAGATCGAGGGCATCGTGCAAAATGCCGAGCGCGTGATCCACGTGAAGGCGGAGCGGATCACGGCGCTCGCGTGCGGTGAACTTCCCTCCGCGGCTTCGCACGATTTTCGGTGAAGGCGAATCGGCGCGTTCATTTCCGCATCCCGGAAATGCGCTCGCAATCGGTGAGCGTGCGGGGACGCAGTGGGGCGCTGGCGCGACTCGGTGGGGTCGCGAGGATTCGCTTTTTCTGCGGGTATGCGCCGCTGCTTTTGATCATCATCGCCGCATGAACATTCTCGGAATCGAAGGCGGTGGGACTCGCACTTCGGCCTTGCTCGTGAACAGCGAGGATAACGCCGTGCTGAAAACCGTCGCCGCCGGGCCGGGGAATCTGCGGCTCCTCAGCAGCGAAGCGCTTGCCGCGCTCCTCGGCGAAATCCGGAGCCAGCTCCCCGCGGAGCCCGCGCGCATCGGCATCGGCTGCGCGGGCGTGCGCACCGAGGGCGATCGCGAGCGTCTCGCGCGGGCGGTGGGCGCGATCTGGCCGGGCGTGCCGGCGGTGGTCACGGATGATCTCGTGCTCGCGCTCGAGGCGGCGGAGTGGCGGAGCGATTGCGCGGCGCAGGTGCTCCTGCTGAGCGGCACGGGCTCGTGCTGCCTCGGGCGGCAGCGCGATGGCAGGATGGTGAAAGTGGGCGGGCGCGGCCACATCATCGGCGACCGCGGGAGTTCATGCGACATCGCGATGCATGCACTGCGATCCGTGGTGACGATCTCGGACATCCACGCCGATCTGCCGCCGCTCGGCGCGGACATTCTCACTTTCCTCCAGATGAATGATCCGGAGTCGCTCATCGAGTGGTCCATGATGGCGAGCAAGACTGAACTCGCGAGCCTCGCGCAGGTGGTCTTCGAGGCGGCGGCGATCCGGCAGGATGAAATCGCGGTGCCGATCCTCCGGCGAATGGCGTACCGCCTGAGCAAGGACGCGGTGCATTGCGCGGCGCGGATCGTGGCGTGCGGCGAGAAGGTGCAGTTCGTCCTGAACGGCGCGGTGCTTTTGAAAAATCCGGATTTCGCGAGCGGGGTCATCGAGCGAATCCGCGCGGGATGGCCGCAGAGTGAAATCCACCTGCTCGGCCGGCCGGGCGTGTGGGGCGCGGTCGAGATCGCGCGGAAAATGGGCGATGAAAAAACGGTGGCGGCATCCGCACAGCGCGCGGAGGTTCGGGGGAAAGTGGAGGGCGAGTTCGCGAATTGGCGGACGGTGTCCGCCGCACCGACGGAATCGCGAAACCCGAGATCGTCGCACTTTTCCGAGCTGCCGATCGGCGACGCGATCCGGCTGATGGTCGAGGAAGACGCGACGCTTCCGGCGAAGCTCCTCGCGGAGTCCGGGGCGATCGAACGCACGATCCGCGAGGTGGTGCGCGCGTTTGCGGGAGGCGGGCGGCTGATCTACTGCGGCGCGGGGACGAGCGGGCGGCTCGGCGTGCTCGATGCGAGCGAATGCCCGCCGACCTTTCGCACGCCGGCGAATCTCGTGCAGGGCATCATCGCCGGCGGGCGCACCGCGCTGTGGAGCGCGGTGGAGGGAGCGGAGGACGACGCGCTGGCGGGGCGAACGGCGATCGAATTTCGGCGCGTGAACGAGCGGGATGTGGTCGTGGGAATTTCCGCGAGCGGGCACGCGCCCTTCGTCTGGGGCTGCCTCGCCGAGGCGAAGCGCCGCGGCGCCGCGACGGTGCTTCTCTGCTGCAATCCCGCGTACCGCGAGCATCCGCTGCCCGGCATCGTGATCGCGCCGGACACCGGACCGGAGATCGTGACGGGCTCCACGCGGCTGAAAGCGGGCACGGCGACGAAGCTGATCCTCAATCTGATCACGACCATCGCGATGACGCATTCGGGCAAGGTGATGGGGAATCTGATGATCGATCTGAATCCCTCGAACACGAAACTGCGCGATCGCGCCGTGCGCATCGTGCAGGAAATCACCGGCGCCGATGCAACGAATGCGCGGCGCGCGCTCGAGGAAAGCGGCTGGAACGTCCGCGCCGCGTGCGAAGGGCTGGGCTCGGCAGGTTGAACCCGAGGCACGACAGCGCTTGGCGGGGACAAGGTGTTCTGTGCCGGGAAGAGCGAGCGTGCCGGCTTGCCCGAAGGCGCGGAATCGGCCATCGCTGTTTCCCTTCCCCGCATGAAAAACATCCTCCTCGCACTGCTCTCGCTTGCGTCATTCGGCATCGTTCATCCGTCGCGCGCCGCGGAGCCGGGGCGTGTGCTCATCGTCGTCGGGCCGAGCACGCATCCGCCGGGATCGCATGAGGTCGCGGCGGGCGGGCGGCTGATGCGGCACTGCCTCGAGCACATGGAAAATGTGCCTGGCGTGAAGGCCGATGTGGTGTCGGAATGGCCGTCGCAGGTGCTGCGCGATGCGGCGGCGACGGTCGTTTTCATCGGCGATACTTTTCCCGCCGGGAGGTTGCCGGATCCGGCGCAAAATCTCGCGGACCTCGATGCGATGATGCAGCGCGGCTGCGGCATCGTATGCGTGCATTACGCGACGGGCCTGCTTGGCGAGGATGTCGCGCAGGATGGCGATCATCCGCTGCTGCGCTGGCTCGGCGGCTACTTTGCGAACCGCTCGTGCCCGCATCACGAATCGATCGCGAAGATCTTCGACGCCGCGACGATCACGCCAGCCGCGCCGCGGCATCCGATCGCGCGCGGCTGGAAGGAATTCACGCTGCGCGACGAGCCATACATCCACAATTATTTTGGCAAGGAGGGCACCCGGATCGCGCCGAACGTGACGGTCCTCGCGACCTCGATGCTGCCGCCGACTGCGCCGAAAAGTGAGAGCGTATCGTGGTGCGTGGAGCGCGCGGAGGGCGGACGCGGCTTCGGGATCGTGATGCCGCACTTTTACAAAAATTGGGCAAACGAAGATCTGCGCCGCTTCATCCTGAACGGCATCGTGTGGAGCGCGAAGCTCGACGTCCCCGCGGAGGGCGTGAAGACGACGCTGCCGGAGTTGACCGAGTTCGCGCCCGCATCCGTGGAATTCGTGCCGCCGCCGCCGAAGGCGAAGCCGTCGGCGATTCTCGCGCAGCCCAAATGATCCACCGCATGAGCTGTGCGCCGCGGGCCGGCTGCGGGTGAGCCGCGCGGCGTTCGGCAATTTCGATTGTGCGGATCGCACAAACCCCTGCACAAGTGCGGGAGGATGCGTTCGGCGTTCCGCGAAGGACCTGATCATCCGCAGATGCCGGCATGGCGAAATGGCAGACGCAAGGGACTTAAAATCCCTTGGGAGGTAACTCTCGTGCGGGTTCGAGTCCCGCTGCCGGCAGTGGTTTTGCGAGGAGGCTCCGGGAAAGTGCGGCGCCGTTCGTCATCGGAACCACCGCGCGATTCGAGCGCCGGATGCGGCGGAATTTTGAACCGCAGATGTCCGCGGACGGACGCAGATTTTCGGAATCCTTTCTGCGAAAATTTGCGTTCGGCTGCGGTTCAGCGCCTGCGCGATCGGCTTTTCCATGCGCCTTCTTTGACCGAAAATCGCGTCGCGGAATTTTTCCGGAAAAGCCCTCGCCACATGCGGGGAGGCGTGCAAGCGTCCGCGCCTCCTATGAAAAAACACCGTTCGCAATGCCTCGCCATCGCCATTTCCATCGCCACCGCCGCGTCCGCGCTGGCGGAGGGCAAGCCCGTCGCGGCGACGGGGGCGAAGGGACCGGGCGGACTTTCCGCGGAAATCGCGGCGACGGTGAATGGCGAGCCGATCACGAATGCGGAGGTGGAGCAGGCGTTCGCGCGGGCGGCGGCGAGCCGCGGGATGCCCGTGGATTCGGTCCCGGCGGATCAGAAGTCGGGGGTGCTGAAGATGATTCTCGACGACATGATCAACGAGCGCCTCGTCACGAAGGCGTCCGCCTCGATCAAGGTGGAGCCGGCGGCGGTGGATGCGGAATTTGAAAAAATCCGCGAGGCGCGCAAGGCGACCATCGAGGACGTGAAAAAGGAACTCGCGACGATGGGCATGACGATCGAGTCGCTGAAGGCGGACATCGCGAAACGCATGCAGCAGCGGCAGTGGGTGGACGACCAGATCAAGGGCAAGGCGGCGGACGCGACGGATGCGGAGGCGAAGGAATTTTACGAAAAGAACCCGCAGCATTTCGACCAGCCGGAGACGGTGCGCGCGAGCCACATCCTCTTCCGTCTCACGCCGGATGCGTCGCCGGAGAAAGTGACCGAGGCGATGAAGAAGGCGGAGGCGGCGACGTTGCGCGCGAAGAAGGAAGATTTTGCGAAGCTCGCGGCTGAGCTGAGCGAGGAGCCCGGCGCGAAGGAGCGCGGCGGCGACCTGAGCTATTTCCCGCGCAAGGGGGCGATGGTGGAGCCGTTCGCGGAGGCGGCGTTCAAGCTGCAGAAGGACGAGGTGTCGCCGGAGCCGGTGCGCTCGGAATTCGGCTACCATGTGATCAAGGTCACGGATCGGAAGGCCGCGGTGAAGCAGCCGTTCGAGGAGGCGAAGCCGCAGATCCTCGCGCATCTTTCGCGCGAGAAGAAGAAGGCGGCGATTGACGGAATGATCGCGGAGATGCGGCAAAAGGCGGACGTGAAACTGAACCTCCCGGCGGAAGCTCCGGCACCGGCGCCGGTGCCGCCTGCTCCCGCGAAGCCTGCGGCGAAGAAGTAAGTCGCAGTGGCGTCCTGATCCCGAATTTGGAAGCCAGGAATCCATGAAGGTTGGGGATCAAAATCCGCGGACCGCGGCCTCCGGTGCAGAGACGGCGACTGCTGAATCCGCGCCGACTTTCGTCGCAACCCTGGCGCGTGCATTTCGCAGCTTCATGGTTTCCAAATCAGCGCCGCCTCACGCGTGTTGCGGGGCGGCGGCGTTCCTGCTGCATTGCGCGCGGAATTTCTCAGCACATGGCCCAAACGAATAAAAACAGGAAGAACGCCGGCGTCATCGGACTCGGCATCATCGGCACGCGCGTGGCGGCGGGACTGCGGCACGCGGGCTTCCATGCGTGCGTGTGGAATCGGACGCCGAAGCCCGCGCCCAATTTCCTCGGCTCGCCGGTGGAGGTCGCGCTCGAGTGCGAGGTGATCCAGATTTTCGTGGCGGATGCGCGCGCGGTCATGGAGACGATCGAGGCGCTCAGCCCGGTGCTCACGCCGCAGCATCTCATCGTGTGCAATGCGACCATCGGCCTCGAGGGCACGCTCGCCGCGGCGCAGCGCGTGCGGGAGCTCGGCGCGCGGTTTCTGGATGCGCCGTTCACCGGCAGCAAGGCTGCGGCGGACAAGCGCGAACTCGTGTACTACCTCGGCGGCGAGGAGCAGGATTTCCTGCGCGCGCGGCCGATCCTCGAGGCGAGCAGCAAGGCGATCATCCCCATCGGGAGCGTGGGGCAGGCGGCCGTGGTGAAGGTCGTCACGAATCTCATCAGCGCCGTGACCGTGCAGACGCTCGCGGAGGCGCTCGCCATCGTGAAGCATGCCGGCATCCGGCCCGAGGCGCTGAAGGAGGCCATCGAGCACAACGCGATGCGCAGCGGTGTGACGGACCTCAAGCTCGGCGCGATGCTCGCGGGCGATTACGCGCCGCATTTTTCGCTCAAGCACATGTTCAAGGACGTGCAGCTCGGCATCGAACTCGCGAACAAACTCGAACTCGACGTGCCGGCGACGAGCACCGTCGGCGGCGTGCTCTACGGCGCGGTGATGAAAGGGCTCGGCGATCTCGACTACGCTGCGCTCGCGAAGCTGTACGACAACCACACCGGCGCGCCGAAAGCGGTGCCCGCGGAATGAGCGGCGCGGCGACCCACGGCGTGAGTGGAGACGAATATCGTGCTTTTCGCGAGCGTGGCGGAGTCGTGGATCTCGCATCGCGCGTGAAGCTGCTTTTCAAAGGCGCCGATCGCATCCGCTATCTCAACGGCCAGCTCACCGCGAATGTCGCGGCGGCAAAATGTCCGTCGGTTTTTCCCGCCTGCGTGACCACCGCAAAGGGCCGGCTGTGCGCGGAGGTCTTCGTGAGCATCGGCCCGTCGGGCGTGCTCATGGATGCAGATTCCGCCGTGGCCGAGGTGCTGCCGCCGAGGCTGGAGCGCTACATCATCGCCGACGACGTGACGATGGAGGACGTCACCGGGAGCATCGCGATCGTCCATTTTCTCGGAGTGAAAATGGACGGCGTGCCGGAGGAAATCCGCGCCGCGCTCGTGCCGTCGAATCGCTTCGGCATCGCGGGCCACGATTATTTTCCGCCTGTTCGCACGGACCTGCCGCCAGTGTGGGAAAAGATCACTGCGCGGATTCCCGTGCTGTCCGAATCGCTGCTGGAACTCATCCGCATCGAGCGCGGCGTCCCGCGGTGGGGCCGCGAACTCGACGAAACCACGCTGCCGCCCGAGGCCGGGCTGGACCGCACGCACATTGATTTTCACAAGGGCTGCTACATCGGCCAGGAGGTCATCTCGCGGCTGCGCAGCGTCGGCCACGTGAACCGCGAGTTGCGCGGCTTCGTCTCCGCGGACGGCGTGCCGCCCGTCGCCGGTGCGCGCATTTTCTCCGCGGCGGATCCCGCGCGCGATCTCGGGCGGGTCACGAGCGTGGCATTCAGTTTCGCACTCGACCGCCCCATCGCGCTCGGATACCTGCGCAGGGAAGCAGCGGGCGCGGAATTCCTCGCCGCCGCGCCGTGTGCGACCGACGCTCCGGTGCGCCTCGCGCTGCATCCGCTCCCATTCATCCCATGAAAAAATCCCCGCTTCTCCTCCTCTCACTCTGCGCCACTTTCAGCCTCAGCCACGTCGCGCTCGCCGATGATGTCGCGCTGCTCGAGATTAAATTCGAGGACGGCACGGTGCGCCAGGCCGTGATCGAATTTTACGAAAAGGACGCGCCGATCACGGTCGCGAATTTCAAAAAGCTCGCGGAAAAAGGATTCTACAAAGGCTGCGCCTTTCACCGCGCCATCCCGACCGCGATCGTGCAGACGGGCGATCCGCTGAGCAAAAAAACGGATCGCTCCGCCGTCGGCACCGGCGGTCCCGGCTACACGCTCGCGCCGGAGATTCACCGCCGGCACACGAAGGGTGCCGTCGCCGCCGCCCGCATCGGCGACAAGGTGAACCCGCAGCGCCGGTCGAGTGGCAGCCAGTTCTACGCCTGCATCTCGCCGCAGCCGCAGCTCGATGGAAAATATACCGTCTTCGGAAATGTGATCCGCGGCCTCGATGTGCTCGAGGCCATCTCGAACCGCTCCGCCGACACGAACGACTATCCGATCGAGCGCATCATCCTGAAAAAGGTGAGCATCATCCCGCGCGAGAAAGTTCCAGGCCTCGCTCCCGCTCCTGCCGCTGCCCCCGCACCCAAGTCCAAAGCTGCGCCGAAATCCGCCGCAACGTCCAAGCCCGCTGCCGCGCCAACGCCCGCAGCCACTCCAGAGAAGAAGCCGCTCTGGCGCCGGGTGTGGCCGTGGTGAATGGCGGCGGCGCACACATTTTTCCCCGCGAAACCCTTGCGCCCGCGAGTGGCGTGCGTATAACCACGCCCCTCCGCGAAACGGGTAGATACCGAAGTGGTCAAACGGGGCGGACTGTAAATCCGCTGGCTTACGCCTTCGCTGGTTCGAATCCAGCTCTGCCCACTCCCTCTGGAAAGAGGGAGACTTGCCAAAAAATGCGAGTGTTTTCACTTTAAAATTCACGTCGCGCTGTTCACCTAGGAATCAGGGCAGCTGCCTCGGCAAATTTCACTCGCAATGCGGCGGCTTTCATCACGTCGAAGATTTCATTGATCCGTGCGGGTGGATGTTCGCAGGGGTGCGTGGCCAGCCAGCAGGCGCGGCTGTCGGGCTCGGCGGGGTCGAAGCCGTGCATGGCCGGGACGCGCGAGCGGTTCATGAAGGACGGGGCGAAGATGCAGCCGTTGTCGAGCAGGTAGAAAAGTTCACCGTAGCGGCGGTCGGGAAAGTGGCAGCCCCAGGCGGTGAGTTCGCGGTCGGTGACGATGCGGCCCTCGGCGCGCGCGGCCAGCCAGTCGCGGATGGCGCTGCGCACGGCGTCGCCACCGGGGAACCAGAACCGCGCCATCGTGGAGTCCCACACCGCTGCGTAGTCGCGGCCATAGATGAAGCCGGCGTTTTCAAAATCGACCATCATGCGGCTGACGCGCGTGGTGTTGGTCATGCCATGGTCGCTGAAAAGGTGCAGGCGCACTTCGCGGTAATGCTGGCTGGCGAGGTCGTGGATCTCACGCACCCAGCGCTCGAATTTTGCGAATGCCGCGTCGGTCTCCGGCGAGTCGATGGTGTGCGCGTGCATGGTCGCGTCGAGCCCGGCGGTGGAGAGGTAAGCGAGACGGATTTTACCGCGCGCGATTTCGGATTTGATGTGGGCGATGTTCGCGATGTCGCCCGCGCGCCAGTCGGAGCGCGTCCACGGGACGCGGGATTGCTCCCAGTGCTCGAAGATCGTCGGCTGTCCGCCATTGATTCCGCCGGGCAGATAGATGTCGCGCTTTTCCGTGTAGTCGAGGTGCGGAAGCTTTGAAAACGGCACGCTGTAGAGTTGGAAGTAGCCGGTGTATTTTTCATGCGCCGCGACCCAGCGGCTCACGCGATTCCGCACGCGGTGATGCGCGGCGAACCACTGCGGCAGCCAGCCGAGCCACCGCGCCCAGCGGAACGGCGAGCGCCGCGGCTCGTGGACGAAAAAGGAGAAGTGGCCGTGCTCGGCGGGGAGCTTGCCGGTGAGGATGCTCGGGTCGCACGAGGCGGAGTACCCGAAGATCGTATCGCACGGCGCGCGGTGTGGAAAAAGATCGGCGAGGAAGCCGCGCCGCTGCACCTGCGTCCAGCCGAGCGCGTCGGCGAAGATGAAAAGGTCGAGGGATTCTGTTTTCATAGACCGAGGAGTTTCTTGACGCGGCGTTGCAGTTCCACCGGGCTGAAAGGCTTGGTGAAAAAGCCGGCGGCACCGATCTCTTCCGCCCTTGCGCGAAACTTCGGGTCGCCGCTGCCGGTGATGAAGATGGCGGGCATCTCCGCGGCGATGAGGCTGCCGCGGCGGAACCTCAGGATCGGGCAATGCCCGGCGCTGGCATAGGTCAGTTCATTTGTCAGGTAGCAGAAATAGGCGAGCTGCGCGGTGATGAACATGTCGAGCGTGGCGAGGTCCGCGCCGAGCTGGTCGTTGATCTCGCTGAGCAGCCGGCCGGGGTGGTCAGCCAGATCGAGCCGCGCGCGGATGGTGGTGCGCAGCACCGTGGCGAGAAGCGCCGCGGGCATGCCTTTGCCCATGACATCCGCGATGGCCGGCAGCACGCCGTGGTCACCGATGGGCAGCACGTCGAAATAATCGCCGCCGACTTCCGTGGCCGCCTGCGAGATGCCGAAGATCCGCGATCGGGCGCTGTTCGGAAAAAAGCGCGGGAGCAGGAGTTGCTGAATCTCCGCCGCGATCTCCATCTCCCGCAGCGCGCGCTGCTGCTCCGGGCGCTGCTTCTGCAGGTGGGCGGTGGTGCGCGCGATGCCGAGGAAATCCGCGACCGCCCTCACGAGGTGGATTTGCGCCGCGCTGAAATGCGGCCCGGACGTGCGCCGGATGATCGAGACCACGCCGACAACCGCACCCTGAAACAAAACCGGGCACGCGCAGGTGATGCCGGTTTTCCGCCAAAGCGGATCGTTGCGCGCGAGCTTTGAGCAGTCCTCGACCAGGACGCGCGCCCCGCCGCGAAAAATCCGCATCTCGACCGTGTCCGCCATCGGCGCGAGCGCCGTCAGGGTCACGTGATCCTCGGCATGGCTGACCTCGCGCTCGTCCGGGCCGTGATAATACGAGATGGAAAGGCTGCCCTGGGCTGAGGATGAATCGCTCGGCAATCTCCACGCGGTAACCGTGCCCGATGTTCAGCAGCGTGCTGCCGTGTTGCGTCCGAGGTACGTGTGGCTGAGCACGCAGGTTGTCTGTGGTGAGGCGTTCATGGCTGGGTTAGTATGCGCCTTTGCCGAACAAAACGGCGGGCACGGTTTTGAAAAGCAGTTTGATGCCGAGCCAGAGGCTCTGCGATTTGATGTAGGCCACGTCGAGGCGCATCTGCCCCGCGAAGTCAATTTCGCTGCGGCCGCCGACCTGCCAGAAGCAAGTGAGGCCCGGCTTTGCGAGCAGGCGCTGGCGGTCCTCGACGGTGTATTCCTGCACCTCGCGCGGCACCGGCGGGCGCGGGCCGACGAGCGACATGTCGCCCTGCAGCACGTTCCAAAGCTGGGGCATTTCATCGATGGAAAACTTGCGCAGGTATTTTCCGATGCGCGTGATCCGCGGGTCGTTCTTAATTTTGAAAGTCACGCCGCCCTGCATCTCGTTTTTTGCGAGGAGCTGGTCCTTGAGCTTGTCCGCGTTCAGCACCATCGAGCGGAATTTCCACATGCCGAAAAGCCGCCCGCGCAGGCCCACGCGCGTCTGGCGGAAAAAGATCGGCCCGCGATCTTCCAGTTTGATCAGCACGATGACCGTGAGCAGCACCGGCGAAAGGGCGATGAGCGCACACGCGCCAGCGAGGATGCCGAGCGCGCGCTTGATGAGGAGCGAGCCAGCGACGACACCGCGCCACAGCGCCAGCTTCAGCCACAGCCGCGCGGTGATGGCTGCGCGACCGCGGCGGGGCCGGCCTTGGACCAATAGGCGACGAGTTCTTCGGGTGAGGTGTTCATGCGAGGGTTTGTTTGAGTTTCTGGAGCCACTGCCGCGGGAAGCCGCACTCCTCGAGCGGATGCCACACTTTGCGCGCGCGCGCCGCGGACGGCGCGATGAAGCGCTCGTGCATCGGGCGGACGAAATTTTCGTAAAGTCGCAGCGTCTCCTCGAGATCGATGGCGCGGTGCGCAGCGTCGCGGCGGATGCGGCGCATGAGCCGCACGTCGGCGGGGACATCCACGAAAACGGAATCGTCGAACTGCTCCGCGAGCCGCGGATCGTGCAGCACGAAAAGCCCCTCGACGATCAGCACTGGCGCGGGCTCGACGCGCCGCGTCTCCGCGCGGCGCACATGCGTGGCGTAGTCGTAAAGTGGAGTCTCCACGCCCTCGCCGCGGCGCAGCGCCGCGAGATGGCGCAGGAAAAGTTTCGATTCGATGGCGTTCGGATGATCGAAGTTCAGCTTCTTCGCGGCGGCCCGGTCTACGCTCGTGCGATCCTTGCAGTAGCAGTCCTGCGCGAGCAGCGCGGCATGGCTGCCGAGCTTTTGCCCGAGATGAGTGGCGAGCCAGCTCTTGCCGGAGCCGCTCCCGCCAGCGATGCCGATGACGCAAGTGGCTTTGCTCATGCTGCGCACAGGCGGCTCCGTTCCGCAGTCATCCGTTCAAAAAGATTTTCCAGCGCCGTGATGTAGCGATTGAAATCGAAATCGCGCGTCACGCGTTCCAGCCCGCGTGCGCCCATCGCACGGGCGAGCGTCTTGTTTGCGAGGAGTTCGTCGAGGCGGCGGGCAAATTGCGCCGTGTCCATCCACGGCACGGGGAATCCGTTCTCGCCATCGCGCCGCCACGCGCTGATGCCGCCGGCATCAAATGCCACCACCGGCAGCGCGGCGCGCATCGCTTCGAGCCCGACCAGTCCCATCGGCTCCGGCCAGACCGAGGGCACGACGACGACAGACGTGTCGCGGTAAAATTCATGCAAATCCGCCTGCGGCAAAAATCCCGTGAAGGTCACGCGATCCGCGAGCTCGAGCTTGCGGCTCAGCTTTTCGCACGCCGCGCGATGATGCCCGTCGCCGACGATGAGCGCATCGAATGGACTCCGCACCTGCGCGAGCGCCCGCAGCAGCACGTCCACGCCTTTTCCGCGGATGATCTGCCCGGCGAAAAGCACGCGGTTGCGATCGGAAAAACTGCTGCGCAGTTCCACGCCGGGCCGCGGCACCGGCGGGATGATTTCGATTCGCCGCTCGTCGAAACCATTCGTGAGCAGTTCGCCCTTCATGAAATCAGTCGCCACGATATTGCGATCGAAACGCCGGCTCAGCGCGAGTTCCCGCTGCTTGGAAAAATAGCCGGCCCAGCGGACCGGCAGCAGTCCGCCGCGCTGGTTTCGAGCTTCGTCCGCACCGTCGCGACCAACGAAGGCTCGCGCATCGCCGTGCCAAGCGCGGCCGCGGTGCAGCCCAGCGTGAGCCTCGGCAGCGGGCGCTAGCGGGGAAATGCGCTCGCGATGTGGGCCTACATGTGCGGGCTCCCGCTGCTCGCCGTGGCCATGAGCACGCCCACGCCGGCGAAGCTCGCGCGGCTCTACGGCTTCGGCTACGCGGCGTGCGGCATCATCGTGCAGGCGAGCCTCTCGCGGGCGTCGCTGTTTTTTTTGCCATCGGCAGCGTGCTCGTCATGGGCGTGAGCCTCGCGGAGCGCGTGACTTCGCGGAAGATTACTTTCATCGGCACGCTGGGCCTGCTCGCGGTCGTCGGACTTTCGCTCACGTGGACCACGGTCAGCGTGCGGTTCAATGAAGATCGCAACAAGGAAAGCTCGGAGCTGCGCGTGCTGCTGATCAAGGCGTCGAAGCTCATGCTCGCCGACTCCGCCATCGGCCTCGGATGGAACAACTATGCGCTCGTCATCAATCCGCCGTGGACCTACGGCGACTGCATTGACCGCTGGACGATTGACCGCGGCTACACCGTCGATCCCGAGGAGGCAAAGCCGCAGCCCGAAAGCCATTACTGGCTCATCCTCGCCGAGAACGGCTACCCCGGTTTCATCTCATACATGCTCTTCCTCGCAGTCACGACGTGGTGGTGTTTTCGCCGCCTCCTCGCGACGTGGTGGACACTCTGGGGCACGTTCCTCTACGGCCTCTTCATCGCGCTCACGATCCAGTATTACCACAGCACCATCGAGCGCGTGCTCACGCAGACGAAGAACCTCTACATGTGGCTGATCCTGCTCGCATTCGTCGCCAGCATCGAGGTCTGGCGAAAGGCCGCGCGCAGCGAGGAGCGCGCGGCGGCGGCAGGCGGAGGCATCGCATGAGAGGGAAAAATTACGCCGTCGCTGCTGCGCTCGCGCTGCTTGCTGCGGTGAGCTTTTGGAGACTCCTGCCGCAGCGCAGCTCCGCGTCGCGCGCCGAGGAAAACGGATTGCGCATCCTCTCGCCGACTCTCCTCGAAGTTACGCGGATCAACTTCAAGCAGCCCGATCCGCAGCGCGTCGAGAGCTGGGATTTCATCGCGGCCGAAGGCACCGTCACTCTTCCAACGCCCGCGCGATTTTCGGTCTTGGCAGACGGGCGTGCCGTCGCCGTCGAGGCAGTCGGTTTCAAGCGCCGCCCGTTCCACGCGCCGCTCGCGCGTCGCGAATTGCGGATCGACAACCGCCTTTACCACCAGCGCTGCGGCACTGCGAACGAGCTGCCGTACACACGCCACACGCATGGCATCTGCCACAGCGAGCCGGCGGAGGTGCCGCTGCCGCAGTCCGCCTTTGACTTCGTGTGGAAGGCCATCGCCTCCGGCAATGGCGACTGCGCG
Source organism: Chthoniobacterales bacterium (assembly GCA_038239865.1). GTDB lineage: Bacteria > Verrucomicrobiota > Verrucomicrobiia > Chthoniobacterales > Chthoniobacteraceae > SXWH01. Next base: position 48,144 of record JBBSEI010000021.1, read on the forward strand.
AGCAATCCGCGGCACACCGCACCGCGCCTCGCGAGCGCTGCGGCACAGCTTTACCCTTTCATCCGCACGGGCGGCATTGACGTGAGCGGCGGGCATCACGACGCGGGAGACTACAGCAAGTACACGATCAACAGCGCGCTGATGATCCACGCGCTCGTCTTCGCCGCCGACGCATTTCCCGGTGCCGGCGCGCTCGACAATCTCGGCCTGCCCGAGAGCGGCGATGGGCGCAGCGATCTCTTGCAGGAGGCAAAGTGGGAGGCGGACTTCGTCGCGAAAATGCAGGACAGCGACGGGGGATTTTTCTTCCTCGTCTATCCGCGCAACCGGAAGTACGAGGACAACGTCCCGCCCGATCACGGCGACCCGCAAATCGTCTGGCCGAAGAACACCTCCGCGACCGCCGCCGCCGTCGCCGCCCTCGCGCAGACCGCATCGTCGCCGCTTTTCAAAACGCAATTTCCCGCCGCGGCCGCGAGCTATCTGGAAAAGGCGCGCCTCGGCTGGAGGTTCCTCTCCGCCGCCATCGCGAAGCATGGAAAGGACGGCGCGTATCAAAAGCTCACGCACTACGGCGACACCTTCATGCACGACGACGAACTCGCGTGGGCAGCCTGCGAAATGTTCCTCGCCACGGGCGATCCCACCTATCAACGACAGCTCATCGCGTGGTACGATCCCGAGTCCGCGGCCACGCTGAAATGGACGTGGCAGCGGCTCTTCGAGAGCTATGGATGCACCGCGCGCAGCTATGCCTTTGCCGCACGCACCGGGCGACTCGACGCAGGCCAGCTCGACGCCGCCTACCTCGCAAAATGCATCGCGCAGATCATCGCCGCCGCGGACGACGCCCTCGCGCGCTCGCAGGCGAATGCGTACGGCACGGCATTCGATCTGGAAGCCAAACGCATCAAGGCCGCGGGCTGGTATTTTTCCGGCGACCGCGCCTTTGATCTCACCGTCGCGCAGCAGCTCCGTCCCCGCCCGGAGTATCTCGATGCCATCCTGACCAACTTGAATTATGAAAGCGGCTGCAACCCCGTAAACATGCCCTTCATCACCGGCATCGGCGCGAACAGGCAGCATGAAACCGTGAACCAATACGCGCAAAATTCCCGCCGGGTTCTTCCGCCTTCCGGCCTGCCGCTGGGGAATATCCAGACCGGCTCCGCCAAATTAAATAAGTATGGCGGCGAACTTACCGCGCTCACCTTTCCATCCGACAACGCCACCGAGTCCCCGTTTCCATTTTATGACCGCTGGGCCGACAGCTTCAACGTGACGACCGAGGCCGTCGTCGTAAATCAAGCCCGCGGCCTCGCCTGCACCGCCGCGCTCGCCGCCACGACCGGCTTGCGCGAACAGAAGTGGAAAACCACGCCTGCACAGATCGTTGCGCGCCAGGGCCACCCGGCATCCCACCGGCCATTTACCGTCATCCTGCAAGCTCCAGGCCTCGATCTTACCGAGGCGGAAATCCTTTGGGAAGCAAAGGGCCAGGAACCCACTTTCGGTGGCCCCGACTTCACCGTCACACCCGCCACAACCGGCGAGCAGTGGGTCGAAGCCGAAGCCCGCTGGCCCGACGGTCGCCGCGTCTTTGCCGCCGCGACTTTCACATCCTTTTGATCGCTCATATTGACGCAATCCGCATGGTACCCCGTGACGCAGTCACCCGGCTGCAGCACGAAGCATCCCGTCTCGCTGGCAGCGGCGGCGGCTAGAACTTCAGTTTGCTGAGTGGCCATCAAGTGGAGGAACTCCTTGGCAAGAGGCCAATCGAAACGTGAGGTTGCGGTGACAATGAGCGCATGAGCGGCAATTTCAGTCCTGAGCGCGGGAGCAAAGATTTTTAGACGCCATTCATCAATGTATTCACTTTGGTTTTCGCCTGCCATGAAGCCATGCTGAGCGGTCATCGCCTCATCGCAATATTGTCCCGCGCCCGCGTCGGCATTGTCCGAAATGTTCTTCGTGCGTGCGAAGGTCGTGGAGTTCCATCGCGTGAAGTGACGCAGCGAAGTCGAGCAAAAGTCCGCGCCGGATCGTGCCGTTTCCACTTTTCCCACCGGCACGTTTTGCGCGTGTAGCCGCCGCATGAATGGCCGCGAAGAAGCTGAAGGCGCGGTAGCCCTTGCGGCATTGGCCTTGTCCCGCCAGCGCATGCTTTTTCAGAACCATTCGTGAGGCCACGACGGAACAAACGGCTGACTTTTACGAAACGCTGACAACTTTTCGGAACGCCGTGACCGAACGCTGACAATCGGACGGCACATTTCCCTCTCTGCTTCAACAACCCCATGCTCCGCTTCCTCTCAGCATTCGTCGCCTTCATCGCATTGATCCTCGGCGCATCGGCCACCGAATACGACACGCTGCGGATTTCCTGGCAGAATACGCTGGCCACGGATGCGCTGGCGGCGAAGAGCGCGTCGAGCATCAATACGAAGGCGGCAGGTTATTTGAGCACGATCACCGCGGGCGTGATGACGGGTGCGACGACGGGCTACCTGTGGAGCGATCTGCCGCTCGGCGTGCAGGCGGGCGTCACGGCGGACACGGCTTCGGGGAACATCGTCTCCACTTTTCAGCGGCTCGAGGCGATGGCGCAGGCTTACGCGATCCCGACTTGCGCGCTCTATCAGGATGCCACTCTGCGCACGGCGATCGCGGCGGGGCTGGATTGGATGACGGCGAACTTTTACTCCCCGACGACCACGCTCTACGGGAACTGGTATGACTGGGAAATCTCGGGGCCGAAATCGCTGAGTAACACCGAGGTGCTGCTCCTCTCGAATCCCGCTGCGTTGACGGCCACGCAAATCACAAACTACGTCAAGGCGTTCTACAATTTCTGC